>CAZUPD010000040.1:30820-59378 GCA_964621785.1 uncultured Nannocystaceae bacterium
GTAGAGGACTACACATCGTGGTTTCTCGCGGCCATGGAAGGGGAGATCGCCCAACTCAAAGCCAAGCGCAGCTCGTTCCTCGAGAGATATCAGCAAGCCGACTTTGAGCACCTCTGCGTACGTTGGGGCAAGAAAGCCGAGTTCTGTCGTGAAGGCGCACTACGAACGCTGATCGTGAGCGTTCAGGTCCCCTAGGACCTACCTACCACCACGGTCTGCTGCTAGGAATGCCTTTGTCCGCACACCTGCATTCTCGCGCAGATTGACGTAGAACAGTTGATATTCGATCGGATGGTAGCTCCCGGACATGAACCACAAAAGCAGTGAACTCATCATGTCGCGTTCGAGTTCACCGACGCTTGAGAGGACGAGAGCTCCGTGCATACAGGTTGCATCGGTAAATTGTGGGAGTATGCGCGGCTCGTGTGGGGTGTCGAAAAACACGGCCCCGCGATGACTTTCGGGGGTCGCGGACGCATCGTCGGCGCGCCACGTCAGCGGGTTGACGCAGATCCGACCCGCCATTGGATCATCATGGCCAGGGCTGCGAAACTCGAAGTTATTGGGTATGTAGCCCGGCTCTCGCGCATTGTAGGCAACCACACACCCGGTTTGCTCGGCCGCTGTGCACACCGGAACGTCGCCGATATCGTCAGGCCACAACGGTCCTCCGATGAGATAGGCCGCGATTAGTTGTTGTTGCACAGGCGAGCCGGCGATGCGCTCGCGCAGTAATCTGGCTCCGAGGACGGTTCCTTGGCTGTGCGACGCAAGGATGAACGGCCGGTCGCCATTCCACTCGAGGAACTGAGAAAATGCTGTATCTACATCTTTGAAAGCGATATCGATCGCGCGGGCACTATGCTCATTCGGCCTGGTAAAGGCATTGCCATTGGCTTGACGGTAGCGCGGAGCATAGACGGCACAACACGCGTTAAAGGCACTGGCTTGGATCAATGTGGCGCCGCGATGTGTGGCTTCAACGACCGCAGGATCGTCAACCGGGCCATTCCATTCGCTGCCGAGCCAGGTCGTCGGGTGCACAAAAAACACGGCGGCTGGAGCTTGTTGTTGGTCACCAGCTGGGAGCTCCGGGAGCGCTGCGTCGGCTCCATCTTCGAGTTCAGGAAGCGCCGCCCAGGCACGTTGCTCCGAATAGTTGGGCGCGGGGGGAGTCCGCTCGAGATCAAACGGGCCCGGGTCAAGGACGATGAACATCCAACGGTCGAGCGTGAAGATGGCGATGATACAGGCGACGACAACAGCCACGAGTACGATCGCAAGAAGTCGTAACTTCTTCGCCATGGCCTCGGAATACCAAAATCTGCGGTTTTCTGTCCGAGATAAATTTCCGATAACGTATATTATGTAAAGTTAAGACGTTTGGATGGCGAAACTCTACGGAGCTGATGAACGCCCAGCCCAAGGACGCGTCGCCTGGTACCTCGAACGTCGCAAACGCTGCCACGAGCAAATCTGGCTGCTCGCACAGGCTGTCGTCGCTGCCGATACTGAAGTCGTGCTCGAACTCGGCCTTGTGCGGCGGGACGAACGACTCGCTTTCTATGAAAACGTCGCCGGGATACCAATGTCTGTCTATTTGCTCGAAGCCCCTCGTGACGAGCGACGTGTCCGCGTGAACCGACGCAATCTCGAGATGGGCGAAACCTTCGCGATGCATGTTCCATCAGACATTTTCGAGTATGCCAGTGACCTGTGGCAGACACCCGATTCGGATGAAATATGCGCATACAATGTGTGCCCCGTCGAGCCGATTACGGAATCCGACGGGAGCCTTCGCTGGTTGTACGCAGTAGACTCGCGCTAACGAATCGGAAGCCAAAACCTCGACGTCGGCAGCCAGATTCGATCTGCGCGGCCCTTGATGTTCCCCCGCGGCACAAACGGATACGGGCGCTCGGCGTTGACATCGATGTAGTTGGTTGTATCTCGGCCTTTTTCGAGGGCTCGCCTGGCTAACTCGATGGCGTTGTCGCGTTGTGGGCATAGGCCGAAGCGGCAGTTGACCTGGATGACGAGCTCTGCGGTGGGGATTGCAAATACATCGATGTACTCGCGGTCGGTCGTTACGCTGTAGCCCCCCTCGGCCACCGAACCGTCGGGCTGGGCGGACACATCCTCGGCGAGCTGTTTGAGTTTGGCTTCGAGGCCCTCCGGCGGTTGTCGCCAGACGAACAAATCGAGGCTGTACTCGCCGGCCTGGACGACTCCTTCGAGGCGCATGCGGTCGTACTCGTAGCGTCCTGGTTTCGGGACCGGTGTGTTCGCTACTTCTTTCCACCCGATGTCGGCGGCGACTAGTAGCTCGGCGAGCCTGCGAGCATCTCGGGCTGCAGCTGGTGCTTTTTGGTCGATCGTCGCGGCCAATTCGACCGCCTGTTCGCTCGATTCACAGCGGGCGGCTCCGCATTCGAGTACGTAAATGATGCCGTCGTTGGGGAGCCGGTTGACGATTGTGATGCCGTGGGGATGCTCGGCGAGTTTGGCTTCGTCTCCGAGGCTGTCTGCTCCCGCGAGCTCGGGCAGCGCTTCGTTGTCGGCACCACCCCCGGTTGTTTCCCCTTCGCCAGCGCCATCAGGTACAAGCTGTTGTTGTGCATACAACAATGCCGTGTCGTAGACGAAGCCTTCGTGCTCCTGGCTGTCGCGAAACGCCCGGATCCGGACTCGATTTCTTGGATCGTCCGCGGGCTCGCCCTTGGCTGTGAACGTACGGTCGAGGAACTTGTCGCGTTCGAGGCCGCGGCTGGTCCAGTTGGGCTGGTAGCGTGAAGGATTACCCGTGAGTAGGTTTCGGGCGTCCTCCTGTGGGTTTTCAGAAATTTCGGTGATGGTCTTGGCTAGCTTTTGCGCAAACTCTCCGTCGGTCTGGCAGGCTGCTCGCCCGCACTTGAGGGTCACGACGGCATCGGCTGGACCGAGGTTCAGCGCGACGTGGTACCCGCCTTGACGGTCGATGTGACCAACCATGGCTTCGACCTGGCCGGCGGCATCGAGGATTGCGGTTCGCTCGGCCTCGTGGGTCGCTAAAAATGCATCCCCCTCGACCAATTGTTCAAACGTCAGTTCACTTGCAGATGCAATTTCGCTGGCGGCGGTTTCAAACACGAGCCCGCGCCCGAGTGTTGGGCTTCGCCACACCTCGAGTTCCTGCGCGAGTTGGGTCGACCGGTGCTCGGCCGTGTACCGCAGGTGATCGTAGTTGGCGACCTCGCGCAGCGCACGGTCGTCGGGATGGTTCAGGCGAAACATCTTTTCCGGCGTCAGGTCGCGCATGTCTTTTGGTGCAAGTACACCTTCTGCGGCAACCGCTTCGACCGTTTTTGTCCACGCGAGACTGTCGTGGCTTTGGTTGCGGTTGTCACCCATGACCAAAAAATGGCCCTCGGGAACGGTCCACTCCCCTGCCCTTCGCGTCAACACACCGGTGCGCGGGTCGACCGGCGTGGTGTAGCGGACGACATAGGTTTTGCCGTCGAGTGTCTCTTCGAACAGGGCACAGCGGCCGATCACTTGGGTGCCGGTTTCGTCGCGACACGGTTCGTCGATCCGGGTCCGTTGTACGACCTCAAAGTCTTCCTGCCCTGCCCGTCGGATCGAGACCTCTTCACCGTCCACCCGCACGGTATCCCCGGGAGTCCCGATGACGCGCTTGATGAAGTCTTCTTCTTCGTTGATCGGGTAACGGAAGACCACCACATCGCCGCGGCCAATGTCACCGACCCACTGACCGACAACGGTGGTGGTGAACGGAATCTGGATCCCGTAGGTGAACTTGTTGACGAAAATGTGGTCGCCTGAACGCAGGGTCGGCATCATCGATCCACTCGGGATCTTGAACGGTTCGTAGAAACACGATCGCAGGCCGAGGGCGAACAGGATGGCGAGGGATACGTTTTCGGTGAGCTCACGCAGGAGCCCCTTGCGGGCGAACGCTGCATGCTGATGCAACAATTCGTCGAGGTGCTCGAGCTCGCCACGGGCGGCTGCCCAATTGCGATCGGCACGGTAGGTCGAGAGCAGCTCGGTCGATTGTTCGATCGCCGCAACCGGCTCGGGAGCGATTTTCTGGCGATATTTGCGAAGGATCCGCTTGGCCTCACGCACGAGTTCGGCTGCACCGGCTTTGACTTGGCGATCGGTCAGCGGTTTGGGCGGTTGCTGTGGCCTGTGGGAGCCTGGCTGGTTGCTTGCGTTTGATGTTTGCTCGCTCACGCTAGTCCTCTACAAGGCACCAAATCAGTCTATCTTCAAAATGGCGTGGAACGCCCCCTGGGGGATTTCGACGTTGCCGACAGCTTTGAGACGTCGTTTACCGCGTTTTTGTTTCTCGATCAGTTTGCGCTTGCGCGAGATATCACCGCCGTAGCACTTGGCGAGCACGTTCTTGCGCAGTGCTTTGACGTTGGTGCGGGCGATGATTTTGCTGCCGATCGCTGCCTGGATGGCGACCTCGAACTGTTGTTGGGGGATTTCCTCTTTCATCTTCACACACAGGTCGCGCCCGCGGTTGAACGAGTTTAGCCGGTGGGTGATCAGCGACAGCGCGTCGACGCGTTCGCCATTGACCAGGAGATCGAGGCGGACCAGGTCGGCCCGGCGGTACTCGGCGACATCGTAGTCGAGGCTGGCGTATCCGCGACTGATGCTTTTGAGCTGGTCGTAAAACCCAAACACAACTTCGGCCAGCGGCAGCTCGTAGGTGACCTGGGTGCGTGACGAGGTCATGTACTTGAGGTCAGTTTGGATCCCGCGCCGCTCCTGACACAGCTTCATGATCGCGCCGAGGAACTCTTCGGGCACTTGGATCCGCGACAAAATCATCGGCTCTTCGATGTAGTCAAACCCTCCCGGATCGGGCATGTTGGCCGGATTGTCGATGATCTCGTGGGTGCCGTCCTTGAAAAACACGCGGTACTTCACCGACGGCGCGGTGGTGATGATGTCGAGGTTGTACTCGCGCTCTAACCGTTCCTGGATGATCTCCATGTGCAGGAGACCTAAAAATCCGAGGCGGAAACCAAACCCGAGCGCGGTCGACGATTCGGGCTCCCAGGTGAGGCTGGCGTCGTTGAGGCTGAGTTTGGTGAGGGCGTCGCGCAGGACCGGATAGTCGCCGTTGTCGCTGGTGAACACGCCGGCGAACACCATGGGCTGGACCTCTTGGAAGCCCGGCAGAGGTTCGACGTCGGTGTCGGAAGCGAGAGCGATGGTGTCGCCGACCTTGGAGTCGCCGACTTCTTTGACGTTGCAAATCAGGTAGCCGACGTGGCCCGCGGCGATTTCGGGCAGGGAGGTCGATTCAGGTGCATATGCACCGACATCGAGCACCTCGTAGGTCTTGTCGGTCGCCAAAAACCGGACCTTCTCGCGGGCGCGAATGCTGCCCTCGAACACGCGGATGATCGAGATGACGCCCTTGTACGCGTCCCACCAACTGTCGGTGATGAGGGCTTTGAGCGGAGCTTGTACGTCGCCCTTGGGCGGGGGAATGAGGGTGACGATAGCCTCTAAAACCTCTGGGATCCCGACGCCGGTCTTGGCCGAGCACAACACGGCTTGGCTTCCGTCGAGGCCGATCATCTCTTCGATTTCGTCGCGCACGCGATCGATCTCGGCGCCCGGTAAGTCGATCTTGTTGATCACCGGGATGATCTCGAGGTCGGCGTCGAGGGCCATATAGACGTTGGCGAGCGTCTGGGCCTCGACCCCTTGGGCGGCGTCGACCACCAGCAGGGCGCCTTCACAGGCGGACAGGCTGCGGGAAACTTCGTAGCCAAAGTCGACGTGTCCCGGGGTGTCGATGAGGTTGAGCTCGAAGGTCTCGCCGTCGTAGTCGTAGCGCATGCGGACGGCCTGGGCCTTGATGGTGATCCCGCGCTCGCGCTCGATGTCCATCCGGTCGAGGTACTGGGCTGTCTTGTCGCGTTCGCCGAGCAACCCGGTGGCTTCCATCAGGCGATCGGCGAGGGTGCTCTTGCCATGATCGATATGGGCGATGATGCAGAAGCTGCGGATGTTCTGCTGGGGCGTGCGCACGGGTGCTTTCGACGGCTTGTTCATGTCGGTGGGGGGCTTGGGCAGCAGCAGTAGATGCGCCCGGCCTTTTCAGGCGCGAGACCTACCACAGACACGCGTGAACATGGCAAGGGTTGCGAGGATGCTCTACGAGGAACGTCACTGGTGCGGGTGTTGCGACTCCCCTACCCGGCTTTAGTTGGATCTCTATCTACCCCCCTCGACTCCCCTCGACCCCGATTACTAGCAAAATTCGAATTTCATTGACGACCGGACGCAGGCCCGCTGGCACCAGCGACTTGTGGTGTTTCTCGCGGCTCGTTCGCGTCGCCGCCAACCTCGTGCGACCGGCTTCGCAGCTGGATTTTCTCCGACCCGGCACATCCTGGTACATTGGGGCGTGTCGACTCCCCTGCTCCCCTCCCCTCGCCAGGTACTGGGCGGTGTCGCGCTCGCGTTGTTGCTGACAAATCCCGCGGGATGCAAGGGTAAGAAGGCGACCAACAAGCCTGATAAAGCGTCGCAGCAAGCCGACGAAGAAGCCAAGGCGCGAGCCAAGGCCGAAGAGGATGCACTGCTGGCACAGGTCGCCCGCAATCCGTCGATGAAACCGATGCTGGTCGACGATGCCCGCTGCAACAAGGCCGGCAAAAAGGTCCATCAGGTCGATGTCAACTCCGATGGTCGAGCCGACCTGATCACCCTGACAGCGCGTGGGAAGTTGGGTGAGAAATTGGTCTGCAAACAGGCCGACCTCAACTTCGATGGACGCCTCGATGCCTTCCTCCACTACGACGATCAGGAGGGCCTCGACCGCGAACAATTCGACCTCGATTTCGACGGCAAGATCGACCTCGGCCGCTACTACAAAGAGGGCCTGTTGTTCCTCGACGAGCAGGACCTCGATCACGATGGCTATGTCGATGCCTGGCGTCGGTACGACAAAGGTCGCCTGGTCCGCATCGATGACGACCGCGATCACGACGGCCGACCCGACATGTTCACGTTTTTTGCTGCCGGGCAGATCGACCGCGTCGGGTACGACATCGACGGCGATGGCAAAGTCGACCGCTGGGACCAAGAGGTTGCCGATCGAGCCAAGGAAGCACTCGCGATCCGTCAACGCGAGATCGAAAAGCTGCGCGCCGAAGATGGCGACGAGTATGTCGACGAGGAGAATTCAGGCCCCGAGCCGCCAACCGAACCCGATACCGATACGTCCGCGAGTGAAGATAAAACACCCCAAGGAGACAAGCAGGACAAGGGTAAAGGCGCGAAGGGCAACAAGGACGCTAAGAAGGACAACAAAGGCAAGTCGGGCAAGGCCGGTGGGAAAAAGGCTGGTGATACCTCGAAGGCAGCGGCCAAGGACGAGGGCAAAAAAGATGCAGCTACAACACCCAAGAAGCCGCAAACACCGCAAACACCGAAAGAATCGGGTTGATCGAGTGGGGCGTTGCCGAGCCTCGTCAAACCAGTAGCGCGCTAGCCGCTTGTAGGTGCATGCAATACCGCAGGGTTGTCGTCCTCTTGCAACAACCTCGTGCTCGTGAAAATGGCCGGCGCGCCGAGAAAATCTACGCTGCTCACGTCGAGACGCCTGCTCCCGCATCCGCTCGACGATTGATTCGTGTGCCTCGCGCAGCGGAATCGCAGGCTCGGAGCATGAGGTCGCCGTAGCGAAAAAGTCGCAGGCTGTTATGGTGGAGCCCATGGCAGCGGAAGACTCCGAAGCGAAGACGCCTGAACAACCGGCTGTGGAAGAGTTCGACGACTACGGGCCGCCGTTTATCAAACGCAGCTTTGGCGGCGAATTTTGCTGGGCCCAAGCCCCGGGGTTCACGGCGAAGATATTGCATGTACAACCCGGTGAAAATGTCATCGTGTCGACCCGCAACCGCCGGGATATGGTCGTGATGTTAACCGCCGGGCGGGCGGTGATGGAGCTGCGCGACGTCGACAATGTCGACCGGGTCGAGCTCAACCCCGCAGAGCCGATGTCGATCACCGAAGAACACGATTTTCGCCTGATCGCCCTCACCGACGTCGAGTTGATGACGATTTACACCCAGCTGTAACGACAATTACATGCACTCGATGTGCGGATCGGCGGGGACATGGCACTTGAGACAGACTCGTCGATTTTGTAGCGCGAGGGTCTGGCAGCGCAGCGAACCGGCAAAGGCGGGCCCGTGGGGGCTGACACCGAGACCAGGGCGCGAAACCCCAGTCGTCGCGTGACAGGCCAAACACGTATCCTCGGTGTGGCAACTGGCACAGGCTCCGATGTTGCGCTGAGCAGCCATCGCGTGGTTCTGGGGCATTCCGGGTGGTCCAGACCAACCATCCGGGTGAAATGCCAGCGACGATCCGACACCAAACCGCTTGTCCGGGCCCGAGCCAAAACCGAGGCGTTCGTGGCAGGCGAGGCAATCGCTCTGCATCCGGTGGCAGCTCTGGCAATCTTGGGTCGCAGCCTTTGCATCGATTGCATGTGCAGTTAAATAATCGCCCGCGTGGATGCGCATGGGCCGAACGGTGCCAGTGTGGCAATCGGTACAAAACGACTCGTCGTGGCACGACTTGCACAGGCTCGGATTGGCCTTGGCGATCCCGCGGTGGTCCTCGACAAAATGGAGGTCATGGGCGGCACCCCACGCAGACAAGCCCGAAGGAATGAGCTTGGGAACGGTGCGATCGACAATATCTCGGGTGATCAGACGCCCGGCGGTATCACTCGGGTGACAGGTGCCACAGGTGTTGCGCGCCTGTTTTCCATCATGGCACGAGAGACAGGTTCGCTCGCGCGGCAAGTGGTCGGTGGTCGCCAGCCGAACCTTGGACATGTCGCCGTGGCAGGTCGCACAGTCGGCACCGCGATCGAGGTGGAGCTTGTGGTTAAACGTCAGGTTGGGAGCCTTGGCTTGGAGCCCGGCAGTGACGCGACCGGCCTTGGTTTGGGTGTGGCAGATCTGACAGTTGTCGGGCCCTGCCTGCGGTTTGGGATGCTGGGCGCCGTGACAGCCGTCGCACGCCTTGCCGGTCGGAAAGTTAAAGTCGGTCGTCCGTGTACTTGCAAGGATATCGGTGTGGCACTGGGTGCACTGCATGCCGAGACCGAGGTGCCGCGAGTGGTCGAAGCGCAGCGGGATGTGCTGATTGGGGTACACTGCACTGCCGAGTTGACCGGGGCCGACAACAGCCGCGGTGGCCGGGATCTCCCCATCGGGAGCGGCCTGCAGGATCCCTGAAATGGCTCCGAGGGCGAGGAGCCCGAGTGCGGCACACAACCCGGCCACACCGCGCGTTGTTTGTGCATATGCAGCCATCATTTCCCCATCCTTACGCCCCAGTCGAAGCTGATGGTGCCAAACATGCGAAAGGCGGTTTTGTAGAAACTCGAGATCATTTCTTCGCCCAGTAAACCGATGTGGATACCCCGCCAAATTTGAGCGTTGAGACCTGCCTGGACGGCAAAACTCCATCCCTGGCGATCTTGGACCACGGGGTCGCGGTAGTAGAGGCCGTAGGTGCGGGCGTCGATGGCGAGCCGATTCCACGCGACCATGGTTCGGGTGTCGAGGCTGCCGCCGACGCGCAATCCCCCTTCCCCACCGATCCCGTAGGCATCGGCGCGGGCGCGAAACCTCGGAATGCGAAAGGCCGCTGCCAGCCCGCCCCCGTAACCCGGGGTGATCGAGCGCTCCGGCTCAGTCCCCTGGGCAGTGGTCTCGTTGTGAAACATCCGCATCTGCCCGCGGGCGGCGAGTGTCCAGCGTTTGCCGGGGCGGATTTCGTAGACAAAGCGAACATCGTCAAGCGGCTGAAAACTGAAGATATTGAACACCGAGTCGAGGTCGAACAGCGGACTTGTGCGGATGTAGAGGGCGCGAATGCTGTGGATACTTGTAAATGCAAAGTTGATGCCCGCGGTGATGTCGTCGACCTTGAGGCGGGCGAGGTTGAGCCGCATCGCCGCGTAGGGGGTGAGCTTGTTGTTGAGGAAACGCCCGGCCACGCTGGCGCTGACGAGATCCTGGTCGATTCCTCCGGGGAGCCCAACCGTGCCATCTTCGTTGACGACGTCGGGGTTGAGGAGGGTGGTCGACATGGTGCGTCGCCAGGCGATCCGGGCGTCGATGTGGCGCAGACCATCGGTTGCGACCGCGGTGCCAATCATCCACGAACGACTGGCGTCGGCCGGTGTATTGGTGGTCCCGTCGAGTTCGAAAGTCGGGTAGCCAAACACGTCGGAACCGTCGACTTGCAACCCGGTGAAGGCTTCGAGGGCAAAATAGGCCGGTGTGTGTGCACGCAGCCAGACTCCGTCGAAGGCGTACCAGTCGAGGCCGCTCATCTCGAACTGACGCCCGGCTCGGAGATCGAAAAAACCACCGAGTCGATGACCTTCGAGGTAGCCGAACAGGAGGTCGATCTGGCGCCCGTCGATCGTGTGCAACGCGTTGGCGGCAAAGTCCGAACCGGTCCGGCGGTAGGTGCCAAAGTCGTGGCGCAGCCGCAGCGAGGTGACCAGCTGTAGCTGACCGTCGCGGTCGCGATCGCGGACCCGGGTGCCGGGGACGGTGGGCGGCAACAGGTTGTAGACCCCGAGCTGGACATATTGCACAAGCCGTCGCCGGCTCAGGAGCTGGTCGTCGTCGCCCCCAGGGACGCGCACCATGTACCCCTCGCCCTGGGTACGCGTCACCGTGCGCACTTCGGCGGCCTCGGCCCGGTCCATTTGCCAACACACAACTGCGGTCAGCAAACACAACCCGTGGCGAAGCCAGGTGCGCGCTGCAGGCAACTTGCGCCGGTGTTTGGGGTGTGCGCCAAAACCCATGCGGGGCTGTATGCTACCCCACAAACTTTCACCTGAATTCACTCAAATCACCCGGCGTCGGGTCGCCGTAGCACCTGTTCCCGCGGTGTTCCACGCGATGTGAGACAACCAAAGCCGTTTTTGATCGCAACCGAGAATCGATCGCATACCGTGCATGCGTTCACGGAACTTTTCCCGCCTTTTGTAGTCCCACGCGCAGGTCGACGCGCGATCCCTGGAGTCTCGTGCCTTTCCAACGCACCCTACAACTCGTTTGCCTCGGCGCCGTTTGGCTCGGCCTGACCGGCTGCCAGCGAAATCTCGCTCCGGAGACGACGCCTCCGGAAATCCTCGAGCACTGGGTCGACGCCCCGCTGACGGCCGGGGCAAAGTCCCTCGGATCGGCCCACGGCGTCCCGGCACAGTCACGGGTGTATCGACTCGATCGCCTGCTCGATCTGTTCGATGCGGCGAGGTTTAGCGGGGAGCAAGATCGGCGCGAGGAGCTTTGGATCGGGCTCGGAGGAGGGTCGAGCCAACGCGGTCCAGCGGCGACCCGTGGCGCGCTGGTGTGGATGCTCGATGAAGCCCTCTCCCTCGAGGATGCCCCCGGCCTCGGCGAGGATGAGCAGGTATTTCTCGCCTCGGCGATCAACTTGCTCACAAGTGATCTGTACCGCCCCGGCGATGCCGACGATCTCTCGGCACAGACCACCGCCTACCGCACGTTGGTACGCGAGGGTCATCCCCGGGTCGCCGACAATGCCCAGTGGCGCCTGTACGATCACATTCGCGGTAGCCTCGCAGGTGCTGCCTCGGCTGCACCCGCGCGTCGCAGCGAGATTGCCACCCATGCATTGTATACACAACAAGACTCGATCGAGGCGCTGCTAGATGATCTGCGTGCGGTCCATGTGCGGCCGGCAATGCCCGGCGCCAGCGAGTTGGGCAAATTGCTCGAAGCCTCGCTCGCCCCCCTCGTCGCCGATCCGCGGTGGCAGTCGATCGCCGCCGCCCGGGTCGCGGCCGATCGGGAACTTGTCCAGACACTTGCCAGCATGCTGCCGGCCTCGCGCGAACCGTTGTTCCAAATGGCGAAGATGCCGGCGGGCACGGGTGTCGCCGAATCCAACGGGCCGATCGTCCGGGTCACGCCCGGTGAAGTCGTCGTCGATCTCGGGCGTCCACAACAAGTTGTAGGCACACCAAAAAGTCCTGCCATCGCCCAGGCGTTGGTGACCGCGGTCGCCCAAGACGGGCGTGGGACAGTCCTGCTCGCCGTCGATGAGGCGGTCCCCGCACCTGAGCTCACCGCGGTGTTGGGTCACCTAGCAGCCGCCAACACTGCGCGTGTCGAGTTTGCGGTGAGTGAGCCGCGGATCCCCGAATCCGACGGAGTGGTGATCACGGCGATTCCCCTCGACCTCGAACCCAAACGGGCCCACCAGGCCGTGGGCAAGCCAAGTCGATTGCACATCCATCTAAGTGGACGAGGCCCCCAATTTCGCCTCGGCGATCAATGGCTCGCCATTCCCCCGCCCTACACCACCGATCTGTTTGCGTTTGTCCAGAAGTTGCGCAAAGCCTATCACCGCGAGGCGATGGTGACCCTCTCGCTTTCTGAGGATGTTGCGATCCAGCAGCTGCGCGGACTTTTGCTCGCATTGGTCGGGGGTCCACAACGTGTATTTACACGGGTCGTGTGGCTCCCGGTGACCCAGATCGAGGTCCCGCCGGTTGTCGACACCGCGGGCAAGCGCCCTGGCCCGACCCAACAGATGCTGACGCAACGTCTCGAGCTCGCCGAACGCGAGGTGTTGGTCTCGATCGAGCAGTCGCGGGCACTGCAGCCGGGTGACCAACAACGCGTCGAGTTGCGGGCAAAGTCGCTGTTTGCGTGTATCCCCGAGCTGCGCGGCCAACTGCCCAAGAAGTTCTCGATTGAGGTGGCGCTCTCCTTCGCCGAGGGGGTCCGCCAAGGGCTCGCTGTGACCGGGACCAAACCGGCGTCGCAGCCAGCGTTCGAGCAGTGTCTCGCCGAGCAGTTGGTCGGCCTCGCACTCCATCAAACGACCGAGCCCGTGGAGATCAAGGTGCAGCTGCAACAACCGTCGGCAAAACCAGCTGCTACCAAGTAGCCTACGCGGGGCTACAGCGAGTAGGTGTCGATGATTCGGCGTTTTTCCTGTGCATATGCATAATCATCGAACTCACCGAGGTCGCGTCTCCGGTCGAGATCCCGCAACATCGGCTCCGGGTCGAGGGCCGGCTCAGGCGCACCCAAACGCGGTCGAATCGCTCGTGTCGTCGCAACAGGAGGTGGCTCCCAAGTCTGCACTGGGCGAATCGCCCGCGGACCTGCGTGCACCGCCTGGAACGGGTCGGGAAGCATCGGCGAGTACCCCACTCCGGCTTCGCTGAGGAGAAACATCCCGTTGAAGCGCCGATGAAACGCATCTTGTTCCATCAACGCCAAGGAGACGAACTCGAAAAACGCCAGTACCCAGGGGATCGGTGTCCAACAAAACGCGAGGTAGAGCATCCCGAGCCCGGGTTGACCGAGATAGAAGCGATGCGCACCCATCCCGCCGACGACAAACGCGAGGATCGCAGCGATGTTCCTGTCCTTCACCGGTTGTCCATTGTACCGCTGTCGAGACGCTGCATCCGAGGCGACATATCGGGTCGCGCGAAGTCGTCGAGGCTAACGCGTGCGTCGGCGGGGAAGTGCGACGGCGGCGAGGAGCAGCAACATCCCGGCCGACAGCGGAGGCACTTGGTTCGTCACGCACCCGCACCCCTCGTCCATATCTTCCTCACCGGTGGTCGAGTCTGTGCCTGCAACCGTCGGATCGGTCTCAGAAGGCCCGGCGGTCTCGTTGCCAGTGGTCGCTTCGGTGTCCCCTCCGGTGGTCTCGCCCCCAGTTGTTGGATCGGAATCGGACTCGGACTCGCCACCGGTTTCCGTTTCACCCGGCATCCCGGTGGTGGACGGCTCATCGTCCTCGATCACCGTAAATGTGATCGTCTCGGAGACATAGTTCCCGTACGAATCCATGGCTTCGACCTTCATCACGTAGGTGCCGGCCGGCGGCTGGTTGAAGGCGAGGAAGTCGTACGGCTCGGTGATATCGCGCCACGCGGGATACTCGTCGTCACAAACCTTGTTGGTACAACGACTGTACCCTTCGGACAGGTTCTCGGGCAGGCCTTCGAGCCAGTCCCACTTGACCGCCAAAAAGTTTGTGTTCTCGGCAAACGAGGCGGTGATCACAAACGAGTCGGCAGTGGTCCACGTACTGCCGTTGCTCGGTTGGATGTTGGTAATTGTCGGGGCGACCTCGTCGGCTTCCCGCGGCCCAAACACCCCCATGAGCTCGGCATAGGAATTTTGTTGTTCACCGTCGCCGTTGGGGCAGTAGTACTCGTGAGCTTGTGGGCACTGGGTGATCCCATTGCCGGTTGCGTGGGAGATATCCATGCACTCGTCGCGAAACGAGTTGTTCCCCCCGGTCACGTACGGATACATGAGGTCACTTTGGATGTCGGTGTGCTCCAAACCCCAGTTGTGGGCGGTCTCCTGTGCCGCAATTTCGGCAACACTCCCGCAGGAGTCGGGAAACGTCAGGGACACGTGGTTGCGCTTGGCCCCGTCACAGGCGACGTTTGCGATGCCACACACACCGTTTCCCTGACCAGCCAGCGATGACGTACCGCCGATGACCGACAGTGTGTACGGAACCCAGTCGGGCGGGCGTACGGTCGACATGACGATGTTGAAGTCTTTGTAGTAGTTCGCTAGTTTTTGGAATGCGGTTGCCTGGGTCTGGTCGTTTCCGTAGGCCGGGAAATTCACTTCGTTCGAGACCAAGGGACTACAATTCAGAGCTCCGTTTGCCGATTGACCACCACCGCCGCAGTAGGGGCGAAGGGTCACGCCGCTCATCGCCATCACCAACACGCCGGGGGTCGGTGGAAAGTTGAGCGCCCGAGTTTCGAGACCCATGGCTGCCAGTGAGGAGGTTGTCAGACTTTCGGCATCGTGGAGGTTGGTGCCGATCCAAAACGGCTCGGGTTGATCTTCAGGCGCGACATCAACCCCCATCGCGTACTCGAGGAGCGTCTCTGGTTCGGTGACTGCTGGGCGCTCGAGCCAATCGACCGAGTCGAGAACCTCGGGACCAGTGGCCGTCGCGGTGAGAGGAACCAAAGCGAATGCAGTGGCGAGAAAACCAAAAGTTAAGTTGTAACGTGCCAACGTTCGTCTCCCAGAGATCCAAAATCGCTAGCGAAAACTTACAAAACGCACCTGCGATTGTCTAGCCTGACCTCGCGTTGCGGTAAACGCTCTCGCGTCGGAAGTCGGCGAACCCTTGGATGATGCTAGGCCCGGTAGGTTTGTCCGCTGATCATGCGACCGGGATTGATGCCGATCGAAGCCAGCGCGTCTCGCCACAAGCTGTCGGGGTTGGGCGCGAGAAGTTTCTCAGGCCGGATGCCGATGCTCAGCACAGGACTTGTCACTCCGGCAACCGGGACGGCGACCCATCCACCAGCTGTCATTTCCCCCTCGAGTTGGCCTGGCGCCCAGCCGGCATAGCCGAGCAAAAACACGAACTGCGAACCTTCTTCTCCGCCGATTTCGTGGCGCCCTGAATTGACCACGGCATCGAGCGAGGTCGTGAGCAACATACCGGGGAACAGTTCCTCGGCCAGTGGATCCCACCCTTCGCGGTTGTGCAGCACAAATCCCCGCATACGTTCGACGGGACCGCCGTAGCGCACAACCTTTGCGTCGCCGCCGCGCCACACAAGTCCGAGGGGCTCGAGCACATCGGACGTGGCGGACGACTCGAGCGGGTGGTTGAGCACCAAGCCAAACGCCCCTTCTTCGCTGTGATCGAGGAGGAACACGACCGCGTGGTGAAAGTTGGGATCGGTCATCTGCGGGACCGCACACAACAGATGACGTGCGAGATTTGTCGTCGGGGTCAGGCTCGCCAGCACATCTCACCAGCCTGTTGGGCTCGCAGCCCGGGCTTTTCTCCCGTGCCGTCTCGCGCAGGATCTTCGAGGTTGGGTTGTGAATCGCAGTGGTCGTGCACCGAGAAAACCCACGGGCTCCGAACATGCGCAGCCCAGAGATGTTCTCGACACATGACCTCGCTCGAACTTTCGCTGTTGTGATTCGCAAACAGACCGTCTCGAGCGTGGAGAACGGCGAAGTACCAGAGGTCGGACTCGAACCGACAAGAGTGTTACCTCGGCGGATTTTGAGTCCGCTGCGTTTACCAATTTCGCCACTCTGGCAGGTCGGACGGGCCTACCATGTCTCGCCGGCCGAACGCAACTCCAAACGGCCGGGTTACTCCGGCTCGAGGAGGACAACCGTCACGTGACCGACGGCTAATGCGTGAATGTCGACGCTGCCGTTGCCCACTTCGCGGTGAAACTCGCCGGAAGAAACCGTCGAAACCGTTGACGTCTGGACCCGGATATCTCCGGTCGCGTAGAGGTCGAGGTTGAGATTTGCGTCGGACAGAATTTCGATCCGGACATCACCGTCGTTGGACTCGGCGAAGATCGAATTACCCCCGACACCCGTCTGCGTCACCCGGACATAGCCGGCACTGGTCGTCGCTTCGACCGCGCCGGGCGACCGGATCTCGACATCGCCGTAGCGAGTGCGAGCGGCAACCCCTTCGTCGCCACCGGCGACGGTGATATGGCCGGCTTCGACATCGACGGAAACGTTGCCGATGACATGGGTCACTTCGACATTGCCAAGTCCGGTGAGAAGTTCGATGTCGAGGGCCTCGGGCACGGTGATTTCACCGACCTCGAGGTCGATCAGCTGACGCAGCTCAACCGGTACCAAGGCGCTGAGTTGGGCAAACGCGCCGTCGCGGTCGTAAACCAGCTCGGGCACCTCGGCGTGTTCTTGGGCGACGGTCGCCGATCCGCCGACCGAAAACCAATAGCCGTCGAGGTTCAGAGTTTCGCCCAGCGGATCACCGCGGACACTCAGCGGCGTATCGGGAAGATCGACGCGCAGGGCCTGGATCTCGGACAGCGGGTACTCGGCCGAGAACTCGACAACTCCGCGTTGCCCGACAATACATCCCGCCACACAGGCGAGCAAACCGACGAGACACCAGGAGGTTCGCCGAGGTTGCAAAGATGCCGCCCCCTGAAGCGCGTGGACAAACGCGTGACGTCCCCGGTTTAGATGTGCATACATGGACATGGTTCGCACTTCCTAAAAGTAGACCGCCACCCCGGTGCCGAGCTCAAAGGTAACCGCGTGACTGGGAATGGCCGCATCGCTGCGGAAAAAACGGGTGCCGAACGGTGCACTCACCCGCGGCGTGAGGTTGAGTGACCAACGGTCGAGGATGAAGTAGCGAAAGTCGGCTTGGCCGTAGGGGATCGCAGCAAACGACGCCTCGCGACCGGGTGGCGGCGCGTCGATGGCCAGTGGCCGAGGCTGGCTGTCGGCCACCGATCCTTGGAAGATGGCCCCCGCCCCGAGTCCGATCCAAAACCGGTTGCGGTCGAACACGCGGTAGTGCAGTCGCGGCCCGGCCTGGAATGTCGTCCGGTTGGAAGTCCCCATTTTGAAGCTGATGTCGCCCATGCCCACGCTCAGACGCTTGAACACTTGGACCATCAGCGACACGTTCCAGTCGGCGTAGAAGTCCGCCGCCGGATCGCCGACGCGGTAGCCGACGCTCGCCATGCGATTCATCTCGATGGCCATGCGGTGGCGCCTGCGGGGCTTGACCCGTTCGATACCGGCGGCGCCGCGATAGGCGTCGAGGATCTGGCCGGCGTACAGCAGATGCAGGCCACCGGTCAACACCCCGTAGCCGGCCGAGGTTAACACTTCGGTACGAAAACTATCGCTGAGTTGCCCGGGTCGCGCCCCTTCGAGTGGATCTGTTGCATTTGCAAGTGCCGAGCTTGCGGCGAACATCGACACGGCCCCCAGGAACATCCCAAAGCCTTTGCCGACCTCCCCGTTGACCATCTGGCCGCCGCCCGGGAGGATGATCGACACCAGCGGCGCGACCACGCGTTTCCACTTGGCACCCGACGTTTTGCGCTTTCGTTTGCGTTTGCTCGGCGCCGCGATCTGGACTCCGGACGCCTTGGGTACCTCGGCGGATCGTGCCTCGGGCTGACCGGGAAGCGCGTACTGAACCTTGCCCCCGCCTTGCACGGTGACATCCGCCGGAGCATCACCGTACCCTGAAATCGTATACCCGCCCGGAGGTAGTTGCATACGCACTGTTTCACCCGGACCGAGGTCGACGGCCGCCCGTGTACCGGCACCACGAACCTGAAGCGAGCCCCCATCTCGACCTCCGTAGAGTTCGAGGGTGCCGGTCGCCTGCAATGGTCCCGAGGTGGTGGACTCGGGTTGTGGGCCCGGAGCCGCAGAGGCTGTCACGGGCAGAAGCACGAGCGCAAACGCAAGACAGCCGCGTACAAACACCCCGCGGTTATAGGCTTTTTCGCCTCAACGCGTCCAGCAACCGGCGGTTTTTCTCGCGGGTCGCCCCACGCGGGACATTTCATGTCGGCCCAGCAGTTGCAAGCTGTTGTCCGAAGTTCAGCCACATGGAACTGGACTCGTCACTACTGACGAATCGCCGGTCGAGGGGAGTGCCGATACACCGAAGTGAATTCACGCGCTCGCAGGTCGACAGCCATACGGCCGCGGAATATCGGCGACCTTCGCTGCCCGCAACCCGCGGAGCTCAGTTCGATGCATCGCCCTGCCCTCCCGACGAGTTCGGTGATCGTAGCCGAGAAGGTGAACCAGCCCGTGGATCAACAACACCGTGGCCTCGTCGAGCCAAGCATCCGAACCGACCGCGGCGACCGTTTGTCGCCCCTGATCTCGCCTCGCCTGGCGGGACACCGCATCGACATTGAGCACGATATCGCCGAGGCCGAGGTTGGGCACGCCGAATCCCTGACCTGTGGTTGGAAACGAAAGCACATCGGTCGGTCCGCGCTTGCCCAGTTGTTCGCGAGCGATCCGTGTCATCTCGCTATCGTCGACGAGATGGATCGACACGGAACCTGCCCCTCCTCGGGGGATCCCGATCCGGCGACTCGCCACCCGCAGACGGCGTCGAAGGACACGTCGAACATCGGTGCCGACCTGTCCGCGATCGGCCGAAAACCACTCGATCGGAATTCCGTGCATATACCTGTTTCCCTGCGCAACGTTCAGCGTAAGTGTATCATCACCGATTTGGCCGGTCGCCTACTTTGCATCTTCGGAGCCGTTCGCCGACACGGGTCGATGACCCCCGGTGCGCTCGCGTCGACGCTCCACGCGGCGCTGCTGTTCGCGGTCGTAGGCCAGAATGATTTTCTGGACGAGGGCGTGACGCATGACATCCGCCGCTGTAAACCGGTTGACGGCGATTTCATCGATCCCGCGAAGGACCTTGAGCGCGTGGGCGAGTCCGCTGCGGTGGCCGTCGCCCAAGTCGAACTGGGACGGATCGCCGGTGACAACAGCCCGGGTCCCGACGCCGATCCGGGTGAGGAACATTTTCATCTGCTCGACCGAGGTGTTTTGCGCTTCATCGAGGATGACAAACGACTCCGCCAACGTCCGCCCGCGCATATAGGCCAGCGGCGCGATCTCGATGACGTTGTGCTCCATCATCCGCGCGACCTTGGCAGCGTCGAGCATATCGTGGAGTGCATCGTACAGCGGTCGCATGTACGGACTCACCTTCTCCTCTAGGGTCCCTGGCAAAAATCCGAGGTTTTCTCCGGCCTCGATCGCCGGCCTTGCGAGGATGATTCTTCGAACCTGTTTGTCGAGCAACATGCGGACCGCCATGGCGACGGCGAGGTAGGTCTTCCCTGTCCCCGCGGGGCCGACACCGAAGGTCAGATCATATTTGCGTATACATTCGATATACCGTTTTTGGGCCAGTGTCCGTGGCGCGATCGGTTTGCGACTGCCGCTGCGGGTGATCACGACATCGAGAAACACCGTGCGCAGGTCGGCCTGTGGATCGCGGCGCAACACCTCGAGACCGCGGCTGAGATCTGCGGGTTGCACCGGTGTCCCATCCCTGGCGAGGGCGTACATCTGTCGCAACAACCGCTCGACGATCTGGGCCTGCTGGAGGTCACCTTCGAGGGTGACATCGCTGCCGCGGACGTGGAGCTGGACGCCGGTTTCCTCGCTCAGTCGCTGGGTGCCTGAACTCTTGCCGGCCGAACCCAAGACGCGTTGGAGGGGATGGTGATCTTCGAAGTGAACTTTCAGCTGTGTGGACAAGCGATGCTACCGCCAAGTCAGTGAAATGCCCTGCAAGTGAGGGCCCGACGACGGTAGCACGCAGCTTCAGAGCTGAAAACTCGAACTGTCCACGCACCCGCGCGATGCTGTCAGCACGCGTTTTTCCGGACGTTTGCCGCACCTTCCGATGCCCGCAAAAGCTCCGCGAACCCGCGAACACCGTGTCACGCCGCAGTGGCATTCAACACCGTTGTGCCGAGATCGATGGAAGCTTCACCACGGCCGGTGCCACCGAGGGATCACCGGCGAGCATTGTGGTATGGCTCGCGCAGTGTCGATCGCAGACGCACCCGTTTCCGAAATTTGTGCCCTCGCCCCGACTCTGGGCGACTGCACCGATCTGCACACCGCGGCCGCATGCGAACCCAAGCGCAGCACCGACCCCGATCTTCGCCCGGGCCTCGATGGCCTGCGCGACCTCATGGATCGGCTCCTCGCCGAGGATGGTTGCCCCTGGGATCGAGAACAGACCCTCGACACTCTGCGGCCCTATCTGATCGAAGAAGCCTATGAAGTGCTCGAGGCCATGGACGACCCCGACACTCACCGCACCGAGCTCGGCGACCTCCTACTTCAGATCGTGTTTCAAGCGGCTTTGCGCGAGCGTGAAGGATCCTTTGACATCGACGATGTCATCGCCGCGATCCGAAACAAAATGATCCGCCGGCATCCCCATGTCTTTGGCCCCGAAGCACAGCCTGGACTCGATGCCGACCAGGTTGCGCGACAGTGGGCCGAGCTCAAGGCCCGTGAGCGCGGCTCCAACCAAACACGTCCGAAAGACCCGCTTGCTGGTATTCCGCAGGCACTGCCCGCCTTGCAGCGGGCCTGGCGGTTACAGGACAAAGCCGCCGCGGTTGGGTTTGACTGGCCCGACCTCGAGGGCCCGCTCGCCAAATTTCGCGAAGAGTGGGCGGAGTTTGAAGCGGCTCGGGTCCAGGGCGACCACCGGGCGATGAGCGAAGAGTTTGGCGACGTCTTGTTCGTCCTTGTGCGTCTCGGCCAGAAACTCGGCATCGCTGCCGAAGATGCCCTACACGCCGTCAACCGAAAATTCGAACGCCGGTTTGCCCACGTGATGGCCCGCTGTCACGCCGACGGGATCGACCCCACAAACGCCGGGCTCGAACGCCTCGACCGCTACTGGGACGAGGCCAAGCAGCGGGAATCAATGTAGCTACATACCAAACGGATAGGCCTTGAGGTCGATCATCGAACTCCCGCGAACATTGCGCAGCGCGTGGGCGTAGAGGCTCAACACGCCGAGAGAATAGTCGATCCGACCGCGGAGATAGGCATCGTCCTTGTTCTTCGCTTCTGGCCCATGGAACAGCTCTTCGACATCGCGGAGGATGATATTTTCGGGGATGTAGCACAGTCGTGTGTTTTTGTAGCTACTGACTCGCAACTCGGCGACCGGATAACATCCGCCGCGTGTCGACGACACACCGACCAACATCCCTGGCTTGTGGGCCAGCTCCTGTTTGCACATGAGAAACAGATTCTTGAGCCCCGACGGAGCCATTCCACCCCACTCCGGACTCACGACGATCACCCCGTCGCAGGCGTCGAGCGAGGCTGACATCGCCGCCCAATTTGGTGCATATGCACTCGCTCGATCAGACCACATCTCCTCGCTCCACAGCGGCAACGGGTTCTCGCTCAAATCGACGATCTCGACAGTATCCGGGCCCGGACGTTGTTCGATCCGACTGGCGAGATAGTCACTGACCCGCCGCGACTGGGAGGTTTTGCGATGGCTACCAGAAATGATGACGATGGAGAGGGGTTTCGCTTCGCTCATAGCTCGCACACTTGGTGGACGCACTCGGTCCCGATCGGGCAAATCGTGCCACAACTTCCGCAGTTGTCCGAATCGTACAACACCGAGTGTTCACACCCATCTTCGAGGTTGTTGTTGCAGTCGCCAAAGCCCCACTTGCACACCCATTTGCACTCGAGGCATCCCATGTTGTCGGGCGGGAAGTGTCCCGCTTCACAATCTTCGGCCATCTCGTTGAAGTAGCCATCGCCACACACCGGTAACGTGCAGTCGCTGTCGCAGGTCGCGGTGTCCTCGCCGTCATCGCACTCCTCACCTGCAGCCGCATTCACATAGTGATCGCCGCATTTCGAGACCGCACAGGTTTCTGCGTTGCAAAGCGCTGTGTCGACGATGTCATCGCATGTCTCGTTCGCCCACGCATTGGTGAAGCCGTCGCCACATTCCGGCTTCGTACAGTCGGCGTCGCACTCGGGAGTGTTGACGAGGTTGGACTCGCAAAATTCGGTAATCGGGTTGAAAACACCGTCTCCGCAGGCTGGTTCGGTACAGTCGATATCACAGTCCTCGCTGAACTCACCGGGCTCGCACTTCTCGCCAGCAACCGTATTAAGGTAGCCATCGCCACAGGTCGGCTTTGTACAGTCGAAGTTGCACTGGAACGTATCGACGCCGCCACCATCGCAATCCTCGCCGGCCGCCGCATTCGTAAACAGATCACCACACTGAGCAAAGGTACAGTCCGCATCGCAATTTGGAGAGTTATCTCCATCGTCGCAAGACTCGCCATCTTCGACGACTCCGTTGCCACACCCCTCCACAAAATCATCGCCCGACCCATTGCTGTCATCATCCCCTTGGGTCGGCTCGGTCGGCTGGGGTTCGACCGGCTGAGGCGTCTCGAGCCCGGGCACAACCCCATCGCTCGACCCCTCGCCGGTTGTCGGGACCTCTGTGGTGCTGTCGGCAAATCCATCGATGCAGCCGCACAGCAGCGTCGAAGTTAGTATCAGCCACAGTGATTGCAGGTGCATGGACCCGACGGGTGTACCCTTCCCCGGCGGTTCCATCAAGGACTATCCTCATGCAGATGCAAGTAGGAGACCGAGGTTCGGCTGCTGGCTGCAAATTCATGGAACCATTGGAGGTATGGTTGTACAGCGACAAAGGCGCAGGTCGACGACTAGGTCCACAGAGCTTGGATTCTCACCCACGGGCTCGGTCATGAGGGGTTGCAAACGGACAAGACCATTGGCTATCAAGGTCCGCGACATCGGCTGCAACCAACGGTGTACATTCAACGATTCTGTACGCAGGTCGAGCATCTTCGGTTGTGAGCGCAGACCTATCGCAACCATTGTTTTGTAAATACACTCGCCGCGTTCGACATGTTTGCTAGGTTCGCACTCGCACTGGCCCTCGCCACGGCTCCGGCACCGGAGCGGCCCGACTGCAAAAAAATTGTACTTGCATCAAATTCGAGGTCCGAAACGACCAACGACACAGAGGTCGTTGCGCGGAACTGCGAGCTCCAGGTCGCCCTCGCACACGAGCGCAAGTGGCTCACCAGCGGCCTGCCCGAACATGCCTTTGCGGCGGCTGCCGCCTGGGAAGCCCGCGGGGACCTCGCGCTCGCCCGTGATTGCCTCGCACGTCTCCAGGTTCCCCAGGAGTACTCGCAGGATGTCATATCCCGTCGCAACGCCGATCTCAAACGCCTCCACTCACAACTCGTTCCGGTCTCGCTCGCGGTCGACATCCCCGAGTCGGTTCGCGGCCTCACGGTCAGCGCCCAACGCCACGCCGAGCAACGGGCTCGCCCACTCCAGGCGACGGCGATCGGACGCATGGACGGACAATTTTTCTTGCAAGTACATCTCGACCCGGGGCTGTGGACACTACGCGTACAGGGGCCTGGGGTCGACGACTTCGAGCAACTGCTCGATGTCTCCGCAAATGGACTGGACACGTCCTCCCCCGTCGTCCTGCGACCCGCAGTGCACGATCACAACCCTCCGATCAACTTGCTCATACAACGTTCTCAGGACATGGCACGGCATCCTGTCACCGTCGCTGCACAATCCCTGGGCGCCGCACACACACAGGTGAGCTGTGTCATCCCCAATCAGCGAGATACCTGTGTTCTTCCCCTCTACCGTGGCACCTGGGACCTGACGATCTCCGCTCCGCACGCGATCCCGCAAGAGCGCTCGCTGACGCTGACCGAGCCGACGACCAAACCCCTTCGTGTCTCGCTCTCCCAAATCGAGCAACCCGCTGAAGAAGACACATTGCCGCCGATTCCCCGTTCGCGAGTTCGCGTCGCCGGAGGTCTCGCAATCGCTGCGGGTGCGGCTGCTGCCACGGGGATAGGCTTGGCTGTAGCCGGGCATCTTCAACTTCGGCGACAGACCGAGAGCTTGCGGGTCGATCTCAACCGGGGAAGCTGTGAGACCCCGGACAACCAGGGACGGACGTGCCAGGCGAACCTGATCGCACCGATGAATGTACGTGCAACTGGTTTTGGGTTGCTCGCCAGCTCCGTCGGTCTTGCCGCGGGTAGCTTCACGGTGCGCTACGCCAACCAACGTCGCGTGTTGGTGCCGACACTCGTTGCCGGAACCGCCGCGATCATTGGAGGAAGTCTGTGGGTCGGCCTGCGTACCCAGCCCCTCGACCGCGCCTTCAGTCAGCTGGCGATCACGGGCGACGACGTGGGCGCTCTGTACCGGAGCACGCGCGAGCGGGCGGCCGCGAGTGCACTTCTCGGAGCTGGTCTCGGCCTCATCAGCGCGAGCCTTGTCAGTTTCTTGGCGATTCGACCCGCTCGCTTGATGGCGGCCTTCGACCTGCGCGGGGTTTCTTTCGTCGGTCGGTTCTAGTTTGGACGACGCGCGATGTCATCCCCCATGTAGTGGCAATGCGACCATCAACGGCGCAGGTGGGGACAAATCCCCATCGGTCATCGTTTGCAACGCGCAAGCTGTCGATGGTAGCGTGGGGAGGATATCATGCTAAAAATTGCGTCCCTCGCTACGGCATCACTCCTTTGCGGAGTGTGTACAGTTTCCACCTGGCAAACAGGACAGGGTAACTTCAAGTGTGAACAGACGTGTCGAGCACACACACAGTATGCCGATCGCTGTGTCAAGTTCTCGAAGGACGAAAGCTGGTGTCGGAACACGCTCGAGGCCATGGACCCAAACTTCAAGGGGTTTCCCGCGGGTCGGCTACGCCTCCAGTGTGGGTGCTGGGGTCCCGCTCCGGGGCCCTACGAACTCCGCGATCCCGTCTGTGCGTCGGGATATTCGATTGCGCAGCCGTGCTCGCAAATGTGCTACGGCGGCGGGGTCAGTTATCGCTTTGTCTGCACAAAAGCAAAGGGTGGCAGTGACGATAGTGATGACATTGATAACCCTGACGATTTCGACGAAGACCCCGAAAGTGTAGAGGTTCTCTAATGCGTTCTCATACCTTAAAAATTCATGTCTCTATCGGAATGCTCGCGGTTCTCCTCGGTGCATGCTCCGTCGCGAAAACACAAGTCGGGGGAGAGTACTCCCGAGCAGAGGGACTGAGCCTCAAATGTTGGGCGGATTGCGTCGCCTGGGAAGTCGCGCAGGACGTGCGGGACGTAGCAGCCAAGGGGGTTCAAGCAGCGACGGGCTGGGTTTCGCTCAAACCGGGTGAGAAGCCGAAAAAGGATGAGATCACGCGCTGCACGGAATTCTCGAAGGAGATGGCAGGTGTCTGTGAAGATTTCCTCAGCGCACCTATCAGATCGGAGTTTGAGCAAAAGCCCGCGGCTGCCCCGGAGCCCGAGGCTGCCCCGGAACCCGAAGTCGACCCGGAACCCGAAGTCGACCCGGAGCCCGACTAGTAGATTCAAACAAGCCACTCACTCGACTGTGGCCTTGAGCTTTTCGACCGCCTCGCTACCGAGATTGTAGCGCCACAACAGCGCCCCCGACAACAGCATCATCAATGCAGGTACAAACGTCCCTGCAACTGCGATCCCCGTGCGAGCGAGTTCGGGTTGTGTGACCAGCTCGCTGGGACCGCTTTCGACAAACCCGGTCACTGCGAGGACAGCCGACGTAATCCCGACTCCAACCGCTTGCCCTCCTTTGTCCCCCGCTGTCCACACTCCGCTGTAGATGCCTTCGCGTCGCATCCCCGACTTCGCCTGGTCAAACAGGATCGTGTCCGGGAGCATCGCGTAGGGAAACAACTGTGTACCTGCAAATCCGACGCCGAGCACAGCTGTATTGAGGGCTACCAGCAAAAGTGAGTGCTCCGCACTCCACCACAACCCGCAGGCTCCGATCGCAAACAGAGCCTGCGAGCACAGAAGGCCCGCTCGCTTGCCGATTCGGTTGGACAGCATGGTCCACGGCACCATCGTCAGCACCGTTGGCACGACCAAACATAAGAACAACACCGTCACGAGGTCCTCGCTGGCGAGTCCGGTTTCGACGACCACATACTTTGCAAAAAACGGGACCGCGGTGAGGACACAGCCGACCCCCATCAACTGCGTGACATAGGCGGTCAACAGGATGGCGAACGGGCGATTTGCGCGAGCGATCGAGAGTTGTTCGCGCCACGGTGGCACGTTTTCCGAGGCGGCCAGTTGAGGCGCGCTTCGTGTACCCCAAAATGCACCCAACAGGCCTAGCATCATCACGCCACCGATGCAGAGACCCATCAAGCGATAGCCCTCGGCCCCTCCCCCGGCAGCCTTGACGATCATCGGTGCAGTACCACCGAGTAAAATCCCGACGGTCATCAACGCCATCCGGGCAGACATCAGCGATGTACCGGCGTGATAGTCCCGCGTCATTTCGGCAGGCATCGCTGTATAGGGCACCGCGTAGATCGTAAATGCAGTTGCACATAAAATGTACATTGCAAATACATAGAGAAACATCCAGGTCGACCCGAGGTCGGGGGTTGCGAACAGCGCGGCGAAAGCCAAGGGTAGGACAATCCCGCCGAGGAGCAAATAGGGTCGCCTACGCCCCATTTTACTGCGTGTCGAGTCGCTGATCATGCCCATCAACGGATCGGTGACGACATCCCAGATCCGGGGGACAACCGCGGCGAGGCCCGCGAGGCCTGCTGCAATCGCCAGGGTATCGGTCATGTAGTAGACCAACAACAATCCCGGGACCGTGGTGTAGATTCCCGTTCCGAGCGCACCGATCCCGTAGCCGAGGATCTGCCCCCGACTCAGTTGCTGTTGTACAGACAACTAGATCCCCCCCATCATCACGTACTTGAGCTCGAGGAATTCGTCGATACCAAAGTGGGAGCCCTCGCGCCCGAGGCCGGATTGCTTCACCCCACCAAACGGTGCTTCTGGGGTCGAAATCATGCCCTGGTTGACACCCACCATCCCGTACTCGAGCGCTTCGGAGATGCGAAAGGCCCGTCCGAGGTCGCGGGTATACAAGTAGGCAGCGAGTCCGTAATCTGTTGCATTTGCAAATTTGAGAACCTCCTCGTCGGACTCAAACGCGATCAGGGGTGCGACCGGGCCAAACGTCTCCTCACGCGCGACCCGCATGTCTGGACGCACGCCGGTCAGTACGGTCGGTTCAAAGTAGGTTCCCCCGAGGGCGTGCCGGCGACCGCCGCACACGACGTTGGCCCCGCAGGCCGTTGCCTCCGCGAGGTGGGCCTCGACCTTGGCGACCGCCCGCTCGTGAATCAGTGGCCCCTGCTCGACCCCTTCGTCGGTCCCCGGTCCCACCTTGAGTTGTTGAACGCGTGTGGCCAACGCCTGGGCAAAACGATCGTAGATGGATGTGTGTACAAAAATTCGATTGGCACACACACAGGTCTGGCCGGAGTTGCGAAACTTGGAGGCCATCAAACCGTCGAGCGCGGCATCGAGATCGGCATCGCCAAACACGATAAACGGCGCATTACCCCCGAGCTCGAGGGAAATTCGTTTAACGGTTTGGGCTGATTGTTGCATGAGCAATTTTCCGACAGC
This sequence comes from uncultured Nannocystaceae bacterium, assembly GCA_964621785.1. Classification (GTDB taxonomy): domain Bacteria; phylum Myxococcota_A; class Polyangia; order Nannocystales; family Nannocystaceae; genus JACKDW01. The sequence goes on from CAZUPD010000040.1 coordinate 58,803, forward strand.
CGTGGAGCCGGTGAACGAAAGTTTGCGGACAACCGGGCTTTGTGTGAAGATTTTACCGATGATCGCCGCATCCCCGGTGACCACGTTGACGACCCCCGGAGGAAATCCTGCGCGCTGGGTGAGCTCGGCCAATGCGAGTGCCGAAAGCGGGGTTTCGGGAGCCGGTTTGATCACCGCGGTACACCCGGCTGCCAAGGCTGGTGCGAGCTTGCGGGCGATCATCGCCAGGGGAAAGTTCCACGGAGTGATCGCTGCGACGACACCAATCGGTTGCTTAAGCACTAAAACTCTCGATCCTTGTCGTGGCGTCGGAATCGTTTCGCCATAAACTCGCAGCGCTTCCTCGGCAAACCAGCGGATAAATCCCGCCGCGTAGCGAACCTCTCCCCGCGCTTCGGTGAGTGGCTTGCCTTGCTCTCGCGTCATCAGGTAGGCGAGATCATCGACGTGTGCATGGACAAGATCATATAACCGCAACAACATGTCGGAACGTTCACGTGCAAGCGTACGCTGCCACGGCCCAAACGCCCGCTCAGCCGCGTCGACAGCTCGTTTGGTCGTCTGAGCATCAAGCTG
>CAZUPD010000041.1:0-22201 GCA_964621785.1 uncultured Nannocystaceae bacterium
GGGTGGCAACAAACGGTGCTACTGACTGGTTATATCGGTATCGGTATCGCCATCACCGGCCGTCGTGGCCATCTCGGTTGTCGCCTGCGTGGTCGCGGCCTCACATGACTCGTCGTGTTGCTTGGAGAGCAGACCATCATCGGTGCAGCGAGCGGCGCAGCTGGGCAACGTCCACATCAAACTCTGTGCAAACAGGATCTGTGCAAATCTCCGCAGGCTCTTGTTGTTCGCGAGATGTCTCATTCGCCAGCTCCGTCCACTTCGAGGGGCAAGCCGTTCTCGTCGAGCAAGCGGAACTCGATTCTTCGGTTGTTGGCCCGCCCGGCCTCGGTGTCATTGCTCGCCTTGGGTTTGTCGCCCCCGTATCCGACGGCCGTGATCCGGGAATCCGCAACCCCGGCCTTGATCAACTCTCGGCGAACCGCCTCCGCACGTTTGCGCGACAGTTCGTGATTGAAGTGCGAATCGCCATCGCTGTCGGTGTGCCCCTGAACCTCCATGCGCAGTGTCGGAAAGTCGCCAAGCACCTTGGCCGCGCGCTCGATGATCGGCAGGGAGTCTCGGGTGAGGTCGGCACTTAAGAAGTTGAAGTTGATCCCTTGGATTGTGCCGATGATCTGGCGCACCGCTCGCGGGATCTCGTCGGGACAGCCGTCGTCATCCTCGTATCCGTTGGTGTTTTCAGGCTTGTCGATACATGCATCGTGCAGGTCGTCAAACCCATCTTCGTCGGTATCCGGGACAGGACAACCTGTGTACTCTGGGACGCCGGCCAGCCCCGGGCAACGGTCGACCTTGCCCTCGGGGATGTCGTGCTGACGCGGATCGAAATATCCGTCGCCGTCGGAGTCGATGAGGCCCGGGCACCCGAGACGCTGTTTGGGCCCCGGTTCACTCGGACAGATATCGTCTGCGTCGGTCAGGCCATCGCCGTCGAGGTCCGGACACCCGCGCAGGGACGCGAGGCCTGCAATCATTGGACATGCATCTTCTCGCTTGGCCCGTTGCCCCGGATCGGGCAGGCCGTCGCCGTCGGAGTCTCGGGCCGGGCGACCGAGCGTCACCACAACGCTGAATAGCATCTCGCCGTGGACGGTCCGATTGGCTTCGCGGGTGTATGCCGTCATTAGCAAGCCTCGACCGTCGACACGGAAGCCAACAAATCGATGTGTATACATTTTAACGCCGCCGCCAAAGTGGAAGGCAGGATCGATATCGAAACCCAGAGCTCCGGTGGTTCCCAGCATGCCACCCCCGATCAGGGCAAAGGGAGCGACACTGAAAAGTGGCAGCTGAAACACCGCGTGCGCACGGGCAAAATACATGGTCGCCCGTGCGCGCGAGCCCGTTCGCAAGGGGGTCACGCCTCCCTCGAGTTCGAAGCCGGCAAACCCGAACGGGTAAAACCCACCCCGAATCCCGATCGCCGCACCCGGACGAACGCGTTCCCACGGCTGCTTGGGGTCGTAGAGCTCGTGCGCCTCGGAGGCGACAAAAGGACCGGCGAACACGCTGAGCTCCCCCATGTTGCGGACCGGTCGCAGCTGCACAAGCCCGGGTTCGGGCAACACGGGCGAGGAGGCAGCGGTCGTGAGCGGTTGTTCGGCACTCGAGGTCGATGATTCGACAGCCGGATCGACCGGTGGGCTCGACGCATCACCTGATGTTTCGGCCTCCTCGGATGGTTCTGTCGCAGGTTCGTCAGAGTCCGCGGTTTGAGCTGCCGAAGCGACGGATGTCGCGAGCACACCGCCAGCGAACACAACGGTCATCACAAACATCACAACAGGATGTACTCGCGGTACGCGGCCGCGAACAGGTGGGTCCGAGACTCTCATGTCGATCCCGTGCATGGAGGAGCAGCGAAGGAACCTAAATGTACTCAAAAGACATGTCTTAGAGTGCAGAAAATATTTCCACGCAGCAGACCAATGCCCACGCTCGGTACTGCCTCACGCTCCAAGCAAGATCGACAACGTTCGCTTCGGAGAAGAACCGTGTTTATGAAACAAGCCCGCCCGGACCGTTGCTCGCCAATGGAACCCGCGACATCATTTTGGGCTCGCTTCTCGCCCAAAAAGAACCCGCTCAGTCAGGAGGACTCGTCTTCGATGATTCGCCGTATGACCTCGCGAATGCGTTGGACTCCGCCCATATCGCGGGCGAGGAACTCGACACCGACCCCGTCGTTGTGATTGTGATTGCGGATCACCGACTGCACCTCGAGGGGGCGTTGGCTTCCCGGCGGCGTGATCTCGATGATGATCTCCTCCCCGATCTCCGGGAAGTGATCGGCCAGCAGTAGCAGTGCTCCTGCCTCGGAGATTTCGGTGATCGTCGCTCGGATCGTGTCGCGCTCGCGTTGCCGTCGCCACGCCACCTCCACCAGGATCGGCTGTCGCACGTGGCGGCGGCGTTGCGTCAACGCCTGGTTGCCGGACGCCACCTCGCGCAGGAACTGCAATTTTCGCCACTCGCTGCCTGTACAACGAAGGCTCCCACCTGCGCGGACGCGCAAGCGTGGCCGTGCCGAGTGCCACTCCATCCCGATCGCTCGGATCATCATCTTGCCCGGCAGGTCGGGGAAGAAGATTTCTGCCAGCAGTTCTTCGCCCGGGTCGAAGCGCTCGGTTGTAAAGATCTGCAGGGCATTGGACTCCCCAGGGGCGTCGAGTGCTTGGATGAACGTCTCGGCGGACGGGTAGTGGCAGCGGATGCGTCGCAAGTCGGTGTGCGGTGGGTGACCAAAACCGCGAGACAATGGTAGCAGTCGGGCTCAATCCGTCGCAAGGCAGGCATTTGCGCTGATTTGTGTCAACCTGCCAACGCAGGCCTGTGGGTTATTGCGCAAGACCCGCCCGGAGTTTGCGTCGCCGGCCAAACACCTGCCAGGTTTCGCGGGGATTCGTGTTATCGACGGGCAGCGCATGGCAGTCAAAGTCTACCTGTCGACGGAGGGGCGTCCCCTCGACCCCGCAGACGCAACCATCAGTGTGTTCGACCGTGGTTTTTTGTACGGCGACAGTGTGTATGAAACGCTGCGTACTTCTCGCGGAAAGTGCGTGGAACGCAAGCGGCACCTCGAACGACTGCGTCGCAGTGCCGCCGGGATTGGGCTCGACATTCCATTTTCCGACGCCGACATCATTCACGCGATCGACGTCACCCTCGCGGCAAGTGGCAACCCCGAGAGCTCGGTTCGCGTGGTGGTCACCCGCGGCACCAGTGCCCTGACCATCGACCCGCGGGAGTCCACCACCCCGCTGTTGGTCGTCTTTGTATTGCCACTTGCACTGCCCAAGCCAGAACTGTTTGAGCGCGGGCTCTCGGTCATGATCGTAGATGTCCAAAAGACCAGTAAGCACTCGCTCGACGCATCCCTCAAGACCGGCAACTACCTCAACAACATTCAGGCGCTGCGACAGGCGCATGGCGGCGATGCCCAGGACGCGATCATGCTCAATCACGGTGGGGCCGTCGCCGAAGGGGCAACCAGCAACGTCTTCATGGTCAAGGACGGTCGGTTGTTGACCCCGAGTCTCGAAACAGGAGTGTTGAAGGGCATCACCCGAACGGTGATTTGCGAGCTCGCGGGCGACCTCGGTCTACCTGTCCACGAGACCACGATCTATCCCGACCAACTGCGCGCTGCCGACGAAGTGTTTTTGACCTCCTCGGTTCGCGGGTGTGTGCCGGTGACCGAACTCGACGGCGTGCCTGTCAACGGCGGGCAGGTCGGACCTGTCACCCGGAAGTTGATCGAGCGGTACCGGCAGCATATCGGCGATCTTTGAGTCTCCCCTCGGAAGTGTGTCGCTCGCGGGAATGAAACCGCGACATTGACCGTGGTACCTTCGGGCCGATGACGCGGCATGTACATGTGCCTGCGCCAGGAGGATTGTGATGCGTGATGTGACACTGCGACTGCGCCGTAGGGGACAGGAATTTACCGGTGAGGTACTCGCCAGCGCCGACGAGGCCGAGGCCAGCTTTCACCGGGCCGAACGCGGTGCTGGCAGCCACCTGCTACTCGGCGGCGATCGGCCCTATCATGTCATGTTGTCCGCCGACCCGAGCCAAGCGGATGGCAAAAAGATTGTAGATGCAATCGGTACCCGCGTCCTTCTCAAGTTTGGTGCGGGTCGGGCCCTGCGTCGGCGGTTGCAAGCTGTCGGCGGTACCGGACTTCGGCCCACACCGGCGGCCGTTAATCTGACCTCGACCTTCTACAAAGCGGTTTCCCTGTATTTGCGCGCCGACGGGACCATCAGCCGGTCCAGCGACGGACCTGCACCGAGTGGGCTCGATGCGCTCGATGCCATCGTCGCCGCTGCGCGTTGGGTTTCGTCGCGGCGGACGACCACCTTTACCTGCCTGTTTCCGCCGAGTCCGTTTCACCCCGACGAGGACGAATCCGACGAACGTCTCTCGCTCGAACAGGCCGCCGGTCTCCACGCCCAACTGGCCGCGATCGCCACATTTGTTGCAGCATCAAGTGAAATTGCCGCCCAACACCCGATCGACGCCGCCCAGTTGCGTTCGGCAGTCATCACCGTCCTCTCCCATATCGTTGCAACTGCACGCGATGACGCGGCCTTTACCCCCATGTCCCACACGGCAGCCCAGACGATCCTCGACTTGATCGACGGCGAGACAGGTGCCCATGCGCGGCCCGAGTTGCGGGCCCACGCGATCCACCTGATGTCGATGCGTGCGCCACATGTCAGCGAAGTCCAGCAACAACGTGTTCGCGAGTTGCTCGCCGGACTGCGTCGCAACGCACCCCCCTACGAGCAACTCAAAGGCCGGCCCTGGCGGTTTGCCGTGTGTTCGGCCTACGACTTCCACGAGGGCGAATACGAAGTCCTACGCGACAAATACGACTTCAGCGAGATCGAAGTTCCCGAGGGGACGCCCAAACCATCCGCGTTTTACAGTCGCGGCTACAGGGCCCTGCAGGCCCCGTTTCAAACCCCCGACGGTCACCCGATCGAGGTGTTGATGCGGGTCAGCAGCCCGCAAAAAGAAAACTGGGAGATGAGCCAGGATTTCTACATCGGGCTCGCCATCAGCCGCCACGCCAACCTCGGTGCCGGCGACATGCAGGCAGCTTCGTTGGATGTACAACAATCCGGTTACAAGCTCATGCTCAACGCCCAATGTGCGGGCCTGACCACGCGGTTTGCCATCGCCCGGATGTTCCCCCAGGCCGATATTTATTCGTCGTGGGACTCGACCTACTTCCGCACCAACAGCAGCGAAAAAATCGTTTCCTCAGAGGGCATGGACTGCTTTCACGCGGTTTTGCAGGGCATGGCCGCCGGCGAGACCTTTGTCGAGATCGACGAGCGGATCAAAAAGGCCCAGTGGTACCACCGACAGAGTCAAATCGAGGGATTTGTTCAATTTGTCGGGCCCGCCAACCCCCATGTCATCGCCCGCTACGAAGATGTCAACCACGACGGGAAGGCCGACTATTACGACGGATTTTTGGACCTCAAATTGGTGGAGATACACGAAAAAGTGCGCGGTGGGAGTGAGCCGCGCGCCCCGGGTGTTGCCGCCTCGCAAATCAGCGGTGCCGCGGCGCGGGGACTGGGCTGGGCGGCCGGCAGCATGAACCGCGTCACCCAGTACAGCGAGTTGTGGGACGAGCTCCCGGGCGAGAGTGAACGCTTTTACGCCTTCACCGGGGCAGGGTTTTTCAGTCCGAGTCAGCCTCCTGCCGACGTGCGCACCGGCGAGGGGCCGGTGGTCGAGCTGGGTCGCCTGCCTGCGGTCGTACGCTACCTCGACGACCCATCTGTCCCTGGGGGCATCAAGGCAGAGGTCCTGTTCAACGCCTATCTCAGCCACACCCCACAGGAGCTCAAACGCCTTCTCATCGCCGCCGAGGCCTATTGGCGGGCACTCGACCTCGGATTGTTAGGCGCCGAGGCTCCCCTCGACACCCCGCTCGGTCGTCGTGCAGGTCTTCTCATCACGCTCGCAGGCTTGCTCGAGTACCCGGCCGACCAAAACCAACTCGGGACCCTGTGGGAGCAGGCGCTGGCCATGCTCAACTTTCCCCCGATATCGCGGACCCTCGTGCGCAAGTGCAACACCGACGAAGATCATCACCAGGGCAACTACTACGGCTCGCGCCGCGGGATCCGGCAATTGATCGGAGAAGACGGGAACCCTGGCGATTTGCAAACACGCGATCCTCGGGCGTTTGAACTCCTTTCCAGTGATGATGCAACGATCGGGCGCGCCAAGATGCTCGACATCGAAGGACTTCAAGACGACGAGGGCGAGTAATCAACCCCGACGAGGCCAAGCTCGGCTGCACGCCGCCGCGGCGCAGCTTTCATCTCCGGGCAGGGTGCCAATGTCTGGATTGATGTTGTGCATGCACGGGGCTGAGGCTACTCGGACATCACTGCGTCGCCCAAGTTGATTTCGACCAGCGGGAATTCGGCTCCAAACCACCCGCTGGTGTGCCGGGAGTAGGTCACATATATCGTCTTCCCACCCTCGAGATCGTACTCAGGATGCCACAGGGCATCGTACGGCGGGTCCTCTTCGGGGGCGACGTACAGGACCGAAGGAGCCGACCACGGTCCGGTGAGCTCGGATGCGGTGCGGGCGACGATCTCGTGGTCAAACGGGGGTGTATAGACAACCATCCACTGATTGAGGTGGCTGTTGAATGCGCACGACATGATCGGTGCAGCTTCAAACAATGTCCGTGCGTCCGCGAGGTCGGGAGACCAACCCTCGCCGTCGAAGTAGTCCCACGCCGAGCGGACCGTCACCTCGGTCAGCAGGACCCGGGCCAACTTGCACGGGTGTCCACCTCCGGGTTCATCGCACGAAAACGAGTAGAGATAGTCACCGTCGATCAATGATCCTACACCGAATCCCGGCTCCCCCTCGAGCCAGAGGAGGTCCGGATGTTCGGCCGTCGGGTCGACGACCGGGCGCTGTGGCGGGGTGCCGAGCTCGTCCCAAATCGCAAACGAAGCGCCGACCGAATGAAAGTTGAAGTCTCCGGGCTCGGCATAGATCAGCGTGTAGGAGACCAATGCACGCTCATTGGCGGCGTCCCACACCGGATGCCCAGGCCAGATGGCCCAGCGGGCACCACACGGTTGCTCGGCACAGTCGTCGCCGTAGTGGGCCAAGTTGAACTCGAGCTCGGTGGGCGACGGCGGTATGAAGTGCCGCGGAGCACCCGAGTCTTCGAGTGGTTCGGTAAATCCAGTGATCCCGTCGCGCGCATCGAGATCGCTGGTCCATGAGATCGAGTTGTGATGCCAGTTGTGGCCGTGATCGTCGGCCACCGTAATCACGGTATCGCCGTAGATCCACACGCTGCGACCAAACGCGACCGCACTCGCTCCGCCGTCGCGCCCTTCGATCGCTGCATTTTGCTCGACCGTCGAGATTTCGCTGGCCGAGACGACCTCGGGACCGGGCTCACCTGCACAACCAGCGAGAAGCAAACCGATGACTAACACGGACGTGTTCCAGGGGGACATCGGTCTGAGCATAACCCGGCCGCTCAACCACCTCGAACCGGGTCGTGATACGGACAGTACCGCCGGGTTTCGGACGAACCGTGATTTCGCCCCCACTTGAGCGCAGTAGAAGGCATTGGTCGCCAACCCGCGCCTGCACTCACGTCACGATCCTGGGGGGAACTCCGGTCGTGACGTCACTGTCAGCGCGAAGTCGAAGTCGACTCCGGCGCGGATGTTTGGGGGGCCGTCTCGCCCAGCGCCTGTAGTTGCGTACGCAATTTTTCCTGTTCGCGACCTGCCGCTTTTTCGGCTGCCGCGTGCTGTTGCCGAAGTTGTTGCAGGCGATCTTCGGTCTCGAGCAGACGTGTCAGCAACGGTTTACTCGCGCCTTTCTCCCCGTCTCCAAGCGCCTTGAGGTGCTCGCGCAGGCGCTCGAGGTCACCGGACACGGTTTCGATATCACTTGCCAGTTCGCGGACCTTTGCTCGGGCATCTTCGCGGACCTTCGCTTGACCGGCGGCGGCCGTCAGCACCGAACGTGTCGCGGCCGCAATCTCGTCGAGCCCAGCCAGGTTGCGCAGTGTTTCCTCGTCGATCGAGTCGAGCCCCGAACCCATTTTCAGCCCGCGCTTGACCACCAACGTGCGTGTCGGACTGGTCCCTGGCGGCACGCGGAAGATGGCCAGCGGTTGTTGGGTCGTGCTGTCAAAGTCGATGCCATCGGCGCCCTCGACCGACGCATTGCGCCCGACATCGAGTACGAGGTGAACTTCGCGTTCACGCCCGCTGCGGTTTTTGAACACGAGTTGGTGCCGGTCGGTTCGCAGGTAGTGGCGCTCGACCGAATCGTTGCGAAACACGACATACCGGGCATGTTCCTCGAACATGAAATCGCTGCGCTCGAGCTCCGTGTCGGGGTCGTCGCCGATTTCGGAGAACTGGCGCTCACCCGGTTTGAGGCGGTTGAGGGTGGTCTCGCCCATAAATCCACCATCGGCAAACATACTGACAGGACCCGGAGGAAGGGTTTTACGGGTGTTGTTGACGATACGTACCGCGTGTCGGGCCTCGTGTTGCATCGACCCAAAGCGCACGATCGGGGAAGCCTCGATCGACTCGTGGAGAAACGGAACCAGTGCGGAGCGATGGGGGCCGAGGTCGAGGGGTCGCCGGGCGCGGTAGATAAAAACCGTTTCGGTCTCTTCACCTGTTGCACCTGCAACTTTTGCCAGATCGCCGAGGTTGATGAGGTCGCTGCTCCCGGCTCCCACGCGCGCCCGGGCTTGGCGGATCTTGGGCACCCGTTTGCCGCGTCCGCCAAACCCGGCCCCACTGCCGTGGCCGTAGCCGCTCCCGCCACCCCCGGAGAGCCCACCCCATGTATCTGCAAAGTCTCCCCACTGGGCGTCGGGTGTGGTCACCAACAGCTGGGGGATCGAGGACAGCTCTTTGGGCGGTGTCTCGAGGTGGCGACGTTCGTAGCGCGGCGCAGCCAGGGGAAACAAAAACGAATCGGGGCGGCCATTGACCAACTCGAGGCTGATCGCGTGCCAGCTTTCGTCGGTGTCGTTGTGGACCAGGGCCCAACCTTGCAGCGTCGCCTCGGCATCCTTCGCAAACACGAGGCGGTAGGTCGTGCGCCATAACGGGGCTTCGGCGAGGTAACCGATCCGGACCGGACCGTCGACACTCGCGTCGAGGGTCATGGTCGTTGCATCCTGATTACCAGACGACGAGGCAGCTTCTAAGGCGGCCTCGTAGCGGCGGCGCCGATCGGGATCGAGGGGACGGATTCCATCGACTTCGGCGGTGTCGAACCGGCGAAACGTCCCATCGTCGGTCAATAGCGTGAGATGCAGCTGCGGGCTGCGCGGTGGTTGTTGCGAGGATGGTTCATCGTCTTTCGCGGCCGCGACAGGCACGGGATCGCGGTAGCCGATATCTCCCGGAGAAACGCGGTGGACGTCGACTAAGCGCCCGCGAACCTGTTCGCGCCCGATCCGAAGGGCGACACCTGAACCTTGGAGCGTCTCTAAAACCGCGGCGAGGTCGACCTCTTCGTCGGCATCCGGCGGCAGGCCTGCCCGCGCCCGCGCAACCGCGGGACTCAACCGACTGGCGAACGAGATATCTTCGATCGAACCATCGCGACTGAGGACCACCAGACTTTTGATCGCGTCGTCGAGATGGGCGCTTGGAACTGGAAGAGCCGCGCCACGACCGTCGAGCTGGCCTGCACGCTCGAAATACCCGACCCCCGATTCGTAGAGACGAACTTTTTCGAGGGGCAAAACGGGGGCCGCGTTTGTGTGGCCCGCCGGTTGGTGCGCACACCCGAGCGCGCCGACGAGCGGGGACAACAGGGTGAGCGAAAGGAATAGACGGGAGAACATCGCCGGTAGGACAACACTGCACCCGGAGTGTTCCAGCGAGGTCCTCCGATTTTTGCGGTCACTCGGGTCGACAATCAATATGTAGATGCATTGTTTCCCCGGACCTGACTCGCGGGCAGAAGCTAGAGGCCCGGCGCGGGGTAATCGGCCAACATTGCCCCGATTTGCGTGCGGACCTCGGCGATGAAGGCATCGCTGCCGCCATTGTCGAGCTGTGCCGCGCCTCGGAGTCCGCGGTCGATCCACGCGGCGACCTTCGGCATGTGCTCCTCGGTCAGTCCTCGGCTGGTCACGGACGCCAGGCCGACGCGTAGGCCCGAAGGGTCAAACGGCTTGCGCGGATCGAAGGGAATCGAGTTGGCGTTGAGTTCGATCCCGCAGCTGTTGAGCACCGATGCGGCCTTGCGTCCACCCAGGCCGCGTGACGTCAGGTCGAGCAACAGCAGGTGGTTGTCGGTACCACCGGTCACCAGGTCGATTCCGCGGGCCAGCAGTTCGCTTGCGAGAGCCTTGGCATTGGCGACGATCTGGGCGGCGTAGGTGCGAAATTCCGGGGTCGAAGCTTCGGCAAACGCAACCGCCTTGGCAGCGGTTGTGTGGTTGTGCGGCCCGCCCTGCAGACCTGGAAACACAGCCTTGTCGATCTTTTTCGCGTGTTGCTTGCGACATAGGATCAGGCCGCCACGGGGCCCGCGAAGGGTTTTGTGCGTCGTCGTGGTCACCACGTCGGCAACCGGTACCGGGCTCGGATGGACACCTCCGGCGATCAGACCGGCAATGTGCGCGATATCTGCAGCGAGACAAGCCTCGACCTCGTCGGCGATGCTGCGAAAGGCCTCGAAGTCGAGCGTTCGCGGATAGGCCGAGTGTCCGACCCAGATCAGTTTGGGGCGATGCTCTCGGGCGAGCGTGCGAACTTCGTCGAGGTCGATCCGACAGTCGTCCTTGCGCACTCCGTACTGAACTGCCTTGTAGTAGATCCCGGTTGCGCTGACTTTCCAACCGTGGGTCAGGTGGCCACCTGCCGGGAGGGACAGGCCGAGGATGGTGTCGCCCGGATTGCACATTGCCAGCAACGCCGCGAGGTTTGCCGGAGAGCCGCTGTAGGGTTGGACGTTTGCATGCTCGGCGCCAAACAGAGCTTTGGCGCGCTCGATTGCAAGTGTTTCGATCGGATCGACGAAGTCCATTCCCTCGTAGTAGCGACGCCCCGGATAGCCCTCGGCGTACTTGTTGGTCAGGCATGTACCGCTGGCCTCCAGCACCGCGCGCGAGACATAATTTTCGCTGGCGATCAGGCGCAGACATTCGCGTTGGCGCTGCTCTTCGCGCCCGATGAGGGCTGCGAGTTCCGGGTCGGCCGACGCGAGTGTGGGGTCGTGAAGCGGGACGTTCATCGGCGACGTTGTGGCGTCGGTGCGTCCATCAAGTCAAACGCCATCCGGGTGAGGGGAGTCTCGTCTCTTTCGGTCGCGGTTTGGCTCGATCTTGGCTCGGGAGGTTCGGTCCCCCTGAATGCGCAGCCTTGGGCTCGGAGGATGGGCGGCTTTTGGTCGGTGTATGTACGAAGCACGCGTGTACGCGCATCATCCCGCTCGGAACACCACATGAAACTTCGGGTATAGTACCGCCGTGGCGGACAACAAGCGGAAGACTCGGCCGGCGTGGTGGAGTCGAGCGAGGGTTGCGGGGCGGTCGGAACAGGGGGGCACACCTGGGCTGGTGCCGGTGTGGCGCGAGCTCCTGTGCGACGGCGATACTCCAGTTGGTGTATACGCAAGGTTGCGTGCGCACGCTGAGCGCAGCGGGGCCGATCCTCTTAAATCATGCACATACATGTTGGAGAGCGTCGGTTCCGAAGAACGGTGGGCCCGCTATTCGGTCGTCGGGGTCGGCTGCCGGGCGCGGGCCGTCGGTCAGTGGCGCGACGGCGAACTCCACCTCGACATCACCTCGGCGCCGGGATTTAAACTGCCTGCAGCCGTCACTGAAGCCCTTGAAACCGGGGATGGACTCGATGCGATCGCGGCCATGATGGTCGCCTACCGCAGCCATCCGTACACCGCCTTGCCGCGGTTTTGGGGCGGGTTGGTCGGTGTGTGGGGCCACGATGTCGTGCGCGCGTTCGAAGCCCTGCGGCATCCAGACGACTTTGTGGCCGAGCAGCCGACGGGCTCGCGGCGTTCCCTCGCCGATCCCGAAGTCCCCGCGATCGACGTGATCGCCTCGGACACCCTAGTCGTGTTTGACAACTTCAGCCAGCGGGTGTTGGTGATCGCTACCGCCTGTCCCGAGCTGGAGGGGGGCTACGAGGCCGCAGTCGCATCGGCCCGCGAGCGCATCGACAAGCTCGTCGTGCTCCTCGGCAGGCGCGAAGCTGTGTTGCCACGGACGCTTGCCTGGGAAGCTGCATATACAACCGAACCGTCGGCTCCGTGGACCTCCGATGGCTACCGCGAGGCTGTCGAAAAGGCGCGGGAGTACATCAAAGCTGGCGATATTTTTCAGGTCGTACTCGCCCAGACCTTCGACCGCCCACGCGGCGACCTCGACCCGCTCGATGTCTACCGCATGCTGCGGGTCAGCAACCCCGCACCGTATATGTATTTGCTCGACCTGCCCTCGGCGTCGCTCGCCGGAGCCTCGCCCGAGGTGTTGGTCCGGGTCGATGACGACGGCGGGCGTCGACGCGTCACCGTGCGACCACTCGCCGGTACCCGGCGAAGGGGGGTGGACGACGAGGAGGACCTCGCACTCGAGCGCGAGTTGTTGGCCGATCCCAAAGAACGCGCCGAGCACCTGATGTTGGTCGACCTCGGACGCAACGATGTCGGCCGCGTGGCGGTGCCCGGGACCGTGCGGACCGTCCAGGCCTTCGAGGTCGAGCGCTACTCCAAGGTCATGCACATCGTCAGCGAAGTGCAGGGGATCCTGCGTCCCGAACTCACCGCGCTCGATGCCCTTCGGGCCACCTTCCCCGCGGGTACCCTCAGCGGTGCCCCCAAGGTCCGCGCCCTCGAGATCATCGACGAGCTAGAACTCGCACCCCGCGGCTGGTACGGCGGTGCCGTCGGCTATCTCGGCTACGATGGTTCGGCTGACTTTGCGATCTGCATCCGCTCGGTCGTTCTCTCAGGCGATCGCGTGCGCGTCCAAGCCGGGGCTGGGATCGTGTTTGACTCGCTTCCCGCATCCGAAGATCAAGAGTGTCACAACAAGGCCCACGCGGTGCTACGCGGCATCTCGATGGCCCGCGAAAGCCAAACCGTCGGCGAGGTAGATCCGTGAAGCTCGGTCATCAACATACGAGTTTTGGTCCTTTGATCAGCGACACGGGCATGCGCCTGTCGCCGACGACCTCGGCACCCGAACGCCCGGGCTGTCGCGTGGTGGTCATCGACAACTACGACAGCTTTACCTTCAATCTCGTGCAATACCTGCTCGAACTCGGGGCGACGGTCGACATCTACCGCAACGATGCGGTGCGGGCTGCCGAGGTCATCAACGATCGTCCGAGCCATATTCTTCTGTCCCCAGGGCCAGGTACGCCGGCCGACAGCGGAGTGTGTCAGGACCTGTGCAGGACCCTCGGTGAGCAGTCGATCCCAATGCTCGGAGTGTGTCTCGGCCACCAGACGCTGTGCGAGGTCCACGGTGCGAAGGTTGTCCGCGCCGAACGCATCATGCACGGCAAGGTCTCGCCGGTTCGCCACGATGACACCGGTATTTTCAAGGGGTTGCCGAGCCCGTTTCAGGCGACGCGCTACCACAGTCTGGTTGTCCTCGAGGACACCTTGCCTGAATGTCTCCTGCCGGTCGCATGGACCGACGCCGACGAGCTGATGGGGGTCCGCCACTGGGCCTATCCGCTTTACGGGGTCCAGTTTCATCCCGAGTCGATCATCACCGAGCACGGCCACGCGATGTTGCGTGCCTTCCTCGACGTTGAAGCGTCCGGGAGAAAATCATGAGTGTAGGGGTATCGGGTATACGCGCGGGGCTGCGGGCCCTCGCCGCCGGGGAGCAGCTCGGGCGGGCCGCGGTTACCGATATCTTCCGCGAGATCATGGCAGGGCAAGCCGAACCTTCGCAGATCGGTGCCCTACTGATGGGGATCAACCTCAACGGCATCACGACCGAGGCGATCGCCGGCGCGGCGGCAGCCATGCGCGAAGCGGTGATAGCCGTACCGACCACGCGACGCCCGTTGATCGACACCTGCGGCACCGGCGGGTCCGGGATCCCGAGGCGCAACGTGTCAACAGCGGTGGCCCTCGCGGTAGCCGCCTGTGGTGTGGGTGTCGCCAAACACGGCAACCGAGGCATATCGAGCCCCTCGGGCAGCGCCGACGTGCTCGAGCGACTCGGGGTCGATATCACGGCCCCGCCAGAAGTTGTTGGTACATGTATCGACACCATCGGCGTCGGCTTCCTGTTCGCCCAGCGTCTGCACCCGGCCATGCGCCACGCCGGACCGACCCGACGCGCCCTCGGAATCCGCACGCTGTTCAACCTCTTGGGCCCGTTGACCAATCCCGCTGGCGTGCTGCGTCAGGTCACCGGCGTGTTTGATCCTCGCCGCTGTGTCGACCTCGCCCGCGCCCTTGGAGAACTCGGCAGCGAGCGTGTGTTTGTGGTCCACGGATTTCGCCCCGGGCATCGGGCAGCGCCCGATAGTCTGGCGTGTATCGACGACCTCAGTCCCGACGGCGAAAGTTTGGTCGCCCACATGCGCCGGCGTGACGACGGTACGGTCGAGGTCGAATCGTTCACCCTACAACCGAAGGATGCCGGTCTGCCCAACACACCGCTGGCCGAGATCGCCGGGGGGACGCCCGAGCAAAATGCCGAAGCGTTGCGGGAGCTCCTCGACGGCGCGCCCGGGGCCTATCGCACCGCGGTTCAGTACAGCGGTGCCCTCAGCCTGCTCGTCGCCGGCGATGCGCCCCGCAGTGAGCTGCCCGAACTCGCGGCCCGGATAGGTGCCGTCCTCGACAACGGCAAGGCGCGCGAGGTGTTGCAAAACCTCGCACGGGCCACAGGCCAAGGACAGGCACGTTAATCATGTATCAGCAACGAGATCAGCGCGCAGCCATGCGTACTCTCGAACCGCCAGCTGACCGAAGGCAACCCGCGAGACACACAAGGGCTGCGAGCGACGGACAACGACCATGAGTGTGACCTACCTCGACAAGATCCTCGCCGCCAAACGGGCGGAGCTGCAAAACAACCCGCAAAAACGTGCGGCGGTGATGAGCGATCGGGACCTCGCTGAGCTCGGTGCTCGCCTGCCGACACCCCGCGACCTCGAAGGCGCGTTGCGGGCGACACCACATCCGGCGATCATCGCCGAGTTCAAGCGGGCTTCACCGAGTGCCGGGGACCTGCGCGAAGATGCCGATCCAAGGACGATCGCAACCCAGTACGCAGCCGCAGGAGCAGCGGCCATGAGTGTGTTGACCGACCGTCGCTTCAAGGGCAGCTTTGAAGACCTCCGGACCGTCCGTCAGACCGTAGCACTTCCTTTACTATGCAAGGATTTTATCCTCGAGCGGTGGCAGATCGTCGAGGCCAAACGCACCGGTGCTGACGCTGTCCTCCTGATCGTCGCCGCCCTCCCGCCGCCACAGCTACGCGGCCTGCTCAAGTTTGCCTACGAGCTCGAGATGCAGGTGTTGTGCGAGGCCCACGACGCCAAAGAAGTCGATCGAGCCATGGCTGCGGGGGCCCGGATCATCGGCGTCAATGCCCGCGATCTGAAGACCTTTGAAGTTAACCTCGATACCGTGGTCGAGTTACGCCGGCGAGTCCCGAACTCCTTCACTTTTGTCGGCGAGAGCGGGATCGCAGGCCCTGAAGATGCCGTTCGCCTACGCGATGCCGGTGTGGATGCGATCCTTGTCGGGACCTACCTGATGAAATCGGAGCACCCAGGAAATGCTCTCCAGGGTCTCTACGAAGCCTTTTAGTGCATGATGGAGATTTGTGCAGGTACACGCAAAACTCAAGATCTGTGGCGTGACCTCGGTCGCGGATCTCCACATGTGTGCCGAACTCGGGGTGCAGAGCATTGGGCTAAACCTGTGGCCGAAGTCGCGGCGCCATCTCACCCTTGCACAGGCAAGAAAACTCATCGACGCGTGGCCGCAGCCCGGTCCTGAACGGGTCGGCGTGTTTGTCGAGGCATCTCCGGACGAGGTCGCATACTGGCACCGCGAGCTGCACTTCGATCTGATTCAACCCCACGGAGAGCGTTCATTTATCGACTACCTCGGGTTGGGGATTGCCTGCGCCTGGGTGATTCGGGGAACGCCCGCCATCGATGAGCTCGTTCAGATCGCAAGACGCCACGATTGCAGTCGGATATTGCTCGATGCCGCGGTGACCGGGTACGGCGGTGCGGGCAAGCAGACCGACTGGGATTGGGCACAGCGGGCTGTCACTGCTCTCCAGGCACATGCACCCGTTTGGCTCGCCGGTGGCATTCGACCCGAAAACGCAGCCGAAGCCCTCGCCAAGGTCCGACCCGCTGGGCTCGACGTCGCCAGTGGAGCAGAGCAGCCCGGAGCAGAGCATGGCGAAAAAGATCGCGCGCGTGTAGCCGGGTTGGTTGCAGCGTGTCGTAGAGATCCAACAGATTGATGATCATACATATGTTCCCCCCGCAGTGAACCCATGACCAGCAAACCGCAACCTCCCCCTGAAACCCCTCCGCCGATGCTTGGGTCGTTTGGCGACTTTGGCGGGCGTTATGTCTCCGAAACCCTGATGCCGGCCGTCGAACAGCTCGCCCGCGAGTGGCCGATCGCCTGGGCCGATCCGACATTTTTGGCCCAATACAATGGGATTTTGCGCGATTACGTCGGGCGCCCGTCGGCCCTGACCGAAGCGCCAAGGCTCGCGCGGGCACTCGCGCCCGAACGGCCCCCGCGTATTTTTCTCAAACGCGAGGACCTCAATCACACCGGCGCCCACAAGATCAACAACTGCATCGGACAGGTTCTTTTGGCCAGGCGTTTGGGCAAGACGCGGATCATCGCCGAGACCGGAGCCGGCCAGCACGGGGTGGCCACCGCGACTGCGTGCGCCTATTTTGGCATGCCCTGCGTGGTCTATATGGGTGCCGAAGATGTTGCCCGGCAATCCCTCAATGTCGTGCGGATGCGATTGTTGGGCGCCGAGGTGATTCCCGTACATTCGGGCTCGTCGACCCTCAAAGACGCGATTAATGCCGCCCTGCGCGACTGGGTAGCGAGTGTGCGAGATACCCACTATGTGATCGGGAGCGTGATGGGCCCCGACCCGTACCCCCTGATGGTCCGCGAGCTTCAGCGTGTGATCGGGGACGAGGCTCGGGAGCAGATGCTCGAGCGCACAGGTGCGCTGCCCGATGTGGTGGTGGCCTGTGTTGGAGGCGGCTCCAATGCCATGGGGATCTTCGCCGCATTCGTTGGTGATACAACTGTCGACTTGGTTGGGATCGAAGCCACCGGCGAGGGCATCGAAACCGGGCGACACGCCGCGACCATGGCGGGCGGAAGTTTGGGAATCTACCACGGGATGCGCAGTTTGGTCCTCCAGACCGACGACGGCCAGTTGCAGGAGGCCCATTCGATCTCGGCCGGTCTCGACTACCCGGGGATCGGCCCCGAACACGCCCACCTGCGGGAGAGTGGGCGTGCGAAATACTTTGGTATCAGCGATAGCGAAGCCCTCGAAGCGATGCAACTGCTGGCCCGCACCGAGGGGATCATCCCGGCCCTCGAGTCGGCCCACGCCGTCGCCGGGCTCAAACATGTACTAGCAATGAAACCGGACTCCTCGCCGACCATCCTGCTCAACCTCTCCGGTCGGGGCGACAAGGATATGCACACCGTGATGCGACACCTCGATCCCGATGCACTGGAGATGATTGGCGTCCGCGAGGCGACTGGTAAGAAAGGGGTCGGCCAATGAGTCTCGGCGATGCATCCAAAGGAAGTGATCGTTTGGCCCGTCGGTTTGCAGCCTGCAAGGCGGACGGGCGCGCAGCTCTGATCGGGTACTTGACCGCATTTGACCCCGACGAAGCGACGTCGTTGGAACGGATCAGCGCCGCCTGTGAGGCCGGCCTTGATGTGCTCGAGTTGGGCATGCCGTTTTCCGATCCGACCGCCGATGGTCCGGTGATCCAGGAGGCGATGGTTCGGGCCCTGGCCGCCGGTGCGACGGTCGACGGTGTCCTGCGCTTGGCCTCGCGTTTGCGCGAGCGGTTTCCCGAGTTGCCGATTGTGTTGTTCGGCTACGCCAACCCACTTTTGCGCCGGCCAGTCGACACGGTCGTGGCTGCGCTCGTCGACGCCGGGATCGATGGCTTGCTGGTGGTCGATCTCCCCCCCGAACACAGCGCAGTGTTGCGGGAGCCGGCGCAGGATCGGGGGATCCGATGGGTGGGTCTGTGCGCACCGACGACGCCACCACAACGTGCTCGTAGAGTTATGTCCGATGCGACAGGTTTTATCTACGGTGTCAGTCTGACTGGTGTGACAGGTTCGGCCCTCGACGTCGGTTCTCCCGAGTTGCTCACGTACATCGAGGGGCTCAAACGCGAGGCCCAGACCCCTGTTGCGATCGGCTTTGGAATCAAACAAGCACAACAGGTGCGAGCCCTTGCACCGCTAGTCGACGGGATTGTGGTCGGTTCTGAATTGGTGCGCACCAGTTTACGCAGTACGGAAGAATTGCGGGAGAAGGTGCGTGAGCTAGCAGCCGCTTGCCACAGACCGGGGTAAAGCACCTGGCTCGACAGGTACTTCACAACGCCAAAACACGCGGATGTCGATCGCAACTTCCGACTAAACCGATCCGGCGATGCGGCGCGTTGCAACCACCGTCGGCGGGCCGTGCCCTCGGCTTGGGGGGCAGCACCCCCAACCGCCGCTCGGTGGTCCTATGTCTGGCACACAACACGAAGACCGGCCGTTCAGCCCGCGTGAGCTCGACATCCTCGAGGATGCGTTGGCGAGCGATCGTCTCGAGTGGCCGGCGGATACGACCGAAGCGGTGCGGGAGCGCTATACCCAATACCGTGCGATCCTAGATGTCTTTTGCGCCATCCCCTTAGAGGATGTCGATCCGGACCTGCTCGCGCCCGTTTTACGGGAAGCGAGTGCCCTGCCCAAACCCAAACGGATGTGGCTTCACCAGTTTGTGGCCCCGCTCCGGCAGTCGCGGTTGCTCGTACCCACAGCGACGATCGTGGCCACGGCCTGTGCCGTGTTGTGGCTGATGGAACCTTCGCTCGATCGTCACGAACTACCGATGACTCCAGAGCCCGATACGGCCGGCGAAATCATGCAAGTACAACCGACGGCGGATGCTCCCGAGCCCATGCCGGCGGCGGTCCGGGCCTCGGTGGCGTCAGAAGATGACGCACCACCACCCGTCGAGGTCAAGTCTGGGCGTGCCGTACGTCCGCCCAAAGCAGCCTCGCGCACACGCGCGAAGGGGGCGGTGAAACAAGACGTTCAGGTGGCGAACCCAGCGGAGGTCACCGACAAGGATCACGTACGGGGCCAACTCGAGCGGGCCGACCATCTGCGCAACAGCGGTGGCTGTACCGATGCGCGACAGCTGTATCGCGATGTCGCCGACAATGCCGGTGGGATCCAACGTGCCCGGGCACTGGCGGGCATCAGTTTGTGTGCCGAAGCTGTCGGCGAGGTGCAAGAAGCATCGTCGTATATGCAACAAGCACGATCGATCGCAGCCATTGACGATTGGGCCGACCGCGAGCGCAAGCAGATGTCCACCAAGGCCTACTAGTTGGTCTCACAGCGCTCGCCGGCAAATGCACGCAGTCCTCGGCCGTTGTTTCTGGCTCAGGCATTGCAAATGCAACCATTGAACGTGCTGTTGTCCGCGCGGCGTCGCAGGAGCCTTTGCAGGTCTCGGACCTTAGCGGACTGTTCAGGTGTACATGTGTCGAAATGAGGTTGAATCATCAGACGTCGGTAAAAACATTGTTTGAGCACGAAACGATTGTGGCCGGGTAGGTTGTCAGGTTGCTCCACATTTCCGCTCGTTTGGGGGTAGAATCGCAACCGACGAGCTGACGTGCCATGACAGCTGCTTCCACCCTCATCGGACGTGCGCCCGCAGGCGTGCACGACCCTTTGCTCGGGACCTTGCTCGACGGACGCTTTCGAGTTCAGGACTTGCTCGCCCGCGGGGGGGTGGGGATGGTCTACACGGCCGAAGACACCAAGGCTGAGCGTAGGCGCGACGCCCGGGTTGTCATCAAAGTGCTCTCGCCCGACCGGGTCGGCGATGTCCAGGCCGAAGGGCGCTTCGATCGCGAAGCCAAGCGCCTCAACCAGTTGTTTCATCCCAACATCGTGCGTCTGCTGGCCACTGGAGCCGAGCCGGGTGGGCGCGCCTTTATGGTGATGGAGTACGTCGACGGCGTCACCCTCCAGGCCTACCTCGAAAAACGCAAGCGGCTCGACATTGAAGACTTTGCCCCGATCGCCGCGCAGATTCTCAAGGCCATCGGCTACGCCCACACGCAGGGCATGATCCACCGCGACCTCAAGCCGTCCAACATCATGTTGTGTACACGCAACGGTCGCGCCAACGTGGTCAAGATCCTCGACTTTGGGCTCGCGCGTTTAATCGAAGGCGACCAGCAGATCACGACAGACCAGGTCGTTGGGACAGCCGGCTTTTTGGCCCCCGAACAGTACGACGGGCGGACGATCGACCAACGCGTCGATGTCTACGCCCTCGGGATCCTGTTCTACACCATGCTCGCAGGTGCCCAACCGTTCGCCGCTGAGACCGGCGCGCAACTGATGTATAAGCACTTACACGAGACGCCGTCGCCCCTGGGACAGATGCTTCCGCCCACCCACGGCGTCCCCGACGGTGTGATCGAACTGGTGATGCAGGCCCTGTCGAAGGAGCCAGATGCACGCCAGGACACTGCCAACGAGATGACCGAGCAGCTGTTCGAGAGTGTGCATGCATCGATGTTCCAGCTGCCGGTCGCGACCAAAAAGCGTCCCAATCCGCCGGTTCCTGGGCGCGCGGATCGGTCGGGCTCCCATCTTCCGACCACCCCCGTGATGACGGTCACCGCCGATGACGGTCTTGCCCTGGTTGAAGAGTCCGGTCCACACGCGAGTGCGAGCTCGAGTTCCAAGCAGGTCGCGGTGCGTTCCGGGGTGTACAAGGCCGTGCGAACGAACGGCAGTAGTTCCGGTGTATATGCAAAGGTTCGAGTCTCGCCGCCGAAGGGAACGCCACGCGTCACCAGCACCACCAATTTCGACGCCATGGTCGCGCCCCAGCGCCAAAGTCAGCCGACTTGGGTGTGGGTCGTGTTGTGCGTCGCCGTCCTGTGCATCGGTGGTGGTATCTACATGTATCTCAACAGCGGGGGGCAAACCGCCGGGCAACAGACCATGGTCGTCGCCGACGCCCTCGACCGCGTCGACCGACTGATCGTCAGCGGCGAGTTCGAGCAGGCACACGATGCGCTCGCCTTGCTCACCGAGCGTGTCCAGGGCTCCGACCTGCTCAAGAATCGTCATGAGCAACTTCGCAACGCCCTGCAGCTGGCGCGTTTGGTCGAGCAGGCGCGGGCCTTCGAAAGCGAAGACAAACTCGAGGAAGCGCGTTCGGCCTATCGCGACATTCTCTCCCGCGACAACAATCATCCGGTGGCCCGCGAGCGCCTGCTAGAGCTCAACGCCATGATCGTCGTCCCGGTCGAGCAGGGGGCTTTGCAGGGTAGCCTGTTGGTCACCAGCACCCCGACGGCAGAACTTTTGATCGATGGCCGCGAAGTAGGGCCGACCCCATTTTTGGGCAATCTCGAAGTCGGCGAGCACACGTTTTCGATCGCGCTCGACGGGTATGAAGCCTGGGAGACGAAGGTCGAGGTCGCGGCGGACGAAAACCCTCCACTTGCGGTCGAACTCGTGTCGCTGGCGTCACCGGGCCCCCGCCCCAAACGCCCGCGCACCCCGAGCCACACACCAGACGTCGAGGTGCCTGAGCAACCGGCCGAGCCGGTCGAGCCTCCGCAAGAACAGGCCAAGAAGAAAAAGTCGATTTTCCTGCCAGCCGGCAAAAAAAAGCCTGAACCAGCGCCCGAAGCCAAGACCGGCGACGAGCCCAAAAAGAAGAAAAAAAGCATCTTCCTGCCCACAGGAGCAAAGTAGCGTGATGCAGCATTCATGGACGCGCCGGATGTGCACAGCATTTGTCTGTACATGTTTTTTAGCCACCGCAGGACCGGTTCCCCTCGCCCAAGCCCGG
>CAZUPD010000041.1:22301-59293 GCA_964621785.1 uncultured Nannocystaceae bacterium
TGTCTGTACATGTTTTTTAGCCACCGCAGGACCGGTTCCCCTCGCCCAAGCCCGGCATCAGGAGGTGTCCCAGCCGGCCTCCAGCGACACGGCTCCGACAGATGAGGTCGCCGACGCCGTGGCCCTCAGTGAGGAGGCCGTGACCCTGTTTGATGCCAAGGACTACGACGGTGCGATCGAGCGTTTTTCCCAGGCCTACAACCTCGACCCGAATCCGAACTACCTGTTTAACATCGGTCGCGTCTACGAAGAGAGCGGCAACCTAGAGACCGCTATCGAGTACTACGAGCGGTTTATCCAACAACCTGGGGTCGAGCTGGAGTCGCGGAAGTTTGCCAGTGAGCGCCTCAAAGACCTGCGGGAGATCACCGCGACCCGCAACCAGCCCGAACAGCCACCCGAGCAACCGGAGCAGCAACCGGAGCCGGTACAACCGCAGCCACAACCGGTCGACACCCCGGAGAAGACCAAACGCCACCCCCTCGAGCTCGCCGGCTATGGCGTGTTGGGGACAGGCCTGGCCGCCGGGATCGCCGGTGGAGTGTTTGGTGGATTGGCGCTCAACAAGCGCAATTCACTTGCGGATACAACAGGTTTTGAGGCCCGGCAAGAGGCGATCACCGCCGGTGAGCGCGACGCCTTGTTGGCCGATATCCTGCTGATTTCCGGCGGCGTGTTGGTGGTGACCGGGGTGATTTTGGTTGTCGCAGGTACCCGCAAACGCAAAAAAGCCGCCTCCCGCGTAGCCTTCGCGCCTGAGCGCGGGCTCGCGTTCAAGTTCTGACTTTGACGATCGACTGCAGGATCCCATGTCTCGACATCGCCTCATCGAAAAGATTGTACTTGCAACATGCATCGCAGCCGCCCCGGTCGCGGGGGCCTGCTCGCTCGCCCTCGATTTCGACGAATGTACGCAAACCGAGCACTGTGTGGCCGAAGACGGGGTGACCCGCGCCTGTGTCGACAACCGGTGCGTCGGGATCGAGGAATTGGCCTGCGAGTCCCACAGTTACTGTGGCGAGCTGTTTGGCGAGAGTTTTGTCTGTGGTGCCGGTTCCGACGATACGCCGCGATGTGTCGATACCGATACCGAGCTGTGTGAACCGATTCGCTGGCCCGAGGGGCGCGACCGCGACAAATCCGTCATCATCGCCAGCATCATGCCGCTGTCCGAGCAGTTCGACGCCCTGATTCGGCCGCTGCAATACGCCACCGAGTTGGCGCTGCTCGACTTCAACTCGGTCACCACGCTACCGGGTGGTCGCGGGGTGGCGTGGATCGCCTGCAGCTCGGCCGGTGGCGCGGAAGATGCGGTCGATGCCGCGAGGTTTCTCGCCGACAAGGTCGGTGTACCAGCAATTATTGGGCCGATCTTCAGCGAGTCTGTCCTCGAAGTTGCGGAAAAGATCTCGATCGACCGCGGAGTGTTTCTGATTTCACCAACGGCCTCGAATAAGGACATTTCGTCGCTCAGCGACAACGGGTTGGTGTGGCGGACGATCGCAAGCGACATCTATCAGGCCAGTGCCCTTGCCCAACGCCTTGGAGAACTCGATCCGCCGGTGGAGGCGGTCGCCTTTTTGCCCAAAGAAGATCGCTACGGCCTCGGCCTGTGGCAAGAGGTCCAGAAGCATTTGCCCGACGTACTCCCGGGCCAAGATGTGGGCGTCTATTCCTACAAAAATCCTGCTGGGATGACCGAAGAGGCTCTCCTGGCGAATTACGCAGGTGTCGTTTCCCAGGCCTACAACGCGTACAAGCCGGACACCGTCGTGCTCATCGGGACGTCCGAAGTCGAGAATTTGATTCTCCTCTACCTCCAAGCCTGGGCCGGTGACATCAGCGACGACAAGCCGCTGACGCCACCGCGATTTATCGTCTCCCACGGTGCAGTTCCGATTTTAGAGGAAACCGTGCGCTACTTGGGGCTCGACGACAGTACGGCGCCGTTGCAGGGGCCCATGTACGGCCTGGTTGAAGGGACAGCCCCGATCATCCACGACCCGGAAAACTTCGCCGCCTTCAACACCCGCTACAAACTGACCTTTGCTGACCAAGATCCGATCACCTCGTCCTCGCTGAGCTACGACGCGACCATGGCGACGTTGTTGGCGATGGTTGCAATCCCGGAAAACCAAAATATCACAGGCCCTCGGATCGCCGCTTCGATGCCCAAGCTGGTCGACAAGGGGGCCGAGGAAATCTCGTTTGGGGATTCGGTGCAGCTGCAATTTGTGACACGCGCGCGCGAGGCCCTGGCTGCCGGTGGAACGGTCGATCTCAAGGGGGTTTCGGGCGACCTCGACTTTGATACTTCTTCCGGCGAGGTGCGGACGGACATCATCGGGTGGGGACTGACGCCCGTCGATGGCGACACGAACAATCCCCTGCTTACGGTGCTTCGCCGGTTTGTCCTCGATCCAACCCCGAGCTCGACCGAAGGCGAGTGGGTGCCCGTCGAGTAATCGCTCGAGCATCACCGTTTGCCGAGCGTTGATCGGCCTTCCCGACCTTCCGGCTGTGGGTTGCAAATGCATGCAACCCATTGAACGTGCTCCGCGCGTGTCGAGTGGTTCTACCTTGCAACCGGGTTAGATTCGATCACAAAATCAGGTAGGCTCGCTGGCGATGGTGGAAACACAATTCCCGGGGGTACTCGGCCATCGAAATGTGCAAGAGCATCTGTTGCGGGCCCTCGCCCGCGATCAGCTTCACCACGCGCTGTTGTTTTCTGGCCCCCACGGTGTCGGCAAGGCTCGGGTGGCGACAGGTCTCGCCTGTGCGTTGTTGTGTCCGCAACGACCTCGGGTCGGTTGTGGCTCGTGCCCGGTGTGTACACGCGTCGTCGCCCGTCGCCATCCCGATGTGACCTACTTAGAGCCGAGTGGGGCGGGGCAGTCTATCAAGGTCGATGATGCACGTGCCTGTCATGTCCGAGTTGCGAGTGCGCCGTACGAAGGACCGGCCCACATCGTCATCATCGATCCGGCCGACACACTCAACGAAGGCTCGGGAAATGCCCTGCTCAAAGCGATCGAAGAACCGCGGCCGGGTGTATTTTTTGTGCTCGTCACCACCAATCTCCAAAGGGTGTTGCCGACGATTCTCAGCCGGACCTTGCCGGTCAGGCTCGGGCGGCTGAGCGAGGAGCACGTGGCCGAGATCCTCGCGCAGCATGCCCCGGATGTCGCGACAGGTCGGCGCGAGACCGCGATGTTGCTGGCTGAAGGCAGTGCTGGTTTGGCCCTCAGCCTCGCCCGTGATCCGGTACTCGAAAGTTGTATATCCCTGCTTTCCGCCGCCGTCGATGCCGTCTCCCGGGGACCGGCGGGGGTGTTTTCCAGCGAGCGCGGTCCACTGTGGTCGGCGTGGAAGTCTGCGGTCGAAGCCGCGGCCCAGCACGCCGACGAGTTGGCGAAGGAAGAGGCCGAACAGGCGCAGGAGGGACAGCCGATCAAAATGCGGGCTGGCAAGCCGGTGGGCAAAAAAACCCGAAAGCGCAAATCGGCGAAAAAGTCAGGTGGCGAGCTTGTGCATCAACGCCAGGTGGCGACCCGGCTGGCGGAACTGTGGACACTGCATCTGCGTCAGCATTTGTTGCAGCGCAACGGATTGCCCAGTGTCCCGGCGCCAGTCGGTCGCGCGCCGCAAAAGTTAGTTGCCGACCTCTCGCTACTACGGCAGTTGGAGACCCGCATTGCGCGGATGGGCAATGTCCGGTTGATGCTCGAGCAAACGCTGCTCGAGTTGGCGAACTAGCTCGGGCGGGCTGCGGGCCGTTGAGCGCTTGTGCATCTGATCGGGGAGAAATGGGTCGCTCGCGTGACAGGTTTCCCGGCGGCTGTGCAGCCGGTGTCGCGGCAGTCACCGCGCGATTGTATAGACACCTGTCGTGATGTCTGTGTCACGTGAATGCGGCGGTTGACAGGGGACCCGACATTCGAGGACAGTTTGGTCCTGATGCTGGGTAACCGATATCGACGCAGAATGTACGGCCTGCGAACACTCGGGTTTGCGCTTTGTCTGGGGCTCACAAGCGGTTGCTCCGGCGATGATGACAACGCGAGTGATGGTGGCACCGAGACCGGTGGCGAGACGGAAGGATCTTCGTCGACGGCAGGTCCGGACACCGAGGGGGAGTCCGACTCCTCGGAGTCCGATACCGATGGCGAGCCGGCGATGGATCCCGGGCGTGTCACCCTGCGACGACTCAACAACGTCGAGTACAACAACACCGTTCAAGATCTGCTGGGGACCGAAAAAACGCCGGGTGACAACTTGCCCGCCGATGAGGTGAGCCTCGGGTTTGACAACATTTCCGATGTCCTCACGATGTCGCCGCTACACGCCGAACTCTACGAGCTCGCAGCCGAAGAGCTCATCGACGAGGCGATGCGGATCCCGATGGTCGAGCCTCAGCTGTGGCACTTTGAGGCCGAGTCGATGGACGTCGATCAGTCCGTCGGTGGTGCCTCGGGCGATTATTGGAACATCTACAGCAACGGGACCGTGTCGACCACGGTCTCGCTCGACTACGCCGGCAACTACAAGTTTCGTGCATATGCAATCGGCCAACAGGCCGGACCTGACTTCCCGCACATGACCCTCGAGATCGACGGTCTCCCCGTCGGCGAGTTTGATGTCGAAGCCGTTCAGGGGTCTCCCGAGCTCTACGAGGTTGAGTTTGAGACCACGGCTGGACCACACTTGGTCGCCGTCGGCTTCACCAACGATTTTTACGATCCCGACCTAGAGCTCGACCGCAACCTACTCGTCGACTATTTCGAGGTCGAAGGGCCGCTCGGTTTGGAAGGGGCGACCAACCCCCTGCGCGAGCGGATCATGATCTGCGACCCACAGACCGACGGCGAAGACACCTGTGGCCGGCAAATCCTCGAGACCTTCGGCTTGCGCGCCCTGCGGCGGCCATTGACCGACAGCGAAGTCGACCGCCTGATGGCCCTGGTTGCGCAGGCCCAACAAAGTGGCGACAGCTTCGATACCGGTCTCAAGCTGGCGCTTCGGGCACTTTTGGTCTCGCCCTACTTCCTGTTCCGCGTCGAGATCGACCCCGATCCGATGTCGCTCGAACCACACTTCGTCAACGACTTTGAATATGCATCGAGGTTGTCCTACTTCCTGTGGAGCAGCATGCCCGACGACGAGTTGTTGGCTGCCGCAGCCGCGGGCGACCTTCAAGACCCGCAAAAGCGCGACCAGCAGATCGTGCGCATGCTCGCCGATCCGCGGGCGCAGGCCCTGGTGAGCAACTTCGCCGGCCAGTGGCTGATGATCCGGGCCATCAACGACGCCTTCAAAGATCCGGCGGTGTTCCCCGAGTTCACACCCGAGATGCGGGCCTCGATGATCACGGAGATGCAGTTGTTTGCCGATTCGATCTTGTTGGGTGACCGCAGCATGATGGAGCTGCTTACGGCACGCACGACCTATGTCAACGACCTGTTGGCCGAGCACTACGGACTCCCGCCGGTCGGTCCCAACTTCGTCGAAGTCGACACCAGTGCGGTTGCGCGTCAGGGCGTGCTGACCCAGGCCGGCATCCTCTCGGTGCTGTCCCACGCCACCCACAACTCGCCGGTGAAACGCGGGAAATGGATCATGGAGAACCTCCTGTGCCAGGCCCCTCCGCCGCCACCGGACGACCTCGATATTCCCCCGCTCGACCCGATTGAAGGCGGCGGTTCGCTGCGCGAGCAACTCGAACAACACCGCGCCGATCCGTTGTGTGCCTCGTGCCACGTCTACATGGATCCGCTGGGGTTTGGCCTCGAGCACTACGACGCTGTCGGAGCTTGGCGTGACGACGACAACGGCTACGAGATCGACGCGAGCGGCGAGTTGATGAGCGGAGCCACATTCGACGGTGCTCTTGAAATGGCCGACGCGATCAGCGAGGACACTGGAACGACCCGTTGTATGGTCAAGAAAACCTACATCTACGCGCTCGGCCGCGGGACCAAGGTGTCCGACAACCCCTACCTCGACGAGCTCACCAACGTGTTTGAGGCCGCAGATCTGAGATTTGAGGACCTGGTACTCGCTCTGGCCACGAGCGATCCATTTCGCATGCGTCGCGGGGAGGCAAATTAAGATGCTTGTACAATCACTACGAACGATCACCGCAACTCGAGGAGTCCACTCATGAAGCGCAAGTTCCGTTTATCACGTCGCGCCATGCTCGGTGGGGCCGGGGCCCTGATCGGGCTTCCGTGGCTCGAGGCGATGCTCCCCGTGCGCAAGGCGACCGCTGGCGACGATGAGACCCCGCTGCGGCTGCTTTGTTACTACATGCCCAACGGGTTTCACATGCCCTCGTGGACACCCCAAAATGTCGGCTCTGGTTACGACTTGCCGCTGATTTTGGAACCGCTGGCACCTGTGCAAGAGGACATCACGGTGTTGACGGGGTTGGCCAACTTCCCAGCCAAACCCGAAGGCCCGGGCGACCACGCCGGTGGGACCTCGGCGTTTTTGACCGCGACCCATGTCAACAAGTCGGAGACCGATATCCTCAACAACATCTCGGTCGACCAGGTGATCGCCAATGGCAAGGGCGACCTCACCACCCACGCGTCGCTACAGTTCGGGACCCAGGGCGGGGGCAATGCGGGCGGTTGCGACAGCGGCTATTCCTGTGCGTATACACGGAATATCTCGTGGGCCGGGCCCGTCACGCCGATCCCCAAGCTGACCCAACCCCAGGTAATTTTCGACCTGCTGTTTTCCGGCTTCGACCCCGAGGCGACGGCCGAAGAGTTAGAAAAGCGCCGGATGCAGCGGCTGAGCGTGCTCGACTATGCGTTGACCGATATCGAAGCACTCGAGCAAAAACTCGGCCAGACCGACCGAATGAAGCTCGACCAATACCTCACCGGCCTGCGCGACTTGGAGATGCGGATCGAGTCCGAAGACAATACGCCACAGTGCATGTTGCCGGATTTTGAGGGGGGCTACGCCGACTTCCAAACCCACGTCAACCTCATGACCGACCTGATGGTGCTGGCGTTTGAGTGCGACATGACCCGCATTGTCACGTTTATGCTCGAGAATGCGGGGAGCTACCGGACCTACGATTTTCTCAATGTCCCGGGTGCCCACCACGAAATCTCCCACCACCAAAACGACCCGCAAAACTTCGCCTATTTGGAGATCATCAACCGCTGGGAGATGGAGCAGTTCGCCAAGCTCATCACCCGGCTCAAACAGATTCCCGAGGGTGACGGATCGATTCTCGACAATTCACTGATCTTCCTGTCGAGTGAAATCTCCGACGGGAACGCCCACAACCACAACAACTTACCGGTGATCCTCGCGGGTTCGGCCTGCGGGAAGGTCACACCGGGACGCCATGTGGTTTACGAGGGTGAGCCGCCGATCGCAAACCTGTTTTTAAGCATGCTGGACATGTTCGGCACGCCGCAGGAGAGCTTTGGCGACGACAGCACAGGATTGCTTCCCAACCTAAAGGTCTAATGACCTGAGTCGGTACAAGGTGCTGGTTCCAGCGAGACCTTGTATGCACAACATCATGCCTGTCGGTTCTGCGCATACGAGCAATCGCTCGTCAGCGAACCGGCGTTCATGGGTGGCCGGTATCCGGTGCTCGCTGTAAGCTTGGCGCGACACTTTTCTCGCTCCGAGCGAGTTCACCCACGGGCGGGATCCAACCCGTCATAGAGGATACGAATGGCAGCTCTACCAGCCCTATTTACCGAACTTCTCCTGGAACCCGATGCCCTGCCGCTCGACGATGATGCCGAGGAGGCGCTCGCCGGCCTCTCCCGCGTCGATCTGGAGACCATTGCCACCCAAGCGGTCGACGTGTTGACGACAGGTTTTGGCAATACACTGGTCGAGCTCGGTGTGCCCCGTGCCAAGATCCCGGCGCCGATCGAAGCCGCCGACCTGCGCAAGCATTCCGGTTTTGCCAAGGTCCTCGCCGGTGAGCGCAGTCTCTCCATCGAAGATACCGATCCCGAGCTGACACGGCTCGTACAGCGTGGGTTACAGGCCCTGACCGCCCGCGTTGCCGGTGCGCCAGCTGCTCTCACACAGTCGTGTCACGGGGTCGACGGGATCTATGGCGATGAGGTGAAGTACGCAATCGAGTCGTTCCAAACCTGGCAAAATCTCACCTGCGACCAACAATTTGGCGCGGACGATGCCAAGGTCCTGCTCGCGTTACTCGACAACCACCGCGCGCCGGTTTTGTTTATCGAACCTCCGCCACAACCCGAAGCCCTGCCCGGATCGGCGGCGCAAAGGGTCGTAAAAATTGCACGTGCAATTTGTGAAGCCTCCGAGGAACCGTTCACCCTGCGGGTCGACGGTCGGACCTACAAACTGCTCCGCACCGATTTCGCGGTCGATGCCCCGGGTCCAAAGCGGTTGCTACGAGCACCCGACGGGGTCGCGTACAGCATTCGGCCGGGTAAGGGTTATTGGAAATGCAACATCTTTGGTGGGATGGTGCTTGCGCTCGCCGAGTTACCGGTGCCGACCTTCCGCGCCGGCAAGTTCCGCCACTATCCCCGCGCCGAGCGTTTTGGCGACCGTCTCGCCCGTAAACGCGGTTGGAAACTGATTCGCTATCTCGACCACCGCGACCCCAACAATCCCAACTACCCATTGATCGGCGACGAGCAGGATGCCGAAATTCGCGACCTGCTCAACCGCGCGATGCCGGGTGACATGTTGTTTGTTGACCACCCGGGGGAACCAGGCGACGACGGCGGGCATACGCGGGTTTGTGTCGAAAGTGTGGTTCCCGAGGACCGAGGGCGCGACGCCGCGCCACTGTGGGCACAGGCCGGTCGAGAAGGAGCCGTGATGCGCCGCGACGGTATGGACAAAGTCTCGCGTGGGAGCGAGATTCAGTTCTGGCTGTTGCGCTACACAGGCTGATGTCTCTCGACCTGTAGGCCATCAAGTCATTGCATATACGTAGTGGGTCCGAGGGGTCCACTACGGATGGCTTTAACGGGATCGAAATCACGGCCGGGCAGTTGGCAGTTTGGTGGAAGCAATCAAGCCGCGCCGAGCGAAAGGGTTGAGTTTGCAACGTCGTTCAATCATCAATTTTGTACATACAAAAAGCTGACATACACGAACGATACCGTATTTGTATGTTTTGTGCGTACATCGGTGGCCAAGGAAACCGCGTCGTAGATCACTTGCACAGGTTGTGACACTCGGGGATCATTTACGTATGCGTGCTAGCAAGCTGGTTATCAGGTTCGGTTGTACGGTACTCGCCGCGAGCATGGTTGTGTTTGGAACACCCGTACAGGCTGCCCATGTTCGCGTCGAAGAAGGACCCGTCGAACCAGAATCAGAAGTTGACGAAGTGGCGCCGGACAGCGGAGAGGCTCTTGCTGAAATCCAACCCGAAGCTGCACCGTCGCCGGCACCAGTGCCGGCAGGCCCGCCTGCTGGCTATGTCGACATGAATATCAATACAGGTTCGGGGGTGGTCGAACAATTGATGTACTACCCAGTTCCAGGTTCGACGGACTCGCGCAAAGAGTGGACTTTTTTGTGTGAATCACCTTGTCGCGTCAGTGTCCATCCGGATTCCCGTCTGCGCGTCCGCGGTGGCGAGGCCCGCGGCGGGTTTGAACCGATTCCCGGAACGAGCAACTACGTGTACTACCAACCACCCAACCGCGGGGCGCGGGCCGGCGGTGGCGTCATGATTGGGCTCGGAGGCGTCGGTGTGTTGGCAGGATTTGGCATGCTGTTTGGCTCGTTGCTTACGCTGACGACCGGCGATACCCAGCAGGCAGGTGGATTGGCTCTGTGGTCCCTATTTCCACTGTTGGGTGGGGTCGGGCTCATCGGCGGTGGGATTGCGTTGGTGATCACCAACCGCGGACGCGTGCGCGTCGATACGCGACCCGTCGCGCTTGTGCCCAATAAACTTGTGCTCACAACTCGCGGATTGCACTTCTAATTTGTCTTGAAGGCAAATTAATTGCCTATACAATCAACTCCTCCGCGCCCGACACTTGAGAGGATCTCGCTGGCCAGCGAGTCCGGCGCTTGTGGGGGCGCGGGTTGCGTACGCGTGACCAATTATGCTCTCACCACCCCCAAAGTCGCGAGAATGCCGTAATTGATCGGAGCCGGTCTGTTACCATGGCAGCCCGTGAACTTCGTGTGCGCGAGAAAAAACCGGCTGCGGTGATGAAGGAGGTCTCATGCGGAAATTCCTCACCCGAAAACAGGCCGTGGCGTGGCAGTCGAAGATCGAAGAGGCTTTGACGGACAAGCGCGAGGAGTGGGGAATTCACGGCTGGGGATTTGTCGGTAAGCACCCGCGGCTGCGGGTCGCGGTGCGGGTCGAACGTCGATTGATTGCACCTGCAACCGCGGCTGGGGTTCTCACGTTTCGCGATGAGCAGGGCCGATCTATATCCCTCAAGGTCGCGGTCGAAGCCAGCCACGCAGGGGGGTATCCGTGACCGCGGTCTTGGAGCCTGGCTCGCCGGTCGAGGTGGGGTCGTTGCACACGCACCGCCGGTTTGTCGTCGGTGTCACCTGCGTCTTGAAGATCGGAGATACGCTGTCGATTTTGACCTGTGGCCACGGCGTCGCCCGAGGGATGCGGGCACTGTTTGTACCCGGGAACAAGACGGTCATCGCCCGACTCGATCGCAACCTGTTCCACGGACGCAGTGCGCAACTGATCGACGGGGCAGTGTTTCGCTTGCTGGCTCCGGGACGAAAATTAATTGCACAAGCACCAAATTTCCGCACGAGCGGTGAAGTCAGCCCGTGGACCTCGCAAGTCGTGGTACCCGACCCCGGGGACCAGGGCGAACGGGTGATGGTGTTTCCGAGCCACCAATCTGGGCTTTCGGCGTTTGAAGAATTTGTCACGTCCTACTCGGCTTCCGAGTATCGACTGTTGCGCGGAGCGGCCAGCAGTCAGCTGATCCAAGTCGTGCGCTGCACCCAGCGCGGGGACTCGGGCGCGCCGATTTACCGCGAGTTGCGGACGGCGACCGGAGCGACGACACTCGCGCTCTACGGCCTGTGCAGCGGGGCCGTCGGCCGGTTTTCCTATTTTACGCCGGTGTTGCCGATCATCGAGCGTCTGCGACGAGCCTACGGAAAGAAGGTGTTTGTATGGGTACCAAACGGCAGCGATCAAAACCCGTGAAACGCAGCCCGTGGATTTTCTCGACACGACGCCTCACTCGCCGATTGTCTCCGCAATGTTCGGCGCGAGGTGACGCGCCAGAAAAACCACGGGCTGTCATCACGACGCGTGCGAGCCTGCCAACTGCGAAGACCACCCAGAGTGTTCAAGGATTCTGGCGCGTAAATTGTGTCCGGCGGATGTTCGGCTTGCTGGCCGCGGGGAGCTTGAGTGCGCTGGTATGCGGATCGAGTGTTTCTCTCGCCGCACCTCCGCGGGTCGTCGACCTCGGCGAACCCGGGGAAAAGGGCACGGTCGACACGACGTCGAAGGATGAGCGCGACTCACATTATGCATGTGCATATAATCGCGATCGCGAGGCGTTGGAAGCCGAGGCAAGAAAGTTGCTCGCCCAAGCCTCCGAACACGGGACCAAGAAGCTCACGAGCAAAAATCTAACCAAGTCCCTCGATACCAAACAACGGGCCCAGATCGCCGAGTTGCGCACGGAGGCACAGGACCTACTCAATCTGGCGCAGGCACTCGAGCAGGAGGTGGCGAACCTCGCCGACGGGGCAAGCAAGTGGGAGAAGCAGCAACAGGAGCTCGAATCACGGGCCGAAGCCTACGAGAAATTCGCTGAGGCATTCTCCAGGGAGGGCAACCTACGCGGCTACCACGAGCAAAAAGCCAAGGCCAAAAACCAGCTTGCACTTTCACGGCGCAGGTTTGCCAAGGTCTACACGAGTACTGCCGAGGGGATGGACAACAAGCGCCTGTGTCTCGAGGAGGCATTCTCGGCCCAAGAACATGCGGGGATGACAGGGCTGGTCGAGGACTCTCTGCGGGCCTTGGGCCAGGTCGTCGTCGACCGGGCGACGCGTAGCGCGTGGGAGGCCCTGCGCAAGCAACTTAAAAAAGTGGCCCACTGCAGTGACCCGATCGGCAGTCCCTATCGGTTTGAGTTCACCTGCCCTGTTCTCGACCGCCGGCTCGCCGATCTGTTGGCCAACCCCGATTTACTTGTCGATACCGCGATCGCCGATCTGTTTGCCCTCAGTCGCCATTTGCTCGACGGTCAGACGACTGTGCAAAAAAGCCGTGTGTCACAACGGGTTGCCCGGCGCATGATCGACGCGATCAACGGGTGGAACAGCAACGGCATCGATGGTGCTCGAGATGCCCTTGTCGCCAGGTTTTACAACGACATCATCGACACCAGCCTCTCGTCTTCGTGCCCCGATGCGGTCCCTGATGCGGCCCTGTGGTCCGTGGGGCAGTGTGTCCTCGAGGTTGAGCGCCCGCGCAAGTTTCTCTCGTGTGACCTCGAAGGGATCCTCGCCCGCTGCAACTTTCGCGACCCCGAACGCGAGCAGGTACGTGGAGTTGTATATGCAGGTACGCAGGCCATCGATCCGACGTGGGAAGGAAGTCCCCGGGATCACGCCCGCGAGAAGGTCAATTTTCTGTTTGAGCTCGCGGCCTTGGAGTTGCGAACGCCGGAGACCTCGCGCACGTGGAAGGCGTACCAGGATGTGTTTGTCGGCTTGCTCGAGGACGACTGGCCGCGCGTGACCATGGGTGCTGTGTCCCTGGTTGAGCAGGTCGGCCAACGGCCGAGTTCGATGGCGACAGCACGTCTGTGTTCGGGCCGGCCCGGGACCGAGTGTCAGACCAAAATGGCCCGTGAATATAGCGAAGGTGCCGGACAGTTCTTCGAATTTTTGGCGGGGATTGCCCTGTACGCACGGGCAGATCGGGACAAAAGTAGTGAAGGTGCAGCCGAGGCCCGCAAAGCAGCGCTCGCTTCCCTCACCGAGCGAATGACGAGTCGAGGTGAACGCAGCCATCCCGTTGTTTCCTTTGGTGGCAGTTTCGGGGTCATGGGGGGATGGCGCGCACCGATTCGCCGTGGCGAGTTTCGCCAGGGACAGTTGAGTTTTCCCCTCCACCTCGGCCTCGGGATTGGCCTCGACACCTATCGTCCGCACGGGAAGCGGGGGGGATTTCACGCCGAAGTGACGGTCTTCGACCTCGGGCAGTACGTCGCGTTTAGCAACGATTCGTTTACTGTACAAACACCTGATCTCAAGGCCGCCCTCGCCACCGCGGTCAAGCTCGGTGGATGGTTTGCCAACCGCGAAATGCCCGTCTATCTCGCCGCCTTTGCCGGGTTTTCACCGTTCGTGCCGGTGGTCAGCCAGACACAGGAAACCGTGATGACCTGGCAGGTGGGGGCGATGGTGGGGATCTACGTTCCACTGTTTGATTTCAACTGACGGGTAGATGATGCGGATATCCGGGATTAAATGGGGGGGGCTGGTGGTGTCGACTGGGCTCGCCTGTATGGTCCCCAATCCCGAGTACGACGAACCCGGTCCCGGAACGGCGGCGACCGGTGGCATGTCGACAACGACCGACGTTGGAACAACCGGCGATAGTACGACCGAAGAGGTCACAAGCGATACCGACGACATGCCCGTGTGTAACGGACTCGGAACCCGCAAGATCCAGATCGAAGGCATCGTCGACCCCTCGATCTGCGAAATGTTCGGACTGTTTGTCGAGGTCGACCCCTCAGACTCGCCCACGGGAAAGGTTTGTTTTAATGCCACCTGTGGGGACTGTCTCGAAATTCCGTTTCCAATCGACGCGCCGCCATCTCTATTCGGTGATAGTACATGTTTTGCAATGGGTCATTGGGGCATCTGGGACCCGGATGACCCGGAGGCCTCCATGGGGTGCAAGACCACGTTTGTCGCCGTGTTCGAGGTCGAAGATCTCGAGCATCCGATCTTTCTCGGGGGCTCGCGCATCCTCGAACTGCCGATGGCGTTCAACCCAGACCTCCAGTTTACGATTGAGGCGATTCGGGGTCGCAAGTGTCACTGTGGGGCAGAGTGCTGCCCGGACGAGATTGCCACGCAGTTCGACCTGAAGTTTTCCCACGGCGATCATTCGATCGAGGTGGCACCTGGAGAGCTAGAATATTTATCTCTCGACGGCACCCAATACGCACTTGAGGTGCTGCGCGCCCATCAGCGAGGAGTCACGATCGAGGATGCGTGTGTTCCCTTGGACTTCTACGACTGGCACATGGTGCGATTGCCCTAACCCGGCATGTTCACCAAACCGAGTCTTGCGAGGCCTTGTACGCGCCCGTATGGTCCCAGTCAGATGGCCAGCCGCACCCATACACGTCCGACCGTCCAGCAGTTGATCGAGGGGATTTCCCGCGGGGATCGAGCGATCCTCGCCCGTGCGATCACCCTGGCGGAGAGTCGCCGAGACGATGATCGAGACCTTGTGCAAGCGGCTTTGGAAAAACTGTATGTGCATACAGGTGCGAGTCATCGGATCGGGATCACCGGGGTACCCGGGGTCGGCAAGAGTAGTTTTATCGAGACGTTGGGGTCGAACCTCACGGCCCAGGGGCATCGCGTCGCCGTCCTCGCGGTCGATCCGAGCTCGGCCCGCAGCGGTGGATCGATTCTCGGTGACAAGACGCGGATGGAACGACTCGCCAGCGATCCGCGGGCTTTTATCCGGCCCTCGCCGTCGGCCGGCACCTTGGGGGGCATTGCTCGTCACACGCGAGAGGCGATGTTGCTGTGCGAGGCCGCCGGGTTTGACATCGTCATCGTCGAGACAGTCGGGGTCGGTCAGTCCGAGGCATTGGTCGCCCGGATCGTCGACAGTTTTCTCGTCCTGATGCTCAGTGGCGCCGGAGATGAGCTCCAGGGCATCAAACGCGGGATTCTCGAGCTCGCCGATGTGTTGGCCGTCAACAAGGCCGATGGCGACAACGTCGTGGCGGCGCGTCGAGCCCGGGTCGACCTCGCATCTGCACTCGCATACATGGCCGAAAAGACCGAGGGCTGGAAGGTCCCGGTGTTGACCTGTTCAGCCCGTGACGGGACCGGTATGCAGGAGGTCTGGGACAAGGTGCAAGCACATCGGTTGCATCTACAAAAAAATCGCGCGTGGGAGTCGGGGCGCGAGCGCCAGCGTGTCTACTGGTTTTGGCGAACCGTCGAAGATCGCCTCGTCTCCCAATTTCGCCGACACCCCGCAGTTGCACAGGTGGCAGCCAGTGTCGAACAACAGGTGCGTAGCGGCGAGGTCAGTCCGGAGCAAGCGGCCGCTTCGTTGCTCGCCCAGGTCGCGCCGACACAACCGTAACGGAGGCGTTGGCAGATGCCTGTTTGTGCGGGTTCACGGCCCTCATTCACGGTGCGGGCCAGTCACGCCCGGCGAGCCCGAGCCTGAAATTGTTGCAACGACTGGCGCTGTTTTCCATCGCCGTTAAAATTCTCGGGCGCGAGCCACTGCAAAAAAGATGCTTCGAGCGCGGGCCATTGTGTATCGAGAATCGCGTACCAAGCCGTATCCCGATTTCGTTGTTTATACACGAGAGCTTGGCGGAAGGTTCCCTCGTAGGTGAAGCCGAGTCGCGTCGCAGCTCGCCGCGACGGCTCGTTGAGGTCATCACACTTCCACTCGCAGCGGCGATAGCCGAGCTCAAAGCAGTGGCGAATCATCAAAAACAGACCTTCGGTCGCAGGGGTCGTTCGTTGTAACGCGGGCGCGAGGGCGATCGAACCGATCTCGATGGCTCCCTGAGCAGGGGCGATGCGGAGGTACGAAGCAAAACCGAGGGAGTTCCCACCGACGACAAAGGCAAAGCAAACCCACTGCGGGTAGCTCATGATTGCATCGAGGGTCGAACGAAAATCGGGGTATCCGGAGAAGGGCCCCACATTCATG
The DNA here is from genome assembly GCA_964621785.1 of uncultured Nannocystaceae bacterium. Lineage (GTDB taxonomy): Bacteria > Myxococcota_A > Polyangia > Nannocystales > Nannocystaceae > JACKDW01. The sequence continues at coordinate 38,233 of CAZUPD010000041.1, forward strand.
TAGGTCCACAGTGAGTCTGACGCGCCGGCGAACGCTGCGAACAACTCAGGTCCGTGCACGCTCGGATCGAGGGGTTCGAGTCGCACGGTCCGACCGTCGATGGGTTCGGCCGCGGGGTAAGGCGGCGGAAACCAGTTGGGAAGGGGCGCTCCAATCGGTTGGTCGTACATGTTCTTTGCGGCCACGAGTGATACGATACAAGGGTCCGAGTATTCGTGAAATTGCAAATACATAAAATAGCCGAGCTCCGCTTTTCCTCGGAAAGCGTCCTGAGCTCAGCGTTTGCGCCGGTGTGAATGATTGGATTTGTTGTACTCGGGGTCCTTGCGGGCGACCCAGCGGACAAACTTTGCGATTTCGGGGTGGCTGCGCAGCGATTCCCACGTGTGATAGACCTTGAGGAGTTCGCGTTCGCTAAACACCGAGTGGATCTTGCTGTGGCAGATCTTGTGGATCGGGTAGCTCTGTTTGCCCCCAAATGTCCGCGGGACCAGGTGATGGAGGTTGATACTCCGACCGGGAATCAGGGGGCGCCCACACAGTGGACAGGGCTCGTACTCGTCGTCGAGTGCCACGTCCCTAGGATATCAGTCGTACTCGGTGGGGTCACTGTGCCTCGCGGGAACACGAGTGCGAGCGTTCGCAAAGGCTTGATTGAAGTCAGGATGGGGGGGTGTCAAACACTTCCCACAGACTCGGGTCGAGTTCGGCAAACGCGTTTGCCTTGCGTTGCTCGTCCATCGGACCCCCGGGGGCGAGGCGAATATAAATATGACGGATCTGGGCAGGGTGGCGACGCGCGAGCTCGCCGTAGACCTCGGGATCCTGCTCGCCGCTATCTCCCACGAGAATCACGGGAGCCTGGGGAAAGCGGGTAAGGAGGGCTTCGATGGAAGCAACCTTCGATGTCAATGGATCTTCAAATAGTTTGAGGAGGCTGTTGTCCTTGAGGCGAATGCGTTTGAGACTGAAACTTGTATGTGCGAGTTGTTGTTGATCGAGAAATGCTTGGAGGTGGGGATACAGCTGCCACGGGCTGGCTGAGACAAGGTGCAGGTGCCCGTCTGGTGGTCGCAGGCTCGCGACAAACTCCGGCATACCTGGGACAGGCGTAAACGCCTTCAAAAAGGTGCGTCGCAACAATTCCTGTTTGTCGGTCACCCGCGAATCTTTCACCGTATCGTCGATGTCTGAGATCACCAATGTCGCCCGCGGTGGGACAAAGAAGATCGGAGCTTTGAAGATGCGTTCGTCTCCGGGGCGGGTGACGACCCGCATCATCAGGAGGCCGCCCATCTCTGGTATATGCAAGCTTTCACGTGGTAGATCGATGGAAACCATAAAATGTCCATCGGCTGCTGAGCGATCGGCCGTAATACGATGTCCCGCGATCGCCACCGTGATTTGTTTCCCGCGTTCGTTGTCGACCAAAAACCAGCGCGCACGCTCGATCGCCATCGCCTGGTTGGTCGGATCGTCGTCGAGGAGCTCGGACAGTGGTGCGAGGGCTGCGTTGCGTAGAAGGTCGTCGTCTTCCCATTCGAAGATCCAGCCGTGGACCGGGATGTGCCAGTGCTGGCCGTCGGCACCCAGGCTCGCCAGCGAGGGAAATAATACGACCTGTTCGTCGGCCTTGACCGGGCTTTTGGGGTCAAACACCGGGTCCGGCACGGGAGCAGGTGTGGGGCGTGGGAATGACGGAGGTTGAGGAGCGGTCATCTCCGGTACAGGTGTGTGTGCATGTTTGTCGTCGGGTTTTGGGGTCTCGACTCGGTAGAGTGCAGCTGGGATGGGTTCTTGAGCGAGTGGAAGCCACGGTAGGCTCGCTACGGCTGGGAGCTCCCACGACGCGACTTGTTCGAGCGTGTGACGCTCCTGAAACGCCGAACAGGCATCGCGGCCCTCGGGGGTTGAGCATAGGGATGAGGCGTAGAAGTAGGTTTCGGCAGATGGGGAACATTTGGGAACCGGATCGCTCGCGGTCCACGGTCGGCGGCGAACTGGAAAATGTGTATACAAAGGAAGCTGGAGCGTGCGTTCCCCGGCACGCGCGAGCCAAATGAGCTCGCTACCTGGGGGGAGCTGTGCCCGCCAGCTGCGTGCCTCGTTGAGTTCGAGGCCGTCGGTCGTCGGCACGAGAATTTTTGGGATCCGGACCAGGCACCATATCGCAACCCCGAGGGTTCCGATGCCTGCTGCGAACCTCGGCCGGACGTCCCGGAGCGCAGCGACGATCAGGGAAATCCATGCGGGTGCAAATAACCATAGGAAGGCATCGGCGATCCATGGCTGGTTGGCGCTTACGAGGTTTGTTGTCCATGCAACCACACCGGTCAAACTGCCGAGGACAGCGAGCTCGAGGCTCCGCCTGATCGTCCGCCGTCGCCAGCCGAGGGCGATGAGGACCAGCGCGACGAGCCAGAACGCGGGTGGGGGGATGACGAGTTCGAGCCCCCCTCCGGTACTGGGCATCCACTGTTGACCGAGCGAGCCCTCGAGGACAGCAAGCATGTACTTGCCCGAGGTGGCCACCACTACAGTTGCAATTATGAGTGCAGATACAAGCGAAAGCTTGAAACGATCGCGCGCGCGCCCGCGTTGAAGCCAGGCTCCGAGTGTGATGGTCGCAGCGGGTATCCATAGTAACGGGTGGATCCGTGCCACGAGGCTGACAATCACACCGGCCGTAATCGAGTGGAACCACAGACGCGGCGATCGCAGGTGGGTGCCGTGGGTGCCTCGGCTCAGAAGGGCGGCCGCGAGGGCAATGAGGATGAGGCCGATGGCAAAATAGGATTCACTCGCGGCCAATCGCATTGGGACCGGGGCGCAGGCCATCCAGATTGCACATACAAATGCGAGGAGCTTCGATGCCCCGACCCGGCGGGCGAGGGTATAGGCCGCCACCGGGATGGTGAGTGAGGCGAGGGCCATGCCGGTGAGGAGTGCCGTGTCGGGGTCGCTAGGCAGTCTCCGAACCAGAGGGGCGAAAAGTTGACCATAGCCAGGCCCGTAGCGAAACAGCCCCAACGGGTCGTCGAGTGCCGCCTCGACCCACAGCGGACCCTGGCCATTTTGGTGCAGATACATGGGAGTGGTCGCCCATGTGCGCATGATCCAGGTTGCGACGAGACCCCCGATGACGGTGAGTCCAGTGAGTAGCGCTTGGCGGATATTGGGATGTTTGGGTCGACGGAGCGCCAGGCAGGCGGATCCCATCAAGAGTCCCGTGAGGGCGAGCCAGGGGATGGGATAGGCGGGGAGCGTCCGCGCAACCGCAGCGTCGCCCGGTGCTGCAGTGGGTGAGGGAGCAACGGACGCCGAGGGGGCGAGCAACTCGGCGTGGGTGTCGATGCACGCGGTCAGTTCATCGACGACCTGCTGGTAGGGCGCAGGTGCTTCGGACCAGCGGGAAAACTCGCCGACCGGGGAAATCCCGATACCTCGTATGGTCCGAAAGGCATGTTGCGCACCGGGTTGAAGCTCGATGTCGAGATGAGCGAGACCGGAAAAAGATGCGCGTACAATGATTCGTCCAGGAGGGCAGGCATACGGGGTGACACCGGTTCCGTGGGAGAAGGTGCAGGCGTGCAGCAGCGGGTTGATCGTCTGCTCGCAGGCTCCGGCGGCGCGGGCTTGCGCAGGTAGCAAATACCAAGCGAGGAGTATCAGCCCGAGGGCTCGACGAGGCCATCTGTTGCGCCACAGGGCAGTGTGCAAACAAGATCGGCGATCGACTCCCACGTGGCCCGAGTATGTCACCAAGACTCCGGCGATGGCTTGCAAATGCACGAAACTCGTGGGGTGCTTTGGACTCATGCGTGCGCGTAATGGTTACGCACCTTTGGAAGCCCTGCATCGATACCGGACGATACGGCCCTGGCCTTTAGCCGTCGGCACCGCTTTGAAACCGCGCCGATTGAGGTGATGTTCCGTGTTGGACGACCTCACCTAGGGCGACAGCGCGTTGGAGAATCAACCAGATCTGCATGGGAGATTCCTGTAATTGCTCAGCGAGCGCTTCACAACTGAGTGCGTCGGTGGCTTGGGTGAGGGCCTTGCGGATCCTCTGTTGTAGCGCGAGGCAACCGCGGGCAGCACGTTTGCCGGCCTCGACGCCGGGCTGGTGGTAGGCGTTGATATCGAGAAGTTCTGCATATACACCGACTGCGCGCTCGAACAGGGCGATGACGGCACCCAAACTCGCGGGGTCGAGGCGGTCGAGCACGATGGTCACGCTGTCGCGTCCACGCTCGGCGAGGGCGATGCGGGTGCCCTGGTAAAATCCGTCGAGACAGTCGGATGCGGTCACGCCGGGTTCGACTTCGAGGTCGTCGCTATCGTCGGTGAGCACGCGGACAAAACAGGCAAAGAAGTCATGCCGCCCGTCGCGGAGCTGTTGGACATAGGCGTGTTGATCGGTCGAGCCTTTGTTGCCGTAGACCGTCAGACCCGTCCATACTTCGTGCCCGCTGCGGTCGAGACGCTTGCCGAGGGACTCCATCACCAGCTGTTGCAGGTACCGAGCGATGAGTTGCAAGCGATCGCGGTAGGGGAGCATGACCATGGCGCGGCCGTGGGTGTTGGCCTGCTGCCACCAAAACGCTGCGAGCATCGCGGCTGGATTGGCCTGGGGGGAACGTTCGCGGGTCCACGCGTCCATGGCGGCTGCACCTGATAATAATGCAAGTACATCAATTCCGAGGAGGGCAGCAGGGAGCAGTCCGACGGCCGAACAGACGCTCGTGCGCCCGCCGACCCAGTCCCACATGGGAAAGGTCGCGAGCCATTGTTCGTCCTGTGCCAGGGTCATGAGTCGACTTCCGCTCGATGTGACCGCAATCGCGTGGCGGGCAAAGTCATGGCCGTTGCTGCCGAAGGCTGCGCGCGCGGTGTACATCCCGTTGCGGGTCTCAACCGTCGAACCGGATTTGCTAATCACGACCACGAGGGTGCGAGCGAGGTCCAAATCACGGAGGATGCGGGCGTAGCCGTCGGGGTCGGTGTTGTCAAAGATGTGGAGGTTCAACGGCGGGAGCGGGTCACAAAGTGCATCTGCAAGTAGTTGCACACCCAGTGCAGAGCCGCCGATGCCAATCACCAGCAGTTCGGAAAAGGGGCGACCGTCGGGGGCACAGATATCCCCGGCGTGGACACCCGCGGCAAACCGCCGGCAGGCTTCGCGCACTTGGATGATCGCTTCTCGAGTGTCGGCATCGGGGGCGCGCGCAGGTGTGCGAAGCCAGTAGTGGCCGACGCGGCGATTTTCATCGGGGTTGGCAATGGCACCGTCCTCGAGTGCATGCATGGCCTCGAGGGCAGCTTCGAGCCGAGGGCTCAGTTCGGCAAACGCATCCGCGTCCATCCCGGCCGATCCGAAGTCGAGTTCGATCGCGTCGCGGCGAGCATGCCAGGCGAGATATTGCTTCCACGCTGTCTCGTGCATCGCCGAGAGGCTACCGACGAATGCGTGGGAGCGGTAGGAGATCCGGTCTAACTCGGCACGTAGCAAGCCCCAATATGATCGAAACCGGGGGCTGGGTCGCTCAAAACGGGATTACAACTGGTCGGGGCGACGCACTCGGAGCCGTCGGTTTGGTCGCACACACTCGTGCAACAAAATCCGGTTGTCGATTGGCAGTCCGGGATGAGTTCGCCATGGCGGCAGACAAAGCCTTCGACACAGCCGCGACCCGACAGCGGATCGCACGGGTCGGCTGTGATGCCACTGTCGAACTCGAGTGGGATCAGGCAGCCAAACCGGTCGCTGCTGACGTGACAGGTGAGGATGCTCGGGCAATTAGGGAGCAGAGGATCGCAGGTCTGTGCACAGTGGGGGACGCCCGTATGCGGATTCGTGACACAGGTCCCATCACCGCAGTCGCCATTGGTTTGGCAACCGCTCAAACACAAGCCCGCGGATCCGTCGGTGGTGGTGTCCTGGCACATGAATCCCCGCGGACATCCATCTTGGCCATTGGCGGGTGAGGGAGTGCAGGTCTGGAACGGATCGAGATAGCCGTCGTCGTTGACACAGTCGAACACGAAATTGTCGTCGGTTTGGTAGAGGCCCGAGCACTTCTGTCCGGAAGGACATGCCTCCGGGTTTCCAGGGTCACAGAGGTATGTCGGTTGGTTGGGCGGCGCGACCCCAGTCGTGTTGCCCGTGTCGCCGTCGGTGTCGGAATCGGTGTCGGGCAAGAAGTCCGGATCTGCAGTTGTGAACTCGGTACGTGGGATTTGCTGACAGCCCACAGCGGTCAGACCCACAAGTACCGCGAGACAGGTCTGACGCAGGTGTGACGTAGCTCGGGGCATGCCATAGGGTACACCGGGAGTTCGAAGGTCCGTGAACTTTCTCGTGCGAGAGCTAGGAGCGCGGCACGGCACAGGCGACTGCGATCGTCAGGGCTGCGGTCAGTGGGATCCAATAGGTCCAGGGGACCATGACTTCGGCGAACAACAGTGGCTGCAAGAACAGCACAAAACCGGTGAGCGATCCGAGGACCATGCCGAGGCTGGTCGAACGATCGTTACCGCGGGAGTGTGCAAAGAGGGCGACAGCGACGCCTCCGAGCAATCCCCCGTAGATCACCGACATCGCCGACAGGGCTAGCTCGACCAGGTTGAGGCCGGCGACCTGTGCCAGCAATTCCTGATACCAGATAAAACCGAGTGCGCATACAAGTAGTGCTGCAGTGCATGTCGTGCTGACCCGCCGCAGCCGGCGACGGTCGCTCGGGCCTGGAGCGATGTCGGTGACCCACGTGGTCGCGAGGGCGTGGATCGCCGAGTCGAGACTCGACATCGCGGCGGCAAACAGTCCTGCAAACATGAGTCCACGCCACCCGGCGGGCATGTAGGCGACCGCGAATTCCGGGACGACACGCTGTGGATCGACGAGTGCAACTGCAGGATCAGGAAGGCCCGGAGCCGGGGTGTACAGCGCCCACAGGCAGGTTCCAAAGAGGAGAAATACGGCCGCGAGTGGTAGAGTGAGGAGTCCGGAAACAACGACAGCGATCGACCCACCTCGGCGATCGCGGGTGGTGAGCAATCGCTGGACGAGGTCCTGGTCGGTACCCTGGGCAGCCAGGGCTAAGAACAGCCCCCCGATGAGGGACGGTCCAATCGCGCGACTCGAGGCAAAGATCGGTGTGTGTACAATTTCTGTTTTGTCCGCAGTTGCGGCGAGCTCAACGAGGGCGGGGAGAGAGACGTCGAGGTGGCCGATCGCAACCCAAAGGGCCGCTGCCGCGGCGATCACAAACACTGCCGCCTGCATGACATCGGTCCACATCACCGCACGGATCCCGCCGCTGCTGGTGTATATGCCTGCAATCACGCCCGCGACCACGATCGATGTCGAGAGCGGGAGGCCGGTGGCGACACTAAAGGCGAGCGCCGCCAGGTACAGGCGCACACCCGAGGCGAGGAGTCGACCGGCGAGAAATAAACCCGCAGCCAGGCGACGGCTGTGGGGTCCGATTCTCTGGCCGAACACTTGATAGACCGTGACCAGCTCGAGCTCGGCGTAGCGGCGGATCATCGCTGTCGCGACTACGACCCGTCCGATGAGTGCACCCAACAATAGTTGTAGATACGACCAATCGCCGGAGAATGCCGCATGGGGTACGCCCAAAAACGTCGCAGCCGATAGCTCGGTCGCCAACAGCGAGAGGGTGGCGACCCAGGTCGGCATTTCGCGATTTGCGACTGTGAACGTTTCGAGCTTACCTTTTCCGCGCCTTCCGACTCGGATACCGATCCACAGGACAAGTCCCGCATATACAAGGATCACAGCCCAGTCGGTCGCTGGGAGTCCGGAAGGCATCGGCATATCGCGGTCGCCAGTGAACCACACCCGTGGGAAAAACACATGCTCGCCCGTGCGGCTTTTTGGGCGATTGGGTTGTGACACAATCCGCACAGATTCTCGGTAGCTGCTGCGGTAGTCTCTCCACGCTGCATGACCGTTCTTGACAGCTTCGTTTTGGGAGTCGCTCTCCTCGCGTGTGCCGGGTTGCTTTCACCACGGGTACGGGGAGCGCGTCACGCTCCTATCGCCATCGCCTCGCACATGTTTGCCGGGTACTATCTGCTGCAGGCGATCACCGGTTTTTTGGTGGCGGGTGGCCCAAGAGGTTGGCGGCGGATGGTTGATCGCCTGTGGATAGGTGTACTTGCACTCATACTAGCATTTGTCGGGTATTCGGTCTGGCGGCCGAATGAGCTGAACCCTGGTGCATCAGCATGCAAGTACAAATATTGGGTGCTATTTTGTCGGAAATGACCCATAGGAAACCACCGTTTCGAGTTTGATCTCGGTCACCGGCGCGATCTTCTTGAGTGCGTCTACGCCGATTTTCTCGCGGTCGCCAACCACCGTCAGGATGACCGGGGCATCTTTGAACGCTCCGGCGAACTCCTGTACCTGTTGCACACTCAACTTCTGCGTCTGTTCGCGTTCCCACGGCCGCGGATCGCTGGTTTCGCCACGTCGGTCCCAGCTTTGCACCCAATACACGATCCACCGCGGATCGATACGACTACCGCGGTAATCCTGTTCGATGCTCTCGCGCGTCGATGCGAGCCGACCTTCGTCGACCGGGCGTGACTGCACCAGTTCGAGGTAGGTCTCGAGGGCTTCGGGTGTCTTGTCGGATTGGGTCCCCATCCCGCCGACCAGCGCCCAATCGTCGTCTGGTAGGCGGCCGGTCGAGGTGTAGCCCCAGGCGGAGTAGGCCAATCCCCGGACCTCGCGGATCTCCTGGAACACCACGGCACTCATATCGCCGCCGAAGTACTCGCCAAATACCTTGGACACCGGGTGTTTGTCCCGGGGTTGGGTACCGATAGGAAACACCAGTGAGACGCTTGCCTTGGCGGTATCGCGGTGGAGGAAGTAAATCCTGGCACCCTGTTGCTTGCGGTAGTGGGACACCCGCAGCGGGGCGACTTTTTTGTGTTTGTCCCCCAACGCAACCACAGACTTCACATCGGCAGGCTTACGCGGTCCGTAATACAGGGTTCGGTGTTGGTGGTTGACAAACGAGGTGACGAGCTTGCGCAGCTGCTTGACCTTGGCTCCGCGCAACTTTTTATTGGACGGCTCCTGCAGGATCGAGCTGTCCTTTCCGTACTTTGCGTATTCGGTCGCGGCGTAGGCCAAAAACCGCGAGTTGTCGGTCGAATCGCGACGCTTGCTCAAGACATTCTCGGTGAGTTTGTTGAGCGTGTCGGGAGACATTTGTGGGGACTGCAGCCATGTGTTGAGCAGTTTGACGCTGGCCTCGAGGTGTTGGTCGGCCCCGGACAGTTCGATCCCCGAGGTGTCGGCATCGCAGCGAAACGAGATCGACGTGCCCAGGGCGAACAGTTGTTTTTGGAACGCGTCGGCCGAGGCCTCGCCGGCACCGGATTGCTCGAGCAGCTCAAACGCGTGGCACAACAGCGGTTGGGTGCGCGAGCCAAACTCGAATGTGTACTCGAGTGAAAACAGATCGTTGCGGGTATTTTGGGCGGCGATCATCGGCCCCGCAGGCATTTGCTCATGCACATAGTGTTGCCCCTCGACCAGCCATTCGGGCTCGAGCTCGGTCGCTGGGATTGTCATCACGGCCTTGGTGAACGCACTCTCGGCCTTGGTGTCGACCGGCAGCGGGGTGATGGACGGTTTTTCGATCTTGGGCAGTTCCTGTTTTCCGTTGTGTTGATACACGGCCAGGAAGTTGTCGCTGAGGTACGTGCGAGCGACTCGCATCACATCGTCGCGGGTGACCTTGCGCAGTGCCTCGTCCTGGGCCAGCACGTCTTTCCACTCCATTCGACTGGTAAACGCACCCGCCATTTTACTGACCCTGCCGATCGCCGACTCGAGCCGGCGTTTGTCACTGATGTCTTGGTTGGTCACGACGGCGTCGATATCGGCTTGGGTGAACTCGCCGGCTTGGAGCTTGTTGACCACCTCGCGCAGGAGTTGTTCGACCTCCTCGTGGGTCTGTCCCTCACGATTGGTTGCACGTACAACCCATATCCCCGACTCATTGAACTGGCGGGCGTAACTACCGGCATCGGGAACTTTTTGTGTGAGCTCCAACTCGGTGTTGAGCAGGCCGCTGGTCGAGTTGTCCATCAGCCAGTCCATGACCTTGAGCGCGGGGACATCGGCGTGGGATGTTGGAACCGTGTGCCAGGCGAGCATCACACCTTCGCTGCCTTCGACCGTCACCTCGGTTTGGTTGCGGCCCGCCAGCGGTACGATCGTTCCCGGTTCGGGTTGTTCGAGCGCCTTCGGTTGCCATGCTCCCAGGGTTTTTTCGAGGATCGGCAGGGCGGTCTCGGCATCGATATCGCCGGCCAGAACCACCGCCATATTGTTGGGCGCATACCAGCGGTGGAAGTAGTCGACCATATCCTGGTACGCCGGGTTTTTGAGGTGCTCCGAGGTGCCGATCGTCGGCTGTGTCCCGTACGGGTGGCTCGGGTACATCGCCAGCATCAGGGCTTCGTTGGTCCGCGACCACGGACTGTCGAGCGAGAGGTTTTTCTCCTCGTAGACGGCCTCGATTTCCGTAAAAAACTGGCGAAACGAAGGGTCGGCAAACCGCTCGGCCTCGACCGTGGCCCAGGCTTCGATCCGATTGGACGGGATATCGGCGATGTAGACGGTTTGCTCATTACTTGTAAATGCATTGACTCCTTCAATGCCCATACGCTTGTACATGCGGTCGAACTCGTTCGGGATCGCAAGGGCGCCAGAGGCCTGGTTGGCCTCGTCGAGTTGTTTGAGGACCTCAGTCCGTTTTTGCGGGTCCTCGGCCTGCCGTAATTCGGCGTAGAGCGAGGCGATGCGTTGAAGGTGTGGACGCTCGGCCGCAAAGTCCCGGGTACCAAACTCGTCGGTGCCTTTGAACAACATGTGCTCGAGGTAGTGGGCCAGGCCGGTCGATTTGGCCGGGTCGTGCCGCGAGCCCGCCCGAACCGCGATCCAGGCGTTGAACCGCGGCTTTTGACGGTCGGTGCTGATGTACACCGTGAGGCCGTTTTTCAGGCGGTGCACCGTGACACCCATCTGGTCGCCAGCAAGTGGGGCTGCAATCGTCGCCGGAAGTTGCGAAGCCGCGATCAGATCCGCTTCGGTCGGTGTTGTTTGTGGTTGCTCGACTGGCGGCGCGGGCTTGGTCGTCGGTTCGGCGGGCGGCTTACACCCCGACGCGATTGCGAGACAAACAACGAGTGGTGAAACGATCGGCGAGATACGCATGTCTGCCGCGAGCATATACTGAAAGTAAAGTCGGTCGTGCCAGTGAAAACCGTGTGAACCTTCGCCCGTGGGAATCTACGGAGGTTTCACTCAAAAACCCGCATGTTTCATCGCCATGTCGACATGTCTCGCGCATGGATTGCGATGTGCCACGACCTCTCGGGTACGGTCGCACGCGGAGCCCAACCCTGGTGAGAGATCAGACTAACGGCAGTAACTCTCGCCGTTTTGGACTTCGCAGGCCGAAGCGATCGGCTCACCGGGGTTGTCGAGGCTCCAGCAGCAGGGCATCGACCCCGGCTCACCGAGATCGTCGGGGCATGCTTCACCGGCGCGTAGACAACAGTTGAGCTCTTCGGGGAACTCTAGCTCGCAAATGTCATTACAGGTGTATGTACACCGTACCTTGGCCGTCGAGTTGCAGGCCGATTGGCAGTGGCTCGACTCGCTCGCCGAATCGAGCGTCGCAGTGCCGTCACAGGTTTCTTCGCGGTCAAATGTTCCACCTATTTGTAGCAGCAACGGTTCTTCGTTGATCATGTTGTTGCCGCAGTAGCTGCAGGTATTGCGGTTCCACGTGCAGTCGGGGTTGCACAGCGTCGTGCCGCCCGAACCGTAGGGGATCCCGACATAGGGCGATTGGAGGGCGGTGCACGGTTGTTCCGCGGTCAGGTCGTCGTTACTCGAATTACGAAAATCGCACTCTTCCCCAGGATCGAGGACAGTATTCCCGCAGGTGTTGCAACCTGTGCGATCGAACTTGCAGTTGATGCACCGCAACTCGCCACCTGCGATACATGCACTACCACCTAAATTGTCCGAATCGCATTCCTCGTCGAGGTCGATGACGCTATCGCCACAGATCGAGCACTGGTCGATCGTATTGATGATCTGGCAGGTGACGGGATCGCAGGCGGCATGGCCGAGGGGGCGTGCGGTTTGGGTACAAGCCGTGGCGTAGCTATCGGGATCACCAGGATCGCAGGCTTCACCAGCAGAGATGTCGACGTATCCATCCCCGCACGCGACCTGATGGTCGAGCTCGATCAGGCACCCCGAGAACACGGGAACCGATACGCCCAAGACAAGGGCCAGCAGATGTCGACCCAACTGCATCTCCAACCACCATACCGCAACTGCGCTGCTGTTTGAAGTGACAGGTCAACAATGGGTTCGCCAAAACTCGGCGAGCACGACTGCGGTGGCACAGGAGACGTTGAGACTCTCGACCAACCCGGTTCCTGGGATCTGTACGACACGGTCGGCAAACTTCTGGGCGGGCGGCGGTAACCCGTCGGCTTCCGAGCCGAGCAGGAGGACACACCGCGGCGGAAGTGGTTGTGTGTACAGGTTTGATCGCGCATGTGATGAGGTCGCAACGAGGGTCCAACCAGCAGATTTTGCTTGCCGCAGAGGATGGGGTCCCGAGGCGACAGGGATGATCGAAACTTCCTCATAGCCCCCCTCCGCCGTCCGTGCTAAGGCCGGAGAGATATTGAGGTTTTCACCGCAGGCTAAGATGGCGTGTACGCCGAAGTGGGCGCTGACGCGGATGATCGCGCCGAGGTTGTGGGGGTTTGAAACCCCACCGAGGTAGAGCAGCGCTGCCGGGCCCGGTTGTGCGAGGGCTGATTTGAGCGACGGAGTTGGACGCTCCTCGACCCACAAGCAAACACCCTCGTGATGGCGCGAGTGGGTCAGGCGCTCGAGGTCTTCGGGTTCGACAATATGATAAGCAACATGGTTCTTCGCACAGACCTTTAATAAGTCAGAAAACTCGCGAAGCCGAGGTTTCGTCAGGTAGACGCGACGAACTTGGTCCGGCCGGCGACGGGCGACCGCGAGACATGCATGCAGGCCACACACCCGGATCTCCGGTCGTCGAACCGACCGTCGGTTGCTCGGATCTCGACCGGGACTGGGCGAACGCGACAAGGCGCCGGACCATAACACGCTACACTCGCCAACGATGCATCCTTGGCACGATATCTATGTCGACGACGCGCTCCTCGAACGCGGATTTCCGGTTGTGATCGAAGTTCCGCAGGGCAGTAAGAACAAGTATGAGATCGACAAACAAACAGGATTTTTGCGTCTCGATCGCGTGCTCTACAGCGCCGTGCACTACCCTGCAAATTATGGGTTCATCCCCCGCACATTGTGCGACGACGGCGATGCCCTCGATGTTTTGGTGCTTGCACAAGTGCCGGTCCACCCAATGACGATCGTCGAAGCGCGGGCCATCGGGCTCATGCGGATGCAAGACGACAAGGGGGGAGATGACAAGATCATCGCCGTCAGTACCCGAGATCCCGCCGTCGCCGATTACCGCGACCAGTCGGAGCTCCCGAGCCATACGATGCGAGAGATCCAACGCTTCTTTGCCGACTACAAAGTGCTCGAGGGCAAGACGGTCACGATCGAGGAGCTGCGCGGAGCGACAGACGCGAACGCGACGATTGTCCGGGCACTCGAGATGTATCGCCGCTACCGGCGGGGAGAGTTGGACTCCAGCGATTGATCCATCGCGCGCCGTATTTTATGCGTATACATATATAAAGTGGCCGTTGATCGTTGCGGGTCGACGAGCAACTTGCCCGGAAAGCATCTGTCGGCGAGCATGGGGTATGTCCCGCGGGGAACAACTCTATCGCCAGTGGTCGATCCTCCAAGAACTCCGGGCGCGGCGGGTCAGTCGGCGCCAGCTGGCAGACACGCTCGGCGTATCCAAACGGACGATCTCCCGGGACATCACCGCGTTGTCGATGTTTCCGATCTGTGAAGAGCACGAGGGGATCGACGTGTTCTACAGCCTCGTTCGTGGGGCGAAGATTCCCTCGGTGGCGTTTGATGCCGAGGAGGTGGCGGCGGTGTTGCTCGCCGAGTCGAGCGTACTCGCAGCACTCGAAGGTTCTCCGTACTGCGAACATGTTGCAAGTGCAATTAAAAAAATTGCGCTGCTCCAGCGCGATGCGAGTGACCGCCGGTTGCGAAACCTCCCGCCGGTGTTTCACAGCAGCTTTGCCAAGCCCACATCCCCCGGCGAGATCCAACAGCGCTTGATCGATGCCGCCACGCGCAGGCAGCTGGTCGAGATGAACTATTGGACCGCGGAACGCGACGACGCACAGGTACGAACCGTCGAACCGTATTTTGTGCATCTACATCCATATGGTATCCATCTGATCGGTTTTTGTCGCCAGCGCCAGGATTTTTTGTACTTCGACCTTCAATGCATCCGCGAGTTCGCGGTGCTCCATGAGACGTTTGTGGCACGGGATTTCGACCTGCACAGCTTTCTCGAGACGACCTTCGACGGCTGCCGGGGGACCCCAGTCCAGGATGTGCACCTACGGATCCGCCAGCCCACAGCTGGGCGGGTGCGAGGACAATTTTTTCACGCCAGCCAGAAAGTCACCGAGGTGAAGGGCGCACTCGAGATCCGGTTTCGCGCCGGAGCTCCGCGGGCGATCGCGGCTCGAGTCTTGAGTTTGGGACCGGACTGCGAGGTCATCAAACCGTTGTGCCTGCGTGCAGAGGTGGCAAAAAAAGCAAATGAGATTCATATGTTGTACGTGGAAGACCCGATTTCAAACAACCCTTGACCGGATCTGTCAGGGGGGGGCCGTACCCTCGGTGGGTACGATAACAGAGTGATTGATCATGCAACAAGATAACCAACCTCGGATTCGTGTCCCCGCCCTGCTCGATCGCGGGCATCCGTTTCGCCAGTGGAAGACATGGGACATTCCCGGCACCCAGATCACGTTGACGGGCTATTCGCGGTCGAACGACAAGACGTTTTTTCATCTGCCCCAACTGCGGTGTTGCATCGACGCGGGGCTGTGCGAGGGGCGGCAACCCGACACGATTTTTCTGACCCACACCCACAACGACCACGTGGCTGATATCGAGTTTATGACCGGAAAGCCGAGTGGCGTCGATCTGTATGTCCCGGCTGCTGCGGCCCCGTATGTCGAGCGTTACATCCGCTCGCGACGCGAACTCAACCATGTCGCCGCCTTCGATCCGACTCTCTCCGGGGAGTTGCGACTTCACCCTGTCGAGGACGGTCAGCGGATCAGCCACGGCAAACGCGGGGCCTACGAGGTACGCGTATTTGAGTGTATCCACAAGGTCCCCTGCGTCGGTTATGCGTTTTCACGTCGCAAGACGCGTCTGCGAGCCGAACTTGTACAGTTGAAGCAGGAGCTGGTCGCTGCGGGCCAGGCCCGTGCATTCGGTCAGCAAATCGCCTTGCTGCGCAAGCGCGGTGAGCCGGTCGAGGAGACCTATCTCGAGCCTGTGTTTGCGTTTGTCGGAGACACCCACGCTTCGGTATTCGAGCGCCATCCGTGGTTGTTCGACTACCCCGTGGTGATCACGGAGTGCACCTACCTCGACGAGGCCGAATGCGAACGTGCCGACAGGGTGGGGCACACGGTGTGGAGCCAGTTGCGGCCGCATGTGTTGGCCCACCCCGAGACAACGTTTGTCCTGATCCACTTTAGCCTGCGACATTCGGATCGCGAGGTGGTCGAGTTTTTTACCAACGAGGCCGGGAGTTGTTCGGGACAGCTGGAAAATGTAGTCGTGTGGGCGACCCGCGAGAGTCACCTGCGCGAGCAACACCAAAGTGGTCGTTGATGTGTCAACGAACCCACGGACGCGATGCGCTCCCCCGCACGTTGTGGGGGAGTCCATTTGGACTTGGAGTTCGCGGCGGGGCTTCCTGAGAACGTGAGAATCTTCGCCGTCGGAGGTGCCCGCCACGGAGAGATATCCGGGCGAGCTGTTACACAACGGTGCTAATCCGCAGGCATGCGCCATTTCATCACGACGCAGGATTGGAGCTCCCCCGAGATCGATGCACTGTTGCAGGGTGCCCGCGAGCTCAAGCGCTCGCCCTTGCGTCCACTGCTGCGCGAAAAATCGATCGCTCTGATCTTCTTTAACAATTCGCTGCGCACCCGCTGCTCGTTTGAGCTGGGGATGCACCAACTCGGTGGCTATGCATTGGTTTTGGAACCCGGCAAGAGTGCGTGGCCGCTCGAGTTTGACTTTGGCGCGGTGATGGATGGCAACGCCGAGGAGCATGTCGCCGAGGCGGCTCGGGTGTTGTCGCGGTACTGTGATTTGATCGCCGTGCGGGCATTCCCCGGGTTTGTCGATTGGTCGCGGGACCGCGAAGACCGTGTGATTCGAGCGTTTGCCGAGTATGCGACGGTCCCCGTGATCAACATGGAGACGATCACCCACCCGTGTCAGGAGCTTGCACATGCAATGACACTCCGGGAGCGACTCGGCGACGACCTGCGCGGGCGCAAATACCTCCTGACCTGGACCTACCACCCCAAAGGGCTCAATACAGCGGTGGCCAACTCGGCCGCGCTGATCGCCACCAAGTTGGGGATGGATGTGACGCTGCTGTGCCCCGAACCAGCGTTTTTACTCGACGAGCGTTACCTCGAGTTTGCCCGCACCAACGCCGAGCGTTCTGGGGGGTCGTTTCGCGTGACCCACGATATCGCGGCGGGATATGACGGTGCCGAGGTTGTCTATGCAAAGAGTTGGGGGGCACTTCCCTATTTCGGTCGCTGGGACGAAGAGGTCCAGGTCCGCGGCAAGTACCGTGATTTTATCGTCGATGAGGCAAAGATGGCCCGCACGGACAACGCACTTTTTGGCCATTGCCTTCCGTGTCGGCGCAATGTTAAGGTCACCGATGCGGTGATCGACAGCCCCCAGAGTATCGTCATCGACGAAGCTGAAAATCGATTGCATGTGCAAAAGTCAGTGATGTGCCACCTGCTCGATGTACCTGTGGAGGTGACATGATGGATACGACACGGTCAGTTATCACCCAGCTGCTGCGCAATATCGGTGGGCGCAAAGAGGTCGAGCAGTACCTCAAACAGTTTGCCTCGGTCGAATCGACAAAGTTTGCGGTGATCAAGGTCGGCGGGGGAATTGCCCGCGACCAGTTGCAAGAGTTGTGCTCGTCGCTCACGTTCCTCTACCAGGCCGCGCTGTATCCGATCGTGGTCCACGGGGGGACGCCGCAGCTCAACGCAGCGTTGACCGAAGCTGGCCGCACTCCCGAGTTTGTCGACGGCATTCGGGTGACCGATCACGCGACATTGCGAGCCGCCAGCAAGGTGTTTACCCGGATCAACCACGAGATCGTCGATGCGCTCGAGGAAGTCGGAACCAAGGCGCGGCCGATTCCCACCGGTGTGTTTCAGGCCGAGCGGGTTGCCGAGCAAAAACTCGGGTGTGTCGGCGAGGTCGTTGGCACCGATTTAGACCCGATTCGATTTGCCATTCGCACGCGCCACTTGCCGATCTTGTCGCCGCTTGGGCTCAGTCCCACGGGGCAGCTTCTCAACATCAATTCCGATGTCGCCGCGCGCATGTTGGCACAGCGGATCGAGCCCTATAAAATCATTTTCCTGACGCGTTCGGGGGGGTTGCTCGACGATACAGGTCGCTTGATCCCATCGATCAACCTGTCCGAAGATTATGATGACCTTATCGCCCAACCCTGGCTCACCGTGGGGAAGCGACTCAAGCTCCGGGAGATCAAGGGATTGCTCGATGTCCTGCCGATGTCGTCTTCGGCTGCGCTGACGACCCCCGCAGGACTGGCCAGGGAGCTGTTTACCCACCGCGGCTCGGGCACGTTGATCCGCCGCGGCGAGCAGGTGATCCGGGTCGAGGGAGGTCTCCATGGACTCGACCTCGGTCGGCTGCGCGACCTGTTGGAGTCGTGCTTTCGCCGCAAGCTGGTGTCCGATTATTTTGAGCGACGCGAGTTCTTTCGCATCTACGTGTCCGCCTCGTACCGGGCGACAGCAATTTTAACCCGCGAAGGTCCGCATGTGTATCTCGACAAGTTTGCGGTGACACAGCGGGCGCAGGGCGAAGGCCTTGGGTCGACCCTGTGGTCGCGGTTGCAGCGTGAAAATCCGAAGCTCGTGTGGCGCTCGCGGGCCGACAACGACCGGATCAATCCCTGGTACTTCGCCCAGGCCGACGGCAGTCATCGCGACGAGAATTGGGTCGTGTTTTGGTACGGGGTCGACGATTTTGAAACCATCCAAGACCTCGTCGCCCGGGTGCTTCGCCTGCCACCCTCACTCAAAAACCACGGTGTCGGGGAGGGACAATCATGCAACAGCAACAAATGATTCCCGTCGCGCTCATCGGTGCCCGCGGCTATGTCGGTGCCGAGCTTGTCAAATTGCTCGATGCCCATCCGCAGTTTGAACTCCAGCTGGTGTCCTCGCGCGCGCTGACAGGGCAGGCCGTCGCAGATGTCATCGCGGGGGTGCAGACATCGTTGCACTACCAACGAATCGAACCCGACGATGTCGCGAGCCATCCGACGATTGAGGTTTGGATCTTGGCGTTACCCAACGGACTGGCCGCGCCGTGGGTCGCAGCGATCGAGCGCGTACGTTCCGAAGCTGTGATCCTCGATTTGTCGAGCGATTACAGATTTTCAGACAATTGGGTCTACGGGCTGCCAGAGGCCAATCGCAAGACGATCGCCGGAGCCCGTCGGATCGCCAATCCAGGGTGCTACGCGACCGCAGCCCAGCTCGCACTGTTGCCTGTACACGGGCTGTTACGCGGGGCACCACATGTGTTTGGTGTGTCGGGTTATTCGGGTGCTGGAACGACGCCATCAGCCAAAAACGATCCGGAAGTCTTGCGCGACAACCTGTTGCCCTACAGTTTAGTTGGTCATACACACGAGAACGAAATCCGCCGCCACCTCGGTCAACACGTGTACTTTATGCCCCATGTCGCCCCCCATTTTCGCGGGATCACGGCCACGGTTTCGATGTCTCTGGCGGAGGCGGTGACCCGCGAAGAACTCGTTTCGAGATACCGCGAGTTTTATCGCGATGAGCCGCTGGTCGAGGTCGTCAGCGATCCTCCGCAGGTCCGCGATGCCGTAGGCCGTCACGGCGCCACCATCGGTGGGGTGACAGTGGATCCACAGGAGCCCAGGGCGGTGGTCGTGGCCACGCTCGACAATCTGCTCAAAGGGGCAGCTAGCCAGGCTGTGCAAAATATGAACCTCGCTTGTGGCCTGCCGGAGTTTACAGGCCTGATGACGAGCCGTTCGCTATAGCAGCGTGTGGATTTCTCGACATGACACCTCGCTCGGCGGATTCGCCGAACTTGGGCCCGGGCGAATTTTTCGTAGCACCACTACGACTGGTCGCGCTTCCATGACAGAATCCATGCCGGCTGGCCCGTACCACGATCCATGGAAGTGTCGTCAGTTTCGCTAGCATTTCATGACCGACCGGGGATGTTCTCGACGCGCTGCCGAACCAATACGCACCGAAGAAGCTCACTGCCCAGAACGAGCATAAATTCGCACCACGTTGAGCGGGTGACGCGGGGGGCCCCCACTTCGACCGGAGGCCGCACCGAGAATTCGTTTCATCCGAAGATCAGCCGTCGTCAATTTACTTGCATCATCATGAGTCGAACTGCTGTGCTCCCGGAGGATCGAACGTGGGGTCCCGCGGCAGGACCCGTGGAACCTGCCGAAGTTGTTCTCGTTTGCCGTCCTCATCGACGAAGTCTGCTTCAAGTACCCGTGGGACCTACCGAAGTCGTTCTCGTTTGCCGTCCTCATCGACGAAGCCTGCGATGAGATCGTTACGGGCGCGTACCGGGCGAGCGAGTTTCCAGATAGGTTGTCGAACCGGACTCTAGAAGTGGCGAGTACACCTGGGAGAACATGTTCATACAAAAAGCCCGGAACGCGAGGCTCCGGGCTCGGATTCAGCTGTTCACACAGCTTGTTGTGTATACATCAGTGGATCTGTGATCCCTGATCGAACTGGGCCATCTCGGCGGCGAACTTGAGCAGGCCAGGACCCCAGCCGCCGAGGATGTAGGTACCGCGGTAGTACTCGGGCACCAGGGTGTCCTGGTAACCCGCGACCTGGACGAGGAAGACCCGCACGTTGGGGTTGACCTCGTTGCGGTAGGCCGCGATCAACTTGGGCACGTCGATGTAGTTGGGGCGACCCTTCCAGCCGTACTTGCGGTAGGCCTTGGGGTTGACCCCGTACAGGCCGCCGTGGCCGGCCTGCATGTCCGAGAACACAAACACGTTGTCCCAATGCTCGCGCTCCTTGATCGCCTTGTCCCAAAACAGCCAGATCCCGTTTTCGGTACCCATACCGATCTTCTTGGCCGCCTTCTCGGCGCGGTCGAGTTGGTCGAAGACCGACGACTTATGCCGGATGGAGAAGGTTTCGAGGCGGTCACCAAACACACCCAGGTGCCCGCCCTGCGAGCGCATCCCGGTGAGGACCCCGGTGAGGTTGGCGATGGTCGAGACCTTCATGGTTCCCATCGACGAAGTCGTGGTCCCCTGGGCCGAGCCACTGTTGTCACACAGTGACATGGTGCGACCGCGGAAGAACGGCAGGTTTTGCAACGAGCTCATCAAGCTTTCCTCGATGGCATCGCGGACCGCTCCCGGAGCATCCTTGCCCACGGCCTGGTAGGCGCTGTAGTAGCGAAACGGCAACTGCTTGCCGGTCTTGGCCCCGTCGCGCAACTTGCCGACGAAGTCCTTGGGCGCAACACCGGCACCGAGGAGGTTGCGAAGGTTCCGCAACAGGGCCATATGACCCATCACGCCTAGCGCTTGCTGCCACGACGCCCGATTGGAACCGTTTGCAGATACAATCGCTTCCCAGGTGCGGCCCGAGGTCTTGAGCTCACCGCGGGCGAGCTTGTCGACCGACCCGCTGCGCG
>CAZUPD010000042.1:0-58243 GCA_964621785.1 uncultured Nannocystaceae bacterium
GATTGGCGTTTTCTCGCCGCCTCGGCTCGCGCACCTGCACGACCACGCCCATGGTGTGGGTCGTACTGTCAATGCCCTCAAACCGGCGAAACTCAGCCGGCCATTGGGCGTCCATCCCCTGACTCGTGAGTGAAACAACTGCGTTGATATTACGACCCCGACCGCCTCTCCGCGGAGGGGTCTGTGTTGTAGTTGCTTGCGCATCTTGTTCCGTACTCGGTGTCGCGGACGCCGGCCCGTCGGATTGCGGGCTCTCACCATCTGGGCGATTGACTCCGCGTCGGGATGTTTCTGAGACATCCCCGGTTGGCGATTGAGCTTTCCCTTGGGCATCCGCTTGCGCAGAGACAGGCGTTTCCGTCGTCGCGCCGGGCGTCGCTCCAGTCGGTTGCGCGTCCGGCTCCTGTGTATCTGCACGGTTTCCTCGACCGCTCCCACCGCGGCGACTCATCAGCGGCGTAACCGTTGCGAGGGGCAGTTGCGCCGGTATCTCCATCACGTCGACAGCATCGCCGACCACGAGGATTTGCCCCGAGCTGATGGCTTGTCCCTCAATGGCATTGACTTCGCGGATCCGCATGGTGAACGGAGCGACGATTTCGGTGCGGGCGAGATCGAGGTTGGCCCCGGCGACGCCGGCCTGAACCTGCTCGAGGTTGGCCTGCAACACTTTGCGACTCGCAGGGAGTTCTTTGAGCGTGTTCTGATAGGACAGGACCGATCGTTCAGCCGAAAGGACATCGCGCTCAGCAGCCTCGAGGTCCAATAGTGAAACGGTCCCCTGGTTGTAGAGTTCCTTGAGGCGAGCGTGGTCTTTACGGGCGAGTGAGAGGACTTTTTCCTCGACCTTGAGGTTGGCCCGGGCACTCGCTTCTCGGGCCTTGAGCTCATTGATCTGGGCGCGGGTCGCCTTCACCGTCGCCTGTGTTCGATCTTTTTCGAGTTCATACGAACCGGGATCGATCTTAAACAGGACTGTACCTTCGCGGACGAGTCGGCCGACCTCGAGGCGTTCATGGGTTTCGATGACTCTGCCGCTCACCTCGGCGACGCCCTGCCAATTGCGTTGGGCCTCGACAATCCCGTACCCGACCGCCCGGGGAACGGCCGTATACGAGGTGACCTCAAGGACACGCACGGGCTGACCCGCCTCGCGAGGTTTCCTTCGCTTGGCAGCGTCACCCGATCGGTTCAACCAAAAAAACATCACCACACCGGTCGCAGTGAGTCCAGAAAACACAAGAGTTCGTCGGAGAATGATCGTTAGCGTGGACACGGGCCTCGCTGCGAGCGTATTTCAATCCACGCTGCTCCAGCGATCACCTTTGGTAAACCAGGTGAAAATTTACAATCTGTATTTGCACGCACAAATATTGAGCTCGCGGCTGTTCGCGCGCATGACCGACCTCCCTGTAGCTCGGTCATTGACCAACACAAAAGTTGACGCGCTGATCCGCGAGCGGCACAACGACGATATGACGGGCGAGCACTCACACAAGCCACGGACCAACATCCTTGACTGTATCGGGAACACCACCCTCGTGCCGCTGCGCAACGTGGTGCCCAGCAACGGTGCCCGCGTCCTCGTCAAACTCGAAAGTGAAAACCCGACCGGCAGCATGAAAGACCGGATGGCACTCGCCATGATCGAGACCGCCGAGGCCGACGGTCGACTCCAAGCGGGAGGGTCGGTTGTCGAATACACGGGCGGTAGCACGGGAGTGTCCCTCGCCTTGGTTTGCGCGGTCAAAGGGTACCCGCTCGACATTGTGACCTCCGATGCGTTCGCCCGCGAGAAACTGGAACACATGCGGGCCTTCGGTGCTCGACTCGAGGTTCTCCGCAGTGACAGCGGACGCATGACAGCTAAGCTGACCCGCGACATGATCGAAGCGGCTCGCGTACTCGCCGACAAACCCGGCTGCTTTTGGACCGACCAACTCAACAATGCTGATCAACTGCCCGCATATCACCGCATGGGCGAGGAAATCTGGGGCCAAACAAACGGACGTATCGACGCGTTCGTCCAAAGTGTCGGGACGTCGGCTTCACTGCGAGGAACGGCACAAGCTCTGCGCCACCATCACGATTCCATCCGCATCATCGCTGTCGAGCCCGCGGAGTCACCCGTGCTCTCGGGCGGACAACCGGGCGGTCATAAAATCGACGGAATCGGTGCGGGTTTTGTCGTCCCCTTGTGGCGCCCTCGTCTCGTCGATACCATCGAGAAAGTTTCCACCGAGGAAGCAGTCGCAATGACCCAACGCTTGGCGCGTGACGAAGGTTTATTTGCAGGCACATCGACTGGTGGAAACGTCGTCGCAGCACTGCGTGTCGCCGAACGCCTCGGCCCAGGTTCAAACGTTGTGACGCTGATGTGTGATACCGGGATGAAATACTTCAGCAAGTAACGACAGCCTACAATGCTTGTACACTCACTGTTTAAGTCCCGCTCCCGCTACCGCCATGAATGCGGTGGTCGTCTCAGTGCACTCCCGAGCGGTTAGGACTCCATCCTCAAGCGCCCACAGGTAGCGTTGCACGGCCCCATCGAAACAGACTCCAACGCCATCGACTGGACACAAGCACAGAGTCCGGTTTTGCAAGAAATCATGTATTCACAAGTGATGTGAGGTACACTCAGGCTAGCGCGAGTACTTCAGATACAAGAGCGTCTCATCAATGGCGATCTTGGTCCGGTCCTTCGGGTCGAAACGGACGCGTAGCATGCAATCTGGCTGAACCCTCGGGATTGCCAAGTTACTGATGAGCGCGGAGGCCCTCGCAGAAAAACTCGGTTTCCCGACCGGTGTGACCTCGAGGTCTAAGTTGACGTTTGGATGATCGTTTTGCCCACCACCGGCCGCGGACAGGCACAGAACTTTGGCGAGCGCAGGCTCCCCCTCAAACCATACGCGCGCGATTTCTTTGCGCGCCGCGTTGGCGATACGGGCTTTGGCAACCAGGCCGACCACGACGCTCACGAGTGCGAGGCTCACCGCGACGCCGAGCAGCGTCTCATTGTCAGTCGCAAGGCCGACGCCAACGAGCGTCCAGAACAAAAGACCAGGTACAAAAAGCAGTGGGTTTATCGGTCTCATTTTCAGCTCGTGCCCCGACTCGTCGACGCGGCTCCTAGTTTGAAGTGTCGTTCCCGCGGAGAACAATTGGACAACTTTTTGCGGCCAGAGGAACGGCCGACGCCCTCAGCCAGCGCGCGCGTGAATCCGATCTGCTGCGTGAAGGATCCGCTTACGTGCGCCCCGACCCTCCCACATGTCGATCACCAACGCACTCGCCCCAAGTGCTTAGGCCTTACCAAACTGTTGCTCGAAAGGCCCGATGAAGCGTCGCTCCTCCGACCAGTCGATTACGGCAAACACAACTTCACGAAAGACACGGGCGTATGGACCCTTGCGGGATAGGGCCTCTGCGAACAATCCAGCGATATCTCGACCATTATTGCCAAATGCTCCACATCCCCAGGCTCCGAGGACATAGGCATCGTGTCCGTGATGAGCGGCAATTGCCAATACTTTGTCTACGCGCTCGGCCATCGCCCTGCGGATCTCGTCGCGCGCGTGTGGCCTACGTGCGAGGACGACCTTGGCATTGACAGCTGGGCAGGTGACGAAGGCACAGGTCCATGGCGTTTCGAGCAGGTCGCCACCGTCGGTCCGGAAAACTGGAACCGCCGGCGAGTAAATTGTATAATCACTGTACATCCCCCCGCTTCGCGCTTGGTGAAAAGCATACATCGGGTTCCCTTGGATAGCGGCGTAGAGACCGGACGACCGCGCGAGTGATTCCTCCTGGGCCCGCGCACCTCCGAGAAAACCCCCGCCGGGATTTTTTGCAGATGCAAAGTTCAAGGCTGCAACATTGTAGCCTTCGTCGGCAAGGCCCCGGGCTGCGACGAGCGTTGTCTGGTTGCGCACTGAAATCCGTGTGGGGCGAACGCCTTGGACTCCCGCGGGTACACGCGTGCCAGCCGGATAAGAATGTGTACCATCGACACTTGTACGTAGGAGGCCGCGGATGTCCACGGTCTGGCCCGAAGGACTCGTGTACTGCCCTGCCTCAAGGATCGCCACCGTTTCGTGCCCAAGAGCCCTCGCCCGATTCCGATTCATCAACATGACGGGAACTGTAGCGGGTCACGCGCGTCATGGAAACGAGGCGGCTTCGACCGCCACCGAGCTCGGCCTTCGCCACTTCGAGGTTGTCGACCCAGCTGCCGACGTCGAGTAACGCGCTGACGGTACGCGCGACGAAGAGAAGACAGACGAGACCTGCAATCTCAAACCACGAAAGTCCCGGCGCTTGACGCTTCAACCCGCCTCCGCGAATCGACTTGGCTGCTGCGCAGCGTCGGACTCGGTCAATGCGTCTGGTCGCGTCCGAGTTTGTCGACGACGAGCTTCACCGCCCGCTGAGCCGTGTGGTGCCCCAAAACCGCTTGACGTCTCGAATCGCGCTTCAATGTGCCCCCGTCGTCACCCGTGAACACGTTCGCCATCGGTCCTAATAAACGAATGGGATCATACGTCTCCACCCCTGTGGAACCTGACCGAGCTTATCCTGGTACCACTTCACCGTGTTGTGCGAACGCCCCATCAAGTAGCTTGCCATGAATACCGTGAGTACGGCCCCGGAAATATGGTGAAATAGCAAGGTATAGCCAATCCAAGCAATGACCTCGGCGAAGTAGTGGGGGCACGCGACATAGCGAAACAACCCGCCCGTAGGTAGCTTGTAGCTCTTTTCTCCGGGCGTTCGCAAGTTCGCGAGAATGAGGTGATGCCACGCGTTTAAAATCTGACCGATTGTCCACAGGATGAGTCCCGGAACCAGAAGGTTTTCAAACCCCTCGGACTGCACGAGCTCGGGGGTGACATCCGAAGTTGCAGCTTCGCCGAGCAGCCACGAGAGCGTCGAGTAGAGCATACAGATGATCACGACGGTCCAACCGTTCATCACACCCGAGTACTTGTGGACAAATAGAGTCTCAAAACAACGCTTCGCGAAGTGGACCATGACGAGCACCATCGCAATGGTGTGCCACGTCGATTCAGGCGCGCCTCCGCTGTAATGTACTGCGGGGTAGATGAGGATCGCGGGGAAATAGATGAGAAACATTCCCAGCCGCGACGGGACCGAGTAGCGCTGTTGTTGCCGGGCAAACTTCGAGTATCCGAGACTAAACCAGCCGGTCGCTTCGGCGGCGTAAAAAACCGGGAACGCGAACGCGATGATGATGGTCATCCAATGGGCGAGGGATCCGTTGAACTCAGGAATGTAGAACACGTCGCTAGCATACTGAATCTCGCAGCAAGTCGAAATACTTCGCCGACCTAGCCACGAACCGTCCACGTTTGTTTCCCGCAGGGCGAATGGAAATGTCGCGTTGCAAACATGCGCCAACACTGGACACACGAACAGGCAACCTCGGGCGGTCAAGGATTGCGTGCAATTGCAAGTGGCAGCCTCCTGCGGACCACACCACAAAGCGCGAACAACAGCAAGGCCCCGAGGCCTCGATCCCCGGCTTGCGAGCAACCACAGCCCTCGCCCTCATTGTGTCCCCCGTCACCTGTACCGCTCGCGCTCTCACTGTCGTTCATTGCGGTCGACTCTCCCGAGGTCGACGAATCTGGAGGGTCCCCAGTCGTGGCCGTCGTATCCTCGCCAACTAGCGCACAGTCAACACAATTTGGGTCGTCGGGGTCGTCGCAGGCCTCCCCCGCTTGGACGATCCCATCCCCGCAGGTAGGTTCGGTGCAGTTGTTGGTGCATGCGTCGTCGGGAATCTCGTTGCCATCGTCACAGCTTTCGCCCGGCTGGACGACCCCATCTCCGCACCTCGCTTGTGTGCACATATTTGTGCATGCATCGAAATTATTTGTATTACCATCATCGCACTCTTCCTGCCCCTGGACAACGCCATCCCCACAGGCGGGGACGGCTCGTACATGCACGTCGAGTACACTCTCGGCCGCGCGGTAGAGGTATGCACCGGAAAACACCCCGTGACGCGGATTGTAGTGACGCAACCCGTAGTCGTTGTTAATGTAGTAGTCGCCGAAATAGTCGACCTCGGTGCCTTCACACGGATCGAGATAGGTCCCGCCGCCATCGGTAAGCTCTGGCAGCGTGTCGGGGGCAAACCCCTGTGGTAGCTGTTCGAGCTCCCACAGGCGCTCGAACCCGGCACCAAACAAGCCGGTCGTCTCCATCCCGTAGTGTAAAAACGGCGACCCCTCGCTGTACGAAACATCGAGAAAGTGGACCCCGGCGAGACTGAGTTTGAGCGATTCACTCGCCACCGCGAACGGAAGTTCGGTGCAGCCGCTAAGGCAGTCGCCGAGCTCGTGGATCCGCATCTCGCCAGGAGTGTTGAGACCCCCGCTTTTGTCGACGAGTGCCAGGTAATGCGCACCTTGGTAGGTAAACAGTTGGGGGCTGTAATAGTGCCCCTCTCCGGCCGTATACCGGCGCACAGCAGTCCCCTCGGGCTCGGTCGCCGGATTTTCGGGATCGCCAACTTCCCACAGTTCGAGGCTGAGGAGAGAATTGACCGTGATGCCATCGGACGCCGCGACATAGATCCCACCATCGAGCACGGCGGCCGACACATGTTGCGCCTTCGGGAGGTCGCCGACGAGCCCGCGCCGGACCCCACAAATATCGTCGCTATCTTCGACACACAGTCCATTGATTGCGGCCGTGCTGAGGTCGTAGATCCGTACTCCGTCCGCGTCAGCGGTGAATGCATACACCGACCCATTCGGTGCTTCGACGACCGAAACATCACGGGTATCGTCATCGATCCCCTGGTAAACCTGCTCGAGTGTCTTCGTCGATGGGTCGAAGGTCCACGCGGAAAATCCGACTCCGAATTCCGCGGCCACACCAATGTAGATCAGTTCACCGACCTCGATCGCGTCGACGCTGAGCACAAATGTATCATCCTCCCCAAACACCACAAAGTGGGCCCATTCATCGAGCCCAAACGGGGCTGGCCATCCATCTCGACGCTGACTGATCTTTGGGTCACCCGGGACGGAGATATCCCAGACCTGGATACCGGCGTTGTAGACCGCAATCAGCCACTCGGATGGAGTTGCGTCCTCGTCCCGGGAGCCGGGGACAGCGACGTCCTGAAACAATTCATGTCCCGACAACACACCGGGTGCTGTTTGGGTCAGATACTGGGTGCTGTCGCGTTCTTCGGGCAGTGCGGTGAGTTGATCGCGGGTGGTCCCGAGAGGTACACCCGCAGGTCGGATCCGTGGTTCACCACTTTGCCCGTCAAGGGGCCACAGCGAAACACCTGGAGCTTCCGGGGTGAACTGCGGAACCGGGCGCGCGGGAGACTCAGACTGACAGTCGGCTTCGGCATGCGCGATGTCGGGGACCAATGCGAGAAGGCAGACGAAAAGGAGGGGGGTGAAACGAAGGTGCGTCATCATGAGTCGGAGCGAAGTAGCGCTGCACCAGAACGTACCGCACAGTTCCGAGCAATACGAGCGATTGTATGCTGCGCACGCCATTTTTTCGTGCGTCACTACGGAGGTCTCGCGCACCCGCAGGACGGGCGGTCGCACGGATGATGCTGCACGCCATCGGCTCGCCAAGATCCGTGGACACATCGATGTTTATACATATAAAACTGCCATCGCTCGTTCTGACCGTTTGCGAGTGTCCACCGATGCGGCACTCGAACCTCGGAGCTCGTCCCAGCACGCGGCGAACAATGTATGTCCTCAGAGACATGATTACTTCACCGAGTTTGCGCGGCTCTGGCCACCGAGAAGCACAATCGTGCGTGACAGCGCGGACGATTCGAGAGACCCTATTGGCGTGGAGCGGGAGGGGTTCGATCGGAAGGACGGAGGTACCGAACTGTTATCCTCCGAAATCGGACGGTTTGTCCTGTTGCGGAAAATCGGTTCTGGGGGCATGGGTGTGGTCTATGTCGCCTACGATCCCGAACTCGATCGCCGGGTTGCCGTCAAGCTCCTACACCCCGATGTCAGTGGGAGTCAGCGCGAGGGCAATGCCAAAGCTCGGCTGCTGCGCGAGGCCAAAGTATTGGCTCGAGTCTCCCATCCGAACGTGGTCGCGGTCTACGATGTCGGAACCCATCACGGGCGAGTCTTCCTCGCCATGGAGTTTATCCGTGGCATGCCACTTTCGGAGTGGTTGCGCGACCACAAGCGAGCTCCGGCCACGATCGTCGAACGGTTCATCGCTGCGGGGCGCGGGTTGGCAGCGGCTCACCGCGAAGGTCTCGTCCACGGAGACTTCAAACCCGACAACGTTTTAGTCGACACTGACGGACGCGTCCGCGTGGTTGACTTTGGGCTCGCATCAGCCTCGGAACAACCGGAGACCGAGCGGGACGGCAGTACCGACGACCGCCAGCTACCGTCGACTGCACTGACCTCGAGTGAACTCAGTACGCGGCTCACTCGAAGTGGTGAGTTTGCAGGAACTCCAGCCTACCTCGCGCCAGAGCAATTTCGAGGTGCCCACCGTTCGCCCAAATCAGACCAGTTCAGCTTCTGTGTGAGTCTCTTTGAGGGGCTCTACGGCGAACGTCCGTTTAACGGAAATTCGGTCAAGGAACTGCTTCGTGCGGTGCTCAAAGGCCCTCCCCCAGAACCGGCCGAGTCCGTGGTACCCGCTTGGCTGCGCAAAGTTGTGATCAGAGGTCTCAATATTGACCCTGAACTTCGATACCCCGATATGGATGCTCTTCTGAGTGCACTCGGCAATGACCCGAGTCGACGACGGCGAAGAATCACAGCAATCGCAGCGCTCGCATTCCTCCTCGCAACTGCAGCAATTGTTTATCGCTGGGCATTGATACGCGAGCTCGAAACGCGACAGGGTCTGTGTACCGGGGCGTCCGACGAACTCGTCGGAGTGTGGGGTCCACAGCGTAAACAAGCGGTACAACAAGCATTTCAAAAAACCGGGCTCCCCTACGCGAGTGATGTCTCCGAACGGGTTTCAACCCGGCTCGACGAACGCGCGGACGCCTGGGTCACCATGCGAACGGATGCGTGCCAGGCCACACACCTGCGCGGTGAACAATCGTCGTCACTGCTGGACCTGCGCATGGCCTGCCTCCAACGTCGCCTCTTGGAGATGCGTTTGCTCACCGACGTACTTGTAGATGCAGATACTGCGGTGGTCGAACACGCAGCCCAAGCCGTCGAACAACTCGCAAGCCTCGATATGTGTGCCGACAAGGCGGGACTCCTCTCTGAGAAACAAACTCGCACAGACGCCGAAGCAGCCACGTTCGAGGTAATTCAGGGAACACTCGCCCAGGCCAAAGCATATGAAATCACCAACCGCATTGAGATTGGCCTCAAGCTCGCGGCTACAGCCATCGACCAGGCCCAGGCTCTCGGCGAGAGGCCGCTCGTCGCCGAGTCACTGTTCGTCCGAGGCGAACTCCTAGAAGCCCTCGGTGATCCGGAAGCAGTCGAGAGTCTACGTGAGGCATTCTTCACGGCCGAGGCGACACGCGACGACCTCTTGCCGGTAAAAGTTGCAATTGCACTGATGCAGCACGCCGTCGTGCGGATCGATATCAAACGCGGACACGAATGGTCGTTACACGCCCGAGCACTACTCGACCGCATGGGTGACGCGTACCCGACCCGAAGTCGGGAACTCGAGGCCGACTACGAATCTGTTCGCGGCTCCCTACACACCCACGAAGGCCAATTCGACGCGGCAAAAATCGCATTCCACCGAGCACTCGAACTCCGGGGTGATCCCAGCGAAAGTCACCTCGCGGCGATTTACAACAACCTTGGAAACCTGCTCGTTCGTACTGGTGAGCTTGAAGAGGCCAAAGTGGAGCTCGAGCGTTCGGCCGGGCTATACCGCAAATTCCTCGGACCCCGGCACCCACGTGTCGGGATTGCCCTCAACAACCTCGGTGAGCTTATGATCCGGCAGGGGCACTTCGAAAGGGCCCAACAGACCGACCGTGAGGCCCTCGAGATCCTTGTCGCCGCGCTCGGTCCCTCCCATCCCAATGTCGGCGTAGTGGTCAATAATCTCGGGTTTATCGCAGTTGAATTGGGCGACTTCGCCGAAGCGATCGCCCAGTTCAATCGGGCGCGGGATATCTTCGAGACGAGCTTTGGAGCGAACGCACCACCAGTCGCATTTCCACTAACTGGGCTCGGAGAAGCAAAACTCGCAACCGGAGATGTCGCAGCAGCACAGGCGCTGCTCGAGCAGGCGTTGCCACTGCTCGAGGGCGGGTCCCCCACAGATCGTGCGCATACATGTTTTGTCCTTGCACGCGCTCTCGCAGATAGTGAACGAGGCCGAGCACGTACCCTCGCCGAGGAAGCTCGCAGCGCTTATGCCGATGCCGGACCGGCGTATGCACGCGAGCTCAAAGATGTCGTCGATTGGCTTGCGGCACATCCCGAGAACGGGGAGGAGGATGAACCCGTGAAGTGATGCAAGTCGCCGTGCACACGCTTTGACTCTCGCTACTCAGCCACCTATTTGGCGAATCCCCACTGTGCCGATCCTTTTGTCGGAGGAATGAAATGGCAAAGCTAGTTTCTGTCTTGATGATCACGACAGCTCTGTGTCTCTCAGGACTTCCACCCGCGACGGTCCTCGCCGACGGTGGGCAGTGGCCTGTATTGGGTGGTGGGTGGTACGGCCCGGGATGCCAAAGCACAATCTTTCAAACACCTCGGACCCGTCACTTCGATTGATTCGGTTCCGACTTCTTCGCTTCCGTATCCATCGATGGGCGAATCACCCAGTCGGTATCACTCGAAAGATCGTCGGGAAATTTTTTATGCTTCTGCCCCGAATGAACATCGAAAATATTCTTCCCGTCAAAACGGATTCCACCATAAACATCGTCTTTCCAAATGTCGACGACATACTGCTCTCCGCTGGGAATCCGCACCACTGCGAACGTGTGGGCGCGTTTCGGTGTGAGGACGACATTGACAGCAACCTCGGGGTAGGAATAGTGCATATACCATAAAAACATGGCGGTGATGTCCCCGCAGTTGCCGACCTTCGAGCCATTGACCGGTGGTTGCTTCCACACATACTCACCATACTTCAGGTAGAGGGGAATCCCTCCGTAGCCGTCATTCTCCAGCTTGTCCCTGTGCTTACGCTGTTCGATAATTGCGGCCGATTGTTGAAGATCGGCATCCCAGTTACGCCAACTCGGATCGCAAGTATCTTCCGCGTTACTCGACTTGAACCGCTTGCGAATGTTTCCGGAAATTTTCTTAAATTTCTCTTCGTAGTCTTTGGGCGTATACTTTGACCGATCTCTGCGCTTGGGTGGGTCCGCGTTCGCTACCGTGACAACTCCAACGGCCGGCAACAACAAAAATCCCGCGAAGAAGCTTCTCGTTTTCCATCCCATGGCCGTGATTCTACGCGGGTTCGAACCGACCCGCAGGCCGGCTTCAACCTTCGTTACGAATGTCTCGAACTTCGGTCGAATCAGTGTTTCGGATACACTCCCCGAGGAATGAACGCGACCGATTTGAAATCCAAACCCGAAGCTCCCACACGCTGGTATCACTTCATCGCATACTTCTTTGGTGGCGCCTTCCTGACCAACGCTGTCCCGCACTTTGTCGCCGGTGTGTTGGGTCAGCCGCTGCAGACGCCGTTCGCATCTCCACCCGCCGAGGGGTTGTCGTCTGCGACGGTGAACGCATTGTGGGGGTTATTCAATTTGACGGCCGCATACATCCTACTCGTAAGGACAGGTAGATTTTCACTCCGCCGATCAAGCCACGCAATGGTGTTCGCGGCCGGCATGACGCTGATGGCCCTCGAGCTAGCACGGGTACTCGGGCGGTTTCACGGTGGGGATCTATGATGACGCTGGAAGTCTAGTCGCGAGCACCGTAACACGGCGATCTCTTGTAGTATCAAAAAATCACGGCGTTATCCACATAACGCCTTGTATCAACCTCTTGACGACCCGGAGATTCGAGGAGTTCTCCGACTCTGTCGCCTGTCATTTGTTGGGTCATGCCGGGTCTGTGGTCTGCTAAGATACCTCTGTGGAGCACCTTCCCAGCAGGCGTCCCCTTCGTCCTTTGTGGCGATGGCTATTGATTCTTGCCGGCTGGTTGTGTGTCGCCCTTGCAGCCGCTGGAGTCGTGCTTCCGCTGCTGCCGACGACCCCGTTCTTGCTTCTCGCGGCCGCCTGCTTCTCGCGCTCGTCAGAGCGCTTTTACAGATGGTTGCTCGATAATCGACTGTTTGGACCAATGATCCTCCAGTGGCAAAAGACGCGGTCCGTGTCACTGCGAACCAAACGTGTCGCCCAAGGCATGATCGTACTGACGTTCACCAGCACATGTGTGTGGTTTGTTTCGAACAACTTTGTCCGTACCGGACTGGTCATCCTCGGACTCACGATCTTGATACACATCAGTCGCTTGCGTGTCGGCGATCCGGTCGAGCTCGCAACCTCTCGGAGTCGGGAAACGGTAGATGGCGCGAGCGACAAACCTGTGCCAGCGATCAGCCGGTCACGCTCGTCAGAGGCTGACAAGGCGACGCCAGGTCTTCAAACTGACTCACGTTTGTGAACCAGGTACGAGGTCGGCAAACACAAAACCGTCGCGCTCGACGATGCCACCGCGCTCGACCGCTATCGGTTCCGCAAAAAGCGGCGAATCCCAAACAAATGTGTGAAACTCACCATTCTCTCCACACGGGTCGACACTCTCGGGCAAATCGTCGATGAATGTATCATCAAATTCTCGCCCGACAAACTCGACCGGACACTGCTTGGGATCGACGCACGTCACGATCGCCCGCTGACCACGTGCGATCATCTCGCGGGCGAGAGTTGCCGTACTACGCTGCCACAGCGGAAACAAAGACCCAAGGCCCAAGACTGCGTTGTTCGCTTCACGATACCTGCGAATGTCTGCGAGAAATAGATCGCCAAACGCCACCCCCGAAATTCCCTGAGCAATTGGTCCTGCGAGCGCCTCGCGCATAGCGGATTCATACTCGGCGTTGGTACACGGCGATGGGATTTCAACCTCAATGAGTCCGAGAAAGCCTGCTCGCGGGTTGTCTGTATGAGAACCCCCTGCGTGCATCGACTCGTGGGTAGCCGACGCGCCACGGAGTGATTGTTCGAGAGCACGTGCCTGGGTCCGCAACAGGGTGCGGCGCACCGCATGCATCGCAACCCGCTCGTGCGTCGCGTTGACCGTTGTCAACAGGCCACAAACTTCGACACTCGGATCACGGAGGAGTTGGTACAGCGCGAACGCACTATCTTTCCCAGAACTCCAGGACATTAGGACCTGCCGAGGTTCGCGATTCATAGGCTCGCTTTACCCCAAATCAGGTGCTGGTGTCGACGCTGGTCGAAACTTTCTCGACGTACCACCTCGATGCCTACTATCTTGGGAATCGAGGCGATACGCGAGCAACTGAAGAGCTACCGGACAAACGAATCGGCCCAGCTCGCGCGTGCAGGTGTCCCCTGCATCACCTGTTCGCCCCACCCCGAATCGGTCAGGCGTTGGAAGTTCGTCGTCAGCACGGGGTGGTAACTCGAAACGGGACCGATGTACGCACGAACGCCCGAGCAGTCCTCGAGCGTAAACACCATCAGCATCGGACGCCCGGTCCCCCCGTGGAGTACCCATCCCACCGGATTGCCGGCCTCGTCGGTCGGTGCGGTGTGAATATCGGCGATCGTCGGCTTAAACTCCGCCACCTTGGCCTGGTTGAAAAACAACTTGCCGTACCAACCATCGTAGCCCACTTCGCCGCAACCGATGAGCTCTTCCTCGATCGTCCCGCGCAAAAAGTCCCACTCTTCCGCCGTCAACACCTCCCCCTCGAGCTCTTTGTGAGCGATTGTCTCGAGATGCAGCATCGATTGTTGCATCTGCTCGAAATAGGCTTTGACCCCGTAGATCACGATCCCGTCGTCCTCGAGCTGCTGCGTCAACTCCTGCCCAAGCGCGCCCAGGTGGGCCATTCGCTCGTAAAACGCCGGCTCAGGTTCGACGTAGGCCTCGGGATATTCACAACCGTCGCCGCCGGAGTAGGATTGTTTGACGTAGAGCAGCGTATCGTGCCGAAGTTCGGACCATGAGGCACTCTGGGTATTGAGCAATTTATCGTTCCACGCCTTTGTCCGCATGGCCTGGGGTTGTTGCTCGTGGTACGTGGTGTCGTTGAGCGACCGGATCGCGTTGAGCCAACCGTTGTAAAAGCTGCTGTCCCAAAAGTCCTGTGGGTGGGCATCGACCAGAAACCGCATCTCGTGTAGGATGCCCTGGTACCCGTATTTTTCGAGCTCCGACAGCAAGTGGTGGCCCGCCCCATTGTTACCGAGCACAAACTGGACATCGAGCTCACTCGGCAACATCCGCTTGACCTTCTTGCCGGTTCGAAGATCTTGGATTCGGTCGTAAGTCACATTGTGGAAGGTATATGAGTCGATCGTGAACCGCTGACCCATCACGTGGTACACGCGTGGTAGTACAACCGGTGGGTCGGTCGGATCGGTGTACATGATTTGGGACATGATCCGCTGAACCCCGTAGGGGCTGGCGATCAGCGCCCCATAAATCACCTCATCACTTGTATCTGCAATATCATCGAGGGTCGTCAGTTGATTGTCGGCCATAAAGGCGAACATGTCGGTCGGGTTCATGCTGTCGCGCTCGCCGATCAGGCGGACCAGCACATCGTCGACACGCTGCCAGTGCTTTTGCACATCCGCATCCTTCATCAACGCATTGGCCATGAAGGCCGCCTCGACGCCACGTCGATTAAACTTAGGCACACCTTCCTCATCGAACACCACCATTGCCATATCGGTACGTCCGAGCCACATCATCGTTCGGAAGTACTGTTGTAGCATCGGATCGTCCTCGTAGTGGCCGCGCGGGCGCATCTGCGAGAAGTCGTAGGTGTATTCGACACCAAACAAGTTGATCTCAGTGGGTTGTTCGGCAAATGCCGCCTGAACCATGCGGACGACCTCGTCATCGACATCTCCTCCGTGGACCGTCGGCACCATCTCATTGGTGAGCAGACGACGGCCAACCGTCAGGTACATGTCCATATCTCTGGCCGACTGTGCCAGACTCGCCGGTACTTGCCCGCCGTCGACCTTGTTGGCCAATTCGGCATGCATCCCCTTGAGCATGCGATCGATCTCGTTGATGAGCACCTGGTATTCAAATGCGAGTAAGATGTCGTCAAACGATTTGTGTAATGCATACAACACACTGTCAGTCGTGACCAGCACCGGCAAATCGTTGTAGTACAAATCGAGATAGGTGGTGGCAAACGTCAACGTCGAGTCGGAACTCACCCCCACAAACCCGTTTTGCGCGAGCAGCTCGTTGTGCTCCGGTGTCATCCCGGCGTAACTCGAAATTTGGTCGAGGTACGTGGCCGACAACGGATCGTAAGAAACCGCGTCGAGCGTATGAGTCTGCGGGTAAGTAGCGAGAAAATCCTCGGAACTCATCTGCGCCGCCTGATCCATGACAGGCTTGTAAACGTTTTCAAACCACGGGTCCGGATCGGGCAGAGCGACGTCGGGCGCGTCCGGGAGTTCCATTTTCTCGTCGGGCTGCGCGTCGGTTCCACATCCGGTCGCGGAGGCTCCGGTAAGTAGTGCGACGGCCAACAGGCTGGAAAAAGCAGTATGTAGAGTGCGTAAGGTCATTTGAGTGGCTCCAAGAAGACAGGTCGAACATGCGAACCTGTAAGTGCCTAGACAGTACCATCTGCGGACAGCTCAGGGCAATCAACAATCGACCTGCCACAAACTTCCCTCATTGGCGCTGATTGGCGATGATGCCCGTCCCGCCATCAGGGAGGATGCCATGACGAGCCCGTCAGCTACACAAGGACCCCACAGTCACGCCGAGGATTCACGCAATGCGAATGTTTTGGTGTGGCTCA
The DNA here is from genome assembly GCA_964621785.1 of uncultured Nannocystaceae bacterium. Classification (GTDB taxonomy): domain Bacteria; phylum Myxococcota_A; class Polyangia; order Nannocystales; family Nannocystaceae; genus JACKDW01. The sequence goes on from CAZUPD010000042.1 coordinate 15,991, forward strand.
ACGGCCAACTGGTCCCGCGCGACCAAGCCACGGTCTCTGTGCTCGACTCAGGTTTTTTGATGGGCGATGGCGTCTGGGAAGGCCTCCGAGTGTACAACCGCCGGGTCCCCTACTTAGACGCCCATCTGCGTCGCCTGTTTGAAGGTGCAAAAGCGATTGACCTGCATATCGGAAGGGGTCCCGATGCGTTGGCGGCGGCTATCGATGCCACGATTGCCGCCAACGCGATGGAGTCAGGCGTACACATCCGTCTGATGGTCACCCGCGGGCTCAAGCGGACTCCGTTTCAGGGTCCGAGTGTCAACGTCGGCCGGCCGACCGTGGTGGTTCTCGCCGAGTGGAAACAGCCCTCCGAAACCATCCGCGCCCGGGGTCTCGACCTGTTCACCGTGCACGTCCGCCGCGGCCGGCCCGACGTCCAAGATCCGATGTGGAATAGCCACAGCAAGCTTAACTGTGTAACAGCATGTATCCAAGCGGCAAAAGCCGGCGCCGATGAGGGGCTGATGCTCGACCCGCACGGTTTCGTCGCCACCTGTAACTCGACACACTTCTTCGTTATCCGCGACCGAGAGGTGTGGACGAGTAGTGGGCGATACTGCCTTCACGGGATTACCCGCGGCAATCTTTTGCGTTTGGCAAAGGCCTGCGGCTTGCCAACACGCGAACACGATTTTTCGCTGACACAGGTCTACAGCGCTGACGAAGCTTTTTGCACAGGAACGTTTGCTGGGGTGATGCCCGTCCGTTCCGTCGACGGACGGACGATCGGTGACGGCAGTGTGCCGGGGCCGATGACCCAAACCCTTACAGCCGCATACGCGCGCGAGATTGCCGAGTTGTGTCCGCCATGACGATGCGTATCGCAATGTGGTCAGGACCGCGAAACCTCAGCACTGCGCTGATGCGAGCGTTTGAACGTCGGGAAGACACCGAGGTCCTCGACGAACCGATGTATGCACACTATCTCGCCCAGACTGGTCTCGAACATCCTGGGCGGGCAGAGATCCTGGAGAGCCAACCACAAACATGGCCCAAAGTACAAGCTTGGATCGCGGGCGTCCCCCCAGGAGGCGCTCCAGTGTGGTTTCACAAACAGATGGCCCACCACGTCCTTCCCGAAATTATGGGATGGGCGTGGCTCTCCCGTTTTCACCACGCGTTTTTGGTCCGCGATCCGGCACAGGTCATCGTATCCTACGCTCGCCGTAGGCCACAGCTGACCCTCGCCGATCTGGGATTTGAAACCCAGCTCGAATTATTTGTACGAGCAACGAAAATTTATGGCGCCCCACCTCCGGTGATCGATGCTGCCGATCTCTGCAAGGACCCACGGGGCACCCTGACAGGCCTGTGTACTGCGCTCGGACTCCGCTTTGATCCAAAAATGTTGACCTGGCCTCCTGGCAAGCGTTCGACCGACGGCGTGTGGGCGAAGTACTGGTACGACGCAGTCGAAGCCTCGACAGGCTTTGCAGCCAATGAACGCCGAGAGATTGAGGTCCCCGCCGAATACAAGTCTCTCGTCCGGGATGCTGAACAACTCCAACGCCCACTGTGGGAAGCACGTCTCCAACCAAAATCGACGGCATCGCCAACATGAGACAATCAGGCTACGATGCATGCATGACCCCTGCCCCGAAGATCGCTTGTATCCTCTCGGCCCTCTCGCCAGATGAACGAAGCAGACGCCAACATCTCGCCCACGACCTGCGCGGGATGGTAACCGGTCTGCGTGAGCTCGACGACGGCTTTGCCTTCGCACTCCGCCCAAGTGACGATGCATGGATGGCTGCAGCCGAGTTCGTTTCGCTCGAGCGACGCTGTTGCCCGTTTCTCGAGTTTGCACTGCTCGCCCCGAGCGGAGACTCCGGTTCGACTCTTCGTCTGACCGGACGACCAGGTGTGAAAGACTTCCTGCGCGATGAACTCGGCCTTTGAAGAGGCCGACTGTATTCCCGCGATGCACATACATCGACATCGACGGGCCTCGAGTACGAAGCAAAGCCTGCGGATGCAGGCAACATTGACATTCGCGAACTTTGGTCTGAAAACGAGCCTACCGGCTTCGCCCGGGAGAGTTCATGTCGCAACGCAACCAGATCCCAACCACGACAACACGACTCCGTTCGTTCGCCCGAAGCGCCCTGCCCCCACTGTGTTTTTTCGCTTGTGCGGGAGACCCCAACTCTGAACACACATCGGACAGCCTCTCCGGAACAACAACGGATGCAGCGTCTGGAAGCAGCTCGCTCACCACAGCGATCAGCACCGACAACACGGGTGATGAAACGAACAACTCGGGAGGTACAGACTCCGAGAGCGGACCCACCGAAACTTCGAGTGGACCTACCGATACGAATGTTGACACGTCCGATACGGGCAACGACTCCGAGGACACCAACTCCGATACCGAAGATCCAGCTGAACCCTGCACCACCCGGGTGAGTTACGGCAACACCTGGATTCACCCCCCAAACCATCCTGAGGCCTACGACGACGTCGACGGACCTGTGAGCTGGAACGGAGAATGCCACTACGACGGACAAAACTCCTACGCCGCGCTGTCAAACGGATGGATGCCCTATTTTGAAGGTCGCGGCAGTTGCCTGATCGCCCTCGATAGCGAAGGGAGCTGCGATCCCGCGCCCCCCAGTGCATGTACAACTACGATCTCCTACGGCGGGACCTGGCTCCCCCCCGACAACCATCCCGAAAGCTACGATATTGTCGCCGGAGTCGTGACGTGGGACGGTGAGTGCGACGCTGCCGGAGGCAATACCGTACGGGCGGCACTCTCCAATGGTTGGGCCCCCCACTTCGCAGGCGCCTGCGAGCTCTCGTTTCGCTACGAGCAATGCGGCGGACTGTACAACAATCCAGTTGTGGCGGTCGATTGCCCTGATCCGGGGGTCACCCGCGACGGCGACCTCTATGTGATGGCCTGTACGGGCGGCGGAGGTGGAGGCGTGTACCCGCTGCGCACGTCGACTGACCTGGTCCATTGGCAAGGAGCAGAAGCCATCTTCCCCAACGGCAACTTCCCATCCTGGGCGTCGGGCTCGTTCTGGGCACCGGAGCTCCACCACATCGGGTCGCATTGGGTAGCCTACTTCAGCGCCCGTAACAGCGGAGACAACTCTCTGGCCTTAGGGGCCGCCACCGCACCACAGGCCACAGGCCCATGGACAGATATCGGTCAACCGCTGCTCACTGACCCCAGCCCTGGAATTATTGATGCGCATGCATTTATTGACCAGGGGGGCAATCCCTGGCTGGCGTGGAAACTCGACGGCAACGCGATCAATCAACCGACCCCAATATTTGTACAGCCACTCAACCCCGAGGGCACTGCCGTCACGGGCCAGCGCACACAGGTCCTGTCAAACACCCTCGGCTGGGAGGGCCCGCTCATCGAAGGCCCGTGGGTGATTCACCGCAACGGCCGCTACTACCTGTTCTACAGCGCGAGTTATTACGCCAGTTCGAGCTACGCAGTTGGGGTGGCGCGATCGAACAATCCGACAGGTCCGTGGGAAAAACACGGAGATCCAATCCTGGTATCCAACAAAACATTTGCGGGACCGGGCCACGGCTCGGTGCTGCAGACTCCTAGCGGCGACTGGGTCCACGTATACCACTCCTGGCTCTCGGGACACATCGGAGAGAATCCGGGCCGCGTGGTCCTAGTCGACCGGATCGCCTGGCGCGACGGATGGCCAACGATGAGCGCTGCTCCGGGGAGTCGGTCGCAGCCGATGCCGCGCTGACCTACACCGCGCCACAAACGCATCCCCTCAGATTCCCCGAGGGTCCTGTCCTTTCATTCAACAGGATGTTCGATCGCCCGGCGTCGGGACCCGACCTGGAACGTTCACAATCGCGATGAAATCCCGAGTTGTCATCTCTCGCCAAGCTTGCGTTACTCTTGCAGCCCGTGCAGCCAACCGAAATCAAGCAGCGTATCGCCGCCTGGAAACGTGGCCGGGCGACGGTGGGTCCCCGAGGCGTCAGCATCCGACCAGCCCAACTCGATCTGGCCGCGAAACTCCGACGAGCCTATACCTGGCTCACAAGTGAGGCATTGGTCTGTCCGATGACCGACATTGAGTTTGGCGATCGCATCACCCTCGGGTCTGTCGAATCCGAAGTTTCATGCCGCCGCGGTCCTGCGTTTTCCTCCTATGCCTTACTCCCCCTGCTCAACCTCGTCACCGGGCAACGTCTTTTACTCGTGGGTGCTCCTGGGCGGGGGAAAACCACGATCGCTACGTTGATGGCGTTGCTGTCTGGCGATTCGCTTTCGCAGGTACGTCGTGCGACCCAGCACGGGCACCCACAATTGACCATCGCTGACCTTTTGGGCAGCCCGCTGCCGAGTTCACTCATCGAGGCCCGAGAGGCAAAGGCCATTGATGTGACCTGGCGTGGCTGGCTCACCCGTCGGGTCAAGATCATCGACGAGTACAATCGCATCCCCACCAAGACACAGTCTGCACTGCTGTCACTCATGGCTGAGGGCTACGCCGAGCAATATGAACAAATCGTCGAGAGTGGTCCGTCTGCGTGGTATTTGACCGCCAACGACGACCTCGGTGGCGGGACATTTGAGGTGATCGCCGCACTCAAAGATCGGATCGACATCGTGGTCCGGGCAGTCCCCTACTCGAGCCACGATATCTCGCATCTGGCCCTACGGGTGACCAACCGACGCGCGCCCGAGGATGTGGTACCGCGCGAAGTTGTCTTTACCCATGAAGAGCTTGATGCAATCGGCCAGCAGATCCGCGAAATCCCGGTTGAGGTACGGGCGATGGAGGCCCTCGGGCTACTCAGCGCACAACTCGATTTTTGCCGTCAGGCATCGCGGCAACTCGAGTTCATGTCCAAAGACACAGTGCACTTGGCCGGGAAGCAACTCGCCCACGTGTGCAACGAAGACTGTCCACTCGATAAGCACGAAAACATCTGTAGCCAGACGGAACACGGAATTTCGGCGCGGGCACATCTGTCGACCCTGCTATTCGCAAAAGCGCTGGCCTACTTCCGCGGCGAGAACGAAGCGAAACTCGATGATATACGTGCAGTCCTCCCGTGGACGCTGCACCACAAATTGCGACCCAATCACCACAGTGTGTTCTTCCACAAGCAAGAGAATCGAGTGTTGCTAACCGATCGAATCGCGTGGGTTCAGCAGCTGGTCGACCGCTGTGTCGCTCAGGCACAAGGGCGCGTCACCGTGCGTGACGATGTCGTACGATTGCTTCAGGCCCCTATACCCGGGCGAGGGGTCAGCCTCGATGACATCCAGCGACAGTTGTCGGCTCTCGAGCGCGCGATGGCTACGCTGAGCAAAGAACATGAACTCAATGCATTGGTCCACCGCGATCTGGTGGCGCTTAAACAGCGACACGCCCTGTGGCGAGCACGTGCTCAGCAAGGGGGCAAGCAGTGAGCTCATTCGGTCGAACATCGATGCCAGGTTTGGTCATGGCCAAATGGGCAGACTCAAAAAGTATCCACCCCGAGAGAGGATCAGGAGCGCGCGTTGACATCGTTTGAACAAGTTGTCGCCAGTCAACGGCGGTGGGGCCAGGCGACCTATAGTGCCTGGGATCCGCGAGCCTTTGATGCTCTGGTTGACAGTGCCGGCTCGCTGCTGTGGCAGACCCTGGGGGGCGACGGACAAGCGCCAGCATCCGCCCTCGAGGCTTACCTGCAACTGAGCCAAGAAGCCTTGGCGATCGGTGTTTGGTCCGAAACAACTTCTCCCGGGTTTTTCGGCCGTCTGTGGTTTCGCCTCACTCCCAGACTCGCTGCCGCTATCCCCCGAAATCAGTTGGTCGCGCGCTTCGTCGAGCTGTGGAACCTGTGCGAAGGTCTGCGCAATGCGGGTCGCTGGCTCGACCTTGCAGTTGGCTTGCGGCTAGACTCTCTCACAGAGCTCGCGTCCGTCGAAGCTGTTCTCGAACAGGTGCTCAGCGAACTAGTGACCCCAGGTATGGACCCGGCATGGAAGAAAAACCCTTGTCGCATCCTCGACCTCCGCCCAATGAACGATCGTTTTTTACCAGGCCCGATGCACCTGTTGGCACCTCGAGTCGTCTGTGTGCACGACCGTCGAGACGACGAACAGTGCATGGGCCTGTGGTTGCGACCTGAACAAAAAGGCATCGTGCTGGGGCGAATCGACTGTGGACAAACCTACGAGGATCCGAGACGCACGCCAGAAGTCGAGTTTACCCCCGCCAACAACATTATCCGGATCGACGGGCGCGTTGCGGTGGCTCCGGCGATTGGCAGTATTCACTCTTCGTTAACACTCCCTGCGGGATTTGTGATCGCCTCCGCCATCGACTCCCAACGAGTGTGGGTGGTGGGCAGTGGCTAAACAGTGGGCAACACCCTACTCGCACGATGAGCGACAGTCCGTCCAGGACGCAATCGACCAATGTTGGGACCAGGCGTGCTCCTATTGGACGTACAGTATCCTGCTCGCGCGACCGAGCGACAAGCCGGCAAACGAAGGGCTCGCGTGCCTCAATCTACGTACCCGTGAAATCGAGATCAACGGTGCGATGCTCGTTCACCACGATCTTCTCCCAGCGATGGAAGGAATCCTCGCCCACGAAATCGGCCACCACGTCCGTTATCCTGGAACGTTTACGACCCATACTCGGATGTTGTTGCTCGAACGCACATTGGTGCCAATTGCCGGGTATAGTGCTGCCAATCTATTTACCGATTTAATGATCAATCAACGCTTGGGCACGGTGCAGCGGGTACGACCGATGTTGGCCCAAGTGTACCGTGTGTTGTGCCGTGAAATTACGTGGCAACGCGACCCTGCATTTACATTTTATCTCGCTATCTACGAAGAACTATGGGGGTTGCCACCTTGCGACCTCATGGGGAAGTCGGTAGATGAATTCGAAACCCATTATCCGGGATACAGGGCGGAAGCACAGTTGTTGGGGCAACGCCTCTTTCATCTCGGGCCCAATGTGTACACGCAGTTTCTCTACTTTTTGTCGGTCCTTACCCGCTACCTCGCACCGCACGAAGGTGAGCACCCCGAGTCGCAGGATCCTTGCCGTTGCGCCAAGGGTGAACCTGCCCCCGACGACTGGGCTGATGCACTCGAACCCAATGGAGCCGAACGCCGGGCGTTGGAGCGGGCGTTGGCCGAGGGCTGGATCTCCAAGGACCAACACGAACGCATGGGCGGTGACGGTTCGTTTGAACGGAGAATCGGCGGTCTTCCGGGCCAGGGGACGGCCAACGCCGAAAGGGTCCCCGAAATCATGGCGGCCTACTACCGCTTGACCGCCGAGGGGTACTTGTTTCGCCCCCCACCCCAGCGCACGCTCGGCGAACTCGTGGTTCCGACGACCCATAAGCGTTGGGAACCTGGTACCTCGACGGCCGACATCGACTGGAACGAAACTTTGATCCGCCACGGTCCGCTCCTCGGGCGTGCTGAGCCCCTCGTCCGTGAGCGGATCGCTGATTACGAAGGTTTGGAAGCCGTCCGCTGGCAACCTCGAACCGAGATTTATCTCGACGTCAGCGGCTCGATGCCCGATCCTCGCCGAACTCGCAACGCGATGACACTTGCAGCCCAAATCTTGACCATGGCGACAGTGCGCGCCGGAGGATGGGTCCGGGCATTGTTGTACTCACATGAATATGTGCGCTACTGGCAGTGGTGCCGTTCCGAAATCGAAGTATCCCAATTCTTGATGCACTACGTCGGCGGTGGAACCAGGTTCCCATTTGAGGTGTTGGATGCTTCGCTGTGCGAGTGTCCCTCTGGACAGCCGATCCGAGTCATCATTTCCGATTCTGACTTCGACCGTAACTACGAATCCGACCCCAAACATGGGCCAATTTTCGCCCGCGCGGCCACAACTTCGGCGAAACTGGTGGTGATGCTCCACCGCTCGCAGCCAGAGGCCCTCGCCCGATATCGACGAGCTGGGGCGACGACAATCTCGATCGTTGACTTCGACGACTTCCCGGCGATGGCTGCCAACCTGAGTATGTCCCTGTTCGAAGGAGGCGGTCATGGGATGGTTTAAGCGTTCCGGGAAGCCCAAAAAAGAATCTGTGGATACCTCCGGGCCGACACTGAAACCAGACGGATCACTCGAAGTCCCCGATGACCTCGAGAGCGCCGTCGACCTCGACCTGACCGGCCTTGGCGAGCGACTGGAGCTTATACTTCCGCACGTACTCGAACAGCAAGTCGACCGCCCGCTGCTTCAAGCCCGACTGGCCGACGCCTGCCGTGATGCCGGTAAGCAGCCGATACCGCCTGAAAAATTTGTAGCTGCAACCGACATGCTCGATGAGGAAGGTTGGCGACGCCTCGCACTACTCGTGGACATGCTCGACGCATCGGAGCTTCGCGAAGGCATCGGGCTCCTGCTTCTCGACTCTCGTTTCGACGGGGCCACCACCCTGACAGACGAAGCCTTCATCCGGTTTGCCCGCGACACATCACTGCTGAACGTAACCACGTTGCGAACGAGTGAACTTCGCCGCGAAGAGTTTCTCCGCCGATGGTTGCTGCGACTCGGTGCAGGTGTCAGCGGGGAAACGGTTGCGGCCTCACTCCAACGACTTGCCCGTCTGGACTACGGTAACCTATTAGGCGAAGCTGAACGCGCTCGACTGATCGCCGAGGAGCGCATGGCCTACCTCAAGAAATTACAAGACGCCGAAGATGCGGCTCGTCGACCCCGGGGGAAGTGGTGAGCCACAACCTTTCCCGCTACCGCTGGCACACCGGAGCACCGTTGCGCCGCGTCGAGCAGGATGAGCCGATGCCGGTGTTGTTTCGCGATATCGGCCCGGTCGCGCTCGAGACGTTTCTCGCCGGGAATCTCGAGCGTCTGTCTGGGCCCTACACACCGCTGCTCTACATGCGAACGGCGAAGTTTCGCGAACCATTTATCGACTACGCCCAGACTGGCCGACTCGTTTTCTTGCATGCCCGTAGCCTCGGTCCTTGGCACGCCGGTGTCGCGGAGGTCTATGTGGCGCGGGCCGGGCGTTGGCCTACAACCGGAACATTTGGTTATGTCCCTTACAACATTGACTTTGAGTCTGTCGCACAAACGGGCCTACGCACCATGGACGACCTGCGCGAGCACTTAGGCGCAACGGCCTACGACCAGCAGTGCGAGCACGATCGCCGCGCGCTGCAACGACTCAACGCGGAAGCAGCCCAAGCAGAACGCTGGGCCCATCCCCTGCGCCTCGCCCTGCAAAGTTGTAATACCAAACGCCGACAGCTGGCTCGGCAACGCATGAGCCAAGCAAATATCGACGACCAACTCCTATGCGCCGCCTGGCATCACCTCCCCCAAAGCCAACGCGACCACCTGATGCGCACGTTGTCACAGCTGCCCCCCTTGCCGGAGGAACGATGACCATACAACGAGATCTTGTATGCTCACCGTGGGCCACCCTCCAATACCGCACGTGTAGCGTACTACCGGTACGGATGGCGTGCAACTGCGACTGCCGGTTCTGCTTTTCCAAGTCTTCGATCAGTCGGTTGTCATCCGAGCCGCGAGGTTGGGCGAGACTCGATCTCGAGTCCTACTTCCGCTATGCGCAGGCGCGAGGTGCAACCCGCTTGGTGATCACCGGCGGTGGCGAGCCGCTGTTGCGACCTGGCGACACCCTCGAGTTGATCGAGCGGGGACGCCGGCACTTTTCAGAAATCGCCCTGTTTACCAATGGAACATATCTCGAGAGTCATCTAGCGAAAAAACTACAACTCGCCGGTCTGAGCTACGTATGTTGGTCGCGACACCATTTTTGCGACCAAAAAAACGCATTGCTCATGGGACAGTCGGCACCATGTCGAATCGAGTTCTTCGAACGGATCGGCGATCTCCCGGTGCGGGCGACCTGCGTGATGACCCGCGGCAACATCGAGACCGACGACGACGTATGGCGCTACATCGATACCATGCTCGAACACGGGGTCCGCGAGTTCACCTTCAAACACACCTATGTCACCTACCCCCAGTCACTGTTTCGCGGCTCATCGGCCGACCGGTGGGCGCGCGAGCACCGGGTCGAGCGCGATCCATTTGAACAGGTCGGAACGATCATTGATAACCTGCCCTGGGGACCAGCCATCCGGCGGGTCACCCGGCGCGGACAGGAGTGCCAAGTATGTCATTACCGCGAACCAACTCCGGAGTGGGAGCTCCAGCACAAGATCGGCCGCTCCCTCAACTTACTGTCCGACGGGACAGTTTATGGATCGCTGGAAGACGCCCGGAGCCGGTTGTTTCAGCTGAACAATTCGCGGCAGCCGTCGGCATCGACGCCATCGAATCATTTCGTCCCCTGCTCCCGGTCGGCTACCGAGCCGGTGTGCAGGCCTATCACCACGCAGTCGCCCAACTCGACGATCGATCACTAACGGAACACTACACCACTGGGCTCGAGCACTTTCACCAAGCATTCGTCCCACACCTCGCGGCGACACTGGCCGACCTCTCCGGCGGAGAATGGCAGCTCGACGACTATGTGGCTTTTGCGGCAGGTAGTGATGTCGACTTGATGACCCACGTGGTCGAAGCGATCGCGGCAACGGAGCCTGTCCATCTCTACCCGGGCGACTGGTACGGTTTCCTAGTTGGGTGCACCCAGACCGAGCGGATCCACTGGCGACAACGCGGCACGGCCGCGCTCACCTGCCTATGTGTCCCTTCGGTGCGCAACGGACACCTCACTGCGTCAATGGTCGAGTTTCTTGCAGATGGTGACGCCTGTTTGCTCAACCTCAACCTCTACCCGACGTTGGTGGCCAGCGAGCGTAAGGCAGTCGCCCGCGCCCTCGCCCCCCTGTTGCCCCGAGCGCTACTCTCGATCAGTTTCAGCCGAGGATTTGGCCTCACAGCCTCGCAGCTTGGGGTCATACTCGTCCATCGCAACCATCCTTTACGCAAACGATTTGCCCGCCAATGGTCGTGGCTGACGTATTTTCACAACCGCTTGGCCGCCGATGCATTTATGGCGCTCGACCGGACAGCACTGTCGCTGACGGACAACAAGCGTCGAACATGGGTGCATAACTGGCTCAAAGAACATGACCTTCCAGGTTTCGAAACAGGTACCTACTACGTAAAGTCATTTGTTGTGGAGGGCGATCTACCCGCTGCCTACGACTGCCTGCGCCGCGACGACGTCGTTCGCCTGTGCTTTAAGCCACCTCAAATTGACTAAGCCCTCGCAGAGTCCGAGTCGTGATACCCTGCCCGCTGTGAATTCCCCCGTCGACACGCTCGAGATTCGATGGTACAGCGTCGCCTTTGACGCGCGTGAACAGGCGATCGACCGGCAAGAACCTGTCCTCGGGCGCAATCCAGGCCGGGCACTCGCTACATTTTTGTATCAGACGAAGCTCAGCCGACGAACACTCGGCATCGACTACGTGATCAACGGAATCAGCCTGACCCGCCGGCTCAACCGAGCCTGTAAACGATCGGCATTCGACGTACCTGGGCATTTGTGGAATATGTTGCCGCTTTACTGGCGCTGGCGAGCGGCGGATGTTCGCCGCTTCGCGCTCGAGGTGCGACGCCTACTCGGCGAGCAGCTTGCGACCGAAGAGCTCACCTCCGTCACAAATACCTACAAATTCCCCGAAGCCTACGTGCAAGAACACTTCTACGGTGTCGTCCAAGTCTATGGTTGTGCCCATTGTGGTGACCGGATGTGCGGATGGTGGGGTATGGAGATTACTGACCAGCCTCAACGCGGCCGCGTGCGGTGGTCATCACCCGACCTCCGCGACTTTCATTTCGACCGTCAACAATACCGCCAAGCATTCGCGCCGACCCTTGCGCTGCTTGAACACCACACGCATGAACGTAGCCGAACCGACACGAGCGTGTACCAAATGTGGCGAGCGCGTCGTGCCAAACGTGCTGAGAAAAGTTGACAATGCCTCACCAACCTCGTGAACATGTTCGCCCCGCACGACCGGAGGAGGCCGAACACTTGTCGAGTCTCGCCATACGTTCGAAAGCTTACTGGGGCTACGATGCGACGTTTATGGCGGCATGTTCCAGCGAACTTTCGCTGGCCTCCGACGAAGTCGGCCTCCTCCACACGCACGTCCTCGTGGTGTCCGAACATATCGTCGGCTTTTTCACCCTCGAAGCGGTCGACACACAAGTCGTCGAACTCGGGCACCTGTTTGTCGAGCCAGATTTGCTCGGGCGCGGTTACGGTCGGGAACTTCTCGAGCATGCAAAAGCAAAGGCTTCGTCGCTCGGCTACCGGAACATGTTGATCCAAGGCGATCCCAACGCATCGGCGTTTTACCGGTCTGCGGGCGCAATACAGGTCGGAGTCCGAGAATCTAGGAGTATCCCAGGTCGGCAACTCCCGTTGTTTCAACTCGACCTGACTGTCACGTAGTCAAATGAATGATCCACGAGACAGGTGCTGAGTTACAATCGAGAACGATGTGTATGTTCTCGCGCCCCGTCCGTCACGTCGCCGGAACCCGCATCTTCGCGCGTCCGTTCCCCGACGGCACACAGGCTCTCATCTACAGCATGAACCTAGAGATCGATGAGGACCTCGCCATGCTCCTGCCCCTCCCTGTCCCCCCGAAACCGCCGGAAGATGCCATCCAGTTTGTCGACCTTTCGCGCTATCCCAAACTGTTCACCGACTTCGATCGCGCTTTTCCAGCCCCTGTCACCCGTGGACACAGTCGGTTTCTCGCCTCTAGGGCTCCTGAGATCCCCAAATTAAAAGTCCACACAGTCGGAGCCTTTGATGCATCCTTTGTACCCTCACAGGCCGACTTTGCCCGCGTAGACGATCGCTTTCGGCTCGATCCAGATGTCTATCATGCGCTCCCCGAATACGCGGACTTTGGATTTGCTGTATTCAAGCTACGACCTCTCAAGCGGTGGTTTTTCGGGAGCTTTCGCCGTCAGACAGTCCACCCCATGGCTTTCGTGTTTCCTCGGCGTGATCCCACAACACTTTTCTTCCCGACGGTTCATGTGCACGACGGCATCGTTCATCGAGAAGCGACGTTCGATCATCAACTGTACTGCCAGCCTGATGAAGTCACCGCAAATACGTTTGCGTGGCGGCGCTCCGAAGATCACATCGGTCGATTTGTCGATACGCGTCGGACTGCGAACCTCGTCAATCCAGATACACCTGCTTTCAAGTACAACCTGATTGGGCAACATCCCAACCTCGACGTGACGCTGACACCTCCCGGCATCACACTTGAAAAACTGCGTCGAACAGGGAAACACTATTTTCTCAAGGGCCAAGCGCTTGCGGCCTACTACACACTCCCGGAAGGCCGAGCCGCCCGCTGGCAACGGGTCGCTCGGCATCAACTTCCCTCCGTTTTGGATGCACTCGCCATGGCGCTCAATGAGCTCACACGCATGCGGGCTCACGCGTGGGAACTCGGAGACTACGACGTGGGTCTCGCCGAGTACATCTCGAGTTGGCTCGGGCGAGCCGACGGACGTGGCGAACACATATTGGTCGGCCGCGAGACCGGTTTACCATTTGACCCGCACTACGTGCCGCCAAGTGGACCTGGCTGCGTCCAATTTGCGATCCGTGATGACGAACGTATCGAACCACAGCAAGTGCTGCTAGCCTTCGAGCAACTGCCCGACAGCAACGGAATCAAGGAGATCCAGCAATCCCTGAACGCCACGTTGGCCTCAATCGAGCTCGACAAGTAGCTCCTCGGTGTCGCTCGACAAATCGGCCCACATTCGATGAAATTACATGTATATTGCCCATCTGGTATCATGCGGAGAGCTAACATGCACCATCGAAGCCATTTCCCCCGACTCGCCGTTTTATCGCTAGGTATCGCCTGCTTGCCCGAACCGCAGGTTCAGGACTTCGGTGCCTGTGAAGAAGAGCCGAGGGGCCAGGAACCTGCAACCACTCCGACCTACCACCGCGATGTTCGACCGATCCTCGAGCGCGAGTGTGTGATGTGCCATCAAGGCGGTGGGATTGCTCCCTTCAGCCTCGATGGATACGACGAGTCGGCGATGTGGAGTGCGGTCACTCTGAGTGCGATCGAGAATGGGGATATGCCTCCCTGGCCACCCTCCGAGTGTTGTACAGACCTTCGGCATCCGCGACGTGTCTCGCCCGATGACGTCGAAATCCTACGGGCATGGATCACCGCAGATACACCCGAGGGTGACCCTGTCGATGCACCGCCGCCACCTACAGTCCTAGGGCTTAGCCGGGTCGATCTCGAAGTGATGATGCCCGTCCCATATACACCCAAAGCAAGTGTGGGTCCAAACGACGACCTACGGTGTTTTCTAATCGACTGGCCCCTCGACCATGTTACCTACGTGACTGGTGTTGATGTCGTTCCCGGACAACGCGAGCTTCTACATCACGCGGTGATCTATTCGATTCCCGACTCTCAAGCTGCATGGTACCAATCACTCGACGACGCCGATACAACACCGGGGTGGAACTGCCCTGGAGGAGCTCCGCAAAATGCGGATGCCTATATCGGAGGGTGGGTCCCAGGCGCGCGCGCGCAGGATTATCCTGAAGGTCTCGGGCGCGAGGTCCGACCGGGCAGCAAGTTATTATTCAGCGCGCACTACGAACTTTCGGCTGGGCCCGCCCCCGACCAGAGCTCGCTCCGTTTTAAACTCGACGATACCGTCGAAACCAAGGTCGAGGGGCTCGCGGTCTTCAACCCGCTGTGGGCCACCACCAAGGCGATGCTGATTCCCGCCGGAGATGCGGACGTCAAACACACCTACTCCTACGATCCATCGGCGTGGTTCAAATTGGGGAAACCAATCAAAGTTCACGATGTTGCGTTGCATATGCATGAGTGGGGAACTTCGGCGACCCTCGGAGTCGTGCGCTCCAACGGTGACGTCGACTGCCTGCTCCACATCGAGGAATGGGATTTTAATTGGCAGGGAGAGTACTTTCTCGAAAACCCAGTCGAGCTGCGCTTGGGAGACAAACTTTTTGTCGAGTGCCACTTCGACAATAGCGAGAGCAACCAGCCAACTGGGCAGGAACCCCAGGACCTGTGGTGGGGAGACGATAAGGAGATGTGCATTGGCTCCTTGTTGATCTCGAGTTGAGACATCGTTCGTCAAACGACATCTACGATCCCCCCCTCCGTAGACCTCTTCCGTACCAAGCCCGACCAACAATCTCGCAAGCCCGGCGCTCGATGTAAAGTCAGCCGAGCCCGATCTAGTTGTTGATACAATATTCTCTAACAATTGCTCGACCGTGCGCAACCCAACCAATACGCGCCTAAACCTGTCCGATGGGTCATCCAAGGCGCGAAACGATCTTGCTTCGAGGCTGCAACGCGTATTGCATCTGGCATCGATCGATGCGACCCTGTCGGCGCTCGTACGTGGAAGGTGAACTGTGTCGCTGTTCTCGAAATTTTTTGGTCGAGGTCTTCATCGTGATGGGCGGGATTCCCCAACTGGTTTCCTCCCGTTCGTAGCTGCTCCCATGGGTGAGCGACCGATCGAATTACGCAGTGTGCGTGTGCGTGCTGTCATCAACGGTATCCACGCCCAAACGAGTCAAACTCTGACGTTTTTTAATCCGAATCGCCGCGATCTCGAAGGTTCCCTAGAGTTTCCGATGCCCGACGGTGCTGTCGTTTGTGGCTATGCACTCGACATCGACGGGCGCATGATCGATGGTGTCGTCGTGCCAAAACAAAAGGCCCGGCGGGTGCTCGAGGCCGAAGAGCGTAAAGGTGCAGATCCCGGACTCGTCGAACAGGTACAGGGAAATGTCTACCGCACGCGGATTTACCCGATACCGGGAGGTGGTACGCGAACCGTTACAATCACCTATGTCAGCGAGCTCAATATACAGGGCGACGACGCCGGCTACCACCTTCCCCTCGCCCACGCGAATGCAGTCGCTCCAGTCGATTTACGTGTCGAGGTTGTGCAAGCTCCGGTTGAGCCTGTCCTCAGTGGTGGGATCGGCAACCTCAGTTTAAATCGCCTTGAACAACGCTGGGTCGCCGAGGCGAAGCTGCCCGTCGGGACAGCAGGAGAGGATCTTCAAGTCCGTCTGCCGAAACTACCTGGGCGGTTTCGTTGTGTTGAGAAAAGAGTCGGTGACGGGGCGTTTTTCTGCATCAGCGAGCGGCTCAGTGAGGCGATGACCAGCGACACCAAGTGGTCACCTCGTCGACTCGCCATCGCGTGGGATGGATCGGGGAGTCGCCAGTCTTCCGCCCATGAGCTCGCTCTCCTCAAACTTTTGTTCAAACGCTGGGGAAGTCTGACGGTCGACCTCGTCGTGGTGCGCAACACCGTCGCAGCCACCCAACGATTCATTGTCCAAGACGGTCGCTGTGACGAACTCATCGCCCATCTCGAGGCACTTGCATATGACGGAGGAACCAACCTTGCGGCACTCGATCTCACAAGCACCCCACACGCCGACGACGACGCCTGGCTCGTGTTTAGCGATGGGCAGGGGACGGTCGGCCGAGGCATCTCCAAAATTGGAGGCGTGCGTGTGTACTGTGTGAACAGTCAGGCGAACAGCAACAGTGTCGCCCTACAACACATCGCCAACGCCTCTGGGGGATACTACGTCAACCTCCTGCGCACCAAACCCGATGTCGCTGCCGAGCAGATACTCAGGCACGAACCAGGCCTACGCGTCATAGGAACGCAGGGCTGCGATTCAATACACACACATACTTCTCAGGGGCGCTTGACGATTCTCGGCCGCCTCCAAGACCCCGTCGCCCGCGTCGAGCTTGCCGGTCCCAAAGGTCAGACAACGGTCGTCATCGAAGCCGATGACCGTTGTCCAACAGGGGAACTCCTCGCTCGGGCGTGGGCCGGACTCGAGGTCGCAGCTCTCGGGCAAACTGGTGACGAACACGCTGAACAAACGGTCCTCAAACTCGGCCAAGACTACGGGCTCGTCACCCCAGGATCGTCGCTGATCGTGCTCGAGCGGCTCGAGCAGTACCTCGAATACGATATCGAACCACCGGCGACATGGCCTGAAGTTCATAGTTCGTGGCACACTCAAAAACGCCTAGACGCGACGCAGACGCATCAACGACATACCAAGCAAATCGAGCAAGTACTTGCGATGTGGCGAGCGCGTGTGCAGTGGTGGGAAACTGATTTCCGCGACCAGTGGCCCCGTTCCGGATCTCGAGGGGGTAAGGGAAGCGGAGGAATGGTCGACGAATCTCCACGTTTGGCCCGCCCCGCGCCGTCCTCGGAGGTTCTGGCGTCGCTCAGTGAGTCGGTTGTCAACCCAGAAGAGGAAGCCTTCGCGGCCGCACCGATGGACGCAATGGATTTTGACGATGAAGATACTGCCGCGCCTCTCATGGACGCAATGGAGGCCGAGCCAATGCTTCGTTCACCGGCCCCACGCCGCGCCCGGGCCATGTCACGCAATGTTGCGGAGGCAAAAAAAGAAGACGACAAGCCCGAAGGAGGAGCGACACAGGCAACGATTCGGATCCAACCATGGTCACCGGATACACCCTACCTCACACGTATGAAGGAAGCCGACGACGCGTATCTAGCATACCTCAAAGCTCGCCCCGACTACGTTGCAAGTCCAGCATTTTACCTCGACTGTGGTGACTTTCTGCTCGCGCGAGGACAGCGAGCCGAGGGCCTACGCGTGCTATCCAACCTCGTTGAACTCGGGCTACGGGACGCGGCACTCATGCGAATGTACGCCTGGCGACTCGGACAGGCGGGAGAGCTCGATACCGCCGTCGATGTCCTTGAACAGGTGCGCAACGACCGAGACGATGAACCGCAATCCCACCGCGATCTCGCACTCATGCTTGGCGAGCGCTGGCAGAAAAATCGCAACCCCGAGGATGCAACGCGGGCGATGATCTTACTGTACGACGTCATCCTGCGTACATGGGACAGATTCCCAGAAATCGAACTCATCGCGCTGATGGAACTCAATCGACTCATCCATCTCACCCGGGCGTACGACATACCAACGCCGGAACGCATTGACCCGAGACTTGTTCAGCTCCTCGACCTCGACATTCGCATCAGCATGTCATGGGATGCGGACCTAACTGACGTCGACCTCCACGTCTATGAACCGACGGGTGAGCACGCTTACTACGCCCACAACAGAACGCAGATCGGTGGAGTCGTATCACGTGACTTTACACAGGGGTACGGGCCCGAGGAGTACGTCCTTCGCCACGCCTACCCGGGCAAGTACACAATCAAGGCTCATTACTACGGCTCATCACAACAGACACTGACAGGTCCTTGCACCGTCATTGTTACAGTCTACACAAACTACGGGCGCGAGGATGAAAACAAGCAAGTCCTCACGCTTCGTCTCGAACGACCCAGAGACGAGGTGACGGTCGGCGAAATCTCGATCGAAGGGACATTGGAGCAACGCACCGGAGGTTTCCCAAACTGGCGTGAGAGGTTTGAAAAACTCACTCGAGATATGACGCTCGACGAAATTACCGGGCGTGTCGGCCAGCCTGCTTCCATCGGTGGTGGCGACGTCATGACCATGATCTATCGGCCTGCAACCGGGTCACCGTTAAGGTCCACGTCGGCCCCCGCCTTCTCGGAGTCGTGGCCGAAGTCGACGGCGCCGAACTCGAGCTTGTGTAATTCGTCGGTCGATCCCTCGATTAAAAACGATTGATCACCGCAAACAAGCTACTAAAGTCATCTGTCCACGAGAGTGGCTCAATCTCGTCCATCTCCGATCCCTCTACAAATACTTCTTCGACTCCGATGAACGTCTTGTTGTCGGTCAGGAGAACCCAATCGCAGCCGTCGATGCCCATATCGTCGTCGTCAAATGTTTCAAAGTGAAGCACGTGCAACCTGGCATCCCGTGCGAGGTCCACGAGGACCGGCCGGAGGTCGAGGAACCGGTTCGAGATGTTGAATGCAAGCACTCCCCCCGTATTCAAATGACTACGATAGATTTGGGTCGCCTCGCGGGTCAAGAGGTGGATCGGAATCGCATCACTTGAAAATGCATCAATGACCAAGACATCGAATTGCTGCGGATCGTTCGAATCGAGTAGGCGCTCCATTACCACGCGAGCATCACCCAAAAGAATATCGACGTCGGCTCCGCGCGCTTTGGCATCTCGCAAATAGCTGAAGTGCACGTCTGCAAGTTCGGCTACATGGGGATCAATCTCAAAAAACCGCAACACATCCCCTGCCTTGGCATAGCTGGCAACCGTCCCTGCACCGAGTCCGACAGCGCCGATCCGGAGTCGACCCCCCCGGGCTCGTTTTGGATGCAACCGCAACGCAAACCCGAGGCCCGTATCCGGTCCGTAGTAGGACGTCGGTCGCCAGCTATGGTCCGGATGACTGTACTGCATACCGTGCTTAATCCGACCGTTGATCAAATCATACCTGTGGTCGGGCGCGCCGAACTGGCCGCTTTCCGTAACTTTAACTACGCCGAAAAACCCACGGCGTTGCCCAACAACTTGCTCCGATGGCGAGTCGAGAGTCCAACTCTCCTTCGTTTTGTTGAGCTCCCACCCCGCGGCGTGGCCATACAGGGCGCCACTGAGCAGGAATAAACCGAGTCCAGAGACGGCACCGATCGAGACCAACTCTCTTTTGCGCGGGTGATGTAGGCTAATTATACCTGTCGCAGCAACCACTACGGAGCACAGCCAAAGGGACAGGTGATACTCCCACAAACCCGACAACACCAAAGGGGCGACGATCCCAACCAGTAGACCACCAAGTGCGCCCCCGATCGCCGTGCACAAATAAAAGAGGGTGAGTCGCGATGGTGTGGGTCGGAGCCGATAGAGCTCGCCATGACATAGCATGCATCCGACGACGAGCATTGCACAGTAGCCCATCAGCTGCCAACTGATCGCGATATCAACGCCTGCAAACAACATCACACAGGCGACGATCAACACCATCGGATAGACTGCAAAAAACACGGGGCGTACATACCATCTTTCGTGCTCAAAACAGAGTACATATGTCAACAGGTAGAGACACAACGGTAGGATCCACAAGAATGGGATAACCGCGATATCCTGGCACAATTGTGTCGTTGTCGAAACAAGTAATGCCGAGCTAGCGGCGGGGAGACAAATCCACAACACGAGTCGTGTCAATGTTGGAGGAGGATCCGATGGGCTGGCGACGATTGGGATGGGGACATCACGTACCATCGTTCGGGCAGATGCTCGAACGACGACCCCGATACATAAGAGATAAAGCAGATAGATTCCACTCCATACAGATGCTTGGGTCGGCACCCGCAACAGCGGCTCAAACACGAATGGATAGCCGAGCAATGCAATCATTGATCCCAAATTGGATAATGCATAGAGCCGGTAGGGAGAACTCCCGGGGTGTAGTTTTGCAAACCAACGTTGCATGAGGGGCCCACCCGCCGCCAACACTACAAATGGTAAGCCGATTGTCACCACCAATAGGGTCACGATCTGCAGCGAAGGGTCACCATCGGCAGTCGGTTTCCAGTCGGTCCTCGGTATGAGTGGAAGGCAAACCAGGACTGCGCACGCGAGTGCCGAAAACCACAGGCCTTGCCGCCGAGGGGGCAAGGCGCGCGTCAGCACATGGGCCAACGCATATCCGGCGAGGAGCAGGGTTTGAAAGACGACGAGACTCGCAGCCCAAACTGCAGGTGCCGACCCGAACCAGGGAAGGATCTGGCGACCGATGAGCGGTTGCACAAAAAACAACAAAAACGACCCCAGAAGTGTCGCGGCAGCAATCGACAGCGAGGTAGTCCGGGAAACTCTCGGCGTATGCACGCTCAGCAAGCCTCCGTGAGGTATTTCGGGGGTCTTGCGAGCCGGCAGTCATCTGCACGAGTCCGAAACATTCGAGCCATCGACCGTTAGAGGTATGGATCGCTCCGAAGGATGCATCATTCGAGAAACGCGCATTCCCCGATATAACCGGTTGTACGATGCACCGGTCCTTGACTATTTTCGGGTATCGCGTGCGGCTTGTTCGCTACAATCGCCTCTCGAATTGCGTCCGCGTCTCGGTGCCACGGAGCACAATGGTTCCTTCACAGCACGGTCGCCCGTGAGGCCGACTCTACACAAGTTGCTGCGGAATCGGCTCATGGCCGAGATTGTGTACTGCTCGTGGGGCTACTGCAGTGCCGCGATCTCGGCCTTGCTGAACACGAAATCGACCGAGGCACCAGCGTTCTCGAGGTGACAGCCGTAACAATCGGCTTCGGAGGCCATGGGCGTTCCGTCAGGGGCAAAAAATGCATATTCCCATTCGTCGTTGCGGGTTTCGGGCGTGTAGTTGCCAAACCCCTGCTGTTTCTCCATGACAGCAACGATCGACAGCTGATCCTTCATGAAGTTGCCCTCCATATCAAGGACGGGCTCGTCATTGTCGTCGAGGACTGCTCCGTAAATCTCCATCACGACGATCGAACCGCGGTCGAAGTCTCCATCCGCGCTCGCAACAGCAATATCGTTCGCATAAACATCGCGGACCTGGTTGTTATCCACCCGGTCGACGGTCGCCGCGTATTGATAGCTCAGGTAGTCATCGGGGAAGTTGAGGAGGTCCGTGGTACCGCCCACCGGTGCAGGCTCCGTCTGCCACAATTCGAGCTCATTGAGTGTAAATACATAATCTGTTCCGGGGCCAGCCATTTCGAGGTGGCAGCCATAACAGTCGAGGTCGGAGGACATGTCCTCTCCACCCGGTGTGAAAAACGCGTATTCCCACTCACCGTTGGCAGTCTCGGGGGTGTAGTTACCAAAACCCTCCTGCTTCTCCATCAGCGCGACGATGTTGAGTTCGTCGGCCACAAAACGCCCATGATCATCGAGTACCGGTGCACCGTCTCCGTCGAGAAGCGCTGACCAAATCTCCATCACGACCGTTGAACCGCGATCGAGCTCACCGGCCGGACTGCCCAAGGCTGTATCGTTTGCAAAAAATCGCCGCACCTGCATGTTGTCGACTTTGTCGACAGTTGTGTACAGAGCACCATCTTTGTAACCATCGGGAAAATCGACGAGATCATGATTTCCTCCAATAGGAGCATCTTCAAGGGCGCTTGTGTCCGTGTCCGTTTCCGAACCTGAATCCGAGTCTGTTTCCGAGCCGTCCTCTCCCGATCCACAGGCGATTGGAAAAGTGAGCAGAATTGCGCAGGAAATCCAGATTTTGGCAGTCATACAGTCGGTACGCGACGCAAAAAACCGCGGATTAAATCTTTCTTTTTTTTGTCCGACATGCGCACGATTTACCTACATTCGCCTTCGTAGCGACCGGTAGAAAGTCTGCAATCACCGACTGTCTTCTATCGAGCGCATGATCGACGAGTCTGTCGGCCCGGGCGTTCGCAACGCCTCCTCTGACGGCCGCAACTCAGCGGCCCGGACCTTCCCGACCCCCTTCACCTCAACTTCGCGCTCCTCAGAACAATCGTACAACTCTGGTTCGACTTGGGCCAAACAGTCGGAAGGACACAGCAAACAATTGGGTGAAGCTGCGGCTTCCATCCGCGAAGCGAGATTCACCGCCTCGCCGATCACCGTGTACTCCATTCGACTGCGCGAGCCTAGGTTTCCCTGAACCAGGCTGCCTGCCGCCACCCCGACGCGGACCTGGAACGGTTCAGCACCGAGAACGCGCAGGAGGACTTCCAACTCTGCCAGATAGTCGAGAATCGAAAGCCCGCAACGAACGGCACAGGCCGCTAGACTCGCAATCGACTCGGCGCGTTCGGGAGAGACAAAGACCACCATGATCCCGTCCCCCATGCGTTTGTCGACGATTCCTCCGTGAGCCTCGATCAAGGGTTCGATACGATCAAAGTAGAGATTGAGCTGCGTCATGATCTCATCGGCGGAGTACCGACGACTTCGGTCCGTAAATCCAACAACGTCAGCAAACAGCACGGCACCGATATTCTGCTCACCACCCAAAATGAGCTCTGCTTCGGGGTTAATCCGGATCTTTTCGACTAAATGTGGGGGGAGATAGTGTGCAGTTTTGCGTTGAGCGAGTTGGGCTTCGCGGTGTTCATCGTACTGGCGATTCATCGACTCGAGCACCTTTGGCACGGTCGTCCGGATATGCTTCCGGATTCGGGCAAGCTCCTCAACTGCACGCGCCTCACTGAACTCAGGCTCCGGGTAGCGGACTTCGTACTCGCAGTGCTCGACGCCAGAAGTACGGTGAATACATCGCTCCGGCGGATGGACGACCGTCGCCCGCGGCAACTTCCAGATCGTCGGGATACTTTCAAACAACCCCCGTCGACTCCAACATGTACCCGGCCGATCGACCCGCAGTAAATTTGCCAGACGGGCGCGCACCACCGCACGCCCCGGCCCGAGGACAACGAGCTCCATCCGCGTCACCCGATTTCCTCGCGAATATAGATTGTCGATGTTGGCGAAAAATTTAGCCGGATGCTCAAACGACCACAGCAACAAAAAAAGCGGACCCATGATCTCTTGCCGATCGAACATGGCCGATGATGCACGCCGCCAGTGCTGCCACAGAGGATGGTCGTAACCTGGTGCTTCATCGAGCCGACCGATTTGATGGGCGACCGCGTCACACAAACGCCGATCAAATTCTACGGATGTCCAGCGCGTCGTATCGTAGAGATATTCGAGGCTTAACCCGGCCTCCTCGACGATGCTTCGCACTTGCTCGATACCAAAGGTCTCGGTGAAGTATCGGATCAGACTGCCGAGGAAGCGGTTGCTCAGGTGGGCCCGGGTAAGCCCGGGATCGTAGGCGCGGGAGCTCATGCAGGGTTGGGATGATACGCGGAGGTACAGGTTCACAAGCGTTTTTGATGATGTGTGCTGAGTCACCGGCCTCCCTCGACACAAGACTGCGACCGAATGGGGATGGCGCTACGAAGGCGCGCGGACGAACGAGCAACGCCAGACGGTTACAGTGCGCGGCTCAATCACGTGGACAATGAAGTGTGCACACAATCTTCTGGAGATTGTCGTCCCCCCGCAAAACGCGACCAACAAATCCTATTAATCCTATCAGCAACTCCTTGCCGGTTGCGGTTACGACTGTTCTGTGAATTCCGGCTGGCCGGAATACGCACTCCGGTTGGATCAAGGTCGAATCAGAACGAAAATTACGCTGGGCAGACTACGGGAAACGAGATACACTCGCCGCATGAAAAATTAACATGGCCATTCGGACACATTTAAGATATTGACTAGCTTCCGAGGCCATCCCGTACTCACGTGGCTCCCGGCAGTCGTTTTGGGCTGTGCCCTCGCGGCTTGTTCAGGGGAAGAATCCACGACTCGGGACAGCGATACCACGACCACGACTACCGCTACGACCACTTCGCCTACTACGGACGTTGAAACTGAAACCGACACGTCGATGACGGAGACCGAGGGTTCCGGGTCGGACTCGGACGTTACGACGGAGGGTCCAACGCAAACGGAGACGGACTCGGACGCCACGACCGATGATAGTGCATCTGCAACCGAGACCGGTTCGATGCCAGAGTGCGGTGATGGTGTGGTTGAGGGGCTCGAAGAGTGCGATGACGCAAACGACGACGACACGGATGAGTGTTTGTCAACCTGTATGGTCGCAACCTGTGGCGACGGCTTCGTCCAAAATGGCGTCGAAGAATGTGATGACGCAAACGATGCCAACACAGACGAGTGTTTGATCGATTGCAATACTGTCGAAACATCTGCTCTCGGCACATCCCCGGCAATCGCCAATGCCCATGTTCCCGCTTGGGTCCACGCTCCCTCGAGTTGCTTGGCCAGCTCGACTGACGGCACGTTGTCGCCACGCTCCACGGAGACGCCCCCCGGGGATAGTTCAACGAGTACCGCATCCACGGGAGGATGGGATGGCTCAGCCTTCCACACCGGAGCATCAATTCGTTGGTCGCGGTCGACGGCTGCACACCCTGCCAACATCCCGGCCTCGATCGCCTGTCCCCGAGATGCGTCGCACGACGTTCCGCACCCGCCTTTACCACAAGACGTCGCAATTGCGATCGCAAACGAAAAAGCTCCAAGCAACGTCGCGCGCCCGAGGTTTTGAATCAACGCACCCATTCAATGATTATGACCTAACGGACAGGAATTGAGGAGGTGCGTGTTCGCAAGGTCAGCCTCGCCGTCCGACAACGTATCGCCAGGACGAGCGTCGTCGAAGGTCGCCGGCAAACGTCGCCGTTTATCGACCCGCGGGCGAAATCGAAAATCTTGAAGCAACTTCTGTGTTCGCCCGAGTGCTCACATCGAACACGACCTCACTTGAGGACCGGCACAGTACTCTTAACTTTTTGAAGACTCGGCCGATCGACTTGAGGGAGGTCGCTACTTCAACCGCTGCAATGACCACGATACCCGCACAAGCCTATCTGCGACCGCTCATGAGCAGCTGTCTTTTCGCCCTCTCCCTCTGTGCCGGAGCCTGTTCGCATCCGCGAGGGACGACCTCCCCCGCGAGCGCGCAGTCCGAGGCGATGGACCGGGACGGGTTGCTCGATGGGCGCGATGCCTGCCCCGAAGTGCCTGGCGTCGAACCGGGAGGCTGCCTCCACTCCGATATCGATGGCGATGGATTTCTGGCGGCACAGGATACCTGTCCCGAAGTTGCGGGTGTCGAACCCGATGGCTGTCCCATCCCGGATACCGATAGCGACCAGATCCTCGATCCTGATGATCGATGCCTGACTGAGCCCGAGACGTTCAATGGGTACCAAGACGAGGATGGGTGTCCAGACCACCTTCCAATGCAAGTAGCGAAGTTTACAGGTGCGATCCGGGGTGTCCAGTTTGGCGAGGGAGGAGCTTCGGCTCGCTGGAGCCCGGGTACAGTGTCCAACCTCGGCCAACCCAATCGCGAGGCCTATGCCCACACGCCCGACAATCCCTATGTCGCGGTCGCCGACGACCCACTCTCGACATTTTCCGCGGATGTCGATACTGCTTCTTACAGCAACGTCCGCCGGATGCTCAACGAGAGCCGTCTACCACCACCGGATGCAGTGCGGCCCGAAGAGCTGATCAACTACTTTGATTACGCCTATCCGAGCCCGACCGGGGGTGCCCGATTTACCGTTGATACTGAAGTCTCGAGTTGTCCGTGGAACCCGGAGCACTACCTCGTCCGCATCGGAATCAAAGGCAAGGAGGTGGCCCGAGAGGCAACCCCACCGCGCAACCTCGTGTTTTTGATCGATGTTTCGGGATCGATGTCGAGTCCGGACAAATTGCCGCTACTCAAGCGCGGACTCATCCGCTTGGTCCAGACGCTCCGCGCGGAGGACCGGGTTGCGATTGTCGTCTATGCCGGGGCAGCCGGAGTGGTGCTATCGCCGACTTCCGGTGCAGAAAAACACAAGATCACCGCAGCGCTCGAACGACTCGAAGCCGGGGGTTCGACTGCCGGAGGCCAAGGCCTTGAACTCGCCTACAAACTCGCTGCCCAGTCGTTTCGCCACAATGGTATCAACCGAGTCCTCCTCGCCTCCGACGGCGACTTCAATGTCGGACCCAGCAGTGTCGGCGAAACGACCCGCCTGATCGAGCGCAAGCGGAAGACGGGAGTATTTCTGACGACGTTGGGGTTTGGAAGCGGAAACTACAACGATCACTTGATGGAACAACTCGCCGACAAAGGCGATGGTAACTACGCGTATATCGATTCCTACGCCGAGGCCGAAAAAGTACTGGTTCGAGAGGCCGGCGCGACGTTGGTGACAATCGCCCGGGACGTCAAACTCCAGGTTGAGTTTAATCCGGCGAAAATCAAAGGCTATCGCCAAGTCGGATACGAGAACCGTCAACTCGCCGACCAAGACTTCGACGACGACCAGAAGGATGCTGGTGAGCTCGGCTCGGGGCACACTGTGACGGCGCTCTACGAACTGATCCCGGTGGGTGCTTCCACAAAGGTCAAAAAAATGCAGTCGCCCCATCGTTACCAACATTCGGCAGGCAAAAAAAAGAAATTTGGCGATGAATTAATGTATATCAAAGTACGCTCAAAGTCGGCCAAGGGCGGAACAAGCCAACTCAGAACGCATGCGGTCAAGGCGGCGGTCCGACCCCTTCCTCAAGCCTCGGCCGATACTCGATTTGCGGTCGCGGTCGCCGCGTTCGCAATGGTTTTACGTGGGACACCAGGCAGCCAATCGATCAAGCTTGATACCGTGAAAAACCTGGCCGAGGGGGCAATTGGGAGCGACATCCACGGCGACCGCCAAGGGTTCCTCGACTTGATCGATGTAACTGCAAAGATGAAACAACAACTCGAAGCCCGCCACACCGTGTTGAAACGCGGCGGCCCAACCCGCGCAGTCATTGCCAACGTGGCGGAGCAGTATCCCAGATGGGCGCGGTCAAAGGCGGTCAGGCATGCGTCGGAGTTGCCGGCATCCGCAGTGCCAATCCTCGAACGCGCTGCGAGCACCCTCAACCAGTTTCCATCGATCACACTCGAGATCAGTGGCCATACAAATAACCGAGAAGGGCGCAGCGAATCTGAACGCCAGGCGATCGCACTCGCGCGCGCCCTCGTTGTCCGTGCCTACCTCGTCGAGGTCTACGGGATCGAGCAAACGCGTTTGGTCACCCGCTCTGCGGGCTCGACCGAACCTATCGATACCAATCAGACCGCCACAGGGCGAGCGAGAAACCAGCGGATCGCGTTTCGGATCCTCACCGACTGACGCAGGAGGATGGGCGACTCGGCGCCGATTCGCCCCGGCCGCGGTCGAGCACAACCCGGTGTGCATCATCGGGATCTCAGCCTACCAGTCTACAAACACGCTTCATAGGCTACGAGCGCGGGATTGGGACCACCGTTTATCGACCCACTCGCACGTTGTGTCCGAAACGCCCGTTCAAGATGCTGTGACCATCGTTCGCACTCCGACAGATGCTCAATTTTGTGTATGTTCACGACGCTTCTTCAGCATGTAAAAAATGTTTTTGCGACATGTCTTTTTCAACATAGCATCAGGCGCAGGCCGAACGCGTGCAAGAGCACCCGCCAACCGGCCACAGCGAAGAGGTCTTCAACCGGAGCGCACACATGGGAATCATCCAAGCGATCATCAACTTCATCAAACGACTTTTAGGCTTGGGTGGCGACGTCGACAAAGCTGTCGCTGCCGCAACCTCCGCCAATGCCATCTCTCCAGCGAACCAAACAGATGAGGACGAAGACGAGGATGAGCCCTACGCGCTTCAAGAGTGGAAACAGATGCAGGCGTTAATCGCCGAAGTCGAGTCGAGTGGGATGGACTTGGCAGGCGTCGATCCGGCGGACCCGTCGTCGTACTACACGAAAGTCTTTGCCATCGAGGCCGCCCAAAGCGATGGAACCTCGCGGGACGACGCCCTGCGAGCCAACGGCTTTCACAATGCCGACCATTACGACCGTGTCAGCAACTACATGATGGCAAAATGGAGTGAGCTGGTCCGCGACGAGGATGGGGAGCCAGAAGTTCGCCAGAAAGTTGAGTTTACAAACGGTGCGCTGGCTGCCCGCCAAAATCAGTTCGCTGGCATGCGCGAAGCGGCGGCGGCTGCCGATCCAACCCTACTGCAACCGGTCGAAGGAGTGTCGGTCGACGACTGGGCAGCAGCTTCGGCTGAAATCGGCCAAGGAGGTCTTCTGGATACCGTACTGGCAAAATACGGGATGGATGCTGCCAAGTGGGACCGCGTCAACGCCGGGTGGCAGGCCAAGATGCAAGGCGACACCACCATGGTGATCGCAACGAAATTTGGTGATGCATTTAGTCGAACGACTGGGGCGACCGGAGGTTCAGGGGGCGAGCCGATAAGCTTTGAGCGGTACGTCGAAATTATGGCCGCGCAAGAAGCATGGGCGGCATCCGGGATGGATGTCAATGCCCAACTTCAGGCTGTTTTCGGCATCTCAGCGGCTGACTACGGTGGGTACAGCGGGTACTGGGGGCCAAAGATGGGACTCGACCTGACCCTGATGCAACGATACGACCAACTTCGGCAGAAATATCTTGCGAAGTATCAAACCGCCGGTGCCGACGACGATCTGACATTATGACCAGTGACCTCCAAGCGCTCAACTTATTGCATCAGCAACTACGTGAGCAGGTGACGCGGATCTTTACCACTGCCTATGCAATTGAGCAGGGTGCCGGTCTCTCGCCTGCGTGGGTCCAACTGTGCCAAGAATACGGGGTGACGCCACTTGACGACCAACAGCGCCGAGAGACATGGGCCGCCTTGAGGCCCCTTCGAGGGGCCGCTGTTGCTGAGTTCAAAGACACTGTCGCCGCGGCGGTTGCGAGTATCCGCAAGCCACTTCGCAAACTCGAGCGCAACCTCCTGCCCGAGCCTGTCCAACGCAGCGCCGAGTCGCTCGCCAAGTTGCTCGAACGAACCGAACATGAGCTGGTCACAGCGTACCGTGGGGCAGTGTTGCCCAAGTCTGGGGGAATGTTCGCCAACGTATTCGCCGCAAACCGCCAAACCGGCCCGGCACAGGGTGAAGCGCAAGCATTGACCTGCCTTCAATGTGGCGCACCCCGTCTCAACACCCGTGATTTCAACTGCGCCTATTGCGGCCAACATATTTTCGGAGTTTCAACATGACGATACCCGAATCGCTTTCCCCTGCCCTACGGGCCCAAGCCGAGGCTACGACCAATCGCTGGCGTGGGTTTGTGGCGAAAGTCCGTGCGCGGGTTGCAGCTGTTGAAGCGGAAGCTATCCAGGGTTTGGACGGCTTGATCGCCGCGCATGCGGATGATGCAGGACCGATGGGCGCCGCGTTTACGGCTGTGAAAACGCGTTTTTTTGGCATCGACCGTAAAGTCGCGGATGCGTGGGAAAAGATCGACGAGCAACTCGATAACCTGTGCGATGCGGACGGAGGTCACGGCGCGATTGCACTGCGTGATACACTTCAAAGTGAGTACATTTCCCTGCGGGAATCGATCGAGTCAACTCACGAGTACATCGAAATGAAAAAGTCGGCGGACTGGGCCCGCGCCCTGAAGCGACTTGCCGATGTGGACCGGGAACGCCCCGTCAATTGTTCACAATGTGGTGGACGCCTCGAGGTAACCGTCTTTTGGGCGGCGTCCAATGTGACCTGTCCCCACTGCAAGGCCGTCAACGGAGTCAAAATGTGCGCCGCCGGAGGTCTTTTTTACCAAGGGAACGGTTTACACGCACTCGCTCGCGAGGCAGCCTGGGAGCTACGTGCGGGCGAGCAACAGGCACAACAGGCGAGTCTTCGCAATGCTCCGGACGCGATAAAAAACAAGTACCTCGCGGGAGCACGGGCATATTGGACGCGGTACTACGAAACGATTCTCGCGCTCAATCCAGGTCACCCTCATACGCTCGAAGAGGCCGTTACCGCGAAGTTGGCACACTATACAGCTTGGTAGAAGTTCGGGTGGTCAGGGAACCTTCGTGTCAGCGACAGAAGGGTTCGTATGTCTGTTCACCGAACGCAAGCTTCCACTCATCCTGCGTCAGAGCCCGCCCGGCGCGGGCGCAGGCATCCTTCAAAAGGTCCTGGTGCCCAACTGCAAACAGTCGAACGACCCCGTCCGCCGCCGAAGTCGCTACTTCGGTCCCTTCGCGATTGAATACTGCGGCTGTGACATCGCGATGATGATCTCCGGGCGGCGCCGTCCCGGTGTGAGGGAGAAGCACCGATGTATTGGTACCCAGTGTCCACAGTCGGGCTGTTCCGTCGCCCGAACTCGTCACGACCTTGGTCCCATCCGGGCTAAACTCCGCGCTCCACACCGCCGCGCTGTGTCCTCGAAGGACCTGCGTCGCGGCTTCGGGTCGATTTGGATTCCAGACTCGGACGGTTGTGTCTGACGACGCGGTGAGCAAATGCCTGCCCTCGTTGTCGAAACCGACGCTCCAAACAGGGCCCTCGTGACCCTGTAGGACTACGCTATCAACCTGATTGAACGACCAGATCCTGGCGTTACCGTCCTCACCCGCGGTAGCAAAAATCTCGCCGCTCGGGGCCACTGCTAGGTCGTAGATCGCACCGCGATGTCCACGGGCCGAAAGTCCTTGTATGGGTGTACCTGCACTTATTTCCCACACCTGCACACTTCCTTCGGCTGTCGCTGCGAGTAGAAACTTGCCGGCCGCAAACGCGACGCTTGTCACCGGTGCAGACGCGTCGAGTCGCCACTGCTCTCGCTCTCGCCCACCTTCGTCGAGGCGGCGCAAATCGACGACGCCTCCCCGAGTCCCCACCGCGAGCAACCCGTTGGGTCCCACAGCCACATCGGTCGGTTCATCGGCGATCTGCCCGTCGGCGATACGGGCATGCCCATCCTCGGCCCACAGGGAGAAGTGCCCAGCCATCGAAACAGTGATGATACATCCGTCCTCGCGCACATCCGCAACGACACCGGCATCCTCTCGCTGCTCAGTCAGCGCGACGCTACGTGACTCACCAATATTATCCAGTGCCCACAGCCGGGCTGTCCCGTCCATCCCAGCGCTGAGGAGGTGCGTTCCGTCGGCGAGATACGCGATCTGAGTCACTGCGAGCGAGTGTCCACGCAGGACATCTTGCTGCGTATACAACTGCCACACACGGGCCGTGCCGTCAGTCGATGCTGTTGCAAGTACGTTGCCACCACCATCGAAGACAGCTTCGACGACACTCCCGGTGTGTCCGCGGAGGACCACAGGTGCTGCCGGCTCGGACAACGACCACACAAACGCAACTCCTCCCGGAGGTGTCCCGACAATCATGTTATGTTGTGGCACGTGTTCGAGACGTCCGATCGCTTGTTCGAGCGAGGTGAGCTTTGCCGGTGGGAGGGCGCGGAACGTTTGGCGATCGAGTTCCCAAGTGCGAACGAGGTGCTGCGTCGTCACCGTTGCAAATACAGACGTTTCGGAGGTAAATCGAGCGAGTCGAAGCGGTGATGGATGTTGTGCGACAATTCGCGACCGTCCATCGCGCACCCGCCACATGCGCACCGTCCCGTCTATCGAGGCGCTCAGTAACTGTGTACTATCTCGGCTGAAATCGAGATCCCGGATATCACCCGTCCCTTTGCGCGGTTTGAGGTGATGGAGTGGCTCCCCCTGCGCGTTCCATAGGCGAATGCCATCACTCCCCGCCGTTGCGAAAAATCGCTGATCTGGACTGATGCGAACAATGCGAATGTTCCCCGTGTGCCCACCCAAATACGTGACGTCATGTGACTCTCTGCCAAGGTGGACAAGAGCTGCCCGTTTTAAACCACGCACAACCACCCGAACCGGTCCTTCGGCGTTCTCGGTGAGAAGTACAGGATCATATATCGGAGCACTCGCAGTGTTGCTCACCGTGTCTATCTTGACCCACGATCGTGGGACGAGCTGCGCTGAACCAATGGATTCACGGTCGGACATGTCCCAAAGAGCAAGCCATCCGTCGGCAAAGGTTGCAGCCACAAGCTCCCGCTCCGACACGGCGACGCCTGTCACATCCGCCTTCGTCCGCTCCGCTCGCAGTGCTCGCGTGGTGCCTTCGGACGTCCACGCCAGTCGACCGTCGCGCCTCGCGGTCACGACCTGCTGACCCATGGCTGCAACAGCAACATGTGTGAGTGGCACCCCATCACCGACAACAGGCGTGCTACGGATCCCGCCTAGAGCATCCCGCAGCGCCTGCTCGGCCTCGGGGAGGGGGCTCTCGGAAAACTTTGTACTTGCAACAACACTCTCCACTGCGAGGAGTAACCCGAGAGCTGTATCGTCGGCACCACGGGTGCGGGCGAGAGACGCGAGACGACTGGACTCTGCCCGCGCTGCATCGCGCTTGGCTTCGGCCGCGGCTGTCTGTTTCTGTGTTTGTGCAAGTGAAAGTCGTTCCCGCTCCGACCGCAACAAGGTTTGGGTCTGTGCGAGTTCGCGTTCGTATTGCACATACATCAAGCCTGCGAGACAGAGGATAACTGCGGCCACGCCCACAAGCACGACCCACCGCCGTCGGGTTTGCGAGTTGACAATCAACGCATCGAGCAGGGCACGCATGGACGGCCATCTCTCCTGCGGGTCTGAGGCCAAACCGCGGGCGACCACGGCACGGATCCGTGACGGGATTCTCTGCTCGACGTGTGGAGCCGCGCCAGCGAATCCGATATCACGACGCATGCTTCGCGTGTCGCGTTCCTGGTCGGGTCGAACACCGTGTAAGGACTCGTACAGCGCGACACAAAAACTGTACTGATCCGCGTGGGGTGTCGCCTGCCCACCTCCCCGAAGCTCCGGGGCAGTGTAGCCAGGTGTCCCCACGTCCATGCCGGTGATGGTCAGCTTGTCGTTTGAAGGTGTCGACACATGTTGTGATTCGCGGCTGTACTCCTCCTGCGCAGGAGTCTGCTCCTCGATAAGACGCATCGACGCGAGGCCAAAATCCAAGACCCGCAAGCGTCCGTCGGCCGCGACGAGGGCGTTTTCTGGCTTGAAATCGCGATGCACAAGGCCCGCGTGATGGGCCGCTGCGAGCCCCTCTCCTGCTTGAATATACATCTCTACGATCGTCCGCCACCCACGGGGCTGCTGTTGCCAAACACGCAGGGTCTCACCACGGATGAACTCCATGGTGACAAACACGCGCCCGCCGTGCTCGCCAACATCGTAGAGTTGGACCACATTGGGATGCGAAAGCCGGGCCATTGCCCTGGCCTCGCGCACCAGTCTTGTTGTGGCTTCTGGGCCACCTAGTTGTGGATGCAATAACTTGAGCGCAACTTCTCGCCCGAGTTTGTCGTCGCGGGCGGCATACACAACCCCCATCCCACCGGCGCCTATCCGCCGCACAAGCGTAAATCGACCGAGTTTGAGGGCGGGCAGCTCGACGCCGAAGAGTCGTGCATGGACAGTTTGCCGCTGTAACTCGAGGTCGAGGTCACGGGGAGTAACCCCGGAGTTCGAGCTATCTCGACTGTTGTCGCCGGGGTTCACTGACATGTGAACGTTACCACCCGTACTGCGTGCGTACTTCCAGCGCCCACTGGTCGAGGTGGTGGGCGCTGACCTGCACTTCATCGTCGCTGGAACTGTCGTGGAGTGCCGCCATGACCCGCTGACGCAGGCGCTGCTTCCCACGGGCGAGACGTCCGCGAACCGTCCCTTCGGGGAGTTCCATCAGCTCGGCGATTTGACTCCCCGACAACCCTTCAAAGTACATCAGTTCGAGGAGGACTTGATCGCCGACAGGGATTTCACGCAAAGACTGGACAAAGCTCCGGGCTTCGCGGCGGTGCATGACAATAGAGCTCGGCGAGGCGGGGTCGAGCTCTTGAACACACACCACCCCAAAGTCGAGTTTTTCTCGCTTCCGCTTGTATCGCGAACGAATGTAGTTGCGCAGTACGTTGTGGGCGATGGCGAAGAAAAACTGGCGCACACTCGCGTCACCGCGGTATCGCTCCTTGCTCGCAGTACAGGCGAGAAACGTCTGACTCACCAGTTCATCAGCTTCTTCGGGCTGCAAGACCTTGTTGCGAAAGAATCGTGAAATGGTAGCGAAGTGGCGATCCACAAGCTCGCCTCCAGCGGCACGATCACCGAGGCGCCAGGCCTCGAGCAACTCCTCGTCGCTGCGCATAGCGAAATCATACCACCGTTGCGAGTCGGTCACTCGACCAAACGCACGACATCACCATCGACGTTGAAGTTGAGTTCCTGCTCCATCAGGATCTGGCTATCTTGCGAACGTGAGAGTTGAACGGTCGCCCGCGCGTCTTCGATGCCTTCGGGGACACCCAGCACAACACTGAATTTTTGCGGTTGACGCGGGGGTACAAACCCCTCCCAGCGGGTTGTCCCAGTCTCGACGTTGAACCCCTTGATGTAGACCTCGCCGACCAACTTGCTGGTCTCGACAATCCCGTTCACCCGCATCGCAAGCCGCAACTCGACTTGGCGTGGTCCTTTGGCCTCGTAACTCAAATCTACGGACACAACCGCTTCCCCCTCCTCGACCACTGCTTCGTGCACGGTAACTCGTTTCGAACCAGCATCTTTGTGGGCACAGGCGCTCGTTGTGAGACCGAGGACAAGGGAGGGGACGAGAACGAGACGCGAGAGCATGGGACGACTATGCCATTGCTTGCGCACCCAGGAAAATACGATGCTCAGCATCGTCCGATGCTCGCTATTGCGTGTATTTGCAAGCCGCGACCAGAACATCGATATGAAGCCGTCGATCGGCAAATCGAGTGACCGGCCCGCGGTACCTCCGAGCGGGCTTGAAATCCAGAACCATACACGAGCCGATCACGAACGAGCATGGCACTGGTGGCGCAAGTTTTGCGAGATTCAACCTCGTCAAAGGAGGATTCGTGAGGTGGCGTATCGAGAAAATCCACGGGCTGCTCAAAACGGCCTGCGCCAACAATTGCGCAAGATTGGGGTGGATCAGCGCATCGCTGGACTGCCGTCAGGGATTGGCGCTCAACATCGTTTTGGGCCTACAATACGCGCGTGATCACTCGCCCTCGCCTCTTCCCCCTGTCGCTTCTGTGTCTCGCGCTCGCCTGCCAGTCCGGAGCCCAACCGGACAAGCCGACCAAGTCTGCACCTGTGGCCGACTCCAAGACACCCGAGGCTCCGCCCGAAGCGACCCGCGGGTTCGAGCACCGCACCGAGCAGTTCGCGGACAACCAGATCCTCCGCTACGAAGTGCCTGGATTCGAGCAACTGAGTACGGAAAAAAAACTTCTACTTTACTACTTGTACGAGGCCGCACTTTCGGGTCGCGACATTATCTACGATCAGAAGTACCGCTACAACCTGACGATTCGTCACACCCTCGAGGCGATTTGGCGTAGTTTTAAAGGCGACCGCAACGCCGACGACTACCGCCACTTTATCACCTATACCAAACAGGTGTGGTTCGCCCGTGGGATCCACCACGACTACTCAGGCATCAAATACAAACCCGAGTTCTCCCAGGAGTTTTTCGCTACCGCGGTGCGGGGTAGCGACCAAACCCTGCTCCCCCTGCGGGAAGGAGAAACGGTCGACCAACTGATCGAGCGACTCACACCGCTCCTGTTCGACCCTACGATCGACGCCAAACGCGTCAACCGAGCCGACGGAGTAGACAAGGTCAAGACGTCGGCGGTGAACTTCTACGAGGGTGTCACGGAGCAAGAAGTCTTGGCATTTTATTCCGAGCGGAGCAAAGGCGATGGACCGACCCCGGTATCCCACGGCCTCAATTCAAAGCTCGTCAAGGAAAACGGCAAGCTCGTCGAGAAGGTGTGGAGGGCCGACGGGATGTACGGTGCGGCGATTCAGGAGATTATCAAGTGGCTCGAAAAAGCGGTCGCTGTCGCCGAGACTCCCGAACAAAAACAGGCACTCGAGCTGCTGATCAAATACTATCAAACTGGAGACTTGAAAACCTTCGATGACTACAGCATCGCGTGGGCCAAGGACAACAAATCCCAAACTGACGTCGTCAACGGGTTTATTGAGGTCTACAACGATCCATTGGGCTTTCGCGGCACGTTTGAATCGGTCGTTTCATTCAAGGACCCCGAGGCCAGCAAACGGATCGCGACCATCGGCGACCAAGCCCAGTGGTTTGAAGATCACTCGCCGATCGACAAAGCCCACAAAAAGGAGAATGTCGTCGGGATTTCGGCCAAGGTCATCACGGTCGTGGTCGAGTCTGGGGATGCAGCACCAACCACACCGATCGGGATCAACCTGCCCAACGCCAACTGGATCCGCCAGAACCACGGTTCAAAATCCGTCAATCTCGGCAACATCGTCGCCGCCTATGACGAGTCGCGTCGGCACTCGGGACTGCTCGAAGAATTTGCAAGTACACCCGACGAAATCACCCGCGCCAAAGCCCACGGGAGCCTCTCCTCCAAGCTCAAGGTCGACATGCACGAGGTCATCGGCCATGCGTCCGGAAAGCTGCTCCCCGGGGTGAAAACGCCGAAAGAAACCCTAAAGAGCTACGCTTCGGCCCTCGAAGAAGGTCGCGCCGACTTGGTCGCGCTGTACTTCATGATGGACCAAAAGTTGATCGACCTCGGTTTGATGTCCTCACTCGATGTCGGCAAGGCGGCCTACGACGGGTATATCCGCAATGGCCTGTTGGTTCAACTCGCCCGCTTGGAACTCGGAGAAGATATCGAAGAATCCCATATGCGCAACCGTCAGACGGTGGCCGCATGGGCCTACGAAAAGGGCAAGGCAGACAAGGTCATCGAACGCATCGACCGCGATGGTAAGACCTACTTCCGCATCAACGATTATCAAAAACTGCGCGAGCTGTTCGGCCAACTGCTCGCAGAGATCCAGCGGATCAAGTCGACCGGCGACTACGAGGCGGGCAAGGCTCTGATCGAAACCTACGGAGTTAAGGTCGATCCAAAGATCCATGCCCAAGTCCTCGAGCGCTACAAAAAACTCGGGATCTCCCCCTACTCGGGGTTTATCCAACCGAGGCTGGTACCGGTAAAATCGGGGGACGAGATCACCGATATCAAAATCGAGTACCCGACCGACTTCGCCGGACAACAGCTCGAGTATTCGGAGCACTACGGGTTTTTACCGGTCGAAAACTAATACATAGAGGGCAATGAGCCCGCTCCGAGGGCGGGCTCGCTGCAGATAATAAAAATGGACCTCAAAGTCGTCCTCACAGCGTTGCGTCGCGCGGGATCGACCAAGCTGTGCTCGTCGATCTATCTCGCCCGTCGCTCGGAATTGCTGTCGTGCCTGCGGTTGTCCCCGACCACGAGCGGCTCGGTGACGCCGGGGAGATCCGCGGAATTGGCCACCGAGCGCTGGCAGCTCTTGGCCGCTGGCAAATTGTCTCTAGATATATGTATACACATACATAACTTCTCGTGAACGACTCGCCGCTGGGCCAAAGGACCAAAGGACCTCCGGCCGGAGTGCTTTTCGTGATGTCCCAAGCCGATCCTCGTTTTCGCTTTTACACCAAATCGCTCATCCTCAGTGCAAAAGGGGGACGCAGCCCAATGGTTTCTCGTTGACACAGGGCCTTCTACCTTTGATGATTCACGCATGTGGAGAATCCCTATCGCTATCGCACTTATGAGTCTGCCCATCGCCGGTTGCGGCGACGATACTGGCCGTGAAGACACCGATACGGCGGGTACCGTGGGTACGAGCCCAACCACATTCACCACGTCCAACACATCCGACCCATCGGAGGGGCCTGGCACGGATACCGAGCCTGGGGACGGTGATGGCGACGGCGACGGGGACGGAGATGGCGACGGGGACGGAGATGGCGACATCGACCCCTGCGCAGACATTGACTGCTCGGGGCATGGCACGTGCATCGAACAGGCGGACGAACCTGCGTGTGACTGCGAGGAGGGATACGTGGCAATGGGACTCGAGTGTATCTCGTGCCCCATCGTGTCCGGCAGTCTCAATGTCGATATTCCGATGATAACCGTACAACCCCAGCTCACTGTCAATGGATCTGTTGTCAACACATTTGGCGATGGTCTAGTCGACCTCGTGTCCGGAGCGGGTATCGTCCGTCTCGGGGATGTCACCTCCCCCCCCGAACCTGTATCCATGATCCCTGGCACCTATGATATCCGGTATGATGTCCTCAACGACGAAGACGGGATCCCCGACAACAATGACACGATCTTTGTAACCAATGTGACGGTTGATACTTCGAGCCCACTACCGGTGGATGTACCGATGATCACTCGTAGTGGTATGCTGACGGTCAACGGTCAAGTCCCAGATGTTTTTGGCGACGGCATCCTCTACTATGTCGATACGAACACCGGGGCACGACTACGTATTGGTGATGTGACGACCGGCACCTACGCCATCGAAATTATCCCGGGAACCTACGACATTGTCTACGATGTACTCAACGATGAGGATGGGATCCCCAATAATAATAATGCTGTAGTCGCTACAGGCGTTGCAATTACCGAATCTGGTACAGCGAATATTGATGTCCCCATGGTTACGCGCACCGGCTCACTGTCGGTCAATGGCCAAGTCCCAGGGGTCTTCGGCGACGGCTACCTCTACCTTGTCAACCAAACAACTGGTGATAGCGTTTTCATGGGTGACGTCGACTCAGGGACGTACTCCGTCGAAATTATCCCAGGAACCTATGACATCGTCTATGATGTCCTCAACGACGAGGACGGTTTGCCGGATAACAACAACGCGGTGATCGCCACAGGCGTCGCAATTACCGAATCTGGATCGGCCAACTACGATGTCCCCATGGTTACTCGCAGCGGACAGCTCACCGTCAACGGGCAGGTTCCAGGGGTTTTCGGCGATGGTTACCTATATTACGTCAACCGGACAACTGGTGACAGCGTCTTCATCGGCGATGTCGATACTGGTAGTTACACCCTTGAAATCGTTCCCGGCACCTACGACATCGTCTACGATGTTCTCAACGACGAAATCGGGCTCCCAGATAACAACTATGCCGTGATCGCCACAGGCGTCGCAGTCACAGAATCTGGCACGGCGAACATCGATGTTCCCATGGTCACCCGCACCGGTATGTTGACAGTGAACGGTCAAGTTCCGGGGGTGTTTGGCGATGGCTATCTCTACTATGTGAACCGCGAGACGGGAGACCGGGTGTTTATTGGTGATGTCGACAGTGGGACCTACTCCCTCGAGATCATTCCCGGAACCTATGATATTGTTTACGATGTCCTCAACGATGAAAATGGACTCCCGGACAACAACAATGCGGTGATCGCCACAGGCGTCGTGATCTCCGAATCAGGATCTGCCAACATCGATGTACCGATGGTCACCGTAGCCGGTCAAGTCACGATTAATGGCCAGCCCCCGCCGAATAATGGCAACGGAACGCTATATTTTTATAACGAGAGTAGTGGCGACTATCTTCAGTTTGCCAACACTTCGGTACCCAACTACAGTGCAGAACTGGTGCCGGGGACGTACTCCATCTCCTACGGGGTCCTCAACTACTCGCTCGGGATTCCGCGCAACACCAGCGCTCAGCTCGGCTGTGTGCAAATTCAGTAGGAGCGCGGTTCGCTATCCTCGATTTCGCCTGGCCAGCACAGGTTCGCACTGCCCGAATCACCGTCGAAGCAGGTGCGATATTTGAGCGACAATGGCGACCGTCACAACCAGTTCCTCGATCGCCACGGCGACTGGCTGCTCGCTGAGCTCAAGTGGAGCAGTCACTACCCGGAGCTGACGGGGGCAGCAATCGCCGCGTCGAAGGCTCGAGCCTCTCATGACCTCGACACCGAGCATCCATCGCTCGAGACCCTGCTCGAATTCCACAAATCACACCAAACAATCCCTTTGCGAGGGTGTCCAACAGTGGATGCGAGATCGCAGGATCGATGACCGGGGACTGCTCCACGAGCTTCTGTTGCGATTTTGGTTGGCGAGGACAGTCTTCTGCGACGCGACACGAGGCGCGGTACCGATGCCCAGACGATTCGAGAGGACGTTCCCCGGCAAGCGAAACTAGCGAAACCGCGCTCCAAACTCGAGCTTTTCTATACAACTTGCACCTGCATATGCCATGCTGTGGCCATGTACAACGACACGACTTCGGCAGCTGCAAAGCTGCCACTCGGGGACGACGAAGCAAAGGCGATTCAACGGCTCGCCCGATGGATGCGGATCGTGGGCCAGATCCAGCTCGCATTTTTCTCCCTCGTCCTCGCCTTCCTGCTGTGGAGTTCAGGTTGCGGACTGATGATGGGCGGGGGGATGGTGCTCCTGATCGCCACCCTGATCCCATTTGCAGTCTGCTCGGCTTATGTGTTGCTTTCGTTACGCCTTTTGCAAGCCGGCGACCAGTTCAAAAACTTGGTGGATGAGGGCGATGCGGACTTCCTCGAACTCGCATTTGTCCGCCTCAAGACCGTCTACACCATCGAGCTCATCGCCGGTGTGTTGCTGTTTATCATGGTGTTTTTGCAAAAATAGGAGGCAGTGTCATGTCTGAAGTCAATCCCTACGCAGCTCCGCAGTCCGACTCACAAACGGGCACACGTGGTTCCTTTGCCCTGTCCGAAGAGGTCCGAAAGCTGATCGCAACGACTGCGACGTTGATGTTGGTCTCCGGTATCGTCGCGCTGATTCCAGCTACGATCAACCTCGTGTCCAACGAAATTGATATCAAGTCGATCGCGGTCGTGGGCTTTCTCGGTATCGCACCAGCGTTTGTCGCCTACGCCGGACTGACGCTGCGCAGCCTAGCCAAACCGGGGAACGACCGTGCGACCCTTTTGGACGGATGTCGCCAGCTCTACGTGGCATTCCTCGTCAAGGGCATCATCCTCCTGCTGGTGGTCGCTGTATTTGCAATCACGTTCCTCGGCGTCACAGCAAGGGGTATTTTTTAGGTTTAGAACAATCACGGGCGTTCGGCACAATGCTCCGAACGCCCGTCGGGTGACGCTCGTTACATCGGGATTGGGAAACAACTAAACGAGATGTTCCCGTCGACACCACCCCAATTCAAACTGACAGCCTGGGCCTCGACCCCCATCGGCACCATAATTCGATTGACACTCGCAATATCGGTAGAGTTGAGGTAGGGGCCATTGGGCGACCCAAACTCGCTACTCACATACAAGCCACCACCGTAGTTTTGTACATAGTCGAGAATCGTCTCCATCTCGGCGTCGCTGGGTTCGTCGGCTCCGAATTGGTAACTTCCCTCGAGATACTCAACAATATCATAGTCGGCCGCGAGCAGTTCCGCGTTACCAATGTACTGCGCGGGTAGATGCACCCCTTGGATGTCGGTACCGTTCGGCCAATCTCCTGGCCCATCGCCGTCGCTCCACCCGAAGACGAGGATGCTCGGATTGTCGACACCACCGCTGAGCCATTCAAGGAGTGGACAATCGCTAACTTCGTGGAATGGGAGTGAACTGTCGGCTGTAGCGATAAAACGACCATTCCCGTAGTCACCGAGGGCATAGACAATTTCGTTCATCAACTCTGCGGTTCCAAAGACGTTCTGTCCCTGAATATCGAGGACGCCGGACTGCATCGAGTCGATGGTGAGCGAACATTCGATGCACAGGTCACCGTCACCATCTCCATCACCGTCTCCGTCCCCGTCGCCATCTCCGTCCCCGTCGCCATCTCCGTCCCCGTCGCCAT
>CAZUPD010000043.1:0-57920 GCA_964621785.1 uncultured Nannocystaceae bacterium
ATTTCGGTCTCTTCGGTCACCAAATCTGGCGCACAGGTCTCGATCTGTTGGTGGAACACCATCGTATCGTTGGGTGCGAGGTGCTGCGGTTCGATCTCGGTTGGATCGGTGCTGTACTCCTCGCCGCTGAACTTGGTGATCGCAAAGCCCGGCGGCAGCGAAAGCTCGACTTGGACATCGCGGGCGGCGACAGCCATTGTATTGACAAATTGATCGTGGAAGATCTTCCACGCTTCTTCGCTATCTGGGATATACACCGAAGCGCCCTTGCCGAGGTCGGTGACCGTGTCCATCAACGCGTCGTTGTAGCCGCCTTCTCCGACACCCACGCCGACCATGTAGATTCCGTCTTGGTCGTTGGACCCTGCGTGTTCACCGATGAGATCGGCTTCGGTGATCCCGACATTGGCTCCGCCATCGCTGATCAACACCACGCGGTTGATCCGGTCGGTATCGTAGGACAGGCTCGCGAGTTCATAGCCCGCGGATAGACCTCCGTAGAGGTCGGTACCACCACCTGCTGCCAGACCGTTGCACACGTTGAGCAGGGTCTGATCGTCGGGGCCACTCACCGCATAGCCGGCGAGTTTGATCGCGTTGCTCGTATCCCAGCCGACCGCCGACACGATATCGCCAGACTTGAGACTCGAAGCGATCACGCGACAAACTTCGCGCTCCATCTCGATCGGCGAGCCACCCATCGAACCCGATTCGTCGAGGACCAGGGTGAGGTTCATCGGCGGCCGCACAGCGTTGCTCAGCGACTCACTGGTGACGCCGATTTGCAGGGTAAAGCCGAGAACGTTCTCTTCGGATTCCTTGCGCAGCATTTCGGTCGAGACCGTCAATTTGCCGGCCGGCGCGGGCTCGTAGGCAAACGAGTAGTAGTTGAGGAACTCCCACACGCGGACCGGAACATAGCCGAAGAAATCATTCCCTAAGATCGCGTTGCGGACCTGGACGGGCGACGACATCGAGTTGGAGTCATCGGGCGAGAGGTACAAAACAACATCCGTCTGGTCGTCGCAGAGTTCTTCCCCGCCGGTCGTGGTTTCCTCCTCCTCCTCCGGAGGCGGCTCATCCTCGGGATCGCCGGTCGGTCCACCAGTGGTTCCGGTGGGTCCACCTGTTGTGCCCCAGTCCCCCTCAGACCCGTAACCGGAGTCGCTTCCATAGCCCGTGCCACCATCGTCGGAGCTAGCGAACGAGTCCGAGTCGGATGCACTACTACAACCTGTCGAAAGAGACATGGCGATGGTGAGCCCGGCAAAGGTGTAGGCACACCGAGTAGAAAAGATTGAAGCGATGGACCGATGGTGCGTCATGGCAATATGTCTCCGTAGGCGGCGGCAAGAAGTTGTCGATGAGCCGCGTCCGCCCAGGTTGCAAGTTGTGGTCCACGCGAGATCATTGGCAAAAATGCCGATTGTGGCGATGGCCTCGTCTGTGTGAGGCACAAACCCGGACATGTTCGTCATGGCAGGTTGTGTGGGAGTGACTGCAGTGACGGGGACCACAATGTCGCTCCAGGACGTCCTGCTGAGTCGTGTGTTGCTCCGACCGAATGGGGCATCTTCCATGAAGGCGCACTCGGTCCTGGCATTGACGACTTCGCACTCGGAGCTGAGTCGAGCCCTCACAGCCCGTGGCTTTTTTCGCCGCGCCGCCTCGCGTTACCGTGGGCGTCGGTGCTGGAGTTGCAAGGGATTCCGCTGTCGACGATTCAGCGGTTGCTCGGGCATCGCTCGATCAAGACCGGCAACCCGCCCGAGGTCGACGAAGCCGCAATCGAGCAGGCGTGGATCGAAGAGGTCCGTCGCCGTGTCGAAGCACGCCGGCGAGAGCCCACCGAGTTGATCCCGTGATGGCCAAGCCCAGGCCAGTAGCTCTAAGCCTTCTGCGCGAGACGACACGCGAGAAAAGGCCACGGGCTGCTAGGTTCGTTTGTATGCGGTTCGGTGACGTCGCCCCAAAATCAGGAACTGTCGCGTTGCTCCTCGGGGCAAAACAGCGATAGTTTGCGATGTGCTCGACACCCTGCGCCAGATTATCGCCGACGAGTTGCCGGGTCTGCTCGCCTCGCCCGAGCAGTGGGCCGACATGCACATCATCTATCATCCGCCGCGGGTCGAACGGTTGTGGTTGCAACGCGGAGAGGCCCGGCTGTTTCTCCATCG
Organism: uncultured Nannocystaceae bacterium; assembly: GCA_964621785.1. GTDB lineage: Bacteria > Myxococcota_A > Polyangia > Nannocystales > Nannocystaceae > JACKDW01. The sequence goes on from CAZUPD010000043.1 coordinate 2,178, forward strand.
TATTCACCCCTGTGGTCCCGACCAGGCGCTGTGGCACCCGCATCCGTGGCCGTCGGCCGTGTGTTTGTTGACCGGGCGTTACGAACATGCGATCGCCGGGACGGCGTCGTACGACGACGGTACGGGATTTGCTCGCCCGACCCAGGCGCTTTCGCGGATGGTGCTGACAGCCGGGTGTGCCTACGAAATGGTGAATCCACAGACCTGGCATGTGGTGCGTCCCCTCGATGAGCCTTCCCTTTCCGTCATGTTGGTCGGGCCTCCCTATGCACCGTCGCCCGACACGACCCCAAAGATTGCCAAGCCCCATCTACGACAGCCCGGACTTGCGCCGGAGGTGCGCGAGGAATTATTTGCCGCGTTTGCCCGTGCACTGGAAAATAATGTATAGACATTGAAAGTGAAGTCGGGTGCCAGCACCGACGCCCGAGCCCCGATGAAGTTCGCAAGCATGCACAAACTCGCGGTCCTGTCCGCAGCTGCCGGGCTCGCCATGGCCTGCGGTATTTCCGTGTCGCTGTTGCGCGGGTTGTGTGGCGACGGCCACTGCGAGCCGTGCGAAACAACAAAATGTGTATGTCCCGGCAATATCCCGTGCGCGCGGAAGTGCGGCTCACCCTGCGAACTTCAATGCCCCGACGAGGGCGACTGCGACCTATCCTGCGGACATGATTGCGAAGTCCTGTGCGCGAGCGAGGGGGTGTGCGCGGTGGAGGTTCGCGGTGGAGGGGCGATCAGATGCGAAGGACCGGGGCCGTGCGGCGTGTTGTGCCACGGCCCGTGTTCGCTCGAATGTGTGGGGGAAACCCCGTGTACACTCTATTGCGAAGGGAACGAGTTAACCGGGCCCCACCAGTGTCCACAGGGGGATTTGCGATGTGGCCCCTGTCCCATTGAAGATTGATGCGGTCGCGCGGGAAAAAGCGGTCTCGGTAAAAGGCGCGTTTTAACGGCTCTGGTGACTCGTATGCCGGTATTCAATCGGTCGCGGGTATACTCGCGTGACTTTGCTTTGCCCAGCCACAGACCCGTGGAAGCGTTGGCCCGTTTGGGCTGTCGAAAACCACAGAACCTTCCCGGCCTTTGTAAGGCCCGCCGCAATGATCCTGCCCCCTGTTTGTGGATCGATTGCGTGATTTGAGGAGCTACCCATGTCCCGTTCGAATCGCTTCATGCCGTTTCGCAATGTCCGGTTTTTGTGTCTCGCCGCGGCGCTGACACTCGGTTGTACAGGCACCCAACAGACAACTGGAAAGACCGATCAACAACAACAACGAGTCCCTGGCCAGGAGGACCTGCCTCCTGGGACACCTAGGCCATTGCCCTCGACACCGTCCTCGTCCCTGCCTTCCCAAACGGTGGGCAGTGTCGCGGTCGAGACAGCCCATGTCGCGCCGTTTTCCCTCACCGCATCTGACGGCACCGGCCTCTATTTACGCGGTCTCAAGGCCCGGGCCGTGGTCGAGGAACCACTGGCATTTACCGAACTCCATCTGACATTTGAAAACCCGTCGGACCGCGTGATCGAAGGTCGGTTCCAAATCGAGATGCCACCGGGTGCCGCCATTTCCCGGTTTGCCATGAAGATCGGCAACCGTTGGCAGGAAGGCGAAGTTGTCGAGCGCCAGGCGGCCCGCCGCGCCTACGAGGACTTCCTCCATCGTCGCCAGGATCCGGCATTGCTCGAACACGAGGCGGGCAACCAGTTCAGCGCCCGCGTGTTCCCGATTCCGGCGCGTGCTCGCAAAGAGTTGATCATTTCCTATTCACAGGAATTGGCCGACTCGTCCGAACCCTACCGCTTAGAGCTGTTGGGGCTGCCGCAACTCGACAACCTCGACGCCCAAGTCATCATCAAGGAACTCGGGTCGACCCAGGGCGGCACGTCGCTCGGCGGGACGGCGAAAAACCAGCGGATCATCGAGCTGCGCAAACAAAACTTCATGCCCGACCGCGATCTCGTGGTCAACAGCCAAAAACCCGACACCGCCATGGGTCTGCGTCACGAGAATCTCGCTGTGGCTCGGATCGCACCGGTCGCCAACCTCGCGGCCGATCCACTCGATGGCGGGGTCACGATCCTGTTTGATACCAGCGCCTCGCGGGCCCTCGGGTTTGAACGCGAAGTGCGTGAGTTAGGCTCGCTCGTACAGCAGATCGCCAAGTCGACGCCGGGCGCCGACCTCCGGGTTGTGTGCTTCGATATGGGGCTGCAAGAGGTCTACCACGGGCCCGTCACCGGATTTGGTCAGCCCCAGCTCGACACCATCTTTACCCGCCGCGCCCTTGGTTCGTCCGATTTGGGTCAGGCATTGCTCGGGCTTGTCCAAGCAGGTTCGCTGGGCCAACGGTTGGTGGTCATGTCCGACGGCGTGGCGACGTCCGGCGAAGTCGAGGGCGGCAGCTTGGCCAAGGCAGCAGCAGGGCTCAAGGCCGTCGGTGTGCGCCGGATCGACGCCATCGTCGACGGTGGGATCAAAAACACAGAGTTGCTGCAGCAACTGACCCGGGCCGATCTCGACCGTGTCGGTACTGTGATCGACGGTCGACTGTCGGCGGCGACGATCGCCGACAAACTCAGCCGCGCGACTCTCAGCGGGGTCAAGGTCTCGGTACCCGGCAGTCAGTGGGTCTGGCCACAGACCCTCGACGGTATCCAGACCGGTGATGAAGTCCTTGTATACGCAGATTTACCGGCCGGCAAACCGATGACTGTCGAACTCGAAGGTGTCCAAACGGGCAGTACCTCGGTGCCGATGATCGACGTTCAAAAGCCGTTACTCGAGCGCGCCTGGGTCGGTGCCCGGATCAAGCGCTTGATGGCCCAGCGCGAGGAACTTCCCGAAGACGACAAGGACATGCGGGAGGCCCTCAAAAACCAGGTCATTACGCTCTCGACCCGGCACCGGGTGCTCAGCGAGTTTACGGCGCTGCTGGTGCTCGAGACCGAATGGGACTACCAGCGGTTTAACATCGACCGCAATGCCCTCGCCGACATCCTGACTGTCGGGGTCGACGGTGTCACCCTCATGCACCGCAACGTCCCCGGACAGGAGCCATGGGTCGTCAGCCAACCGATCGTGACCGAGACGACCATCGCTCGCCGCTCGCCGGTCACACGCGGGGATATGGAGGATGCCAAGGGTGCAGCGCCGTCGGACGATGCTCCCGGGATGGCCGGAGGAGCACCACCGCCTGCACCCGCCGCGGCCGCAGACTTCGAGATGGATGAAGGCGAAGCACCGGCCGAGGAAATGTTCGACGGCTTTGCCGAGAAAAAGTCCGAGGCGATGCCCAAGCGCAAGTCAGCCGCGAAGGCGGATAAGGATTTGCGGCCAGAGCCAGAGCCAGAGCCAGATCCCCTGTCGGGTACGTCGACGACCAAGACGCCGGCCGTGACCGCCTCGGTGGTTCTCGGGACGGTTCGCGTCACCGGCAATCTCGGAAAAAGCGCGGCGACCCGGGCTCTGCGAAGCCGGTTGAGCAACGTCAAGGCGTGCTACCGGACAGCCCTCGGGCAAAACGCCAGCTTGCAGGGCGAGGCGACGGCCGAGATCAAGGTGCGGCCAGATGGTTCGGTCAAGGAGATTAAGCTGACGAAAAGAACCGGTAATTCATCCCTCGATCAATGTATCATCAAGGGATTTCGCGGGGCCAACTTCGCTGCCGCCGAGGGCGAGTCGACGGTCTCGGCAGCGGTTACCCTCAGCCCGCGGACCACGTCGCAGATGCGGGCAGATGTGGCGCCTCCGCGTGCGGCCCGGCGAGCGGTCCCGATTCCGCAACCGCCACCGCAGATCGAACCGCCACCGCCACCGCCGCCCAAGATTGTTGCGCCACCGATTCCACCGCCGCCACCGGTCGATGCCCGGTGGACGCCGAGCCCCGATCCCAAGAGTCCGTACGAGGGCAAGTACTTGGCGATCATGCAAAAGCTCGACGCCGGTGATGCCCAGCAGGGCCTGTCGATGGCGCTTGAGTGGCGGGCAGAGGCCCCGGGCGATGTGTTGGCACTGCTGGCCCTCGGGGAAGCCTTGCTGCGCAACGGAGACATTCCCACGGCCATCCGCGCCTACGGATCGTTGGTCGACCTGTTTCCCTCGCGCGCCGACATTCGCCGGTACGCCGGGGCACGGCTCGAGATGCTCGGCGATGCCGGGTTGCGGGCCGCGGCCGACACCTACGAGAAAGCTCGCGAGTCACGTCCCGACCACCCGAGCAGCCATCGGCTCTACGCGTTTGCCCTGGTCCGCCTCGGACAGTTTGAAAAGGCGTTTGATGCCATGCACGAAGGGGCCAAGCGCAGCTATCCGGGGGGCCGTTTCCGCGGCGTCGATCGGATCCTGCGCGAGGACCTGGGAATCATTGCGTCTGCATGGATTGCCCGGGATCCCCAACGGGCTGAGGAGGTGCGCAAGCGGCTTTCTGAAGTCGGTGCCAGCCTGGCCACCCAGCCATCCCTGCGGTTTGTCCTCAACTGGGAAACCGACGCCAACGATGTCGACTTCCACATCCGCGACGGTCAGGGCGGACACGCCTGGTACTCCAACAAGACTCTGCCTTCGGGCGGGAGTCTCTACGCCGACGTCACCACTGGCTACGGCCCCGAGTGCTTTGCCATCATCGGCAAGGCTGCGGCCTATCCCTACACGTTGCAGGCGCACTACTATTCGCGCGGGCCAATGGGGTACGGCATGGGCAAACTTCAGGTCGTCGAGCACGACGGGCAGGGAGGCCTGTTGTTTGAGGACCGCCCGTTCCTGATTATGAAGGATCGCGCCTACGTCGATATGGGAACCGTCAAGGGGCCATTGCAACAGGCGAACTAGCCCGAACGGCGTGCCACCAACCGTCGAGCCGTCGCGACCCATCCGCGGCGGCTCGATGGGTGTTTGCACAACGTACCTGAACTCGGAGATATACATGATGCGTCGATAGAGGTAGCCCCTGTACCCGCGGGGTAGGAGAGATTCGCGGGGACGGTTAATCCGGAGGGGAGGGACGCCACACTACCCCTCTGCGGCGCCGTAATGGTCAGCACGCAATCGCCTATGCCTGATACAGTTCTCTTTTCTCCTATCATTCCCCTCTCTGCGAGAACCCGTATGACGCTTCGCAGTCAACTCCTCAGTGGTCACCTCGAGCTTGAAGACGTAACCCTCGGCGCCCGGGTACTCGCGCACCAGTCTCGCGGTGACGCCGTGATGGCGGTGCAACGGGGACTGGCAGACCTCGGATATCTCGGTGGCTCCACCGACGGTATCTGCGGTCGGCAGACCGCCGAAGCGCTTCGCTGGTTTCAGCGGGAGCACGGTGTCGCCGTCTCGGGGTGCATCGATCGCGCGACGGTCCTCGCCCTCGATGACGCGTTGCTCAACGAGGTTGCGACCCAGGCGGAAAGTGGATCGATCCGGCCACCCCGCGATGTCTACACAGCGGCGTTTCACGCGGCCGACGAGCGCTCCCAAACCTACAAAGAGGCGGTCGCAGCCTGGTCCGACGACACCCCGATTTGGAGGGCTCTCAAGACCCAAAAAGCGCGTGAGCGTTGGGTGCGATTTCTCGTCCGCCAGGACGATACAAACACGCGTCGCTACCAGGATTTCGACAACCTGTGTACCGGATTCGCCGCCCAGATCTACGCCCGCTACAGCTCGCATTCGCGGTTGTCCGCACGAGCGTTGCGGACACTCGAACAAGTTGCCGTACACGCCGGAACGATCGCGCCAAAATATCGTGTACCTGTGTTTATGGTCATCAATCGAGGCCACGCATTTAATGCGTTCTTACTCGACGAAACCCGTGCCGATGCACTCGATGCCTATCTGATTTACGAACCGCAAAATGATGCATTTATTTCGCGTACCCATCCCTATTGGCATTTGTACATTGAACGCTTTGGCGCGAGTGTATGCGAGTTAGCCGATTTTACCCACAATCGAAAATACGAGTTTTCGAAGCTCCACGAATTTGTGCTCAATGGGCGTGGCGACATGGTGCGGGTGAGTAGCGACCGCGTCGCCAACCTCGCCAAGGACTTTGCCATCGCCGAGTCGGGCTCACAGAACTACGACTATTACATCGGGCGCGCGGGGAGTTTCGAGAAGTTCCTGCGCCAGCAGGCGGCCGAGGTATGGCGTCTGCGGGATCAAGAAGTGATCGAAGTCGGTCGCGTCCTGCAGGGACGGATGTTCAGAACAACCGTTGGTGGTGTCGCCAAACCGATGACAGCACGATTGTTCGTCGAACTCCTCGATCGATCGGATTTATACACCCACCTCGTGTGAGCGGAGTCTACGGATTGCGCCAGCGGGATTGAGGTGCTACAAAAGAGATAGGAAATTTCGTTGAGGGGTCCCGTTCACCTCTGTACACACAGTGCACTACAATGCCACAATCGTTGATGCTGTTCCGTATCAAAAACGCAATGCCAGTCGCGTGAATGAATACAGAAAAGGGTGTTGGAGTGTATGTATAGGGGTGAACGGGCCTCTTCAGCGAAACCCATATGTCGCCTCGAGACCACGGATATAAATCCGGCCAAGCGACCTAAAATTCCATAGCGAGACCGATGAAAAATGTGCTGTCGCCGAGGCTGATTGACGATGCACGCCCGAAGTTATCGAGCTGCGAAAATTGGTACTCGCCAAAGATGTAAGTGTGATTAATACCGGTTGCCCGGTCGAGAGTACGCGCCGACCCGCGCTCGAGAAAATCGAGGCGCAACATCCCACCTGCATTGAGTTGGTAACCCCAGGCGCCGCCGCGAGCTTTTTGCCCCTGGCTATTTTCCGAAATCGAACCGTCCCCGCCGGTCGAGTACCAAAATGCGTAGCCGAGACCTGCTTTGGCATAGGGGACGAGGGGCACGCGGAAACGATCGGCAAATAGCTCGAACCGGTAAACCAGCTGCAGGGCGAGGGGAAAAACCGTGAACCGAACACTGTCGGCCTCGCTGCGGATCGAGTCGACACCCTCGGGAAGATCGTCGGGATTGTCGATGTCGATGTACTCGGTGAACGGTGCCTTGGCAGCATCTGTAAATACACTGAACTGAAACCCGAGGCCGAGGGGTCCGACCTGCCCGGGATTGAGAAACTGCCATTCGAACGCGACCGCACCCATCACGCCTTTGCTCGGTCCATCGATGGTGATCCCGGCTTCGTCGGTGTCGCCAAAGACCTTTGCGTAGGGACCAAACGCGCGGGGACCTGTGTAGTTGCGATCGATGTCGGGGAGGTAGGGACCGAGTTTGACTTCGAGGGCAAAGCGCTGCGGTGACTCGTAGGGGTCACGGGACTTGCGCTTGCGCTTGCGCGTGGCTTTTTTGTCCTTTGACTCGTCTTCCTCGAGATACGCGGGTGTCTGACGCTTGGCTGCGGCCTCGGACGGCGGTGGCACCTCGGTGCTTTCGGGTACCGGTGCCCATGGATCGTCAGGATCCGGCTCAAATGGCGGGGTCGATTCGTCGCTCGCGGATTCCGAGTCGGCAGCGGGTTCGCCATCGGCAGCGGGTTCCGAGTCGGCGGGTTCTGAGTCGGCACCGGGCTCGACATCGGCAACGGGTTGCGAAGCGATGTCCGTCGTGTCCTCAGCTGAATCTGTGTCTTCGGGTTGAGCGACGGCGAGTGCCGCCCAGACCATCCACATGGCCGCGTTCATGCACACCTCCGCCGCCGACGCAGTCCGAGGCTGACGATCGCGATGCCCACCAGTGCGAGACCGCGGTTGTCATCCCCGACGGAAAGCGAGCAAAACCCACCATCTCCGCACAGGTTGTCGTCGGCCTCGCACTGTTCCCAGAAATCGGATGTCTGTTGCGGCGTGGCTGAAAAAATCTCGGATACGCGAGGGTTTCCGGCCTTGTCGTAGGCGACGACCATCAGGTTGTACTCGCGGCCATTTTCGAGTCCGTCGACGCGGGCGCTGTTGGCTGTGGCTGTCAACGCATCGCTGCACACATACGACCAGTCGAGCGAGCGGATCCCGTCGCAGCTATTCCCGCAGAGCTCGCCGCAGTCGACCCCATCCTCGCCGATGTCATTGACCCCGTTGGTACAGGTGTCCTCACAGACAGCTTCACAATCACCGCCACAGTCGATGCCGTCTTCGCCGTCGTCTTGGGTCCCGTTCGTACACAGGTCGAGCTCGCAGCTGTCGGTGCATCCGAGGCTGCTGTCGCATGCCTCGTCGGGTTGGACGATTGCGTCGCCGCAGAAGGCGTTGAGGCAGCTGTTGAGGCAGGCGTCGGTTTCATCGGTGTTGCCGTCGTCGCACTCCTCGCCGTCGTCGATGACTCCATCGCCACAGGTCGCGGACAGCGAGCAATTGTCAAAGCACATCTCGTCATCCATCGGATCGCATTGCTCGAACGCAGCGACGATTCCATCACCACAGCTAGCAGGGACGCAACTGTTGAGGCAGGCGTCGGTTTCAGCCTCGTTGCCATCGTCACACAGCTCGTTGCCTTCGAGCACTCCGTCGCCACATTCGGGGAACCGGCAAGTCTCTAGGCACCCATCTTCGCCATCGCACGCTTCGCCGGTTTCGACCTCGCCATTGCCACACACTCCGAGGTTGTCGCCACACAGGTTCCCGCGGGTAAAGTAGACCGTATCTGCAGTTGTATTGACATCGAATCGCCGGCTCTCCGGGTTGCTGATCAGGCTGTCGATCGCGGGGGCACCTGTCTGTGCATCTGCACATAAAACCCGGAAGCCCTGGATGTCGACCGGCATGTCGAGGTCCCAGGAGACCACCACCGCTCCGTCGCCGACGGAGGTCGAAAACGCGGTCGGGAACGACATCGGCGGCTGGAAGTCGGCGTTGAGCCCGGTGCCCATGTCGCTGTCGCTGAAGTTGTCGATCTTGTCGCCGCTGATGACAAAGTCGTCGGACTGGCAGCCGTCGGTGGGATCGGAGCCGAACGGTGCGCATAGGTAGATGCCGCCCTGGCTCTGGGTGTTGCAATCGCCGGAGGGGGTCGCCTTGTCCGGATCTTGGTCGTTGCCTTGACTGAGGTCGATCCCGTCGACCAACCACACCAGGTCGAAGTTGGCTGCGACGCCGTTGACATAGTCGGCGGTGGTACCCGCGTGGAACATGGCGCACGGGGGATTGATGCTGTTGGTGGTGGTCTCGGCGATGTCGCACTTGGGACCGATAAACATCTCGACCTGGGTGGCGGTGCCCATGTACTGGACGAGGCGGGCTTCGACCTGCAGCTGCTCGTTGCACTCGCACCGGGCTTGGTTGGCGTAGTACTGCAGGTCGTTGGTACTCATCCGCCGGACCTCTTGCTGGGTCTCGCGGTCGTAGATGTTGAGGTACAGTGAGAAGTTTTCCGCGGTTGGGGCATCGGCAACCTCGGGCCACAGCGGGACGGTGTCCGCGTAGGCCTGCGAGGGGGCGATCACGGCGAGGCTTCCAAGCAGCGCCGCCACCGACAAACTGCGTTTTACCCGGCAGCGGTGGCGAAGCGTCGAGCTGCGGTATGGCGTGCGTGTGTGCATCACAGGGGGAAGTTTGGGGTGATTGTGCACTGGTTTCCCGTGTGCAACCAGGGTGCCAGCCCACTGCCCGCTGTGTGATCACCGAGGTAGCCGTGAGCTGACGGGCGGACCGCTTCGGCCGGCTGACATTTTGTCACGCGATCCGAGCGACCACCGTCGATTCGGCGCACCACCATGGTCAGACCTCCCTACTTGCAAAAACGCCCCGCCTGTGCTCGCCGCGTCAGGGTTTCAATTTCCCGGCTTGACCCGTCGCGCCCCCGGGGTATCCGATAACATCGGGGTGATGCCCGACTGGGGTCCATCCTCTGGCACCGAGGATACAGAGATCATGACGCTCGACGGATCTGTGACCGACGGGACAGTGACCACTGTCGCCGAGGCACCACAGGAGCTGTCGCGCTACAAACTGCTACACGAACTCGGATGTGGTGGGTTCGGAAAAGTCTTCGCGGCCTATGACCCAAAGCTCAATCGCAGGGTCGCGATCAAGCTCCTACACTCACGGACGGCGAGGTTTGAAGATGGCAGCCAGATCCAGGAGCCGCTGCTGCCGGTGGCCCGGGCCCAGCAACGGTTGCTACGCGAGGCCCAAAACCTCGCCCAGTTTACCCACCCCAACGTCGTGAAGGTGTTCGACCTCGGCACCTACCAGTTGCAGCGCGCAGGCTCGGAGTCAGACGAACCGATCCTCGGTGTGTTTGTCGTGATGGAGTATGTCGACGGGCCGACGCTCGACCAGTGGTTGTCGTCGCAGGCGCGTACTTGGCAAGAGGTGTTGGAGACGTTTATCGAAGCGGGTGAGGGGCTGGCAGCCGCCCATGCCAACGGCTTGGTCCACCGCGATTTCAAACCTGCCAACGTGATTGTCGGCAGCCAAGGTGTGCGGGTCTTGGACTTTGGTTTGGCGCGGGCGATCGAGCGTTCGAGCGTCGCGTCAAAGTCGGAGTCGCCGGACAAAAACGAGTCGGAGATGTATCGGATAGCGAGTCTCGACACTCTGCCGACCGAGGGGTCGCTCTCCGGTGCGGGACGGATCATCGGAACCCCGGCCTACATGGCGCCGGAGCAGTTGCTGGGACAGGTCACCGGGCCGTATTCCGACCAGTTCGGATTTTGTGTCGCCCTGTTCGAGGGGTTGTACGGGTGCTTGCCGTTTGAGGGAGAGACCATGTCCGAACGGGCAGCCAACGTGATTCAAGGTCAGCTGCGGGAGCGACCGCCGGACAGCGAGGTGCCGGCGTTTCTCTACAAGTTGCTGGCCCGCGGTCTGCTGGTCGACCCTTCGGAGCGGTTTCCGAGTATGCGGGCGCTCTTGACGGAGTTGTCGGGTTCCCTGTCGGTCGCCGATCCGGAGCACCTGTTGTCGACCAAGGCGTTCACGCAACACAACACGTCCCAGGCCGAGCGGGACCTCATCGAAAATTGTATTCGCATCAAAAAGCCGCGGTTGATCGTCTACCGCGAGCTGACCTATCCGACCCATTTCTCGGTTGAGTTGATGCGGACCTCGCTCAGTGAGAAGGTTGGCAGCTGGTCCTACTACGTCATGCTCGTCGACCTCAGTGGGGCGACCATGCCGGCGATCGAAGTTCGCACCCAGCTGCCGAGGATGTTTGCCGATGAAAATTTGCGGCACGTCGCGGTGTACACAGGCGAGGCGGATCCGGTGGTCGAGCTGGCCGCCAAGTTGGTGGTCGAGCCGATTTTAGGGGAGCACCTGTCGTTTCACCGCGACGAGGACGAGGCCATCGCCCGGCTTGTGGTCGAGCTGGCAAACGTGACCGAGTAACGCCTTCTCGAAAACGCCTCGCGGGTGGTCCCTGTACATGCATCGTCGATCGTGTCGAGCCGATTTTGCATGCCGTTGAGCGTATCGGCACGGGTGAGTCCAGGCGGGACGTTAGGAGTCCGACCGTTTCCGCACAAACCCCAGCAACGCGGCGGCGAGCAGCCACCCGAGTCCACGTGGTTGATCTTCATGATGGGTGCATGAGCAACCTTTCTCGGGCGGCTCGAGGCTACCGGTGTCGGTCGCCGAGTCGTCGGTACCCCCGATGGTTGACTCGCCGATGGAAGGATCGTCGGTGGTCGGACCGGCCGTTGGATCGCTGCCACTCGACGAGTCGGTCGTCGGGGGCTCGCCCGTTGTCGGATCCGTCGTCGCAGGATCGGTCGTAGTGGTCGCGGCCGTGGTGTCGGTCGAATCGGTTGGGTCGGTCGGATCTGTCGGATCGGGACCGGTCGTCGTGTCGCTGTCCGTTTCGCTCTCTGTATCTGTGTCTGTATCCGTGTCTGTATCCGTGTCTGTATCCGTGTCTGTATCCGTATCCGTGTCGGTCGTCGTCCCACCGTCGTAGGGCTCGCCACAGATTTCGCTCGGGCCTGACAGCGGCGCATCGTTGCACCCCTGATTCCATGTACCTGCACCGGCATCCTCCTCCTCGGGAAAGTCGGTACACGCGGGGCCGGGGTTCCAGGTGCCATCGACATCGTGGCAGGGCGTCACGTCGTAGCCCGAGGCGTTTTCAAACCACGCGATCTCCGGGGTGAGATAGGCAACCGCTGTCCCGTACATACAAATGTTTGCCGGTTCAGGTGGAATCTCGGAGTCCTCGTTGAGGTACAGATGCCCGCTGGCAGCCAGGACCCGCCACGTGCCATCGTCGAGGCGCACGAACGTGGGACCCCCGGAGTCACCAAAACATCCGCTGCTTTCATCGTTGTTCTCGCCCCATAAAATGACAAAACCCGGATCATCGACCGGGTCGATGGCGGTGACGATTTGGGTTGCTTGGCGTTTGGGACCTGCTCCGTAGTAGGCGACAACTTCACCGAGATCGGGGTCGTAGATCCCCTCTTCGTTACCGTACCCGACCAGCATCACCTGCGAGCCTTCCTGCAACTGCTCGGCCTCGCATCCGATCAACGGCGGGATGATCGGGACATCGGTGACAGCCTCTTCAAGTGTACAAAAGGCCAGGTCTGTTGAGGGATGCGCCCCGCACGTAGCGATGCCGACCTGCCGTTGTGGTGTATCTGCATCTTCACCAAAACCAGCGCTCGCCGGTTGGTCCTCGACACAGTGGGCCGCCGTCAGCAACACCCGCGGGTGGACGAGCGTCGCCGTACACTGCAACGACCCTCCTTGGCGCAGAAGTGCAACCGTCGACGGCCAGCCACAGGATTCGACGAGCGTGCCATTGTGGATCGCTGTGTTGTCGGAAGACGCGCCGAGCATGTCGCCGGCGATCGGAGTTGCCAGTAGGGTGGAGAGAAGTGCGATTGAGACCATAGAATTTCGAGTTGTTTAACACACGAAATGCCACAAATCTAACATTTCTTTATCTACTTCTGTGCATGTCTTCGAACTCGGAACTTTCATCGAGCGAATTGGTCGAAGTGGGCTAGACCGATTGCAGCGGATCGAGCGTCGCCACGGGAATGTCCTTGGACACCGCTGCGACCTCGTCGAGAAACCCGGACAGATTGACGTTGAGTGAAAACTTCATGTCGCTGTCGAGCCCGATAAAAAAGTCGTCGTGGTGGTGCGGGAGGATGCAGGCCGGCCGTAGCTCGTGGAGGATCCGGCGGGTGTAATCGCGGGTGAAGCCGCGTCCGGCGATCCCGACCATCAACAGATCGACCTCGCGGTGGCGGATCGCATCTTCGATGAGGTCGGCACTTCCTTGGTGATACAAACTTATCCCGGCGACCTCGATGTGGATCGCATACACTTGGCCGCAGCGGTAGTGGCCGCAGGCGAGCCCGTCGAAGTGTTCACAGGTGATGTCGCCGGCACTTGGCACCGCCCAGCCGAGCACCAATTTGGAGTGCAGGCTCGGGACAAACGTCACCGCAAACGGGCCGAGTTCGTACCTGCCAAAGTTCTCGACTTCGACCGCCTGATGGCCCAACCCGTAGGCCCGCATCAGGGTGGCCATCGAGCGCGAGCCGTAGACCTTGCAGCCGTCGCGCCGGGCGAGGATCGGAGCATCCATGGCGTGATCGAAGTGGGTGTGACCGATGACGACCGCATCGGCCTTGGGCAAAAATCGATCGATTTGGTCGAGGTTGGGAAACACCGGTTTGCGCCCGACGACCTCGCGCAGGGGCACACGTGTCGCGTAGGGATCGATCTGCAAACTGTAGCCCTCGTAGGTCAGGCAAAAGCCCGACGTGCCCAGCCACTGCAGCGAAAGACCCTGCGGCAACTCCAGCGGAGCCTTCGCCCGCCAGTTGAGCTCAGACGCAGCTTGGTGATCGTGGTGCTCTTGGGGAGCTCGTTTGGCGAGAAAACGGATGAAGTCAAAAATTTGTGTCGGCATCGGCCCACCCTGCGTTCGAAAGATTACGGATGTTCGTCAAACCACTGGAGGACAGCATCGGGGGCCGCCGGAATCCATTCGTGGCCGGCGGGGTGATCGATTTCAGTTGTATAGTCAACTTCAATCGCCGCGAGCGCAGCGACGTACTCAAACATGGTTTCGATCGGGACGATCAGATCGGCCTCGCCGTGGAGAAACAGCGTCGGCGGGTGTCCGGGGTCGAGGTCGGGGATGTTGCACAGCGGACCCGAGCAGGTTGCGTAGGATCCCGATGCGATGGCGAGCGAACGGAACGTTCCCGGGTAGGAGACGGCCATTCGGCTGGTCATGTAGCCACCGCTCGAGATCCCGGTCGCGTGCAGGCGCTCGGGGTCGAGTGGCCCAAAGGTTCCCTGTTCGAGTTCGGCGAAGATCGCCAGCATCAACTCGTGGTCCGGTGCGGCCTCCCAGTTCCAGGAATACGGCGGGACATTGGTATCCCAAAACGTCGACCCTTCGAGGTGTGCCTCGGGGGTGATCACAGCATAGCCGTGGTCGAGTAGCCGTTTGAGTGTCAATACTTGATAGTACATGCCAAATGGGCCATCGATGTGTCCAACCCAGTTGAGCTGGCCGGTAAAAAGTGACCCTTGGAACATCAAGACCGTCGGCCAACCGTCTGGCGGAGGCTCGCCGAGGGGCACCTGGTAGTGGACTTCACGGGTGGCGATGAGCGACAGCTGCAGTTCGATTGTATCTTTGGGACAGGTAATCACGTCGGGCGTCTCCTCGCAGCGCGAACCTGGCTCGCCGTCGGTGTCGCCGTCTGTCTCGGTTGGGCCGTCGGTTTCGGTTGGGCCGTCGGACTCGCTCGTGCCCGCATCACTCTCGCTCCCACTTGGATCGGTTGTTCCAGTACCGTCCTGGGTCGCGGTGCCCGACGTAGTCGTATCCGAAGCATCCGAAGCATCCGAACTTCCGCCGGTCGCGTCTCCGCTCGAGGACTCCGTGCCAGACAGATCTGTTTCGCTGGTGTCGGCGACCGATGTGGCGTCGGGCGCACCACAGCCGATAGCGAGGGCGGCGACGCTCCATGTCAAATGCTTGCAGACGTCCATCGAACTCCTGTGCTGCACGTGACGCTACCACGTTGCTACCCAAAAATCTTGTTTCTACAACAAATACGCCGCGGGTCATCGCCGTGCAGACGGCCTCGAGTGATTGCTCGACACGCTGGCTCGTCCTCCCGTTTCGGCGCGTCGTAGCTCGTCCACCGATTGCTACGCTACACGCGGACTTTGATCGTCAACTCGAGCTCGCCGTTTTCGTCGCGTCGTTCGTCGATACTCTCGACCTCACCGAGGGTCTTGGCCTTTTGCTGGAGCGCCTCGATGTACACCTTTTGCAGCACCTGCTGGACCTGCTCGCGGATCATCGGTTCGAGTTCCATCAGTTTTTTGGTCACCGTGCGGGCCAGGTCGTCCTTGGCCTGTGTGGCCTGGCGTTCGGCGGCCTGCTTTGCCGTCGACTGACTCGCCGCGCGCGACGTGACTTCTTTGGTTTCCTTGGTATGGACCGTGATCCGCGAACCGTCGGCTGCGAGCTTGACCGTCGCCCCGGCGATTTGGGTTTGCATGCTGCCGTCGCTTTGCTGCTTCCAACCGGCCTTGGCCAGTTCGCTGCGAACGAGCGCGAGCATGTCTTTGGGCGGGAGAATGTCGAGCAGGGCGAGGTCCATCCCAAACTCGTCCTCGCTCTCGGCCGTGGCGGAGGCCTGATACAACCGGATTCGGTAACCGCGACTCATCGCCGGCTATCGTAGCGCACCGCCGAGGCCGAGGCGCAAGGCTTCGAGGTGATGCATGTCGGCTTCGACATCGGTCGGGGCCATCTGCAAAAACACCTGCGCCTGCTCGTAGTCGGGGTCGCCGTAGCGCGCATGGCTGAGTGTGCGGTGCAGGTCCGTCAATTGGGGGGAAAAGTCGAGGAGGCGACTCGCAGCCCGCAGGGTCGAATCGCGCTCGGCCATTGACTCGGGGGGACGCAATGACAGCGTGCGCTGGCGCTCGACATCCGGGGAGCCGGGGATAATCTCGTGCACGATCGCATCGGCGAGTCGGAGTAGCGGCGAGGCGAGGTCGAGACGTCGGTGGCGTTGGAGCACCAGCAAATAGCCGCGCAACATCCGATCTGCCATCGCGCAACGCACCCGAAACGTACCGGGGTTGGTGTTGCGCCACAGGTGTTTCACCACCGCGATCCAGGACTCGGCAATGAGGTCGGTCAGACAGGTACACAGCGGAGAGCTTGTAGGTGCAAATAGCGGGTCGAGACGGTCCGCCGTCGACTCGGCGGTGTCGGTATCGGGGTCGAACAGTACCAACAGGCGGGCGAGGGGCGAGCCGACCGCGAGGCGGCGGTGAAACTCACGTCGGATCTCGGCACTGATTCCGATTTTGTTGAGGTTGCGGATCAACAGGGCGTACACCAACCAATCGCCGGCGGCCGTGTTGCGTGTGCGTACAACCTTGCGGACCTGTCGCGCGGCGGTCTTGAGGGCCCCGCCACCGGACTCGAGGCCCCCGCGGGAAAATACATCGAGATGGGCACAAAGACCCATCCACAGCCCATAGGTCGCACTTGTAAACTCGAGCTTGAGTTCGTCGAGGACCCCGGGATCCCAGATCCTGCCGCGCACCCGTCGGCCGTCGCGGAGGAGCGTTTGTTCGCGTCGCCCCCCTTCCGTGACAAGTATGCGCATACATGTAAGGAGGATCCGCTCGGCACCAACTTCGACCACTTCGGAGCGCAACTCGGTCGGGACCTCGGCGGCCAGTCGGACCTGGCGACCGCGGAGGATCATGTCGAGGATCTCGAGCCCGCGGGCTTCCCCCGGTGTAATTCGCAGGGGTGCATTCACGGTGAATCAACTCCAGAAATCTTTGTACGTGCACCGAGTACGGGGTATCCGTTGAGTGTCAACACGCCGCCCTTGAGGTGGAGCTCGACGTGATTCGGAGCCGAAAACCGGGGATCGTCGGGTCGGTAAAAGTCGCTCAAGAAGTGCATGGTTTGGTTGGTGGAGCCGACATACCGCCTGGTTGTGGTCCGCTGGCGCTCGCGGTAGGGACCGTCGACCAACAGATCGGTGGCTGCGAGGAGGCGGGCGACACCGGGGTCGTCACCGGCGCGGCGCTGAAGTTGCGTCAGCAAGTATCCGCTGAAGACCATCACCGACAGACCGGCGGCCCGGACTCCTTCGGCCACGCTTGCCAGTCCATTTGCCTGTGCAAACGGTTCGCCTCCGAGGAGACTGATGCCCTCGACATTGGCCGCGAGTGCCTCGGCGACGAGCTCGCCCGGCGAGCGCTCGGTACGGGAGACCGATGCATCGAGCATCTCGGGGTTGCAACACCCGGGACACCGCAACGGGCAGCCCTGCACCCAGATCGCAAACCGCATGCCCGGGCCCTCGGCCTCGGTGCGCGCGACGGTCAGGGCGACGTTGATGGTCGGGGACACGGTTGGCGATTGTATGCGAACTTGCCCACAATTGCGTGCCGGCAACGGACCGGCCGTGGTGTTCACCTGTACGGAGCGACAAAATTTTGCGCGTGGCCGATCCTTCCGGCGAGCGGAATCGATGACCGCTCCGCGCAGGTTCCGGCACCGCTCTCAAACGCACGGGAGCAGGTTTAGATATGTATCTTGAACCATGTGTAGGGCGTCGCCGCCGGGATGGCTCCGCGTTGTCGACTGCACAAAAAATTGTACAGGCAAACGTTATGTTCGCGGGTTGATCGGTTGTGCGAGCACATAGGGATCGGCAAACCGAGCGGTTTTGGGGCGACCCTTCACACCCATCAGAAGATGGACCCGCGCCGCCTCACCGCCCGGGTAGTTGATGGCCCGATGGGGAATGTCGACCCGAACAAAATACCCGTTCCCGTCGGCCGGGAGGTGTTTGCGGACCAAGGTCCGGTCCGGCAGGACCCATTCGAAGAAACTTTGGGGATTGGTCACCAGCGGCACGTGCAAGCGCCAGGTTTCGGTCTTGGCATCGACGTGAAATGTCATCGCCTCGCCGATCGCATCCAGCCGCATCACACGGGCGCGGTAGGGGTGAAGACCGGTGGCTCGAATATCCTCAATGGCCTTGCGCATGGGTCCGGTGCACAACGTCGTCGGCGTGGTTGCAGTCGAAGCCAGCCGGGATTTTTGCGCCCCGCCCAACGGGCGTTGTCGGACACCTTCCTCGACCCCGCCCTCGAAGCTGAGCATCGCCCAACCGACGTAAAAGACACCATTGTCGAAGTAGGGCACCGGCTCGACGGGGGCAATCGTTTGCTCGTAGTGCTTGCAAAGGGCCGGGATATCGAACGTGACTTGGCTGAATCGACCGTGGAGATAACGCGAGGGCATGGCGGATTGTGGGCGAGTATTCCACACAATCGCGTGGGCGTGCCAGTGGGTCCACGTGAGGGCAGTTTTGGCCGCGTGGTCGCCGAATTGCGATGCACCCGATCTAGATTGATATACAATTGAATTCCCGTCGTGTGTCGGAAACTGTCCAAATGGGGGTATTGTCACAGACCTGAGGCCGACAAATTGGTCTGCGGCGCGAGTGGTCGCGGTATGAAGCGGGCGTGACCCGTTTCGACTTTGATCTGTTGACCATCGGTGCCGGTTCCGGTGGCGTCCGTGCGGCGCGGATGGCTGGAGCGACCGGTGCTCGCGTCGCGGTTGCGGAAGCCAGCGATCTCGGTGGCACCTGTGTGAACCTCGGCTGCGTCCCTAAAAAACTGTTGATGTACGCCTCGGCCTACCGCGATGCCTTCGACGACGCGGCCGGATTTGGCTGGACCGTCGGCCCGCGGACGTTTGATTGGGAGACCCTGATCAAACGCAAAAATGCCGAGATTTCCCGGCTCAATGGCATCTACGCACGTCTGCTCGACAACGCTGGGGTTCAGCTGATCCGCGGGTTTGCCCGGGTCGTCGATCCCCACACCGTCGAGGTCGACAACAAACGCTACACCGCGCGCAACATCTTGGTCGCTACCGGCTCGCGCCCGCGGGTTCCCAAGATCCCGGGTCATCAACATATCATCACCTCGGACGAGGCATTTCACCTGCCCAAGTTGCCGCGGCGGATCGTGATCGCTGGTGGGGGCTACATCGGGGTGGAGTTTGCCGGGATCTTTGAGGGCATGGGGGCCGAGGTTTCGTTGGTCCACCGCCGCGATAAACTCCTGCGTGGATTCGATGACGACCTGCGGACCCGCCTTGGCAAAAGCCTGCTCGCCCGCGGAATCAACCTCGAACTCGAAACCCAGATCGAGTCGGTCGAAGCGGTCGAAGGGGGGTTGCGGGCACAACTCAGCACGGGTCGCGCCCTCCACGTCGACGCGGTGATGTGTGCGGTCGGTCGGTTGCCCAACACCGACCGCCTCGGGCTCGCCGAGGTCGGCGTCGAGCTCAGTCCCCGCGGCGCCGTGGTCGTCGACGATTTTTTCCGATCGTCCGTCAGCAGCATTCTGGCGATCGGAGATGTCATCGACCGGGTTGCGCTGACACCAGTCGCGATCGAAGAGGGCATGGCTGTGGTGTCGACACTGTTTCACCAACAGCCCCAAAAAATTGACTATACAAATATACCTACGGCGGTGTTTAGCCAGCCGCCACTGGCCACGGTTGGGCTGACAGAGCTCGACGCCGGCAAGCAGGCGCCGGACGGACTCGATGTCTATACATCCGAATTTCGACCGATGCGCAACACCCTCAGCGGCCGGGAGCAACGCACATTTATGAAGCTGATCGTGTGTCGCCGGAGCCAGCGGGTGCTAGGCGTCCACATGCTCGGTCCCGACGGACCCGAAATCATCCAGGCACTGGCCATTTGCCTGAAGATGGGCGCGACCAAGGCCCAGTTCGACGCGACCATCGGACTGCACCCAAGCACGGCCGAGGAGTTTGTGACGATGCGAACCAAGCGGGCATCCCCGGGGTAGTTCTGTCCGAAAGATGGAGATCTACTACGCGGGTGGGTCAAGTACGCCTGGATCGTCGATCCGCTTGAACATACACTTGAAAAGTATTGCCCACGACGACCTGTGGGCACGCCGTTTGATGCTCCCGTTGCGGCCGCTTTGGGAGCGGTCGTCCGTCGTGCTTGGGCGTGTTGCAAGTGGTCAACGCTGTCGCAGCTTTTCTCGACATATCCGCGGGAGTCGACGGATCTTCAACAACTTAGGCGCGGACCAATTCTTGTTATAAACCGTCACTGGAGGTTCCCGATGCGATTTGTTCAGCGAATCTTGATGGCCGTGAGCACCATGATGGGCGGAGCCTGTGCCCCGCAGTCGAGCACGGCCGAAGTGCCGCCCCAGGCTGCACTTCCAGACCGCGACTCTCAACTCGCGCATCGCTTGGTCGAGAAGGAGGGCGCCCTATTACTCGATGTCCGCAGCCAGGCCGAGTACGAGGCCGAGCATCTCGATGGAGCGGTGTGGATCCCCCACGACCAAGTCGGGGCGCGGCTCGACGAGGTCGAAAAACTCGTCGAGGGGGACAAGTCGCGGGCGATCGTCGTCTACTGTGCTTCGGGCAATCGCGCAGGCAAGGCCAAGCAGACCCTGGTCAAAGCCGGCTACCGGGTCACCAACCTCGGTGGCATGAGCGACTGGTAGTAGGCCCGGTCGTCGCCGAGGATCGCAGACCGCCGAAATCGTGCGGACACGAATCGCCCTCGAACGTGGCGGGTTGGCACGCATTTTCATGACAGCCCGTCGTACACTCGCCGGCGTGCGTCTGACATCCCGCCGCAATTGTCCGGTCGATTCACTCCCTACTGACCTGCGCCCGGAAGATGCTGTCGAAGTGGCCTGTGCCGCCGATGCAGCGTTTATCGAGTCGCGACTGCGCCAGGGGATGAGCGTGCTGGTCGAGTGCGACAAGGAACTCTCGCTGTACCTCTACCTGGCGATTCGCGGACGTCTGCGGCGAAAGGGACGGGGCAAGCAAAAGTCGCCAAAAATCGTGTTGGTCGACGGGCGCCCGCCTCCGGAGCCGCGCGAGGGCGGTGCCCGGACGATGCTCGGACGCATGCTCGAGCAGCTCACGGATGCGATCCGCGGGTCCGTCGAGCGGACGATCATTGTCCTGCTACATCTCGATGTACTTGCAACGACACATACCGGCCTGACGCTCGAGGCCCGCGAGGCGATTCCACTGCTCTACGAAAACCCGGAGGCCCTGTTGCTCGGTTTTCGCGACCCGAGCTTCCCGATTCCCAAGGTCATCGAAGGAGTGTTTGCCGCCCGTCGAGAGATCATCGGCCTGCCACGGGATTGCCTGCCGCAGTTGGTGACCCAGCGCGAGGCTCGGACGATCGATGCAAATACATTCGATCCGTTTGCCCTCTATAAATATGTCTCCGGCCTCAACCCGATCCGGTTTCGCAAACTCATGGGTTCGGTCGGGCTGCGGCGCGAGGCGTTGCCCGGACGACCCCAGGGCGACGCCGTCTACCGCGAGGTTCGCAGCCAGACCGCCGGCGAGGAGTTCGAGCTGCCCAATGTCGACATCGACAGCGATATCGGGGGGTACGACGAGGTCAAACAACGGATCCGCGAGGAGCTGCTCGACCTGGTCCACCGCCGCGATACCCTGCAAACCGGAGATGAGATCCGAGCCCTAGAATCGCTGCTTCCACGGGGGATCATCTTCCACGGGCCGCCGGGCACCGGGAAGACCTACTTCGCCAAGGCGATCGCCAGCTCGTTGGGCGCCACCGTGATTGTGGTGTCGGGCCCGGAGCTCAAATCAAAGTGGGTCGGCGAGAGCGAGGAAAACCTGCGCCGAGTGTTTCGCCGCGCGCGCAAAGCCGCCCCGGCCGTGATCGTGTTCGATGAGATCGATGCATTTGCACACGCCCGCGGGACCTACGAAGGGTCGGGGGTCGAACACTCGATGGTCAACCAGCTGCTGACCGAGATGGACGGGTTTCGCAGCAGCGAGATGCTGTTGGTGGTCGGCACCACAAACTTTCTCGAGAGCGTCGATGGAGCCCTTCTGCGCCCAGGACGATTTGAGTTCTTGATCGAGATCCCACCCCCGTCGGCGGCCGACCGGCGGGAGATCATCGACCTCTACGACCGCAAATTTCAGCTCGGGCTGTCCGACGGGCTCAAGGAACATTTGGTGCGCCGGACCGATGGGGTGGCTGACCGCGAGCACGGGTCGGCATTCACTGGCGATCACCTGTTTGCCGTCTGCAGGGCACTCAAACGCCAGGCCCTGCGCACGGGGTCGTATGCGTTTACAAGCGAAGACATCGACAAAGCGTTGCAGCGACGCACGCGGCGACAGGTGGTGCTGAGTCCGGATGAAGAGCGGGTAGTGGCGGTCCACGAAGCCGGTCACGCCATGCTGGCGATGCTCCTGCCACACGCGACCCCGCCGGAGCGGATCTCGATCGCCGCCGATACAGAGGGGGCCCTGGGCTATGTCATGCGTGCCGCCCGAACCCGCCCATACGCGATCACCCGCCAGGACATGTTGGCCGACATCTGCGTCGGTCTCGGGGGCTATCTGGCCGAGGACATGATCTTTGGCGATGTCTCGATCGGTGCCTACTCGGACCTGCAACAGGTCAACGCGATCGCCCGGGCGATGGTCGAGGAATACGGCATGTGCGATGCCCTGGATATGCGTGTGGTGCCGCGGTCCCGGCGGGGTGCGGTCCGGGTTGGCGAGGGGATGCGGGATCAGATCGACCGTGCCGTGGCCGAGATTTTGAGCGCCCAAAAACGCCGCGCCCGGGAGACCCTCGCGACCTGCCGCCCCCAGCTCGAGGCACTGGTCGAGGTTCTGCTCGAACGCAAGGTGCTCGAACAGGCAGACTTGCGCTCGCTCGCCAACCGCACGTGAAACCGCCTGGTAAGATGGCCGCGGAACAACGCGATGGCCGAAGTCACGATCAGGTTGCGACACAATCCTAAGACCGGTGAGCGAGAGCTCGTGGTCGACTACGAATCCGAGGATGATGCTCTGCCGTTTGAGCACGAGCGGGACCACCGGGAAATGGTCGAGGCCGTGATCGGCCGTCCGCTGTCGGACCTGCCCCAGGCCGCGAGTGTGGTTCGGGACGGTGAGCAAGCGGGCGAGCGCGAAGAACCGCGGGCTGAGGAGTTGGCCGCCCGCGAAGCCCTGGCCGAAAAGGGGTCGTAGGCCCAACCTCGGATCCAACCAGATTGTCGATACAACAATCTCAATGAATCACCTTGGTCGAGGTTCGCCGGACATACACATTGGAGCGCTGGCGGACGGGGAGCGATGCCTTGGGTGTGAACGTCGGCGAATGCGTGGCTCGCCGGGTGTGCGGGTAGGATGTCGTGCGTGTGCGGGCCTCGGGTCGGCTGACGCGTTTTCCCCGCAACCAGCGGACCAAATCCCGCAGGGCGACCTCGCTGACCCGCAAGAACACGCGGTCGCAGGCGAGTTCACCAGCGAGGTGTTCCTCTTGAAAGTCGAGCACAAGCTCGCCAAAGGATTCGATATCGATCCCACCGCCGAGCCAGCGAGCCATGGAAAATCCGGTTTCAGGCGCTTCGGGGTCGGGGGCGAGGAGATTGAACTCGGTAATTGCCAGCGCCTCTAAATAGTCCGCCAAGATCGAGAGCATGTCGGCGTAGATCCGACTGGCGCGGCGGGTGAGGTGACCGCGGCGGGTCTCCAAAAAGCGGGTGAGAAACGGACGAACAGGGACTTCGGTGGGTTTGCGCATGGTGGTGGTTCTCTGACTGGGATTGGGCTTTTGTGTGTCCACGCGTGTGGGTGGTGGCCTCGCTGGCCGGTGCATGTACGTTGTGGCACCCCCGGTTTGTCTGGGGCAGATAAAGCGCGGATGAACAAAAGCGCGCACGCTGAGGTAGGTCTTCGTGTGCAGATGAATTCGCTTGGCCAAATCACCGATTTAAAAGATGTGTTTACACATAAATTTGCTTGCTATTGCATGAATCATTCTATGCTAGCGTGGCCAGATGGACGTCGTAGTCTTTGAGCAACACAGAACCGCGTTGACAGGCCATTGCTACCGCATGCTCGGGTCGGCGATGGATAGCGACGACGCCGTACAAGAGACCATGATTCGGGCGTGGCGGGCCTACGAACGGTTTGAAGGCCGCAGTTCGGTGCGGACGTGGTTGTATCGGATCGCCACCAATGTCTGCCTCGACACCCTGCAAACTCGTAAACGTCGCGCCCGTGCGTTTGAAGGCGGGGAGCCGGGTCGTGTCGCGGATCCCTTGCTCGAGCGCCCGGCCTCCCACTGGTTGGAGCCGATTCCCGACGGCGCCGTGGTGCCCAGCGATTGCGATCCGTCGCAACGAACCCTCTTGCGCGAGAGTGTTCGGCTGGCATTTGTGGCCGCGCTCCAACACCTCCCGCCGCGGCAGCGGGCAGCTTTGTTGCTGACACAAGTGTTGGGATGGTCAGTGGCCGAGGTCGCCGAGTGCTTGGCGATGTCGGTGGCAGCGGTCAACAGCGCCCTGCAGCGGGCCCGTGCGACGTTGCGGCGCACCGACACGGGGGCGGGTACCGAACCGCTGACGCCCGACCAAACCACGCTTCTCGCCCGCTACGTCGAAGCGTTTGAGCGCTACGATGTCGACGGGCTGACCGCGTTGATGTGTGAAGATGCAAGTTTATCAATGCCGCCCTACACCATGTGGCTGCAGGGGCCGGCAGTGATCGGGCAGTGGTTGCGGGGGCGAGGGATCGGCTGCAAAGGTTCGCGGTTGTTGCCCACCAGAGCCAACGGCTTACCCGCGTTTGGCCAGTACCGCAAGGGGCCCCCGGGCGAGCCGCATCGGCCGTGGTCGTTGACGGTGCTCGAGTTGCGAGGTGCGAAGATCGCTGCGTGGAATGCGTTTCTCGACGTCGAGCAGCTATTCCCTCGGTTTGGACTCCCGCCCGAGCTGTGAGGAAAAACGTGCATCCACACCGATGAGTTTTGTCGGCGGGTCGGTCTGTCCAACATGCAACCGAACACATCCCGCGAGTTGTTTGTCAATCTTCCCGTCCGCGACCTGCAACGGTCCCGGGCATTCTTTTCGGAGCTCGGGTTTACCTTCAACGAGCAGTTTTCCAACGACAAGGGTGCTTGTATGATCATCAGTGATGTCGCCTGTGTGATGTTGCTGACCGAACCATTTTTTCGGACGTTCACGCGCCATGCGATCTGCGACACACAGACTCATACGGAGGCTCTGATCGCGTTCTCGGCGACGAGTCGGGAGGAAGTCGACAGCCTCGTGCGCCGGGCGATCTCACTCGGTGGTCGCCCGGCTGTCGAGCCGCTCGATCACGGGGTCATGTATGCGTGGAGTTTTTACGACCTCGACGGGCACTACTGGGAAGCTGTGTGGATGGATCCCGAGGCCTGCTAGCCGGAGCGGGGTGTGGCTTCGGGCACAGCCTCGTCTCCGGTGTGTGCAGAGAGCCAGTGAGCGATTTGATTCTGCGATTGCGTCCTCGTTTTGCGCGAGCCGTCACCGGCCCAGGAGCTCGGCCTTCAATCTTCTTCCGGCATCGCCTCGCGGTGTTTCGACGAGGTCGAGCTGTGGCCGCCGTTGGCGAAACGCGACTGCGCCAAACAGTCCTGCGAGGCAACGCGCAAAAACAACGGCTGCGACAATCGGTGTGCTGGCGTCGTCGCTCGACCGCTGGTGAACGCACGCTTGGTTCCCGCCTCGAGACCGTGTCGACGTGTCCGGGCGAGGAGCCTGTTGAGGTCAGTTTCCGCAAAATGGACGGTACCCCCCACGACGTTCACGCAGGCCAAATCTTCCGCGCGGGACGACACGCGAGAAAAACCACCGCTAGCCCTTGCGAGATATAGCTGCTAGCGTAGTTTTGCGGTTGATCATGAATGCTCCCTGGCCCCCGTACCCACCTCAAGCACCACCACCTCCGGGGATTTCGATCAACGGGCCGGGCATTCACATCCACACGACGGGACCCGTGGTTGGACATGGCTATCCCCAGCAGTACCACCCCGAGGTCAGCCACCCCCGCGTCTCCGACCGCTCGTGGGCGCCCGGCCTCGGTATCAGTGGGCTCGCGGTGTTGATGTTCTCCCTGATGGGCTGGGCTGTCATTGGGTTGCCGTTTGTGTTCCTCATTGGCCCGGCGTTTGCCGGGATTGGAATGCTTATCGGGGCGGGTTACTTCGCGCTGGCAAACCGCCGACCCCAACAGGCCCTCGACACAGGTATCGAGCGGCGCCTACTTGTTCTCGCCAAACAAAAGGGTGGGGTGGTGACGGTCTCTGACGCAGCTTTGCATCTACAAGTTTCCCTGGCACAGGCCGAGGAAGCCCTCGGCGAGTTGCTCCACTCTGGCCATGTCGATGTCGACAACGATCCCGATACCGGGGCCGTGATCTATGTGTTTCGCGACTGGGCCCCTGCACTCCCGGCCGCACGAAGGTAAGATGAACGATCCGCACACACCCCAGGAGCCCGGCGGATATCCGCCCCAGGCCCAACCGCCCCAGGGCCACACCCCGCAGCAGGGATATCCCCAAGGACAGGTTCCATCGGGTTATCCGCCCCAGGCATATCCTCCGCAGCCGGGCTATCCCCCACAACAACCGGGATACCCACAACCGGGATACGGCTACGCCCAACATCCGGGCTATCCCCAAGGTCAACCGACCTATCCCCAGGGACAACCGACCTATCCCCAGGGACAACCGACCTATCCCCAGGGACAACCGAACTATCCCCAGCAGGGCTATCCGGGGCAACAACAGTATCCGCTCGCCGTCCGTCCCCAACCCGGACCGGTCCAGCCCTATCAGCAGCCCGGCTACGGCCCCTACGGCCAGCCGGGTCCGGGCCAGCAACCCTATCCCCATCCGCCGATCAATGTTGTTGTGCAGAACAACATGGTCCCCTACGGCCATCACGCCCTCGTCAAGGTCGCTGACCGCAACAAATGGGTCGCAACCCTACTCGCGTTTTTTGTTGGCGGGTTTGGAGGGCACAAGTTCTATCTCGGAAACACCGGAGCCGGTGTCTTCTACCTTCTGTTCTTCTGGACAGGTGTTCCGTTTTTCATCAGCTTCATCGAAACCCTGATCCTGGCGATGATGAGCGAACGCGAGTTTGAGCTCCGCTACAATACGATGCTTGCACGCTGAGTTCTCGCCGGGTCTCAGGCGCCGGCGATGCCTCATGTGTCTACAAGTATCATGTGTCGGGCCCCGTAGCGTTCGACGGAACGAGCGAGCCCGCTCCATCGGATGTACTTGCAATCAGTCGAGCTACGGCGCGACGTGGGCCACTTGCCCGTCGACTAGGTCGGTGACCCAATCGTGCAGTTTGACGCCATCGACCTCGGTGCTGAACAGCGAATCTCCACCGATCCACGTATGGGTTGTAGAGTCGATCAGATAGCTGCCCCACACCGGTGACCCGTCGAGGATGTTGTCCCGCAGGTCGTACAGCCCGTCCTCAAAAAACCACTGTTCCATCGGGACGGGGAGGAGACTTCCGCCGCACGGATCGTCGGGCTCGGTGATGCCGAAGCCGAAAAACAGACGGATGACGTCGTCGCCGGTCGACGAGATCAGGGCCATCTTTTGATTTCCGTGCTTGTTGGCGAGGTACGGGGCGAGTTGGTAAATCCCGCCGCCATCGGGCCCGAAACAGTCGGTACATGCCTCGGGGAGGGTCTCGTCAAAACCCCACAACTCGCGCCACTGTTGTTGCAGGCACGCGTGGAGGTATGAATCTGAAAGTGGTGGCCCTGAATCGTCGAGCAGCGTCACCGGCGTGTTTGGAAACGCATCGGCGATGCGGTCGTAGTTGAGGGCAGCACCAAATCCACCGGCACTCTCACCGGTGACGAGTACCTGTTCGGCATCGATGAACGTCGGCACGATCCGATCGAGGTACATCGTGACATTGTCAAACCCGACGAAGTCCTGCGGTCCGCCCAACAGGCCGGGGACCATCACGCCTGGGTTGCTGCCGAAGTGGACATCACCTGTACAATAGGGAATGTACACGTGGCTCCAGTTGTAGGTCGGGTTGTTGGAGTCGTTTGGATTGAAGATGCCCGATTCGCCAGCTCCGCCGGTAAACCCCGCGAAGTCGAGTTGGCCGTAGTTCCCCGGGTTGAGGCCACAGGTTGTGGCATTGAAGCAGGCACCACCGCCCATGAAGTAGATCACGACCTTGTTGACCTCGCCGTAGCGGACACCGATCCCGGTCGACGACCCGCTGCGACAGCTCGATTCGGGGAAGTCGATCCAGTTCCATTCGCCCTCGGGCGCATCGGGGAGGGGTTCTCCATCCCACGGAGAATCGGTGGTCGAGGTTGTGTCGTCGGAGTCAGAGTCGGACTCGCTTCCCGTCGGACCCTCAGTGGTATCAGAAGTATCGTTGGACTCGGAATCCGATTCGCTGCCGGCCGTCGGATCTTCCGTTGTGGTTCCCGTCGTCGGCGCAATGGTGCCCTCACTCGAGCTTGAACCCGTGTCGGAGTCACTCTCGGTCCCGCCCTGTGTCATGTCGGAGTCGTCGGAGCACCCGATGAGCGCCGAAGCCCCGGAGAGGATGAGAAGCGACGAGGAAAGCAATCTAACTACGGATTTCATGGCTCGCATCATAACGGACTTTTCTGCGGACAAGAGGTTTTTTAGCGGGAGATTGTCGGTTGAAAACAGGTCCGCCGGGCCGGTCTGGCTAGATGTACATACCCGGATCGTAGAGCTGCGGGCCGGGAGAGGGGGATGACGGAAAGTGTGGTTGATACCCCCCAACGCAGGAGGGAAGGCTCGCAATGGCCCGACAAGCCCATCGCGTTCATTGTTCTGTGGGCCCTCACAGATCATTGTGGCGATGCTCCTCGTTTTCAAGCATCTCGCGCTCGCCTTGGGTGGGGGGCTGGATCCGCGAGATTCGGTCCGTGGACGACGGTTTCGGCGAATGTTTAATTGTAGATACATTTATATTTCATTGATATACATGTATTGTCCGTGGGATGCCTACCCGCCCGCCGTCTGCTCGCGAAAGCGCATCTCGGTTGCACGAGACATGAGCAGACCGGGTTGACTGGTTGCCGTCGGGCCGCTACAACCACACCTGTTGATAACAACCCGTGGATTTTGGATTCCCCCGCTTGTTTCGTCGACATCCGCGAAACGAAGCGTGTTTTGACGTGCTAGAAAGTTATTCGACCAATGTTGGACTATCTTGTCATCCTCGACTTTGAGGCGACCTGCGATAATGCTTCGAAAATCTCTCCCCAGGAGATCATCGAATTTCCCTCGGTGCTCTACGACCTCGAGACGCGCCAGCTCGTCGATGAGTTTTCGACCTTTGTCCGGCCCGAGCACCACCCCGAACTGACCGCGTTTTGTACCGAGCTGACGGGGATCACACAGGACGATGTCGATGCTGCGCCGCCGTTTCGCGGGGTGCTACGACAACACATCTCCTGGCTGCAGGGACATGGTCTGTTCGACCCGGGCTACGAACATCGGTTTGCCCTGGTGACCTGCGGGGACTGGGACCTCAACGCGATGCTGCCACAACAGTGCGAAGCTGCTGGGATTTCGATCGCAGAGCTGCCCGTGTGCTACCGCCAGTGGATCAACATCAAAGTCGTGTTTGAAAATACATTGCACAGGCGGGCTGGTGGGATGGTGTCGATGCTGCGGCAACTCAACCTCAAATTAGAGGGCCGGCACCACCGTGGGATCGACGACTGCCGCAACATCACCCGGATCGCCCGCGACCTCCACTGCCGTGGTGCCAGGTTTGAAATCACCAAGAAACTGTCGGCCTCGCGCTATCCCCCGCTACCACTGACCCTGTTTCACGGTGCGCGGGAGGAGGCATTTACCCTGCAAAAGCGCAGTCTCAACAGTCTGTTGGGTCAGGCGTGCGGCGTGTTTCGGGCCAAGGTCGTCGGCTTTAAAACCGAAGCTGGAGATGCCCTCGACGATGCGGGCCTTTTGCAGCTGCGCCCCAAAAGTCGCCTAGAGGTTGTGTTTCGCGGAAGCTAACCGTACATATTGCATATGCAAAGTAGCCATCGCGCATCATGTCGCGGTGTCGCGGGCGAAGTGTCGGTCGAACGCGCCGCGCAGGGCAAACGGGTTGCTCCCCGTCGCATGATCGACGGCGAGCACTCCGTCGAGATGATCGATTTCGTGTTGCAGCAACTCGGCCGTGGCGCGATCACGGATTGCCCAAGTATATGTATGACCATCGAGATCGCGGTAGGTCACAGTGAGTGCGACATGCCGGCGAACATACACCAACAGATCAGGGAAACTCAGACAGTCGTCCCACAGGCAAAACGTCTCCTCGCTCACCTCGGTGATCACGGGGTCTAGTAACGTTCGTTGCGAGCCGAGGTCGAGGGCGAGGACCCGCCGGTCGAAGCCGAGTTGTGTCGCCGCGATCGCCCGACCAAACCCCCGCTGTTGGCGAAATGCCGCGAGGACGCGGTGAAGTCGGTCCGACATGTCGCGGATTTCAGGAGCCGAAAAAGCGTCGCCGACAGCAGCGGCAGCGCGGCGCAGGGCCGGGTCGCCGAGTTGGAGAATGTGTTCGCCCGCGAGTCGCACCCGATCACGATACACCCGACTCGCCTCAGATGTTCGCCAAACCACATACTCCGCGTCGGTCGAGCTAGGCAGCGGGCAATGGGAACTCCCGCGCCACGAACATGCTCCGGTTCACCCGGAGCGCTGGGAAAGCTCGGCATTGCGGGCAAACAACAGCTCCAACACGGAATTCTCAAACCGGTCCCGTGCCGCCTCGCTCGCGCCAGAAAATGCAGGTACATCGATATCAGCGCGGTTGTAGGCGCCGAGCACCGCGCGGTCGAGTTGTTGGTGGAGTTCGCGGAGTTCGACCACATCGGCGGCCTGCTCCCGCGGATCAGTGAGGACGTTGTAGGTTTTGGTCAGGCCTTGGTTGTGGCGCAATAGCAGCGCAGCACGTGTCCGGTAGACGCGCTCGCCGATGCGGTCGAGAGGTGTTCCTTCAGACAGTGTGTGGGGCGGGGGAAAGGCAAACGTGTCAAAACAATCCGATGGCGTATAGCGCAGGTCGTTGCGCATCGACGACCCGTGTAGCCGCGCCCATATCCCGTGAATCCGCGACTGCAACAGTGCGAAGTGGGCGTACCGCGGAAGCGGAAACACAATCAGAGAGTGGGAAAACACGCGATCGGTCGGCTGAAAGGCAAAAATGATGTGTTTGCTGACACTCGAGCACGCGAGGCAGCGGGGCAACCGAGCAATCGCGGGGTAGAGGGCTGCACGCTTTTCCGCAAACTGCCACCAGTACCGACGGTACATCGCCCGCTTGTCCCGTTCGCGCTGGGGTTTTACATGTGTGCATACAATATCGAGGAGTGCCGGCCAGTTGGCACGGACCGTTTCGAGCGGTGCATCTCCAAAATTGATGACATAGCGGTGGTGGGATTGGGTTGGGCTGTTGTTGAGTTCATGTCCGCCGAGATAGGGAGCGATGCATACCTCGACCCCTGGGTGGTCGCGCACCAGTTGGTCCCGTTGCGGTGGGGTGAGCAAAAATCCCTTGCCCAACACGATCGACCCCTGAAAACTTTTTCCCCGGTTGACAGGCAACGAGCGGGGGGGGGGACGGGTTTTCGCAGCCCGCAACCAGCTGTTGATCTCGGTCACCGGACGGCCGTCGAGCGTGCAGGTGACATGCTGTTTGGCAGCACCCTTGGCGAGGTGGATGAGGGTAACGCTGACATTTGTACCTGCAACTGGCCAGGTAATCGCCTGTGTGACAGCGTAGAGTTGCAGGCCAGAGGCGAGCAGCGGATGCAGTCCGGTGGCCCGCGTGTCCCCCTGACCGATCGTATTGGTGGCCAACATGCCGACGGTGCCGTGGGCACCCACCAGTTGTGCGGCCCGCCGCAGAAAATAGGCCGCGAGGTCGGAATTGCCGTGACTCGGACGATAGGAGGACTTCAGCCACGCGAGGTACGCCCGTCCGTGCGTACCGGTGATTGCGTTCTTTCCCGCAAACGGGGGATTGACGATCACGGCGTCAACCCCCGGGGCATTGTCCGCCGAAGGTGCGTTTGAATGTGCAAATAAATTGGGAAACACAATCGGCCAGTGCAAAGGGCAGATGTGTTGGCGAACCCACTGCTGTCGACGCACGAGGTGGTCCGGCAGTGGACCGCCCCGCTCCAGCCAAAGGATGAGGTCCCGGCGAACCCGGATGAGGCAGGCCTTGCGCTGTTTGGTCGACGTCTGCGTAGGTTGTGTCGCATCGTCGTGGGGGAAGAAGTAGGTTGAGAGGATGATATCGGCAATCGCCAGCAGGGGGGGTTGGAGCACGTTCGCCGTTTGCCCTTCGTGGGGCGCACAGGTCCGGACACCGGCCTCGGGTGTTGCCAGTGGCTTGCTCTCGATCGCACGGGCCTGTTTGAGCAGCGATACAATCACAGGGTGGGCCGGTTCAGGTGTTTGAGGTTCCCCGAGGGAGGCCGAAACCCGCCAGTCGAGGGCCAGTAACTGGTCTGTGTTGAGTCCGACGAGGCTGTCTCCGACGGCCAGGCGATGGTCGAGAAACGAAAACGGGAATCCCCGAGCCCGCGTCAGCAGCCAGAGTGAAAGCTTGCACAACTCAGCCGCCCGTGGGTGCTTGTCGACTCCGACGAGGCAGTGACGCGCAATCTGTCGCATCGCCCAGGTTCGCACTGTCGCCCCAGGGTCCGTTCTACGGCCTAATAAAAGTTGCTGTTGCAAGCAATTTTCACGGGTCCACGCCGCCACGAGTACGTCGGCGAGCAACCGACACGAGGCGAGCAGGAGAGCACCACAGCCCATGGCCGGGTCACACAGCTCGAGCGCGAGTACATCGCCGGATGTCGGTGCGCAGTCGTTGGCCTGTAATCGCGAGAACAACGGAGCAAGCGCGGGAGAGATGAGCGAGGTCGAGAGCTCGGGAGGGGTGTAGTGGCTACTCGTGCGACGGCGGGTCGTGCCTGGCGAAAGAACCAGGTGATTGGCAGGGACTTCGACGCGAGGCCAGCCCGAACCGGGAGGCATGGCGTGGCGACGAAGGAGGGGTAAAATAGCCGATGCGAGCAACGAGGGGGGCTCGTTGCGCTCGATGTCCGCGAGATCCCGAGCGAGGCGGCGAGCCGAAGAGGCATGCAGGCCGAGATGCCGAAGCCACCGCACCCGCGTCGGTTGTGGAAGTTGCAAAAGCTCGTGGGGACTGAGCCAGACACTCGCCGGAGCGAGACAGATCGATGCATGTACACGAAGCTCAACGGTGTACCCCATGAGGTATTCGTAGATACGCCCGAGATGTTCGACGGGCAGGCAGGCGTAGTCGAGAGGCCGGCCGTCGACGATGAGGAGACGTTCGAGGACCGAGACGAGGGTGGTGTCACTGACGAAGGAGCGCTCGAGAAAGGGGAAGCTGTCCGGGTCGAAGAGCTGGCCGCCGTGGGGAGCCAACGAGGTCTGGCGGGGGGGCGAGTGGAGCGAGCGAAACAGACGAGTCAACCGCGGCCACGCAGTGTGGCGCTCAGAGGGGATGAGGCTGTTGTATATGCGAGAGAGTTCGGCCGGGAGGAGGTCGCGGGCTTCGGCGTAGAGAAGGAAAATGAGGCGGAGGAGGACGGTGAGAAGGCCGTTGTAGATATGTTCGCCCGGGAGGTCTTTTTGAGCGGAGGTTTTATTTTTATTAAATCCTTCGAGTAGGAGCTGGAGCGCTTCGAGGATTTGGGCGGGCGGCATGCTTACGGGGAAGGTAACAAGACCCGCACCAAGGTCGCGATTACAGCAGTCCCGAGTATGGGTCCGAAACCCGCCACATTCAGTTTGCCGGCGCCAAGTAGGGGAACGAGATGGGAAATTCGATATCGTTGTCGGGTGGGTTGACACCGACCAAGTCCGCGGCTGTGTGAACAGTCAGGTCGAGCAGGAGAACCGCGAGTATCACGTCCATGACCGGATCGTTGAGTAAGCGACCGTTGGGATACCCTGCTTCGGCATCGAGGGTGAGCTTGAGGGTATCGGGAACGATCAGCGGAGCCGCTTGGGCCACGCATTCAGAAACCAAGCAAGGCGTCAGTGAAAGTGCGATGAGGTCGTCGTCAAGAGCGAGATGTAAGCCTTCGACGTTGGTGACGATCTCGTCGACGTAGGTACCCATGGCGTCACCATACGGTGAGTCTTGGTTGTACTGATCCTTCGAACTAATGGTGAGGATGTTGAGCGCCGGCATTCCCATTCGGTCGACCTGAGAGAGTTTGCTTGGGAGCGTAGCGTCGAAGATAAATGGATCGTCACCATCGCTATCGCCATCACCATCACCACTCGTGACCGCGTCAGAACTCGCATCCCCATCCGTCGTACGATCGCCTGAACTACTTGAAGGATCACCGGTCGATGGCGAACTCGTCGCCACATTCGAAGTCGAAGGGTCGGACTCTCCTGCGCCTGTCGTCCCAGGATTAAAATCAACATTCCAGCATGCCGAGAGACACGTACTCGCAACGATGAGCGAACCGAGAGTCACACTGTGGGCGCGATCGGGCATGGCGTGGTGAAACTATCACGTTTGTTGATGGTGATACATCTTTCCTCGCTACGACGTGTTGCTTTAAAACCGACCGCCAAGTACAAGCCCCACATTTTGCCCCACCACCGGATCGACCCGCAAACTCCGCTTGCGCTGATACTTCCGGTACACCAATCCACCAATTGTTGCTCCTACAACCATTCCGACTCCGAGGCCTGTCATTCCCGCTGCCACCAATCGGTGGGTGTTGTTGCGGTCGAGCTCGGTCTCCCAGTCGGGATCTCCGAAGCCTGGGATGGTGAGGTGGCGGTTGATGTGCAATGTATTTGCGATCAGCCATGCTGCTCCGCCGAGTGTCAGTGCTCCTCCCACGCTCGCCTCTGCAACCCAGGCTGTTGCAGGTGCATCGAGCTCGGCGGTGAGGGCGGTCAGGAGCACGCCGACGCCGCTTCCGATCAGGCCTACTCCTGCCGGTCGCATACGCAGCGGGACCAGCAGGTTTTTCTGGCACGCGACGACCCCCCCGCAGGTGTCACTCGGGGTGCTGATTCGGTCGGTATAGACGCTCGTGCCGTAGATCGCGGTTGCCAGGCCTCCGACGAACAGCGGTAAGCCGGCGGCATTGAGTCCGTTGGTGAGACTGCGTTTGACCTGTCTCGGCAGGTGCTTTGGTTCCGGATCGTCGTCTCCGGTTTCGTCCTCCTCGTCGTCTTCGTCGCCCTCGTCGCTCGACGTTTTCTCGGGTGGCTGGGGCGTGGTGTCGACTTCCCCGAGGGGCACCAGTGGCAGGGTGAAGCTGGCCGAATCTTCCTCGCCAATCACGATGGTCCGTTCCGTTGTTGTATAGCCATCTGCCTGCATGAGGATCGACCATGTCCCTGCGAGCAGGCGCAGGTGGCAGGTGCGACCTTCGAAGTCGTCGGCCCGGCATGTCTGTGGGCGGCTCGGGTCGATGCCTCCGCGGGCGACGACTTCGACGCTCGGTGGGGTTTCGCCTTGGACATCGAGGTGAAAGGCCACCTCCTGGTAGCGCGGATCGGGATGCAGATACATGCGGCGGGCGGTCGGTGGGCGGCCACGCGCGTGGATGTGGACGGCGAACTCTTGCGTTAAAAACCCCCGGGACTCGACGACGACGTGCCAGTGACCCGGATCGAGATGGATCGACTGAAGCCCGGTGTGGCGCGCGACGGGGGCTCGGAGTAGGGGCCTCGCATCACCCCGTGGTCCGCGGCGCTTGTCTCGTCCCAAAAATCTCGCAGTAACTTCAAGTTCTGCGAGGACTTCGTGGGGCTCGACCTGAAGCTGGATCGCCTGGACATCAACCCGGAGCTCGTCGAGTCGGGTGCGTGCGTCGGTTCGCATCGGTGTCCCGCCATCGGCCTCGGTTCGCTCGAGATAGGTGGCGAGGTGGGCGATCGCATGGGCTCGGTGGCCGGCAGCACTTCGGGCCAGGCCGGCGTTGTACAAAAATCGCGGTTGCCCGCTGCGAGCTGCGAGGTCCTCTAACAACTCGGCAGCTCGCAGGTAGTCGCCGTCTTCGTAGCGGGCGGTCGCTTCGGCGATGCTGCGGTCTATGTCGCTCGCCGGCGCTGCACCGGATCGACCGATGGGAGCTGCAGCGAGTGTCCACACAAGTACCTGGAGGCAGACATGCATCGCCGGGATGATACGTGGATGACTTACGCGGCGACACTCCGCAGCCTCGATGCTTCATTCTGTGCGCACACAGCTCGGTCGTTGCGGACTCAATGGCACATCAAATCCACGTGAGCATCGCACGTTGATTCCCTCGCACCCGGCTAGAGAATCCATCCGAGCTTGTGTACCGTGACAGTAGGAGGTTGTCCTTGCTTAAGCTTTCTACTGTTCCCCGCGTTTGTCTCGCTGCCCTCGCCACCGCTTTTGTCGGACTGAGTCCCTCGGGGGCGCTTGCCGGCGAGGATGTCATCGTCGCCGCAGACGTCGATCCGTCCACGATCATCAACGGCCAGGAAGTCGTCGAGTGCGGATGGCCAGGTGTGGTCTCCGTCACGGGGGGGGGCGGTCTTTGTACTGGCACATTGATCCACCCCGAGGTCGTTCTCTACGCCGCCCACTGTGGTGGGGGCAACAAGACCATCGGATTTGGCCAGGAGATCGGTCCCAATGCTTCGCAATCCGTCGGGGTCAAGTTTTGCGAGACCAATCCGGAGTACCTCGGCGTCAACGACCAAGCCCATGACTGGGCGTTTTGTCTGCTCAAAGATCCGGTCACCGAAGTTCCGATCATTCCGCCGTTGTTCGGCTGTGAAACCAACCAGTTGCAGGGGGGAATCGACGTCGCGGTCGTCGGTTACGGGGGCAACCAAGCCGACCAGTCCGGTGCTGGACTTTTGCGCTGGGGGATGACGACGCTCCACAATGTGTTTGGCAATGTCGCCAATATCGGTGGCAACCCGAATCCGGGCATTTGCCCCGGTGACTCCGGTGGGCCGGCGCTGTTGCAGATGGCCGACGGGAGCTGGCACGTGTTTGGGATCGCCTCGACGGTGACCGGCGGGTGTGGTGGCACCGGGCAACACTCGCTCGTCCACGGCGCGATCCCGTGGGTCGAGTCGCGCACGGGTGTCGACGTGACGCCGTGCCACAACCTGGATGGCACCTGGAACCCGACGTTTGAGTGTCAGGGCTTTTTCGCCGGCGGCAGCGAGGGCTATGGCACCTGGGGCGACTGGTGTGCCGGCACGCCGACGATCGGTTCGGGAGCAACCTGTGGCGATCCCTACGACGCCAACCCCGACAACGAGCCGCCAGTCGTGACCATCACGATGCCCACCGACGGCGCTGAGCTTCCCGAAGGTCAATCAGTCGCAGTCGAAGTCGATGCCTATGACGAGGGCTGGGGGCTCAAAGAGGTGCGGATCAAAATCAATGGCGAGGAGCAGCCGCTCGCCGACAGCTATCCGCCCTACACGTTCTCGGTCAACTTCCCGGTGGGGACCTGGGAGATCACGGCGATCGGCGAGGACTTTGCCGGCTTGATCGGCGAGTCGGCACCCGTGTTGATCGGGGTCGGTGGTCCCCCCGATCCGACCACCGGCGATCCGACCACGGGTGACCCGACCACCGATGACCCGACGGATGACACGAGCGGACCTGACGCGACCACGGATGGCGCGACCACGGATGACGCGACCACGGACGGCGCGACCGACCCGAGTGCAGGGCCGACAACGGGCGATTCGACAGTCGGTGTGGGTACGGATGCGGGGACCGGCATGGAAGATGAAGAAGGTTGTGCCTGTGGCATCGAGCGGTCGCCGACAAGGTCCGCCTGGATGACGCTGGCGTTGTTGGGTCTGCTAGGCTTGCGTCGCCGCCGATGAACGACCTTTCCGTCCGAAATCCTCACCTGCGACACGGAAGTGGTCTGCGTGTGTCCGCGCGTATGACCACTTGCGTTCGCAAGTCCGCATCTGATCACTTGTATTTACATGCAGGTGCGACCCTGCGAGGTCTCGTCCTGTGTCTCGGATGCATCGCCGCATTTGCCTGCGATCCCAAACCGACGACCCAGCCCGAGCCTCTCCAGCCCGAGGTGCATGTCGACGACCACGCCCCGCCACCGACTGCCGACGGCGTCGACGAGTCCGGCCCCGATTCCGCGGTCGAGCATCCCGAGACGCCTGGCGATGACTCGGGAATCGGAGATCCACAACCCGCGACCCCGGGCGATAGTTCCCCCGAGCCTGTCGACAACGGCGAGCCGGAAGGCGCGTTGGTGTGTGATGGAAAGTACCGCGCCGGCGAGGTGTTCAAGCGCGATTGCAACACCTGCTCCTGTGCCGAGAACGGTCAGATCCGTTGCACCTTGATGGCATGTTTACCGGCGACCAAGCGGTGACACGCCCATGAACGAGACCATCGAAATCGAAGACGCGGTTGCCGGCCGGCCGGGCTATGTGCGTGTACAACGTCGTGGACCGACCGGTGCGACCACTGCCCCGCCGATGGTGATCCTCGGTGGCATGACCCAGACCCTCCAGAGTTGGGGCGGGCAGATCCGTGCATTTGCACAGGACCGCCAGGTCGTCGTCTACGAAACCCGCGGGCAGGGGGGGACCGAACTCGATGTCAGCGATGTCCGACCACCCGTGCACATACAGGATTTTCGTCGGCTCATGGCCGCACTCGAGCTCGACGGTCGTCCCCTCGATTTGTGTGGGTTTTCATTTGGCGGACGCATGGCGCTCGCCATCGCGGCTGCCTGTCCGCAACAGATCCGGCGCTTGGTGATCACGGGCGTGAGTGCAGGGCGCGGCGCCCTCGGGCGTGCGATCGTCGGCGCCTGGGCAGCGGCGTTGCAGACCGGCACCCTCGAGACACTCGCCCGTGTCAGCCTGCCCGACATCCTCGGACCGACCTACTTGGCCCGCAACGAGAAGCTGATTCCCGCGATGATTCGGGCGACGGTGTCCCGCAATTCCCTCGAAGGTGTGCGGGCCCTGTTCGAGCAGGCGATGGGGCCGTCGACCGCCGAAGCCTGGCCCTGGGACCCGGTGGCCTTGGCGGCCACGATCTCGAGTCCGACCCTGCTGATCGCTGGCGAGTTGGACCGCCTGGCACCGGCAGCCGATTTACATGCTCTTGCACAGGCTTTTGCTGGACCCACCGAGGTCGAGGTCATTCCCGGTGTCGGCCACACCGTAGCGATCGAGGCCCCCGAGGTCTGGCGCGCACGGGTACGGACATTTTTAGCTGCGAGCGACGGAGACGCGAGATGAGCAACACCTTTGGTTCCCGGTTTCGGATCACCACCTTCGGTGAGTCCCACGGCGGTGGGTTGGGTGTGGTGATCGACGGCTGTCCGGCCGGCATGGTCTTTCCCCACCAGCGTGTCGCGGCCCAACTCGCGCGCCGGCGGCCCGGCCAGGGGAAGCTAACGTCGGCGCGCCGAGAGCCCGATGCCTACGAAGTTGTCAGCGGGTTAGAGCCGGACACCGACCGCATTTTGGGGACCTCGCTGACCCTGTTGTTTCGCAACAAAGACGC
The DNA here is from genome assembly GCA_964621785.1 of uncultured Nannocystaceae bacterium. Taxonomy (GTDB): domain Bacteria; phylum Myxococcota_A; class Polyangia; order Nannocystales; family Nannocystaceae; genus JACKDW01. Next base: position 41,637 of record CAZUPD010000043.1, read on the forward strand.
CCGCAGTCGTGCCTACAACGAACTTCAAGAGGCGTATCGTCCGTCCCATGCCGACTACACCTACGACGCGCGTTACGGGCTTCGGGCGGTGTCCGGCGGTGGCCGTGCATCGGCCCGTGAAACCGTCGCCCGGGTGGCTGCCGGAGCCTTGGCCGAGCAATTGCTGTGGGACCAGGCCGGGATCGAAGTGGTCGCGTGGGTCGATGATGTCGCCGGGATCGCAGCCGCGGTCGATCCAGAGACGGTCACCCGCGAGGCCGTCGATCGGGCGGCCGTGCGGTGCCCCGATGAAAAAGTTGTAGAAGCAATGACAACGGCGATTGAGTCCGCCCGCAGCGATGGCGATACTGTCGGTGGCATCGTCCGTTGTGTCGCCCGCAACGTCCCGCCGGGGTGGGGGGCTCCGGTGTTTGGCAAGCTCACCGCCAACCTCGCCGGAGCCCTGATGAGCCTGCCGGCAAGTCGCGGGTTTGAGATCGGCGAGGGCTACGACGCCCGCCACATGCGTGGTTCCCAGCACAACGACCCGTTTCGCCTCGACGCCGAAAAAAATGTCTATACAACCACCAACCACAGCGGCGGGATACAGGGCGGGATCAGCAACGGGGCAACCCTTCGCATGTCGGTGGCATTTAAGCCCGTGGCGACCATCTTTAAGCCGCAACAGACGGTCACCCGCGATGGCCGCGAAGTGATCTACAAAGCCAAGGGACGCCACGACCCGTGTGTGCTGCCGCGGGCCGTGCCGATGGTCGAAGCGATGGTGAGTCTGGTGTTGTGCGATCACATGTTGATCGCCCAGACAGCTCGCCAGGAGTGGTTGCGGCGCTACCGGGAGTCATCGACGTGACCCTTCGGCTAGTCGAGAAAAACCCGACCCCCAAACAGTCGACGGCACACAAGCGCGACGACGAGGGGGGCCGCGGCATCCGACTCGCACCCGGAGCACCCCGCTCGCCCTCCAAGGTCCCGCTCGAGTTGACGCCCTACCTCCGACCTGGGGAGGCGCTCGTGTGGTGGGACATTAAGGACGCCATCGCGTTCGCCCGGATCGGGTGGGTTCTGCTGTTTTGTATCATCGTCTTGGGCGTTGCCACGGCGCTTGTACCCGGATTTTGGCTGCAGCCATTTGCGAGTCTCGTCCGTCCGTTGATCGCCGTATTTTTAGCCCCGCTGGCCCTCCTGATCCGCGAGGTCTTGAGCCTGCGGTCGACCCTTGTCACCGACTCCGCCGTGATCGATGTGACCCGGCGCGGACGTGCCAACCGCTTGGCCTTCACGGCGGTGTCCAAGGTTCGACGCGACCTCCTCACCGGTGGAATCAAGCTCGAGGGCTCCCGGGCGAAAGTCACGATCCCCCCCGATTTGACGACCAATGCCCGCAAAGCGATTGCGCTGCAACAGCGGGGGCGGATCCGTTCCAAGGCGCTCGACGATCCGGAGGGGTGGCTGCCGTAGTGCGGCATACAAATCGAGGCGAGACTTATTGCATTTACAAGTTAATTTCTGTGAAACGGACGCCGTCGTTTCAACCAGCCGAGTATAAAAAATTAGATAATTTCGGAGCCGAGTCCGGTGAGGTCGGGATTGGCGAACCCTGGGGCGAGGGCGGCGGTCCAGCGGGCGGGGTTGGCGATACCGAGGTTCGATAAGCCTGTATCTGCATCTTTTTGCAGTGCTCGTCCGGCGCGACCTCCCAGCAGTTGTGCGTGTCGACGGCGTGCACAGTAGTGCTCATGGTTCATTTCACCGGCGCTGTAGTGATTGCAGGCTTCCTCGCACAGACCCATCGCTAGTTCGGTCTTTCCCCGCATGTGGGCCAAACTCGCCTTGTACAGCGCCACATGCCCACGCGCGTGGGGGAGTGAATCCTTGGCCAGCCTGCGCAGATCTGTTTGTGCTTGCTTGATCAGGTGCTTGCGTCCCTTCCCTGAATCTGCCGCGACCTGCAGCAGACACCCGATTTTGAGGGCGTACATCCGGATTCGAAACGGGGCGCTCTGCATCATGCGCGAGGCCTCAATCTCCGGCCACCCGGTTTCGATACGTGCGAGTGCACGTGCGGCCATGCCTTGGTAGAGGTCGCAGGCGATTTCGCAGTCGAGCTCGGTGAAACCGGTGTAGCGGTTGGCCGGGGCCCTGCGCATGGCATCGCGGATCCTTGTACGTGCACCAGAAACATCGCCAAAGGCCAGCCGGGCGGTCGAAGACAACAGACGCGCGGTCACCTCGGTATACACATTACCGGTCTCGCGGGCGCGGGCGATCGCACCATCTGCACGCCGGGTTAGGTACTCGAATTTGCCGAGTACGCGCATCGCCTGCAGGATGTGCATATCGGCCTTTTGCAGTTCGCTGGCTGCTCCTTGGCACAACGAGAGATGGTCGTGGGCGCGTTGCCAGGTATCGGCCGCGCGTTGCCAGTGCCCGCGGCTGAAGTGGAGATGGCCCTCCCACAACTCGAGCACCCCACGGGCAAATGGCGTGTCGAGCCGTTGAACCAGGCGTTGGGCCGTCGCCATCAGCGAGTTGTTGGGACGGCCGATCTGCCCGTAGAGCACCGAGACACAGGCCATGCCCTCGACCAACCTGCCCGGATCGCCAGCTCTGAGCCCCAGGACCAGGGCACGCAGGGCGAAGAAGTAACTGTGGACCGGGTATAGCAGCATCAGGCTGCGACTCGCCGAGTAGCACAGGTCGATCGCCAGCAACTCCTTCTCGGGAATTTCTGCGACGTCGCGCTCGGTGTAACCGAGGCCGGTGACGCGTAGGCGCGTGAGGGTAAAGACCAGCTGCATCCACGCCCAGCGCTCGGACTCGGGAAACTGGAGGTCGAAATCCTGCAGCAACTGTTTGAGCAGTGCCAGTCCGCGTTCACCTTGCCCCGCGGTCAGGTATTGCTCGGCCGCCATCCGGCGCAACAGGTGACCTTCGACGGGAGCAGCCTGGCGGGCGAGGCGGAGGTAGACCGGTGCTGCGTTGGCACAGCGGCCGGCGTTGACCAGCGCGTCGGCCTGTTTGCGCAGGAGTACCTGGGTGTGCGGTCCGGAGGTTCCCGACCACACAATCGCTTGCTGATACAACGATGCTGCCTCTTCAAACGCCAGGGCTTCACTCGCCCGATCGCCGGCCTCGGCCGCGTAGTTGCTGGCGACGACGAGCTCACCTGCGGCCTGAAAATGGTGGGCAAGTACCCGCGGGGGGGCGGCGTGTCGCTGTTCCAAGACCGTCGCGAGGGCGAGATGCACCGCGGCCATGCACTCGGGTGTCATGGCCTCAAACACGGTCTCACTCACCCGGGCGTTGTAGGGCGCGACCTCTTGGCGGTCGGCCAATTGCAGCACGCGGATCAGGTGGTCGAGGCGAAGTCGTGGGATTGTACTCGGGTCGAGGATCTCGATGCCCGCGGCCTCGCGGGCAGCATCGCTGTCGATCGGCTGACCGGCGACAGCGACCACCTCGAGCAATTTACGGCAGTTTTCGGGGAGTGCCCGAATTCGATGTAACAGCATCTGTGCCAGGGCAATGCTGCGCGACTCCCCGACGGCACGCCCCTGGAGGGTGTGTAACGCTGACCCAGACACGCGCGAGAACTGGATCAGCTCTTCGATGAACAGCGGGTTGCCGTGGGTCTCGTGGATGATCCGTTGCAGCGTCTCCGGATCGACAAAGTGCCACGGGTCGAGCAGGCTGGTTACCAACCCCTCGCACTCGGAGGTCGACAGGCGTTGCAGGAGCAGGCGTGTCGCCGGCTCGCCGCTGGCGAGGTCACCATCGAGCTCGGATTGCGCCCGCAAAAACGGGCTCGTATCAAACTCGTCGTTGCGGTACGACAGCAACAGCAACAGTGCGGGCGCCTCGGGAGGACGCATCAGGGCCTGCAAGAGGCTGGCACTTTCGCTGTCTCCCCACTGCAGATCGTCGATCCAGATCACCAGCGGTTGTCGTTGTGCCAAGCGCCCGAGGAGGTTGCGCATGGCCGAGAAGGCCCGGCGTTTGAGCTCCTGGACGTTCTCGATTTTAAAAACACGCCTGCGTGCTGCACTCACCACCTCGAGTTGTTCGAGTACGGGAAATACCTTTGCGAGGTCGTGGATGTGCGACGGTAGCAGGGCCGCGGCGTCGGCCTGGGGAAGGTGGCGAAGCACGCGGCTGAGGGCATCGACAACAGCGTCGAGACCTTTGTAGGGCAGGGATTCCTGTTGGTAACAACGCCCGCGCAACAGCAACGTATCGCCGCTTATCTTGGAGACAAAGTGCTCACACAGGGCCGTCTTGCCGATTCCGGAATCGCCGACGACATGGATGGTCTGCGACTGGCCCTGCCGGACAGTTGCAAATGCATTGAAGAGCACCTCGAGTTCGCGCTTGCGGCCGACAAACGGATGCTTGAACACCTGGCGCAGTTGGGCGGTCGTCGACAACTCCGGCTCGTCATCGCTGCGCAGGCACTCGAGGATCTCGAGGCTGTCGGGGCGAGCTGTGGGATCGGCCGCCAGCAGCCGGATGCACAGGTCGCTGAGATCTTCGGGAATTTTTGGATTGAGCTGGCTAGGCGGAATCGGGGTGAGCTCGGTCTTGGCCTGCATGAGGTCGAGAAGTTTGCCCAAAAACGGACAAACGCCCGTCAAGGCCTCGTAGAGCATGATCCCGACGCTGTACCAATCGCTCGCCGGTGTGGTGCCGTCGCCCGACCACTGCTCGGGTGCCATGTACAGTGGTGTCCCGACAACAGAATGTGCATCTTCACCGAAATGCTCGGCATGGTTTTCGTAGACGACGCCGAAGTCGAGGACAACCACGCGCCCGTCGTCGGTCACCAGCACATTTGAAGGTTTGAGGTCGCGGTGCTGCATCTCGCGGTCGTGCAGGGCTGCGAGTCCACGGGCGAGCTGGGCGAAGGTTCGGCGCAGGAACTGCTCGTCGGGCATGGGGCCCTCGGCCTCGCGGGGCAGCGTCGCTTTAAACGGCCGTCCGTCGGCGCGATTGATCGCTGGTCGTCCTCCCAGGGTGTCCTCGTTGGGCGGCGCGAGGGCCAGGGTGTGGTCGAGCAGCGACGCCGAAGCATCGACCGAAGCTTCGACTTGTAACAGCCGGCTCGCCACCATGGTCGAGTCATCTTCGTCGTCACTCGAGAGCAGTTCGGAAGGGCTGGTTCGAGTCGGCTCGTCGGGTCGGGCCCGATACCGCGGGCGGTCGTGGTTGATCCGGGCGCGCACGGCTTCGATCAGCGGCTTGCCGTCGATCAACTCCATCGAGAAGTACCACTCGTCCCCCTCTTGAAACAGTTGATACAGCGAAACCAGGTTGGGATGACTGAGGTCGGCGAGGGCCCGGAACTCTTTTTTAAACCGGTACAGCGCGTCGGCACTGTGCTTATGCAACCGTTTGAGGGCAACCGTCGTGCCGTTGATGCGGTCGCGGGCGGAGAATACGGTCCCAAAGGCGCCCGCACCGAGGGGCGTCAATAACTCGAACCGCTCAATTCCAGTGGGTGGGCCCGACATTCGGTCCGCGCGTCTCCGAATGGCGATGGTATCGGCTCACCAGGCCCGGCACAAGTTCGCCCGGACGTCTTACCACGCGTGCGGCTCGAGGGCCTGCAAAGATGCGGAACCAAATTAGCCGCACTCGCGGGATGAGCGAGTTCGATGGTTGCGTGTATTTGCAACCCATGGCCGATGGCTCAACTCGCCGCGGACTTTTTACCGATGTTGATGATCACCTTGGACGAGCCGGTGTGCTGAATTTCGGTGCGTGGCGCAAATGCTCGTACGCAGGCGATTCCGTCCTGGAGCGGATGGGCCTCGGCGTAGATCGGGCGGATGACAACCTGGCCCGAGATGTTGATGTAGCCCCAACGGTGATCGACGCGGACGTTGGCGATCCCATCGACAAACGGTTCGGCGATGTCGAACCGCGGCTTGCTCATGAGCTTGCCGGAGGTGTTGATGTAGCCCATTTTAGCGCCGATCGAGACCGGGGCGACACCGTCGGAAAACCGTCCGGCGGCGTAGAACTGGGGTTCGATGACCATCTTGCCCTGGGGGTCGCAGTAGCCGGCGTACCCCTCGGTGTAGACCGCTGCCAGGCTCTCGTAAAACGGCGCCGCCCGGTCGAACTGGGCCGGGATCTTGAGCTCGCCGGTGGGATCGATGTATCCACATGTACCTTCGGCACGGACCCAGGCCAGACCCTCGGTAAACGGACCGGCCTCGTCGAACTTCTGCTCGATGGCGATATCCCCCGACTGGTTGATATAGCCCCACATCGCCACGCCGATGCGGTTGATGATCTCGAATGCCGCCAGACCTGAACTGAAGTCCGAAAGTGTGCGGGCGCCATCGGGTGCGGCGATGAACTTGCCCTGGCGATTGATCCACCCGCGCTTGCCATCTTTTTCGACCTGGGCCATGCCATCGGAGAACAGCTTGGCCTTGGAGAACTTTGGTTCAATGATCATCGAACCGCCGGAATCGATGTATCCCCAACTATTTTTAACCCGGACCGGTGCGAGGCCCTCGCGAAATCCCAGGGTCTCGGCGTATTGCGGGAGGATCACAAACTCGCCCGAGCTGCGGGCAAATCCGAACTGGCCCGACTTGTCGCGACAGGGGAAAAAACCGTCGTTGACCGGGCGTGACCAGTCCATCTTGGACACCGGCAGCTCGGCCCCGGTCGTGTCGAGCGCCAGTGCCTGTCCCGGCCGGCCGTGGGGATTGAAGTAGGGGAAGTCGATGTCTTGGCCGAGTTGGGCGAGCAGGGCAGGGCGTTGGGAGGCGTCCTCCAACCCGTCGCGCAACGTATCGGCCAGGCGGGTCAGGACGGTGATGAACTCGCGGATACCCTCGGGAGCTTGGCCGACAAACGACCCGTACTCGTGGTTGAACCGCAGGGTGATCCGCGACTTTTTCTCGAGCCCTTCGTGGACCTCTAAGTCGTGGTGGTAGTCGAGCATCGCGTCGCCGTAGACGCCGGTGATGCGCTTGAACCGGTACTGCTCGAGGCGGTCGAGAAGCTCGGGAAATGCCGACTCGTGGAGCTTGGTCGAATATCGACTGCCGCGCGAGTTCAGTTCGACATCACCGTCGGACGAAATGGTGAGCACGGTCTGGTCACCGTTCGCGCGACTGGTCACGCGGTGGAGAATGTCGGTTGCGCGGCTGAGGAACTTCACCATAGGTGATGGGCGTTGATTGTACTCAAGCGAGGCAAATGTGCGAGGGGGTCTCCGGGTTTCTCGACCGGGAAATGATGGCTAAAAAACAACGTTCCGAAATTAATGCGTGGCTGGTTGGGTCGCCAGTGCGGCAGCGAATTGGCCCACAACCTCAGCCGCAGGGAGGACTGCAGCGATGCTGTCGACACTCTTGCCCGCTTGGAAGTATTCCTCGTAGGCCGAGCCGCGCAGGTTGGCGCGCTTGAGTTTCCAGATCGACTGTACGCTGTACAGGGTGCGCATCCAGTGCTTGGTCTTGCGGCCGCGCAACAGCATCCGCGCCAGAGGCCCCGCCTTGGTTCCGATCTTTTGGATATAGGGCGTGTTGATAATCGAAACTGGGACCCCGGACAGTTTTTCGGTGACCACAATGTCGCGGGCGTGGGCGTCGACGATCGCCTGTTTGTAATCGCTGTGGGCCCGGCACTCCTCGGTGGCGATAAACCGCGTCCCGAGTTGGACCCCGCTAAACCCGAGCTTCAGCGCTTCGAGCATTTGTGGTGGTGCACCGATCCCGCCTGCACAAATGAGGGGGACACCGAGATCTCCCAGGGTCTCCATTAATTCGGCGGGGCTTTGTGTGCCGAGGTGACCACCCGCGCGGTTGTTGACACAGATCAATCCATCGACGCCGCCCGCCAAAGCTTTTTGTGCATGCACGCGGGTGGTGACGTCGTGATAGACGACTCCGCCGGCGGCGTGAACCTTGTCGACGACCCAACGCGGGTTGCCCAAGGCAGTAATGAAGAACCGAACACCTTCCTCGAGGGCCACATCGACCCAGCTACGCGCCCGGTCTTCGTAGGCCTTGACCGACTTTTCGACAATGATGTTGACCCCGATGGGACGGTCGGTGAGCGAGCGGATGTAGCGGAGCCCGTCGCGGTACTTATGTCCATGCACATACACAAGTGACATCGGCTGGACGATCCCGATCGCACCCGCGCCCGAGACCGCGGCGATCAGCTCGGGGTTGGAGCAGGGATACATCGCCCCGCAGATCAGCGGGATGTCGATACCGACGGCCCGGGTAAAGGGTGTACTTGCAATTTCGCTGGTCGCCATCTCGGTTGTCTCTACAACTTTTTTAGGTATACAAAGCCCGGAGACGAACAGCCTCCGGGCGATGTCGGCTCAAGGCATCAATTGGCTGCTTGGGCCTGGGACTTGGCAAACGCATTGAGTGCGCTGCCGGCCTTGAACCATTCGATTTGCTCGTCGTTGAGCGTGTGGTTGACATCGAAGCGGTCGATGCTGCCGTCTTTGTGGGTCAGCGTGACGGTCAGCGGCTTGCCCGGTGCGAGCTCGGACAGACCGTGCAGGCCCACCCGATCTTCAGCTTGGACCTTGTCGTAGTCGGCCGGGTTGGCGAATGTCGCCGCGATGACACCCTGTTTTTTGAGGTTGGTCTCGTGGATCCGGGCAAACGAGCGGGCGATCACCAGCTTGGCCCCGAGCAACCGCGGCGACATGGCGGCGTGTTCCCGCGACGAGCCCTCGCCGTAGTTGCCGTCACCGACCGAGACCCAGCCGACCCCTTGGGCTTTGTAGGCGCGGGCGAGCTTGGACAGGTTGATGTTTTTCTCGCCGGTCAGCACGTTGAGACCGGTGCCCGGCTCGTCGCTGAACCAGTTGACTGCGCCGATGAACATGTTGTCGCTGATGTTGTTGAGGTGGCCGCGGAACTTGAGCCACTTGCCCGCCGGCGAGATGTGGTCGGTCGTGCACTTGCCCTTGGCTTTGAGCAGCACCGGCAGGTCCTCGAAGTCCTTGCCGTCCCAGGCGTTGAACGGTTCGAGCACCTCTAACCGGTTGCTGTCGGGTGCGATCACAACCTGGACATCGCCGGCTTCGGATTCCGGTGCAGGTGCATCGAACCCGGCGAGCCCGGCCTCAAAACCCTTGGCCGGGAGCCCGTCGTTGGGGGCCAAGTCGGGGGCCGGGAGTTTGACCGGACCGTTTTCACCCTCGACCGTATCGGTCAGTGGGTTGAAGCTCAGGCTCCCGGAGATCGCCAGCGCGACCACGGTTTCGGGACTGGCGATAAACGAGAGGGTCTCGCGGTTGCCATCGTTGCGCCCGGCGAAGTTGCGGTTGAACGAGTTTACGATCGAGTTGCGCTCCTTGGGGGCGATGTCGGTGCGCTTCCACTGACCGATGCAGGGTCCACAGGCGTTGGCCAGCAGCGTGGCGCCGACTTCTTCCATGACTTGAAGTTGGCCATCGCGTGCGATCGTGTTGTGGATCTGGTCGGAACCCGGCGTCACCATCAGGGGCTTTTTCAACTTCTTGACCCCGACCTCTTTGGCCTTGCGAATCACCTCAGCGGCCCGCTCCATATCCTCGTAGGACGAGTTGGTGCAGCTGCCGATGAGCCCGTAGCGCAGGTCGTCGGGCCAGTCGTTTTCTTTGACGGCCTCGGCCATTTTCGAGATCGGAAAGGCGCGGTCGGGCGAGTGGGGGCCATTGATGTGGGGCTCCAGGGTATCCAAATCGATCTCGACGACGCGGTCGTAGAACTTGTCGGCGTCGCCCTCGACCTCGGGGTCGGCTCGGAGCTCGGCGGCATGGGCCTCGGCCAGCTCGGCGATAGCTTCGCGACCCGTCGCCCGCAGGTAGATCGCCATCGACTCGTCAAACGGGAATGTTGAGGTCGTGGCCCCGTGCTCGGCTCCCATGTTGCAGATGGTTCCCTTGCCTGTACAAGAGAGGTTGGCCGCGCCCGGTCCGAAGAACTCGACGATGTGCCCGGTCCCGCCGGCGACCGTCAGGATCCCGAGGAGGGCCAAAATGACATCCTTGGGTGCTGTCCAACCAGACAGTTTGCCGGTGAGGCGCACACCGATCAGCCCCGGCATCCGCACACCAAATGGCCCGCCGACCATGACATCGACCGCATCGGCCCCACCGACTCCGACCGCGATCATCCCCAGACCGCCGGCGTTGGGTGTGTGCGAGTCGGTACCCAACATATGTCCGCCGGGGAAGGCGTAGTTCTCGAGCACGACTTGGTGGATGATACCGGCGCCTGGCTTCCAAAAACCGAGTCCGTACTTGCGTCCAGCGCTGGCGAGGAAGTCGTAGACCTCTTGGTTTTCGTCGACCGCCCGCAGCAGGTCGTGCTTGGCCCCCGTCTGTGCCCGGATCAGGTGATCGCAGTGGATCGTTGTCGGCACCGCCGCGCGTTTGATTCCCGACTGCATAAACTGCAGGATCGCCATCTGTGCAGTTGCATCTTGTAGGGCCACGCGGTCGGGATACAGACGGACCGAAGCCTTGCGCCGCTCGACGTCGGCGAGCGACTTCACGTCCTCGGGCCGCATATGCGAAAACAGGACCTTTTCGGCGTAGGTGAGGGGACGCCCGAGAAGTTTGCGGGCCCAGCCGTGGCGCTCCGCTTGCGAAGCGTAGAGAGCGCGGACGGCATCGACGGAAAGCTCAGGTGCTGGGGACATGTCGCGGACCATACACGGCCCGTCCAAATGTCTCACCAAGTAATTTGCGGACCAATGGTGTCGGTTTGCGGTTGCCGGACACTTGCCGCGGTCCGGCCGCGGCAGATGTGCGCGATCTCGACAGCTCTGTCGACGAGATTTGCCTGCAAACAGGGTGTTGTACGCAACCTCGTCCCACACGAAGGTTGCGGTGCGACGGTGCTTCCCGGCGGTTCGACGCCCCTCGACGATGTGAGATTCGCCGCTGATGTCCACCTGCGCTCACATTCCCAGGCACAACGGATCGGTTAACGTGCACGCACAACCATCGCGCCATGGCCATCACCCCTGCATCCCTCGCCACCACCCTTTCTGAGTTATTGAAGTCAGAGGTGTTGCAGTGGGACATGCCCTACAGCCGCGCCCAGTTGCTGCATGCGTTTGCCCAGACCGATGGCGCGTCGGCGGACGAACTGTTTACCGGCCTGCGGGCCTGCGTCGAAACGGGTGTACCCGGGATCCGGATCCACACCACGGGAGAGCGGCGGGCGACCAAATACGTGCTGGCCCGTACAACACTTCCCAAAGGACAGGTTCGCCTGCTCGCGGGCGACAACCTCCCGCACCTGCAGGCGATGGCGGCCGAGCAATTTCGTTTGATCTACATCGATCCCCCGTTCAATACCGGCAAGCGACAGCGGCGGCGGCGGACGACCATGATCCGCGATGACGAAGCGGGGGACCGCACGGGTTTTAAGGGCCAGCGCTACCGCACGATCGTCCACGGGACCAAGGCCTACGCCGACACGTTTTCCGACTACCTCGGGTTTTTACTCCCGCGGCTGCAACAGGCCCACCGTCTGCTCACCCCCGACGGCAGCCTGTTTTTGCATCTCGACTACCGCGAGGTCCACTACGCCAAGGTCTTGCTCGACGACATCTTCGGGCGTGCGTGTTTTGTCAACGAACTGATCTGGGCGTACGACTACGGTGCCCGGAGCAAGCGCAAGTGGTCGGCCAAACACGACAACATTCTCTGGTATGTCAAAGATCCCAAGCGCTACGTGTTCAACTACGAGGCGATGGATCGGATCCCGTACATGGCCCCGGGGCTAGTCGGGCCCAAAAAAGCTGCCCGCGGCAAGACGCCGACCGACGTCTGGTGGCACACAATCGTCAGTCCCAACGGCCGCGAAAAGACCGGCTATCCCACGCAAAAACCCCTCGGTATTGTGCGTCGCATCGTCGAGGTTCACTCCGAGCCCGGCGATGCCTTGCTCGACTTTTTCGCCGGCAGCGGCACCCTGGGAGAGGCTGGAGCTGATCTCGGGCGTCGGGTGACCTTGATCGACAAAAACCCCGAGGCTCTGGCGGTGATCCGCAGGCGCCTCGCACGGTGGTTTGCAAGCGACGTCGTCGAGGGGTGATTCTCAGAAAAATGTAGGTGCACGTTACTCCTCGTCTTCGCGGATCTTCTCGAGGATTTCGTCGAGACTCACGTGCTGATCCCAGTTTTCGACACATCGGGCGTCGCGCGTCCACCCGATCCCGATGCCCAACGTGTACCGGTTGGCTCCGAAAAGCGCGAGGGTCATATCGAGGTACGTCGAAAACGACACCCAATCCGAGGCATCCATGTCGGCACCGTGGTCGGTCGACACAATCGCCACCGGCTCGGGCCCCAGCAGCAGGTCGCCGTGGTAGTACCGGTGAAAGTTGTCAAAGCACACTGCACCGACCGGAATGTCGTCCGGGACATGACCAAAAATACGCTTGTGCTGCTCCTCTGAAATGAGGTTGACGTGGTAACTCGATTCCCACTCGCGCGACATCACAACGGCGATCGGCAACAGGTTGATGCACCCCGGAGGCGAGCCGTAGTCGGGATAGGAATAGGCGCCCACGCGTTGGTAGTCGCGTCCCCGCAGGCCCCACTCCAAAAACACCCCGTCGTGGGCGGCATAAAAGGTGCGAATATCTTCGGGCAGTGGGCGACCGAGAAACTGCTCAGCCGCATCCAAGTGTTGGCGATTGGCCGGCGGACACATTCCAGCGTCGAAGACTTCGACATCGGGATGGTTTCGGAGGGCTTCGACAACCGTCTTGAATCGTTCGCGAAACGTGGTCATACGCGCGGAATCCTACACCTTGGTTCGGTGGTTGCGCCGAACTGATTTCGGGGTTGCTACGATTGCATCCGCAGACGGTGACTGGCGTTGACACACGAGCGTTGCCCGACGACGGCGATTCAGCCTGCGGGTACCGGGAGCTATCCCGCGCTCGGTTCGAATACGACGTCGGGCAAAGTTGTTGATGGTACAACAGATATAATCGCTCCGTTTGGTGAAGCTCTCCCACACAGGATCTGATACCCTCACACTTGCGATGGCGGGTACCGAACATGTGATGTACGGCCACTGGAATTGCAGTGCCTGTGGCCGTGAGTCCATCCCCGAACAGGACACCCTTTGTCCGCGGTGTGGCGATCCCCGGGATACGCGACCGGTTGCGACCTATCCCGATGCCGACATCCCGTCCAAGCCCGTGCAGAGGTTTGAGTCATTCAACCCAGATCATTGGCGATGCATCTATTGTAACACCGGGAATTCCCAAACCCTCGAGCGCTGTCGAGGCTGTCGCAGGTTTCGCGACGAGGCGGAGGAGACCGGCGAAGCCCTGTGGAAGCCTTGGGACATCAACCGCATGTTCAAGTCGCTCTCCGCCATTGACGGCAGCATCAAGCTGCTGTTGCTGGGGATCGCCGTGGTGCTGGGCGGGTATTTCTACTGGATCTGGGGTCAGCGAAGCCACGGTGTGACCGGCCGGGTCGTGGCCCAAAACTGGTCGCACACCATCCACCTCGCCCGCTGGCAACCGGTCCAATCCGGCGACTGGGCACCGGTCGAACCGCGCGAGCAGGAGGTCCCCCCGGTCGCCGGGCAGGGTGGGGTCGGAAGCATTGACATCACATCCTGCTACCAAAAGCACAGCCACTACGAACAATACCAGTGCGGGACCACCACCGAGCTTTCGCGCGAGCCCTGTGATTGGAACCGTCGCCAAAACGATCCCCATTGCACCGAGCTGAAGACGCGTGAGGTGCCCAAGTACTGCCAGCAGTCGATCGAACGCGAATGGTGTGACTTTAACACGCAAGCGTGGGTCCGCGATGAACTCCGGTCCGCAACCCTCGAGGGCACCGATGCGGCGACCATGCAGTGGCCCGATGTGAAGCCCCAGGGCGATCTCGAGAAGATCAGCAAGACCGGCCACTGGAGCGTTGACATCGCATTTAAACACCGGGGGGAGTCCCGGACCCATTCGGTCTATTTCCACGATTCGGCGGAGCTCGTGGATTGGCCGGTGGGAGGCGATGTGACCCTCAAGGTCGAAAACCGCGGACTCGTCCGCAGCGCGCGGAGCGGGTCGGCCATGAGATATCAAAATTGATGTAGAAACATATATTTTTACATCGCGGGCTGTTCGAGTGTTTCCGAAACGTTTTCGCGAACGGATCCGAACGGGACCGCGAGCGCAGGTGCGCCACCCGTCGCGGTGTGGTATAGCCGCACGATGCCGAAGCCGACGCGGACCCAGGGGGGAGTCGCCACGACCGATGTCCTGTGTTCGGCCCATACCGGTGACAACAGCCGATTGTTTGCCCAAGTGATGGCGCTCCATGTCCCGCGTGGGTCGGTTGTTGCCGATGTCACCTACGGCAAGGGGGTGTTTTGGAAACTCGTCGATCCGGGGGCCTATGAGCTTCACGCCTCGGACATCGATCTCAAGCCGAACGGGCATCGCCTGCTCGGTGCCCACTACCAGACTGGGATCGACTGCTGTCAGCTCCCCTATGCCGATGCTTCGTTGGACGCCGTGGTCCTCGACCCGCCCTATATGGAGGGGTTTTACCGCCGGTCCAAAACACACCTCGCCGGTTCGGGGACCCACGCCGCGTTTCGCCGGGCCTATTCCAACGGTCAGGCCAGTGCATCTACAAGTCATGGGCCCAAGTGGCACGATGCCGTCGTCGATGTCTACGCCCGGGCCGGGCGCGAGGCTTGTCGAGTGTTGCGGCCGCGGGGCAAGTTACTCGTCAAGTGCCAGGATGAAGTCAGCGCCAACCTCCAGCGATTGACCCACGTCGAGGTGATCACCGCCTACGAGAGTCTCGGATTGTACTGCAAGGATCTGTTTATACTTGTGCGTACAAATGCTCCGGGGGTCAGCCGACTCAAGCGCCAGGTCCACGCGCGCAAGAATCACTCGTACCTGTTGGTGTTTGAAAAACGTCGGGTGCGGGTGCGTTCGGTGGTCGAGCTCGGTGAACCCGATTAAAACAGGTCGCAATCGCGCCTGACAAAATGTCACAATCCCCCCGACGAAGTGACAGATGAGCGCGAGAGCGATCGTGACTCACTGCTAATTATTTGAAATTTCGGATGCAAATTCTCGGTTCAGATTTTGCTTTCCACCCTACGAGACCTTTTTATCCCATGAATTTACCGCGCCACGATTCGCCCACCGTTCTGATTGTCGACGACGAGCCTTCGATCCTCGAAGCGCTCAGCAAAGTCTTACTCAAAGAACAGTTGCAGGTCCGGACTGCCCGCAGTGGCCAGCAGGCGCTCGACGTGTTGCGCAGCCACCCGGTGCACGTGATGATCACCGACCTGCGGATGCCCGGGATGAAGGGCGACGATCTACTCAAGGCCGCCAAGGCGCTGACGCCCGAAGTGGAGGTCATTGTCATGACTGCCTACGGTACCGTCGAAAACGCGGTCGCGGCCATGAAGCTCGGTGCCTATGATTTTATCTCCAAACCACTCAAGCGGGCGGCGATTGTCGCTGCGGTTCGCAAAGGTCTCGACCGCCACGCCCTCGTCGCCGAAAACCGTGAGTTGCGGGCCCAACTTCAGGCCGCGACCTCCAAGCCGATCGTCGGCAACAGCCAGGTCATGCGGGCGACCTTGGAAATCGCCCGGCAGGCCGCCAGCAGCTCGGCGACGATCCTCTTGCTCGGCGAAAGCGGGACCGGTAAGGAGCTGATGGCCCGCTACATTCACTGCCACAGTCCCCGGGCTTCGCGGGCGTTTGTCGCCACCAACTGCGCAGCGTTGCCTGAGAGCATTTTGGAAAGTGAGTTGTTTGGCCACGAAAAAGGTGCATTTACAGGTGCCACCCGCCGCCGCGATGGACGGTTTGCCGAGGCCCACCAGGGTACTTTGTTTCTCGACGAGATTGGCGAGATTCCTTTGCATGTGCAGGTAAAACTTCTACGGGCCCTGCAAGACGGTGAGATCGAGCCGGTCGGCGGGCGCTCGATCCAGGTCGATGACCGCCTCGTGTGCGCCACCAACCGCGACCTGGCCAAGGAGGTCAAGGCCGGCAACTTCCGCGAGGACCTCTACTACCGCATCAACGTGATTCCGATCCGCATCCCCCCCCTGCGCGATCGCATCGAGGATGTGCCCCTGCTCGCCGATCATTTCCTGCGCATGTACGCGACCAAACACAACAAACACCCGGGTGGCTTCACCGATGCAGCGTTGCATCTCATGGGCAACTACGGGTGGCCGGGCAACGTCCGCGAACTCAAAAGCGCCATCGAGCGGGCGGTCGTGTTGTGTC
>CAZUPD010000044.1:0-57546 GCA_964621785.1 uncultured Nannocystaceae bacterium
TCGCCGTCGCCCTCCCCGTCGCCGTCGCCATCCCCGTCGCCCTCGCCGTCGCCGTCGCCTTCGCCTTCCCCGTCGCCGTCGCCATCCCCGTCGCCATCCCCGTCACCGGTTTGTGACTCCGTGCCAGTCGGGCCTTCGGTGGTGGTTGGCTCCTCGGTGGTCGAAGTCGTCGGCTCTTCGGTTTCGCCCGTTTCGGTTTCCGTACCTGTTTCGGAGCCTTCCGTGGTCGACGAGTCGTCATTCGAACAACCGGACGCAGTCAGTGTCAGAGCGGCGAGCCATGCCAAAGTTAATCCACCAATAGTATGTCGTTTCATGTACTTGTCCTCCTGCTTCGGCTCGCTGCTGCTACCATCGTCGCCTACAGGTGCAAAAAGTGTAGGTACATTTTCTACAGCGAACTGAAGGATGCTCTCCCAGGTGGGAGGCTGTCGATTGTACTTTTATGATGACCATTAGGACATGTTTTAAAACAAGGCTTGTGGCGCAAACTTTTCACGTGCCTACAGTTTGTCCTAGCCGGCCGTTGTCGGGCGGCCGTCGTTGTTGTGCAGACACCTGTCCGGCGCTTTGCGAACCGTCGCCAAGGCCCGCGAGCCAGGTTTTGGCGATGTTCCGGTTGATGTGTGGTTGACGGCGGACTCGGTCGTTACGAGTACAACCGCTCGGGCCACAGGCGTGCTGCGATTTCGCGTTTGGGCAGCTCTTGTAGCCAGTACTCAGACGCCAGATCGATGCGATAGGAGCCAGCGATCATGTCGCGGATCTGCTGCTCGACGCCAGTGACCAGGGCGCGGTCTTCGAGTACGAGATTTGCCTCATCTTCCCAATAACTCGCCGTTACGTCGAGGTTCGCCGAGCCGATGCTCGCTACATGGCTGTCGAGGGTTACAACCTTTGCATGTACATACGGTCGGACCGAGCCTCCGGTGGTTATGATCTCGAGCGTCGGCGGTACGACATACTCGTAGACATGCACGCCTGCGCGGATCAACGGCTCTAAGCTGTGTTTGGTCATGTACTCAAACATCTCGCGATGAACCGGCCCCTGTAGCATCGTGCCGTCGCCGCGTCGGGCGATCGCACAGCCGGTGAGTAGCTCGACACGGACACCTCGGGCGAGAGCCCGCAACAGGGCATCGCGGAGGCTGGCGAGGATCGGGAAGTCGTTGAGGATGTACACATGGTCGCTCGCACTGTCGAGTAGTGCCTCGTACATGCTCAGTGTGTTGGTGTCCCGCAGTCCCTCATGGAGGACCAGACGCGCACGCGTCGTGCCGACGGGTTGACTGATTGTTGCAGGCAGCTCAAAGGCCGAACCATGGCTCTTCTTCCATGTGTCGCAAAAGGCATGCTGGATATCGGCGACGACAGGGCCTTCGACTTCGACATGGGCATCGAGCCAGGGGACCCGTTCGTGGCGGGTCCAGTCTGTTACGGCGACTTCGTCAAACCCGGTGTAGTACTCATCGCTGCAGTTTCGACCCCCGACGAAGGCCACCGTGTTGTCGATGATGATCAGCTTGCGATGATTTCGGCGTTTGAGACGACCGACTTCGAGTTGCCCGCCGCTGCGAATTGGTGATACTGCAACGATTTCAATCCCCGGCTGTTTGGCGAGCCCCTCGACCGCTGGATTGCGGATCCCGAGCACCTCTTGGGTCGAGTACAGCGCGTCGACGATGATCCGGACATCGACACCACTGCGTGCTCGACGGATCAGATGACAGGCGAGGCGATCGGTAAACGGTCCTGCTGAGAGGATGTAAAACTGCAGGTGAATCGAGTGTTGAGCCTCGTCGATTGCGGCAAACAGGCGTTCGCGTGCGAGTCGGTTGTCAAACTCGACATGGCAGCGGTTGCCGGTGTGTGCACGTGAACCACTGACCTGGTCGAGGCGCCATGTCATTCGAGGTGTTTTTCGGTAGGCACGGAGAAACGTTTGGGCGCGCTCTTGCCATTCCACAAGTGCCGGGCGTTGGTCTTCTTGCGTGTGCACATTTAATGTTTGGCGATCGAGGCACAGCAGGTTTCCCAGCTCGCAAGCCTGCTGCCACAGCTCAGGTGTATCGCTCAAAAACAGTACGAGAGGGACACCATCGGCCCTCAGGCGGCGAACACGGGTGGCCACGAACAGACTCCGAAAATCGATCCCGAGGGTTTGAAATTCTACGTCGGCGTTCGGATGGACAAGAATGGCACCTCGCGGCAGATTGTGGCGTGCGAGCGCGGTTCGCAGGGCGGGTTGGCGATCGTCGGTGTGAAAATCGATGTAGATGAGGGAAAATCCGGCGCGATGAAGTTCGCGTAGATCACTGAGATTGTCGCTGGAGAGCAGGATACTCGCATCGACTGCAATTGTCGGTGTAGCATCAATCACTTGGACGACCGGGGCCTCGCGCTCCGAGCCTTTGACCAACACGTAGCCGAGACGGTCGAGGATGTCGACGACAATCGGGTACGTCCCGGGTGTGGGGAGTTGGGTGCAAGCGAGCACTTCAGGACCCTGCAGCTCCTGCTCGTCGATGATCTGCTCACCGAGTCGGATCCGTGCACGCGAGGCGATGAGTCGCGTGAGTCGACCGACCGGGGCACGAACCTCAAAACTGACGTCGACTCCGACGACGCGATCGAGGCTGGTTGTCTGGGTAAACCGCAGGACTCCGCCGGTCGACCGCCAGCGGTCGAGTGAAGTCGCAACGACCTGAGCAGCACCTTCGAGTAGCCCCTGTTGATCGCGAACTGGTTGTCCGGTGAGTTCGCCGACCAGCGAACGCAAACTCTCGGAGACTCGCGCGAGGGCAGTTGATCGCTGGTGGGAAGATTCGTTCAACGGCGTGGCTCGGTGGCCATGAGCTTGCAAGAAATCGTTTCGAATTACTAGCTCGGACTTCTCACCGAGGCGCACGCCACCTCGGTGAGAACTGGAGGGTTCGGCGCACACCTAATGTTTGTTGATACAAATGATGTGCTCGCCAGCGGACGCCCTTACTGTGTCTGCGCACGCCGCCTGATCGCGGCGAGGCCCAGCACGAGACCGAGCCATCCGAAGGGGCGCGTACCTCGGGTGTTGTCGACACTGCAAAAACCATCGCCATCGAGATTGACATCGCCTTCGCTATCCCCGTCGAGATCGATGTCGACGGTCAGATCAATCGCTTCGATACCCAGCTCGACGATGGCGTTGAAACACGCGGCGAGGTCGGAGGCCGCGACGTATTCGCCGTCGCAAAACAGGGCCCCGTCGCCGCTGCAGGAGGCCATACAGTCGGCCTTAAGCTCGTACTCGCAGGTTTCGAATTCCTCGTCTTGGCAGTTGGTCTGGCAGTCCATGTTGGCTTGGGCCTTACATGAGCCACCGCAACATTCGATGCAGTGGTCGACACAACCTCCGTCGACGACTGCACATTGGATATCGCATTCGCCATCGCAGGTTGCCTCGCACGAGGCTGTACATTGACTCAGGTCGGTCGCGCCTTCGCAGCTCGCAGCACAGGAGCCGACGCATTCGCCAAAACAGTTGTGCTGACAAATGACGTTGACACCCAAATCACAGGACTCGAGGCACGACTCGGTGCACCCTCCGGTACACATCGGATCTCCATTGAGGGTACACTCCTCGCGGCAGACTGTGTGCAGTTGGGTGGCACAGCTTTTCTTGTAGATCCCGAGTTCGTCACAGCCCGCCGTACAGTCGAGATCCCCTTTGATCGTACAACTTCCGGCGGTTTCGAGGCGGATTCCGGCACACTCGGGGATGCCGGCCGATGCCGAGGTCGGCGTAAGGAGGGCGCAAGCTACCAGTGGAGCGAGCAAAAACGGGCGGAGTAGGTGTTGGTGAAGCATGGTAAGGACAATCCAGTTGAAGTAAAAAAATCGCATGTCCGAGTGGACAGGTTCGGATGCATCGACGCTAGCGTAGCAAAGATCCGCGGGAAGTCCGTCGACTTGCAAGCGGCCGCGGAGCCGGGAGTTTGCCGAGGCGAGCCGGGCTTGCCTCCTCAGGTCCGTACAGCACTCGGTGGTGATACATGTTGGTTGAAGCACACCGTTCGAATCTTGGCGCCAGCGTGGTCGGCACTCGAGAATTGTTCGGTTTGATATGCGAGTCACGACCGTCTGCTAGCGTGGCGTGAGCACTGGCAACGGCTGCGCAACCTCTGGGCGGTGAAAGTCGGGACGCAGGCCCCCCGCGGGGAAAGTCGAAAGATACCGCCGATTTTGACCTGTCCCATGGATCGCATGGGCGTTGTAGCGATAGGGCCCGAGGGGCAGCCACGACCGATCGAGGAAAAGTTGCCCGGACCAGCGGTTCCCGACGATCTGTGGATGCCAGTCGAGGGGGTCATGGGTGTGGACAATGTTGCGCGCACCGGCGAGTGAAAGGGCGAGGTAGTGCCCCCACGGTCCGACCTCGATTTCGAGATACCGCATGGCGTCACCAAACAGGAACAGTTCGACCACTTCATGTTCCCACAATGCGGGGGTACTGCCGGGCGGATGTGGGGGAGGGGGATCGTCGTGGAACGGAGCATCGATGGTGAGATGCAGGCCTGTCGGCCGAGCCGCGAGGGTCAACGAGACGCATTCTCCAGGGTCAGCTGGCCGGTCGTTCCAGTGATGTGCGATCTGAATTTCAAGCGATGCTTGTATCGGCATGGGAAGTTGACGGGATACCACACTCTACTCGCAGGGCGAGGTGAGACGAGCTGTCGGCTCAGACAAGTACGCCTCGGGTTCGGCGTTGCCCGGGAGAAAAAAATGTGTGTACATCGGGATACCCGGGCAGCCTTTGTCGGGCATCACCATCGCTCGGGCGCACCCTCGGGCGTTGGTGATGGAGACTTGCCGAAGCTCACACCTTGACTCGGGCGCGCGGCGGTTGCCAGGGGACAGCTTTTGCAAGTATCCGGCCTGGCAGCGACGCGAGAAAAACCACGGGTTGCGACCCGTCTGTGGTCTTTCTCGCACGTCCGCGGCGTCCAGGAGATTGTTCGCGCCTCGATTCGAGAGGCCCAACTGCGTGGATGCACCCGCACAATCGCAAATCCATCCGCCGGCAAGCGTTGTGTCGCGAACATCCGCAAGCTAGCTTGCGGCCCGTGAACGCCCCGACTCAAAACCGTGACGAGGATGCTCCCAACTTCATCCACGACCTCGTACAAGCCGAGCTCGCCGACGGGACCGTGACTGCGGTTCGTACTCGGTTTCCACCCGAACCCAACGGGTATCTGCACATCGGACACGCCAAGTCCATCTGCCTCAACTTTGGGATCGCCAAGCTGCACGAAGGTGGTACATGCAACCTTCGCTTCGACGACACCAACCCGAGCACCGAGGAAACCGAGTTCGTCGAGTCGATCAAGGCCGATGTCCAGTGGCTCGGGTTTTCGTGGGGAGAGACCGAGTACTACGCCTCGGACTATTTTGCCAAACTTTATGAATATGCAATCAAGTTGATCAAGGACGGGAAGGCGTATGTTGATAGCCAGACCCCCGACGAGATCCGCGAAGGGCGGGGCAACTTCCACAAACCCGGGGTTGAGAGTCCCTTTCGCAGCCGCAGCGTCGACGAAAATCTCGACCTGTTTGCGCGCATGCGTGCGGGGGAGTTTGACGAGGGTTCCCACGTGCTGCGGGCCAAGATCGATATGGCGAGCAAGGACGTCAAACTCCGCGATCCGCCGATGTACCGGATCCGCAAAGAGCCGCATCACCGCACCGGGACCGCGTGGCCGATCTATCCGATGTACGACTGGGCCCACGGGCAGTCGGATGCGATTGAGGGCATTACCCATTCAATTTGTACGCTGGAGTTCCAAAACCACCGCGGGTTGTATGAGTGGTTTTTGGATGCCGTCGGGTTTGAACACAAGCCGCGGCAAATCGAGTTTGCCCGTCTCAACCTCAGCTTTACGGTGCTGAGCAAGCGCAAGTTGCAGACCCTGGTCAACGAAGGGCATGTCAGCGGCTGGGACGATCCGCGGATGCCGTCGCTTGCCGGGATGCGTCGCCGCGGCTTCACACCCGCGGCGATCCGGCACTTTTGCGATCGAATCGGGGTGGCGAAACGTGACGGGATTGTCGATGTCACGCTGTTGGAGCACTCCCTACGCGAGGATCTCAACCGTCGGTGTCCACGGGCAATGGCCGTGTTGGAGCCGCTCAAGGTCGTGGTCGAGAACTTTCCCGAGGGCGAGACGATGGAGTGCGAGTTACCGGTCCATCCCGAGTATCCCGAGCAGGGGACGCGGACGGTGCCGTTTACCCGCGAGCTCTACGTCGAACGTGGAGACTATTTAGAGGATGCACCACGCAAGTGGTTTCGCCTTTCGCCTGGCCGAGAAGTCCGGTTGCGAGGGGCATGTCTTTTGACATGCAACCAAGCGATCAAAAACGAGGCCGGCGAAGTGGTCGAGCTGCGCTGCACCTGGGATCCGGAATCCAAGGGGGGAAAGTCTCCGGATGGACGCAAGGTCAAGGGGACGCTGCACTGGGTCAGTGCCACCCATGCGATCGATGCCGAGGTCCGTCTGTACGATCGCCTGTTTACCCGCGAAAACCCCGAAGGGGAGGAGGGCAAGTCGTTTACCGATTTCCTTAACCCCGATTCGCTCAAGGTGGTCAAAGGGGCCAAATTAGAGCCGGGACTCGCCGCCGCGGAGCCGGGGGAGCTTCGCCAGTTTGAACGTGTCGGCTACTTCTGTGTCGATACAAAGGATTCACAGCCGGGGGCACCGGTGTGGAACCGGACCATCGGACTGCGGGATTCGTGGGCGAAGATCGCCAAGAAGACGAAAACCAAGAAATAGCGTCGGATCCGATTCATCGCTCGCAGCGGTCATCGCTGCAAGTCTCGCCCGATTCGCAATCGGAGTCGGAACTGCATGAGTCGGAACCGTTCGAGAGGGTTGAGCCCGACGAATCCGAGTGACCGATGTCCTGGAATGCTTCGCGAATTTTTTCAGCTTGGGCGGAGGAAAGCGTGTGGCAGTTACGGGGAACCCGCGAGCAAATGACCTGATAGACATCGCTGTGACCACAACCGGAGGCCAAGTATTGTTTCTCGCCCAGCCGACCCTGTTGATGCTCGACAAGCGTGATGTCTTGTAGTTCGCATCGGAAGTCGCTTACCGCCCGGGCGCGAGCATGACGTTTGAGTCGGGCGCTACAACTGATGGCGGTCGACAGTGACAACGCGGCGACGACGGTCCGACGGGACCTGGCTAAAACCGACATTTGCCGCTGCTACATGAACCTCCGGGGCACTCGGAGTTGAATGCACAGCGGCCGTCTGGTGCGTTTGAACATTTACCGCTGTTGCACTTGGCCCCGTTGCCGCCGCAGTCGGAATCAAACCCGCACTTGCTGCCTTCGGTGTTGGCACAGCGCCCGCTGTTGCATTTTACGCCCGCTCCGCAGTCGGAGTCGAAACCACAATTTTTGGGGAGAGATGGCGAACTCGATGATGAAGAAGAGGAACTCGAAGGGGCTGCAGCGCTTGTACTCGGCGGCGGAGCGGCAGCCGCCCGCGCAGCCTGTTGTTGCCGGTACGCATCGTTTCGTGCGGCGAGTTCGGCGGAAGATAACGTTTTACATACACCGAAGATGCTACAGTCGACGTAGTACACGTCGCTGCGGTCACAACCTGACACGTTGTACTTGGCCCCGACGACACTCGAGTCCTGTTTGTCGAGCGCGACGTTCTCCTCGGCACAGTTCCAGTCGGTGGCAGCTCGCGTGCGGGTGAGTTTGTCAAACCGCGAAGCACATCCGACCACGATTCCAGCTGAGAGCAACAACAAGGCGATGCGGGACCGATTCATGGCGCCACTGTACCGGATTTTGTGCGCTACAAACATGCAAATGCAATCAAATTCAAATGCTCAGATTCGGCCTCCGGGAGCGCACGTTGTCGGTTCGGAACCGAGTCTGACCCGAGGTTAATCCCGGAGTCTGCGAGCGGTACAACCCTGTTGAGACCGCTCGAATCATTCTCCACGTCACTGTGTTGCATATGCCGGAGCTCGCCTGCTGGTCTCAGGGGGAGCTCCGGCTTTTTTGGCATCTCGCTGTCTCGAGTCCCGCGGCGTTACGACCGAGAGAGGTGCTATGCGTCGATTTGGTCGGCCCAAGCGGCACGTGTTCGACCGGGCAGGACCAGGTAACAGCAGGGGATCACGATCAACGTAAGCAGGGTAGCGACCGTCAATCCCCCGATCACTGCGACCGCAAGTGGTTGGCGCAGTGCCGCTCCATCGCCAAATCCGAGCGCCATCGGCAGGAGACCCAGCACCGTGGTGGCGGTCGTCATCAGGATCGGACGGACCCGCAAGCTCCCGGCTTTGAGCAGGGCTTCGGTGACTCCCATCCCCATTCCGCGGCGGTGGTTGACGGTGTTGATCAGGACAATCGCGTTGTTGACCACGATGCCACCGAGGATGATCGCTCCGATCCCAACCATCGCGGAGATCGGGGTTTGGGTGAGTACACAGGCCAAAATGACGCCGACGATCGAGAGCGGAACGGTCAACATAATCAAGAACGGATGGTGAAGGCTCTCGAACGATGAGGCCATGACCACGTAGATCAAAAACAGCGAGATCATGCCGGTGAACAACAGGCTGTCGAGGGAAGTGCCCATCTCCTGAGCTTGGCCAGCGATCTCGGTCGTGACCATGGGATCCGTTGTATGTTCATCGAGTACGGCCCGAACCTCCTTGGCGACGCCGGCGAGGTTGGAGCTTTCGAGACGGGCGCGGATCCGCAGGCCACGGCGTCCGTCAATCCGGCGAACTTCGGCGGGTCCGGTGGCGGGGGCGAGCGAGGCGACGGCATTTAAGGTCACCGGCACGTTTTGGACCACGCCGACTTGGATCCGGGCGACGTCTTCGATTTTGCTGCGGTGGACCCGGGGAAGTTGTACACGCACATCGAGCTGGCGATCGGTGGTGTACATCTTGGTGGTCAGCTCGCCCTGGATCGAGCGTTGAACTGCAGTTGCGGCGGTATCGACCGTGAGCCCGAGTTTGCCGAGACGCTCGCGGTCAAAGTCGACCCGAACTTCGGGGCGGCCAGCGAGGTCGTCGGGGGCAATGTCGACAATACCCGGGACGGCCGTGAGCGCGGGGAGCAGCTCGCGGGCTTGGGCGATTGCCTTCGGGAGGTCCTCGCTAAACACCTGGATTTCGATCGGAGCGTCAAACGAGAACAGTTCGGGATGGCCGAGACGAATGGTGGCTTCTGGGTCGTAGGTGGCGGCCTCCATGCGGGCGAATAGTTCCCGCTCGACGGCGGCGCTGCGCAACTCATCGAGCCCGGGGGCCAAGCGGACATTGATCTGGGTGAGGTGGGTGCCGGTGACGCTGCCAGTGGCACTGTTGCCGGCGGTCATGCTGCCGACGCGGGCAAACACTTGGGCGACGTCGGGGTGACCCACTCCTGCGGCCATCACCCGGCGCGCGAGGTGGGTCGTGCGTTGCAACGAACTCCCCTGGGGTAGAGAGATTTGTACATAAAACTCTCCCTGGGCGACTTCGGGGATCAAGGTGCGTCCGAGACCGTCCGCGAGGCCGACACAGTAGACGCACAAAATCGCGGAGGACAGGATGATGACAAACCGCCAGCGCAGGGCGATTCGCAACAATCCCGGATAGGCACGTTCGATCAGTTCGTAGATCCCGGTGAGCGGGCGCGCGAGAGTTCCGAGAACCTTGCCCAACGCTCCGACCACGATTCCGATCAGGCGAAACGCCAGGGCAGGGACGATGACGATCCACGACAGGAGGGATGTCGGTTGCTGTTCGTCGTCTGTACGCATCCCGCCGAGGGATTGCAGCACCGGCACCAGCGTGAGGCTGACGAGCATCGATGAGATGATGCTGAACGAGACCGCGTAACTGAGGTCGCGGACGAGTTGGCCAGCGACTCCTTCGACAAACGCCATCGGCAAGAACACGGCGACGGTCGTCAGGGTCGAGGCGACGACCGAAGGAGCGACCTCGGCCGTGCCGAGCGTGGCGCTGCGCTTCGGGTCGCGGTTGTGCGGATCTTGGGTCTCGCGCACGCGGGCGATCGATTCGAGTACGACGATGGCGTTGTCGACCAACATGCCGACACCGAGCGCAAGGCCACCGAGACTCATGAGGTTGAGCGAGACGCCCAATAGTTGTAGGGGCACAAATGTGGCGAGCAACGAGATCGGGATCGTGGTTGCGATCACGAGCGTGGCTTTGAGGTCGCGCAGGAAAAACAGCAGAACCAGGACCGCGAGCACCCCACCGACCAGTGTGTTGTCCCGGACCTCCCGGATCGCCGACTCGATAAACGCGGCCTGATTGCTGAGGATGACCAGCGATTCGCCGTCGGGAAGTTGGACGAGGCTCCCGGGTGAGGTGGCCTGTTCGACAGCTTCGACAACTTCGTTCGCGACCGCAACGGTGTTGGCATCGCCCTCGCGATAGACAGCGAGTTCGACTGCCTCGCGTCCGCCCAACAACGAAAGTTCCTCGCGCTCCTTGGGTGCCCGGCGAACGTTCGCCAGATCGCGGACCCGCAGCTCGGCACCGTCGAGGCTGCGGACGATGATCGCCCCCAACTGGGCGGGGGTCCGGGCCTCGTGCACGGTGCGGATCAGGAAACGATCGCGTCGCTGGGTCAGGGCACCGCCGGGGCGGTTGATGTTGTCGCGCTGGATCGCAGAGATCACCTCGTCGGCGGTGACTCGCAGGGCGGCGAGGCGGGCAGGGTCGAGTTCGACGAGGACTTCTTCTTCGTCGCCACCGTGAAGTTGGACCGCGGCGACACCCGGGATTTTTTCGAGCGAACGCTTGACCTGCAACTCGGCGTGTCGGCGCAGGAGGGAGAGGTCGCTTTCATCTTCCTCGTCGGACAGCTTGGTTTTGCGGGCCCGGTTCGCGCCCTGTTCACTGTCGGAGGCGTGGTCGGCAACCAAGGCGAGTCGCAGGATCGGTTCTTGAGAAGGGTCGTAGCGCAGGACGATCGGGCGATCTGCACCTTGGGGCAGGACGATGCGGTCGAGTTTCTCGCGCACGTCGTCCATCGCCCGGTCCATACCGGTCCCCCAGGCGAAGTCGAGGACCACTTCGCTTTTGCCCTCGCGCGAGGTCGACTCGACACGCACAACCCCCGGGACCGCGCCGACCAATTCCTCGACCGGCCGGGTGATCAACTCTTCGACTTCGGTCGGCGCCGCGTCGGGATATTCGGTTTGGACCGTGATACTCGGATAACTGAGGTCGGGCAGCAGCGACACGGACAGCCGTGTGAGGGCGACCAGGCCGAACACCATGATGGCGATCGTCACCATCGTGGTGGTGACCGGCCGCAGAACCGTGGCTTTGATCAGGCCGCCCGACATGTCGATCCGGAGGCCTCGCGGTGGGTGTCGAGCATCAAGGGCGTTGCCCCCGGCGACCTTTGGGCTTGCGCCGTTTTTCGGATGCCTTTGTGTCAGCGGGTTGGGCCTCGCTGTCGGCAGGCGACGGGTCGGACCCGGAGCCAGCTTGTGTTTCCGACTCGGAGTTCGCGGCGTTTGCGTGCTCGGGATGTGACGCCGACTCTGCCACCGCCTTCACCGGCAGGCCCTCGGTGATCCCGGAGGAGCTGTCGAGGACCACTTGGGCATCCGGCTCTAATCCGCCGTTGATCTCGACCCGGTCTTCGCCCATCAGCCCGACCTCGACGCGGCGGCGACTGGCCTTGCCGTCTTCGACCACGTACACATGGGTTTTCCCTTCGACATCGAACAGTGCCGAATGCGGCAGACTCGGTGCGGCCTTTCGCGTGTCGACCAACACCTTGGCCCGGGCAAACGCGCCTGGCACTGCGATATCGGGAAACACTGTGCTGCGAACGGTGAACTTGACTGTCCCCGTCAACGGGTCGACGATGGGCGCACGGCGCAGGATCTTGGCCTGAAACACACTTTCGTCGAGCAGCTCGATGTCGACCTCCGACCCGATTTTGACTGTTGCCGCCTCGGCCTCGGGCAGGTGCAGTTCGAGGTCGAGGGCCGAGAGGTCGGCGAGTGAAAACAGCGGGGTCGATGGGCCGGCGAGGTTGCCCACATCGACATGTCTCTGAGTGATGGTGCCGGTGAATGGTGCCCGGATCTCAGATTGGCGAACTTGGTGACGCGAGAGCTTGGCGCTGGCCTGAGCCGTTTTGAGGCTAAAAAGTTGCTGATCGAGTTCTTCCCGAGCAACCGCATCTTGGGCCGCGATCTGTTCGAGGCGCGAAAGTTGTTTTTTGGCGTTTTGCGCCGTGATCTGGTCGCGGGAGGCCTGGAGTTGAAACGAGCGAGCGTCGAGCTTGGCCAGCAGTTGCCCACTTTCGACGACGTCCCCCTCCTCGGCCTGTAACTTCTCGATCACACCCGACTGGATCGCCACGATATCGGCGGTACGCAGTGCCTTGAGTGTGCCTGAGGTGCGGTAGTACCGGTACACCGGTGCCGGCGCGACGTTGATCACCGTCACAGCGAGGGGACCTTGGGGCTCTTCCTCGCCACCACCCCATTTGCCTTTGCCTTTTCCTCGCCCCTTGCCTTTGCGGTCACCCTTGCCTTTGCCCTTGCCCTTTCGGTCGCCCGGCTCTTCGGCACCTGCGTCCCCACCACAGCCGACGAGACCCGACCCACACACAAGCGGGAGGACGAGTAGGAGGCGGAGAAACGCGTGTGGCCGGGGAATTCGCGGCATGGGAGTGAGCAACGATGTACCCGAAAACCGGGCGCGTGTGGGGTCGATGAGGGCTGTTTTACAAGCTAGAATCACTGTCGGGCGCGAACTCACTGAGATCTCGCGCCGAACGGCTGGCTGAGACAACCGTTTGGACCCGCAAAGAACCGGTGTGTGTCACCCGGTGTCGATACAACAGTCGTCCGCATCTCACAGCCGATTGCGCAGGAGATTGTGGTAGGTTTTTCCCGTTTGAAGCTTACCTGCCAAAGGTACGTTTGAGTGGCCGACAAGATGGATGATGCGGTCGAAATTGAAACTGAGATTGTGATCGCGGCCCCGCTCGAGGCCGTGTTTTCGTGGTTGCTCGACGTCGAACGCCTGTGTGATTGGGCCGACGGTGTGATTGAAGCTTCGTGGACCGAGGCGGGCCCGATCCAGGTCGGCAGCACCTACCACCAGGTGTTCCAGCTCGGCGGGCGGCTCACGTCGGCGGTCGGCGAAGTTCTCGAATACGATCCTCCCCACCGGCTTGTCAGTATGCTCGAGTCTCGAAACATTCGCTCGAGCAGCGGATTTACGCTCGAGACGGTGCCCGACGGGACCAGGGTGCGGTTCTCCCAAGCGACGACGGTTCGCGGAAAACTGGCGAAGTTGCTGTTTCCAATGATGCGGGTCAAAAGTTCGCGGCGGATGGCGACGACCTTTGCCAAGCTCAAACAGCTCATCGAGGCCGAACAAGCCGCCCAAGGGGTGGTGCAGGCCCGGCAGTGGTCTCAGACGAGTGCGCCGTAGGACACCTGTGCCGGGAACCGACCGCATTTCATCCGGGAAAGATGTGACTACACCTTTGTTTTGGTTGGTAGGAGCTCATCCCGCGGGATCTGTGCCACCTTGGCCGAGAACTCCCGAAGTTCCCGGCCGCTGAGTCCCGCAGCCTCGGCGGCCGCCGTCGCGGGTTGACCCGACATCATCCGACCGAGTGCGATGAGCTCGAGGCGCGAGAATTTGGCACTTTTCTGGCGGTAGTCGACAAACGCTTCCCACGCCAGCGGAACCCAGGCACGCGTGAACGCGGCCATCGCCTCGGCAAACACCCGGATCTCATACTGTGCATGTGCATCGAGTCGCAGGGCCAAAAAGTGCATCAAGTTGTGTAGATCGATTTTCCAGATCCACTGCGTATACAAGGAAACCGGTAGGATCGTGCGCGCGAGTTCGCGGGCGATCCCGACTTCGCCGGCGAGCTCGCGGTAGGTCGCAAAACAGGCTGTGTTGCCCTGGGCCAACAGGCTGCGGACGCGTTCGCGCAGCTCCGGCGAGAGTTCGGTCTGATCGTCGCGGCCCTGCTTGTTGGACGTGGACTGGTAGGTGACCTGCTCGAGCGCCGGGACGTAGAACTCATCGATCGCCTCGCTGTAGCGCAGCGACATTTCGTTGACGTTGGCGGTGCGGTGGCGGATCCACTGACGGGCGACAAAGATCGGCATCTTGCAGCGAAACTTGACCTCACACATCTCAAACGGGGTCGTGTGGAGGTGTCGCATCAGGTAGCGCAACAGCCCGCGATCGCTGCGGACCTTGCGGGTACTCCTGCCGTAGCTGACCCGGGCTGCTTGGACAATGTCGTTGTCGTTGCCCATGTAATCGATGGGTTGGACAAACCCGTGGTCGAGTACCGGCACGATCGTGCCGATGAGCTCCTCGGCGCCGGGGGAGATCGAGCGCCGCGTGACAACTTCCGGAAGCTGCGTCATCGCCGGGACTGTGCCACACTTACGCGACGAGCACTCCCGAGTTTTCGCCGTTGGGCCGAGATTTTCCCCCGGTTGTCCACGACGACAGCGGCTTTGACGGGAACGGACGACCGCGCGCAAACTAAATGTGTATGCAAATGTATTGTCCCGCCGCAACTCGCAACTCGCCGAGGTCCCGCTGCTGCAGTGGAGCTGCCGCACATCCGGCCACGAGACCGTGACGACCCGGTTCGCCTCCCACAGTGCCCTCGTGACCGGGAAACGAGGGAATCCTCGGCCTGGACGGGAGGTTCTCCGTCACAGACCGCCCGACCATCGGTATACTGTGCCACGCCTCGCCTATGTCTCCACGACTGACATGTTTCCCTGCGACGCCCGCTTGTGTTGCGATGTGGGCGACAGGTCGGTGGTGGGCGTGCTCGCGGATGGAGGTCGCTAACTGATGCGACGCGAGCGAGAAGGATCCACGCTCGTGCTTATCGCCGCCATGCTGATCGGCTCGGGCATCTTCCATCTGATTCTGTGGCCCCTCGGTGATCGCGTGCTCAAGTGGCAGTGGCCAGCGAGCGAGCTGCCCAACTCCGACGGGTTTATGGAGGTCACGTTGCTCGAGCCGCCCGAGGATGCTGTCGATCCCGAGGTCCAACAGCTACTCGACGGCCAGGGCAAGCTCGTCCAACAGCACCGCAAGGTCAACGAAACGCGGCCCGACAACACGCAAAATCTGTCGGAGTTCGATCAAAAAGTCGAACGCGAAACCCGGGCCCCGAACCGTCGCAAACGCCCCGGAGATGCGCCACAACGCCCCGGGCAGGACGCGGACGGGCAGCAGATGTCGCCGCAACCGGGCAAGGCACTTCATCCATCGCCCGCGCGCGACCCCTCGCAAAGCCGCGGGGAGGTCGACGACGGCAACGGTGCCCAACCGATCGACGCTGATTCGGCCCGGGAAGGGAGCTTGCCGCAAAAGCCAGGTGCATCGGGCGGGAATCTCCGCGGGCTGCGTGGCACGACCCAGGACATGCACCGGGTTTTTGGGACACCTGGATCGTTCGACGACCTTCAGGAGGTCGAAGAAGGGCAAGAAAACATCCTGAGCTCGCGGCGGTGGAAGTACGCTTCGTTTTTCAATCGCGTCCGCGATGCCATCGCCCAGCACTGGGATCCGGTCAGCATCCACAACGCCCGCGATCCAACGGGTAGCAAGTGGGGGACGGCGACGCGCTTCACCCGTTTGGCGATCACACTCAATCCCGAAGGCGCCCTGCTGCGGGTCCGGGTTCACAAGCCCTGCGGCGTCCCGGCCCTCGACGAGGAGGCGATCCGAGCCGTGCGTTCAGCGGCCCCGTTTATCAATCCCCCGCGGCAACTAGTCGACGCCAACAGCGGTAACATCGAGTTTTTGTTCGGGTTTATCTTCGAGATCAACGGCAAACCGAGGATCTTTCGGATCCAGCGGTGAGCAAAAGTGTACCAGCAAATAAATGGCGGACACCCTATACGGTGCCCGCCAATCGCTGCGGTCGATACGGAACCTACAGCGGCTCGCCGTTGCAGAGAACGGGCTGATACGGAGCCGCGAGGTTGGTGCAGCTCCCCTGTTGTCCCATCGGACCGACGGGGTCGGTTTGGCCGGTCGATGGGTCGACGGTGTAGAGCACTGCATTACTTGTACAGGCATAGATTGTGTTGTTGCCCGGGTGGAGCTCGATGCCGACCGTGCCGAAGTTCACCGTCAGCTGGACGACATCGGTCGCCGCTCCAGAGTCTTTGTCGATCGTGTACAGGTGGTCGGTGCTGCCGTTGATCGCATACATGCCTTGGAGCTCGTCGGACCAGGTCGCACCGCCGGTTCCCCAGTTGTAGCCCAAAGGCCCGACGGTGGTCGCCATGCCAGACATCGTGTCGATGGCGATCGCTTCGTCCTGGTTACTTGCGACCCCGTACAGCTCGATGGCTTGATCGGACGTGATGCCGTTGACCCCTCCGAACCCTCCGTAGCTGCCGATCTGTGTCACGTCACAGGTACACGGATCGATCAGATCGAGGGCCGTGCCTCCGCGCGAGGCGTACAGGCCATTGAGGCGGCTAAAGGTCAACGAAGGATAGCTAGAGTTCGAATTGAGGACACATAGGTCTTCGGCCATACCCGTGTTGATGTCGACTTTTTGCAGGGTGTGGGTCGAGTTTTCGATACTCAACAACCACTCGGGAGGCTCATCGTTACCAGTGGTCGTTGTATCCGTATCGCTCGGATCGTCGGTGTCGGTTGTCGGGTCGTCGGTCGGATCGTCGGTGTCGGTCGTCGGATCGTCGGTATCGGTCGTCGGATCGTCGGTATCGGTCGTCGGGTCGTCGGTCGGATCGTCGGTTGGATCGTCGGTTGGATCGTCGGTTGGATCGTCGGTTGGATCGTCCGTCGGATCATCCGTCGGATCGTCTGTTGGGTCGTCGGTCGGGTCGTCGGTCGGGTCGTCGGTGGTCGGTCCCGCGGTTTCGGATGTTGTATCGTCAGAATCCGACTCGGAATCGCTGCCGCTCGGGCTTGTACTCTCCGAATCCGAATTTGAACCCGTGGGCGATGTGGTCGCCATGGACGGGTCCTCTGTTTCGGAACCAGTTGTACTTTCACTTTCCGAACCGGATTCGGAGCCACTCATCTCCTCGTTCGGATCGCTTCCACACGCGGCGAGGGCGAGTGCCATCGAGGCAGTCAACAGGCGATACGTCCAACGGTCACAAGCTCTAAAAGACATGTCCAAAAGGCTATGTTATTTGGGTGGGGGATGGAAGCCCCAAAAACCGACTGGGTCTGGGCGGCCGAGTGGCCGGCGCTTGAAATGGCCGACTGCCGCATTTTGTTCGGTTGTGTGCGAAGCTGGTGGCGTTTGTTTTTGCCCACGTAGGGACAGGTCGTAAGTGTAGGTGCAAGCAAGTCGGGCCGCTCGGCCTGCGTGTTTGTTGAACGTCCTGCGCTGGAAGCACAAAAAGGGGCACCCGATCGGGTACCCCTTTTGTTGGCGATTGGGCCAGGCCCGTCAGTTCTGCTGATTTTTCGGCGGTGGCAGGCTTTGCAGGATCTTGGTGAACTCGGGATGGTTCGGCACCATTTGCAAGGCGGCCGTGCAAACTTGGCGGCACTCCCCGAACATGTTTGCGTCGCGCATACAGCTGGCCAAGTTGATCACCGGGTCGAGCTCGCGGGGGTTGAGGGCGACGACCGCTCGCAGGTGGTCGACCGCCTCGCGCGGGCGCCCTTGCTTGCGCAGGATGGCCGCGATCAAGTTGCGGATTTCGGCGTCGTTGGGGCGCAGCCGGACCGCATTGTTGAGGTGACCCAAGGCCGCGTTGTCCCCCTCGGTCCCGCGGACCGCGAGTGCCAGCATCAGGTGTGGCTGCCAGTAGCGCGGCTCTTGGCCGATGACACTGCGCAGGAACACCGCCGCCTCTTGTTGCTTTTTGGGTGCAGACGAACGCACGGCCTCGATCGCCGCATCGTAGCGACTCTCGAAGTCGTCGACCGTCAGCACCAACATGGCTCGGCGGGCAAACGCATCGTCGTCGAGTGTGCGGCGCTTGAGCGACAGCAGCTTTTCGAGGTAGGGGCGGGCCTTCTCGCGGTCGTCCCCCCCGACGTACAGATTGGCCGCATAGCGCAGCACCATCGCATTTTCGGGTTGGCGCTCAGCCGCCTTGAGCAGTAGTTGGCCGGCGAGATCGTTGCCCTCCTCTTCATAGAGATCGAGCAACATGTCGAGCGAAGTCTTGGCGATCCGCGGGAGTTCGATGGCTGCCTGCAGCAGTTGCATCGCCTCCTTGCGGTCGTCTTCGAGGTTGTCATCATCGTCGCTGTCCCAAAGGACATTTGCGAGATCGCCGTAGGCACTCGGGACCTTGCCCTCTTCGATGGCCCGGCGCAAAAACGGCTCGGCCTCGTCGAACTCGTCGTTTTGGATCATCAAGCTGCCGAGTTGTCCGAGGATCTGCGGGTGCTCGTTGCCCTGTTCGACGACAAACTTGGCCACCTTGAGGGCGTTGTCGAGGTCGCCTGCGGAGTTGAGGGTGTCGATGAACTGGGCCGCGACCTGGGCGTTGCGCGGGTTGAGGTTGAGCGCTTGTTGGAATGCGTTGACAGCCCCGCCAAGGTCGCCGATGCGACGCAACACGACCGCGAGGTGAAACCACGCACCCTGGTCGGTCTTCCGCTTTTGCGCCCCGGTGGCCAGTGCTTGCAGCGACAGTGGGATCGCACCCTGGTCGGGTTGGTTGGCGATCAGGATGTCGGTCATGGCGTGGATCGCCTGCATCGCCACATCCATGGTCGGGGCGCGGTTGATGGCGTCGACCAATGGGGCGAGTAGTTGGTTGGAGGTCGTCGGAACACAGCGACCTTGCAGCGCGCTGAGGTTGCCGAGGCCGACCAGGAACGAGACCAGGGCCTGGTGATTGTCGGTCCCGAAGGCCTTGTCCCACGAGGGGGTTTTGACCTCGACACCCAACTCCGTGGCCATGTCGCTGAGCATCGTGTGCAACTGGGGGCCCAAGGTGTCGGGCGCACCTTGGTAGGACCAGGTCTTGATGTCGGTGACGTTCTCGCCTTCGACCGAGACCATGCGGGCGGTCAACTTGAGGTTGTCCTCCTCGACATGCATGTTGGTCACCATGCCTTTTTGGGCATTGGGGAACCGGCCGATGCCCTCGATGATCCGTTCGTCGGACCAATCTTCGCGAAACACCATCAACGCCGGGACCTGTTGACCGTCCTCGGTTTGTTGCATCGCGGTGAACACGGGAGCGGCTGCCTTCGGGCCTAGCTGGGCGAGCTCTTGGGCCCACCAACGCTGGACACCCATCGCCAGCGGGGCGCCCTTTCCTTCGTTGGTGCAGGCGATCGGGAGCGCGACGAATTCGACGCTTGCCGCAGCCGCGACTAACTCGGGGCTTCCGCCGCCTTGGCCGTCGAGGGGTGCATCCTCATCTTCGCCGGACTCGTCGATCATCAACTCGCCGTCGCCGAGGTCTTCTAGTTCTTGGGAGGGGTCGAAATCGTTTTGGTCTTCGGCCATATGGCGCGCAAGCGTGCCGCAAGCGTCTGGTGGGCGCAACCCGAGTTCGCCCGGATTTCTCACCCCCAAATCGGCCCGCGAGTTGTCAGGCGACAGTGCGTGCAACTGCCAACGTCGATGCCTGGTACCATCCCACCGACTTTGCAGCGCACGGGTACAAGTCGCGGTTGCAGCCGACTGTTCGTCGACCGACGGACCGGAGTCAAGTCACGCCCGTGGTGGCTGACGATCGTGGTGTTGGCCGGATGTCCGCAGCCGCGAATCGATGCGCGGGCTGTGTGGCTCGACGGTGTGATCGCAGAGGATGGTTCGCGCGTACTTCATGCATACGCCAACGGGGTCACGACCGATTACCGGATCCTCAACCCCGCAGCTGCGACGGACGAGCAATTGATTGTCGCGCTCTCGCCCTCTGCTGAGGGTGCCCTGGTGCGGTCGCTCCCCGGCGGGGCGTTTGACCAGCTGGGCGACGGCGACGTGTTTCGCGCTGCGTATATCGACTTTCGCCGACACCGGGTGTTGCCCATCCAGCTGCCCACCGGTCTGACAGGCGAGCAAACCCTGGATTTTAGCCCCCGCGGAGACATGTTGGCGTGGCAGGGGGACAGCCCGCCGACGCTTTCCTGGATCGACCTCGAAGGAGAGGCGAAGACCGACTCCTCCGGCTTTGTCCCGCGGCACGAATACATCTCAGATGTTCCGTTTGCCACCGTATTTGCTGCTGATACAACTATTTTCTTTACCGTCGAAGTCAGCACCGACGGCAAGCCGGTCGCCGGTGGTCGGCTGGCCGCAGTTCGCTACCAGGCCGATGGCACCAGTCGCGTTCTGGCAAATGGCAGGCTTCTGGATGCGGTTCCAGTCACCCCGGTGTCGGCGGAGGGATGCCCGGGAAGGGCCAAGCACTGTACGTTGGCACG
The DNA here is from genome assembly GCA_964621785.1 of uncultured Nannocystaceae bacterium. Classification (GTDB taxonomy): domain Bacteria; phylum Myxococcota_A; class Polyangia; order Nannocystales; family Nannocystaceae; genus JACKDW01. Next base: position 20,445 of record CAZUPD010000044.1, read on the forward strand.
TGTCGACCCGGATGGCGAAGCGATCACGCTGCCCGGCGATCCGGACGTCGGGTGTCGCCTGCAGCGGTGGAGTTGGACACACGAACCGGACCAGTTGCCAGCCGCCGAAGCCACGTGTGTGCTCGGTGCCAGTGGGCCCCTCGAGCTTCTCGAAGGAGAGATGATCGCCGCGATCTCACCTGTGCATTACGTCTTTCAAACCGAGACCGGATGGGCCGTGTACAACTGGGAAACGGGGGAGGTCGACCAGCGCCCGTGGATCACCGAAGCTCGGTTGTCACTGCATCAGGTGCAACAGGGGCGTGCCGTGGTTTCGATTTCCGGGCGCGGTCCGATGATGCGGGCGACCACCGACGGGATCGATATCTTGAGCGTCAGCCAGGCGAATTGCCCCGACCCGACCACGCCCGCAGTTTCACCCGCGGGTTCGTGGGCGATGTGGGGTTGTGGCCTGGAGACGATCGGCGGGGCGTATTTCATCGACGACGCGACCAACGAAACGTTTGTCCGCGTCTCAGAGGCGGGGCTCGAGCAACACCAAGGCGTCCCGATGTGGGTGGCTGCGATCGATGACGATGGCGACGCATTGATGTGGAGTCGGACCACGGTCTTTGTCTCGAGCGAGACCGGAGCTTCACAGAATCCCCCAAGAAATTTGTATATCCTCGGATCCGATCAATCCCTCGCCCGCACCGAGGCGCTCGAGCCCGACCCGGTCCTCAGCTATAGCCTCGACCGGTCGACGCGGCAGTGGATCGCCGCCCGTCCGTTTGCCGAAACTTCGCTGTGAAGCAGTTTGCACGTGACTTTGCCGGCTCATAAAAGCAGCGTTTGTGAGGCGAAAGTGCGCATTTGAGGGTCGCCGCGGTCGCCAAGTCTCGCCGCGACTGTGGCATGCTCCCGGGCATGCGCCTGTTCAGCTTTCGCCGGTCACCCAACGCGCTCAAAGTCCGCCTCGCGCTCGCGGAACTTCGGGAAGATTACGAAGTCATCGAAGTCAACCTGTTTCGCGGCGAGCATATGCAACCGCAGTACGCCAAGATCAACCCGTACAAGCGGGTGCCGGTCCTTCAGGCCGGCAAGTACACCTTGAGTGAATCCAACGCGATTTTGATGTACATCGCCCGCAAGCAGCAAAAACTGTGGCCGGCCCGTCTTGAAGGCGAGGGCTTGGCGATGCAGTGGATGATGTTTGAAGCTGCACATATTGTGCGCCAGTGCAGCACGGTGTGGTGGTCCGAACGCGTTGCTCCGGCGACGGGCATGAAGGCCGCTAGTCCCAAAAAACTCGCCTCGATCATCGAAGAGCTCAAGCCTGCCCTCGAAGTCACCGAAGCCCACCTCGCCAAACACGAGTTTATGATGGGCGGCCACTACACGCTGGTCGACAGTTGCTTTACCGCCACGCTGTCCCTGATCCAGGGGACCCAAGTCGACAACGGGCGCTTTGGGTCCATCTCGGCCTACCTCGGTCGGATGCGTGCTCGTGCCAGCTGGGCCGCCGCCGAGGGCGATGCGATCCTCAACTTCGACAACATCAAGAGCAACCAAGCCTCCTGAGTACCGGCCAACATACTCCGTGGCCCACGGTTACCCGGGTCGTCTACCCCTGGCGCCGTTACGCCTGGATCCCGGTGCTGGGGTGTTTGGCCTGTCTCACCCTCGGTTTTCTCGCCGAACGCGATGCCGAGCTCGCCGGCCGACTCGGTGCGATTTCCGATGCCACCGCCGTCAAGCGGATCGAAACGTTCTACGGTGACGACGAGTTGCGGGCAAATGAGCTCCAGCGCGAACAGGTTGAGGCCAGCCAAGCGATCGAATCGATGTGGCTCGCGCGTACGGTCGAGCAGCGCCATCGGGCGAGGAAGGTCCGGGCATTTGTCGGCGCCGGGATCTTGGCACTGCTGAGCCTGTGGGTGTTGCGGCACCGCAACATGATCGGTGTTGATGCATGATCAAGTATATCGGCTCCAAACGCACCCTGTTGCCGACGCTCATCGAGATCCTCCAGGCCTTTCCCGAGTTGACCCACGTCGGTGATGTGTTTTCCGGGACCAGCCGGGTGGGGCATGCCTGCAAGCGGGCCGGGTTTCGCGTCACCGCCAACGACCACAATGCCTACGCCCACTGTTTGGCCCAGTGCTACGTCGAGAGCGACCTCGAAACGGTCGCCAAAGACGCCAAAAAGTTGCTTGCAGAGTTCAACGCGCTACCGGGCAAGGCCGGGTATTTCACCGAAACATTTTGTGTACAAGCAAGATTTTTCCAAGCAAAAAACGGGGCCCGCGTCGACGCCATCCGCGAGGCGATCGAACGCAAGAGCCTGGCGCCCGGGTTGCGGGCAGTGGTGTTGACGTCGCTGATGGAGGCGGCCGACCGGGTCGATTCGACCTGTGGCCTGCAGATGGCCTATGTCAAAAAGTGGGCGCCACGATCGTTTCGCGACCTGGAAATGCGAATGCCGGACGTGCTCCAACGGGTGCGCCACGGCGATTGTCGGGCCCTGATGCTCGACGCCAATCAAGCGGTACGCGAGATGGATGTCGACATCGCCTACCTCGACCCGCCCTACAACCAACACAGCTACCTGTCCAACTATCACATCTGGGAATCGCTGGTGCTGTGGGACAAGCCAGAGACCTACGGTGTGGCGCGCAAGCGGGTCGACTGCCGCACCCGCAAAAGTTCGTACAATTCCAAACGCACCCATCGTCAGACATTTGCCGCGTTGATCGACGCCATCACAGCTCCGCTGATGGTCGTCTCGTTCAACAACGAGGGCTACCAGAGCCGCGTGATGCTCGAGTCGTTGCTCGCCGAACACGGTCAGGTATTTGTTGTTACAAAGGACTTCAAACGCTACGTCGGGGCCCAGATCGGAGTCTACAACCCGTCCGGTGACCGGGTCGGCAAAGTCAGCCACCTGCGCAATGAGGAATATATCTACTTGGTGGCAACTCCGGCGCTCGCACGCCGGATTCCCAAGGCGGTGGCGAGGCTCAGTGCACTCGCACACCGGATCGATGACGGCCGGTTGCAGGCTGGGGAGGGCAAAACGCCGGTCGACCGGGTGACGCGGGTGTCCTCGGCCCTCGCCGACCATGGAACCGCGACCCGCAGCGAGCTGCGTCGACGGACGGGACTCAGCGACTACCAGGTGCGAATGGCGATCGAAAGTCTAGTAGGTTCCGGGCGACTGATGATCGGTTCGGGCGGGCGGGCCAAGGAATATACGCTCGTCGATCCCGAGCGATAGGCGAGCTGTTGTCCCAGGCTGAGCGAGTCGTCGTTTGGTTGTAGCATCAACGACTGGAATCCGTGCAAGCTGACCCGTTCGGCGAGTTTGAACCCGGCGGCCTGCTCAGCACTGAAATCATCGTCCCAGTCTGTTTCACCCGCGCGTGAGGACCGGCTGGGCGGCTTTGCGCTCGAAGGTGGCCGCACACGTGTGAAATGTGTCTCAAGGGGTCGTTTGATCGCGTCGGCCCTGTACGAACTGTCTGTCGCGGTACGATAAACTGACATCGCGGAGAAACCATGGCGCACCGTACGGATCGATCGCTGAACCTTTTGACCCTTCTTGTGGCCGCAGTGGCGTGGAGCCCTACACTGGGCTGTTTTGTGGACGACGAACGCGACCCGATGGCGTCGGCGACGATGCCGACGACTGCCGGAGATACATCGACCACGGCGGGTTCGACCGCCACGACGTTGGCGACGAGTGTTGATACAACGATGTCGAGCGACACGCGGGTCACCAGTGATAGTTCGGACGGTACCAGCGACCCGACGACCACAAATCCCACCACCGATCCGACCTCGGCCACGACGGACGCGACTGGTGGCGGGTGTGCGGAGCCGGAGTGTACTCCTGGGCAGGAGGAAATCGGCGAGGACTGTGGTACCTGCGGGTATGATCATCGCAGCTGCCAAAATGATTGTACCTGGAGTTCCTGGACCTGCCTCGATAACTCGAGTCTGTGCGATATCTGGATCCTCGATGGGAACCTCAGCGAGTGGAAGGGGCTGCGCATCGAGGCCGCGGGGGGTGCCGATCATGCGCCGAAGGATTCGATTCACTTCGCATTTGATATCGAACAGCTCAAACACGGCTATGTTGCTACCCAATCGACCTACCATGTGCTCAATCTCGATACAATGACCTGGATCGACTCGGGAGATCGGGGCGATCTATTTCCCGAAATTGAAGGTAGTACCGCCTTGGCTGCATATGCGATCAACGACATCGAGAGCCCACCATCGACGGCCGAAGATAGCATCACCATCCAAAGGTCCGGGCTTGCCGAGGTCTATCGATTTAGGGTGAACGATCAGTTGATCACGCATGACCAGACGGTGGAGTGTTGCCCGGATTGGGGCCCTGAAGAATACGCACCTGCTACGCCCACCTCCGTCCGGGCGTGGTGGCTCTCACTCAACGAGTATCCCTGGACAATTGATGATACATTGATATGTGAGATGGAGATGATACCACTTCCGCGGTTTGCAGCTGGCGTGTTTGGTAGCGATGTCCATGTTCAGGATGTTGGCACCTGCTTCGAGTTTATCCAAACCGACCCCTTCGGCGAGTATGAGCCATTTACACTACCCGACGCCCCGCCGAGTGCCACTGTGGTTGGCGGTGCCTTCTGGTACGACGGTCTCTATATCTTCCGCGAAGGCATTGGATAGGTCGTGCGTGTGCGGTCGGTTTGATGGCTACGATCTGTTGAGCGTGAGCGAATGCATCTCGCGCTCGCGTTTGAAGTTCCACGTCAACTGGGCTTTCCATACCGCCTCGACGGCACAGCGGTCCATCGCGGTTTGCAGGCCCCGTTTGGGGATCACATCGACGATCTCCCGATAGGTCGACTCGACATCGAAGTCGAGGCTCCAGTTGGTCGCCGGATGATGCATGTCGATACATGTTTTGAGCGGCTTGGCCACGAGCTCCTCGAGCGTGAACGGCTTGGCGTTTCCGAGGCCTCCATACCCCATCGCTCCGTGGGCACTTCCACCGCCCCCACGTCCAGTGCCCACCAGCGAGTGGAGCAACCCGATCGACGAAGGGCGTACACCCGGCTCTGTCGCTAGGTACGAGGTCACTGGGGAGACGGCCTTGCCATACATGGCCACCGTCATCATCTCTGCTTCTGTGAGGTCGTGGTGCTCGTCTTCGGAGAACACAAATGCTGCAGTTGCCCGGCTAAATGCCTGGCTTGCCCGGACCTTGCGGCGAACGGTGGTACCCCACAGCATGCCCGAGACCACGACCTCGCCGGGCACGCTCGCTGCATGGGTCATCAGTCGAACTCCTTCGCCTTCGTGCAGCACATCGGGAACATCGAGGTCCGAAAGGTCGAGGTTGCCCGCATCGATGGTGAAGTTCTCGAGCGAGACGGGGCGGACCAGTCCGAGAGTCGCTGTAGCGAGTGACTTTTCGGACATGTCTTCTGGGATCGATACGCGGTAGTACACCCCTCGACGGGCGCGGGCAATCGTGGCCAATGCAGCCTTGTCGTCGCGTACGAGTGCAAAGTCGTCGTCGCTATCCGGTACCACCAGATGTGTGATTGTTCCCTGCGGGGCGAGTTTGGCGGCTTGCGCCCCGAGTGTTGGGGTCAATCGCGTGCGCACGAGTTCGTCGCTCAGCACGACGATCCGTCGTGGCCCTTCGCGGCCGCGCAACAGCGAGGCTGCGAGTTGGAGACCCTCGTCGAGTGCACTGCCGTTATCCGTCTCAAACCGACCGGCATTTTTTTGTACGTGCAACTCACTGGCGAGTTTGGGTGCGGGGGTAAACGCTCCCAACACGCGTTCGGCACGGCGGCGATAGGCGACCACCTCAAACGCGGCGTCAGGTACATGGGTCGCATAGGCGCGGGCGAGGGCGAGTTGACGATCGACCCCGCGCTCACCCATCGAAATCGATGCATCAACAACAAATACCACCGAAGCATTGCGGGGCAATTGGCGCAACTGTGGCGCGGCATCGACTTCGACGCGCAGGAAGCTGTTGTCATCGGACGCGACCACCCGGCCGACGCGGGCAGCGAAATTGCGGATCTTGGGCGGCGCCAGCTCGATCACCGCGAGGCCGCCATCGCCATCGTGCTCGGGGGCGTCGGGGATGAACATCGGGACATCCATCGCCCGTTTCTCGCGGATCCACGAGCGCTTTTCCGGGGTGGTGCCGACATCCAGCGCCAGTGACCAGCGTTCGAGTGTACCGACGTCGAGCCCCGCGGTATCGCTGACTCGCAGGTACCAATCGCCGCCCTCTAGAATCTCTCCATCGATCGGAACGGTGTATGTACCACGAATGTCGTTTTCACTTCCGCTGGTATCGACGACAACGTGACAGCCGCCTTGGGGATCGACGAGCTCGACTTCGAGGTCGCCGCGGTAGGTGTGATCGATGTCGAGGGTCACCTTGGCCGCCTGAACCTTGCGCATACCCTCGATCGGGATCCGACTGTGGATGTAGCTGGCGCGCTCGGGTGGCGAACAGTCGCCGTGCCACTGGGGTGTCGGTGGTGGGGAGAGGACGACAGGCGCGTCGAGAACGGTGCGGTGACCGTCGACGGTGATCGGCATGGTCGCGTCGCCATAACCCGGATGGATGCGGATCACAGGTGTGGCCAGCGGTGCCGAGTCTTCGGCGGGTGTGCCCTGGCGGGGATAGGCGAGGACATATCGTCCCTTGCGATAACGCAGGGGCGCGGTGAGGGTGTACTCGACGGTGTTGGCACCGTCGGCGAGGACTGGAAAAACCTGTAGATGCAAGCGGTCGGCCCACACCCACTGCAACAGCGCGGGGTCCTTGGGCTCGAAGGCGCCGAGACCCGTCAGCTCGCGGTATTTTTCCCGCGCCTCCTCTGCCTCCATCAATTCGCCGCGATACCAACGGTCGCGGGCGCGGATCCGTAGCCCTGTAGCAGCTGCCCCGGGGGGCAGGTCTATTTCGACGGATGCTTCATCGGCCAGGGTGCCGGTATTGGCGAATGTCCGGCGCACGGTATAGCGGGCGACACCGTCGACAATCTGAACATCGACACTATGGGAGACCTCGCGCACCGGTTGCGAACGGGTCAGCGTCAGGTTGTCGGCATGGGCGTCAAGGCCCCACAGGGCACAGGTCAACCCCAGAGCCCAGGCATAGCTGCGGTTCATGGCACGACAGACACGGGCCGACACGAGAAGTTCCCGAGGTGTTTGAGAAAGTGAAGGCAGCCCAGGTGTCGCGGGAGAATGCCCGACTCAAACGCCCCAAAATGGAAGGTTCGGTCGAGTCGAGGACGCGTTGGCTGCAGGTGATCGTTGTCTACGCAATTAAAAGCCGTGGATTTCCCTGCGAACGCCCGCGGGACGTCAGATGCTAGTTGCGGCCGGTCGCATCTTCCCAGATTTCGACCAGAGTCCGCAGCGCCGCTCCATTGACAAGTGGAGGTTGTTTGGGGTCGATGTCGACTTTGACACCAAAACTCCGTAGACGCAGAAATGGGTTCTTACGCCGGTCGTAGTTTCGGATCGAGACGGTCGGATTGGTTGGGCGAAATCCGAATTCGATCGCTTTTGTCTGCTGCAGCTTGCTCCGCAAAAACCGGACATAGCGTTTGGTCGCTTCGCGGGACTCTTTTGTCGCCGGGTCTGCGGGAAACAGGTAGACGATGGGATGGTTATTGACAATGGTCGGTTGTGGGTAGACCACACGGATGCGTCGCATCGTATTGGGGTGACGGTAGATGCGGTCGAGCGTTTTGAACACGAGGTTTTCTGTGGTCACAACGCCGTCGAAGCTCATCCCGACATGAAACATGGTGCCGGTGAGCTTTTCAGTAGAGTCCATCGGTGTGTCGAGACCACCTTCGCAGCGGCGGAGCCAGGCGAGAAATTTGTCCTTACTTTCGTGGAATCCGTCGTGGTACGACTTCTCCGACAACATACCTGTATTGCTCCAAAAGCTCACAAAATCATAGGACATGAGCACCAATGTGGCGAGTCCGAGTGAGGAGCGGGTGGGCGAGGTATGGGAAAAGGAAACGGTTCCCCAGGCGGCGAGTTCCTCGTCGGACGGCAGCTCGACGCCCGGCGGGGCACCCTGTGGATATTGCGTTTGCTTCCAGTCGAGCCACGTCCCGGGGATTCTCTGTTCGCGCTGCAGTTTCTGTGCGTCGGGGGAAAATGGCAGGGCCGCACACAGGCTCCTCGCCCAGATTTCACCATTGAACCCCCAATCCGGGATCAGGGCTTCCATTGCCCGGTAGCGATCTTCCCAGGCAAACAGGACGGTTGGTGATTCGAGCAGCGATTGATCGTACTCGACCAACAGCGGAATCCCGCGTTCATCTGGCCATTGGTTTTCGAGGTACTGCGGTGCGAGGTCGTTGGTCGGTAACCATGCGGTCGCTTGAATCTCGTTTGTGCCGATGGCGTTTGCCGCCCGCATATCGTCGAGAGGGACGAGTGAGATCTTGGTATTGGGGCAACTGTCCATGTATTCCGTCGCGGCCTGGGCCAACCACGGTTCTTTGTCATCGCTGACCACGAGTCGCACGTTGATCGCTTCATTGCCCTTGGTCGGACGCCCACAACGCGTGCGGAAGCCGGGCTTCATGATCTTGGAATCCCCCAGCAGCGCCGTTTCGGGGCCTTCGTGGGGGTGAAACAGGCGTAGCCATAGGAGCCATAGGCTGAACGCGAGGATGAGGCTGATCACCGCGAACGAGATGAGCTCGAGGCGGCGAAGCTTCGCCTCTTTGTGTTCTTGGTGGGAGTTGGGTTTCATGCCTTGGAGAGCGACAACTGCAGGCGGTCACGGTCCCACGACCGTGGGTTGGGCGTCGGAAGGGGGTTGGGGGACGAGTGTCGTCCCGTCCGAAGGGGTCGCGGCAGGGGGAGCTACGGCGGGCGTCGCGGCGGCGTCCGCCTGGGGGAGGATCGTTGTCCCGTCGGCAAGGCCGCCCCTACGGGAACTCGCCTCGCCCGCGACAGGACTGCCTGGAGTCGCCTGTTCGCTCCTTTTATTTGTATCGGCATTTTTCTTGCCCGGGGTTGGTTCCGTCAGGCTAAACAGGAGAGGCGTGTCGTTGCCCCCGAGGACGATCACCTTGGCGTTCTCCGATTGTGCGAGGGAAAGGGTCGCATCGATGTCGCGCCAGCGCAGGATGTCGGGGGAGATTCCAGCGGCGATTTTGTTGTAGTCGCGAATCCCCGCAGCCTCGATCCGTTGACGTTCCGCCTCGTCCTCGGCCCGCTGGAGCTTATAGCGGTACTCGTGCATCAACTGTTCTTGGCGGTAGCGCTCGGCGATCGCCTGTTTGACGATGTCGGGTAGCTCGATTCCGATGAGTTTAATCTCCTGCACGCGGATATAGGCGTCGGTTCGTGTCTCTGTCCCGGTATCGTCGACACGGCCTAAAATCGTGATCGACCGCAGCTCTTGGATGACGTCGTTGGCGCTTGAGTAGACCGCGTGGGCAGAGCGTTTGCCGAAGGTTTCGCGGACGTGTGAGCGAACCTCGGGGTAGATGAGTCGGTTGTAGTACTCGGGGCCGACATCTTGGTGGAGATACCCGAGCATTTCTTTGCTCGGCCGGTAGCGTATCGACAGCGAGACTTCGAGGTTGAGGCCCTCCTCGCTCAGCGTCGAGAACGTGAGGTTCTTTTCCATCAGACGTGTTTCGTACAGCGTCAGATAGTCCCACGGCGGGATCACGTGGAGGCCCTCCCCCCAGATTCGATCGGTGACCGTGCCGCCGAAGAAGTAGCGGTACATCACCCCGTGGTACCCGGTCGGGATCCGGATGAACATAAATGGCCACAGGACCCCGACCCCCAGCAGGAGGAGGACGATAAACGAGTAGACCCAAAACCGAAACTTTGTATAGACATCCCAGACCCGCTGGCGGAGCGGCCGCGAAATCTCTTCGTCGTCGTGTATGACTTGGGTCATGGGTTACGCGTACTTTCGTCGGTGACGCTTTTCTCCCGGCCACGGCCGGTGCCCCGAGAGCGCCGCGATCAGAAAACCGACGATCGGTGTGGCGACAATGGCGATGATGAGTGCAGGCCAAAAGCCGATGCGACGCGTGCTACCGACGAACCCAACCGCCAACATTGCGAGCACCGGGATGCCTATGACAAGGATCGCATTCACGCGGTCGACCCTTCCTGCTTCATCCGCGCAACAGCCTGCTCGAATTCCTGTTTGAAGTGGGCACGCATTGCGTAGGGGTCGAAGTTGAGAACCGTGCCACCTGACTCAAAGTGCATCAAGAACACGCGGCCGGTCGCGTGGGTCAAAGCGCCGGACAGTGCCGATACACTGACCACACCCAGGGTTGTGCCGATGTAGGGGATGAACTTGATCAGGCTCGGGGCCAACAGCGTGCCGATCCCGACTCCGCCGAGACCCGAGAGTAGGGACGCGATCGCTTTTTTAACGATGCCCTCGCTAAATTTGAGGCCATACACCTGGGACATCTCGCGCAGCATCTTGAGCTGTACGCCCGTGACGGCGACGAGGTCGAACACCGGAACAGGGACGAGCCCTGAGCCGAGGGCCCACAGGACGTTGCGGTGAATGACAAGCTGCGCTTCGCTCACCCGCTCTGTGACAGATTTGGGTCCCTCCATCGCACTTGTCTCGTTGGTATCTTCGGCCATCGGAAACTCCGGTAGAGGATCGCAAAGACGCGATCGCCACAACCACGGTAGCCGAACGACTCCCAGATCGGAAGACGATGGGGCAGACGCATGGACTGTTCAGAAAAACACATCCGGCACTTCCACAGTTGTGAACCGTGAACGTGCCGGTCGGTTGCGGACCAAATGTACAGGTGTTGCCACCCGCAAACTCGGCTGGCGGTTACTCTTGCTTGAGATCCTCGACTGCTTGCGTGAACTCCTTTTTGAAGTGCTCACGCATGGCCAAGGGGTCGAAGTTGAGAACGTTACCGCCGGACTCGAAGTGCATCATATACACCGAACCGGTCGCACGGGTGAAGGCCGCCGATACGAGCGACACACTCACGATACCCAGTGCAGTTCCGAGGAACGGGACAAACTTGACCAAGCTCGGGGCGATCAGTGTCCCGAGGCCGACGCCACCCAAGCCGGCGACCAGGGATGCGACCGCTTTTTTGGCAATCCCTTCGCTGAACTCGAGCCCGTAGACGTTGGACATCTCGCGCAGCATCTTGAGTTGGATCCCGGTGATAGCGACGAGATCGAAGACGGGTAGGGGTACGAGTCCGGACCCTAGCGCCCATAAAATGTTGCGGTGGATGATGGAGCGCGCTTGCTCCACTCGCTCCGCCGGACTCAACACGACTTCGGGAGCGTTGCTCGTGACGTCGTCGGTGTCAGTGGTTGCTTCAGCAGTTTCCATTGTTTTTCTCCTCTACCCGTTCGGCCCATTGAGCCCGGCGTGAATATACCTCAAGCCAGGCGGCAACATGTTCAAAACGAGCCGTTTCATGGGGCGGGAGATCTTGGTATGTATATGTAGAAGTCTGAGATGGCACTCCTAAGTCTCGTGTGGGCCGGTGCTGCGTTTTTTACTTGTAAAGAACTCATTCGGTTTGTTGTTGCGAGTCCGCGTTTGGACGACGCGAACACGCGCTCACAGATAGCGGAAGAGCCCGAACCGAACGCTGCAGCCGACGGGGATGGGCAAGTGCCGGTGACCTTGGAGGTCGACGACGCGGGCGACTTGGCGATCGAGGCGGCAGACCGCTCATTGGGGCTCTCGTTGGGCACGCTGGCGCTCGCAGGTGTCGGTTTTGTGATTCCGTTCGTCCGGCTGTTCAGCTTTCCCATGTTGTTCGTGGGTGTGCTGCCCCACCTCAAGCGCTCGGCGAGGACGCTCTGGCATGAGCGACGACTTTCCTTCGAAGGGTTGGTCACCTTTGACATCGCCGCCCATACGCTCCTCAACTCCCCCGCCTTGGCCGCGTCATCGTGGTTGTTCTTCGCCGCCGGCTCTCGTCTACAGCTGGCAACCCGGCGCCTGAAGACCCAACCGCTCCAACCTCCAAAGCGGGTCGAGGTTGTCGCCTGGCGAGTCGAAAGTGGGAGCGAAGTCGAGGTGCCGTTGCTCGAGATTCGCACAGGAGATCTCCTGGTTGTCCGTACAGGCGACCGGATTCCGGTCGATGCTCGCTTGGTCTCGGGCACGCTGGGAGTGTCCCTGGCGTCGTGCACACGCGAATACGGGGTTGGCGAGTTTGTCCATGCTTGGAGCGTTGTCCTCAGTGGTGAGGCGACTGTCCGCGCCTTGGCCTCCGGTCCTGAAGCCCTCGCCAGCCTCGCTGTCCGCACGCGCGAAGTGACCCGCACAGGTCGGGCGGACTTCGAGTGCGAGAGTTCCGTTCGCCCCTGTCTCGCGGTCGCAGGTGCAGGATTGCTCGCCCACGGGCCGTTGGGATTTGTCGCCGGTGTGTGGATCAATGTATTTGCAAACACGCTGTTTTGTTTCGGCTACTCGGTTGTCAATACAATGGCCGCCGAAGGGGCGTCCTTCCGGCTCTACGACGTTCGTGCCCTCGAGGGGTTGTCGACCATCCATGCCGTCGTGTTGGAGCGTTCGACGTTGACCCGTGATGCCTTTGAAGTTGTCGAGGTTCACCCGGCCTCGGGCCGAAGCGCACGAGATGTTCTCGAGCTGGCCTCGTCGCTGTGTGTTTATCGCGAACACCCGTTGGCGAACGCGATCGTCGATGCGGCGGGCCGTGGATGTGGTGATTTCGCGTTTGAAACCGGGGTTTGCGATCTCGGGCTTGGGATGCAGGCGCAGTACCGCGGGCGCAAGCTGCAGCTGGCGAGCACCCGCGAACTGTTGGACCGAGGGATTGTGCTACCTACGCGCGCGCAGGCGATCGCCGATGGTAGTTATTTGTGTATGCATGTGACACACGGTACGGACTACTGCGGCACCATCGAGCTCGCCCCCCAACTTCGCCCGGGAGCCCTCGATCTTGTCCGTGCGCTGCGAGCCCGCAAGGTGGATGTTGTCATGCTCAGTCCGGACGATGTTCGGGCCACACGCATGCTCGCCGAAAAACTCGGGATCCGCGACGATGTGCCGAATATCGGCGGCGCTCGTGCAGCCGAGGTTGTCCGGTGGCTCAAGCAAACCGGTCGCCAAGTGTGTTATGTCGGCGACGGTCGAGCCAATGCTCCGGCGTCGTGGTACGCGGATATCGAGGTCTGTCTGGGCGAGCCCACCGTTCATCCAAGTGCCGGAATCGTGATCCCCTCGGGTTCCCTCTTCAAGCTGTTGGCGCTGTTTGAAGTCGCCGACGACTTTGCCGAAGACCAGGACGTGATCGCCACGTCCGGACGGGTTGTGACTGCGCTCGGAGCCTCGGCGATCGTGTTTGGTGCCTTCGGCCCGATCAGCCTCGCACTCGCATCGATCATTGGTTATACAATTAGCCTGGGCACGGCCTCGATGCCGCTGGTCCGCGACTACTCGCGCCGCGCGATCGGAGTGCCGGTACCGACGCCCGCCTAGCTCGGATTTCGCACCGAGCTTCCTACACAGGCGGCGAGGTTTGTCGAGCGACGAGGGGCAGGTGGACGCGAACACATGTGCGCCCGGGCTGGCTCGTCAACGCGACCGTTCCTCCGTGGCTCTCGACGATCAACTTGACCAGCGCCAACCCGAGTCCGGTTCCGCCGTGCCCGCGGTTGGTCGTAAAAAACCGTTCAAACACCCGAGATTGATTTTGCTCGGAGATTCCCGGGCCGTCGTCGACGACCTCGAACCCGGCCGCTGTGTCGGTGCGAAAGCCCCGGACGTCGATGTTGGCCGCCGCACCTCCGTGGGTGCGGGCGTTGTCGAGGAGGTTGTCGAGGACTGCGTCGAGTTGTTGTGTATTTGCATGGATCTCGCCGGCCCCGGCTGTCACCACCACCCCGGGGTAGCGCGCGGCCACGGTCTCGAGCAGGTCATCGAGGTTGAGTGAATTGCGAATGTGGTGCCGCTCGGCGCGGGCGAGGGCCAACAATCCATCCATCAGTTGTTCCAAGCGATCGAGCTCCTGCAGGGCGTTGTCTAAAAACCGGATCCGCTGGTCCACCGGCATCGACTCGTCGTCGTGGAGCAACTCGGCGGTGCCGCGAAGGGTCGCCAGTGGCGTACGAAATTCGTGGGCGACATGGCCGGCAAACTCGTTGATGTAATCGACACGTGCTTGTACAAGTGTCGCCATTTTCTCGACCGTCTCGGTCAGCTCGCGGACCTCCCGCACGTGGGAGTGGGCACCGCGGGCGAGTTGGGTCGCGTCGACACGGTCGCCATGGCTCAGGCGCCCGGCGAGGTTCGAGAGCCGACGCAGCGACCGCGAGCCGTAGTAGCCGGCCAGCACCGCCAAAAAAAGTGTACACAAAACAGCGAGCGCGACGCCCCACCACAGGCGCGGAGCCATTTGGTAGAGGGCCTGAAGCTCCTCGCGAGGCGTCCGTGACAGCACCACTGCAGCGACGACTTCGGAGCGGCCCGCAATCGTCACGGTGACGGGTTTGGCGACAAACACCCGCACGGTGGCCCGGCGGCTCGGACCCGCGAGGGAGCCCCGGTGATTGGGTGGCGGACGCGGTCGGATCTGTGTCCCCGTGACCCCGACGAGTGCATCTGCAACTTCGGGATCGCCTGCGAGCTCGGTACCGACGTTCCCGCCGCTGCTAGCGACCACGACACCTGTTTGATCGACCAGGCGAATCCCCGCGAGGGTTTTGAGTTTGGCCGTGTTGAGAAGTTCACTCAGCTGGGGCCCACTGCGTTGGAGATAGGTCTGGGTCGCCGCGACACCGGGAGTCGCACTTGTTGCAGTTGCAATCTCCCGCGCCAACATCAACGCCAGCAAATCGCCCTGGTTGTCGAGATTGAGTCGTGTCTGCGCACGAAGATCCATGGCCAAGGCTCCGGTCCCCCACAGGGCGCCCAACGGCAACACCAGCACGACTAGGTAGGACAGCAACAACCAGGTGCGCAGTGGCAGGACAAAGCGGATCATGGGCATCGCAGGCGGTAGCCCACCCCGTGGACCGTTTCGACCGGATCGTGTCCGAGGTCGCGGAACTTGCCGCGGATCCGGCGGATGTGAGAGTCGACCGTGCGCCCGGAGACGTGACGACCATCCGGATAGGCCTGCCCACCGAGGGTGTCGCGGTCAAACACTCGGCCCGGTTGGGACATCAGGATATGGAGGAGGCGAAATTCCGTCGCCGTCAACACGACCTCTCGCGCACCCACCCAGACACGATGGCGGGCACAGTCGAGACGAATGCCTGCGACTTCGAGCGGCGGCTCGTCTGGTTCGTCCGCATGTTTGATGCGCCCCTGGGCGCGTCGCAGCAGGCCCTTGACGCGGGCGACCAACTCGCGGGTCGAAAAAGGCTTGGTCACATAGTCGTCACCGCCGAGATCGATGCCGAGGACGCGGTCGAGTTCGTCGGAGCGCGACGACAAAAACAGCAGCGGGACATCGCTCGATTCGCGGAGGCGGCGACACAGGGAAAAGCCGTCGAGCTCCGGCATCGACACATCGACGACGAGCAGATCGGGCATGTCGGTGCGGCACATGTCGAGTGCCTGTTGCCCGTCGGTCGCCTCGCGGACGCGAAACCCTTCACGTGCGAGGGCGTAGCGCACGACCTCGCGCAGGTGCGGGTCATCATCGACCACCAGGATCGACGTGTCTGGAGATGGGGGGGGGGCAACGCCTGGCACAGTCGATCCGAGGGTAGCCAAATTTGCCGCTGGAATCACTGGGGTGCCTGGGACAGGGCTGAAAGGGCACGTAGGGCATCGACCCTGGACTGCACCTCATCGAGGCACTGGGCCACAGGAGCGTTGCCCTCGGCGAGGTCTGCCAGCCCGAGTTGGATCCGCAGCTGGACCAGACTCGACAACACGCTGTCGAGCTCATCGGCCGCGTGTTGGCGACTTTGTTGCAGTGCGTCCAGGGTTGCCTGCAGCTCGATGCCGGGTGGATGCTGCCCGCACTCGACGAGCATCCGATCGGCCCAGGCGATCCGGGCGTTGACCCGGTGCATGGCGTGGCGCAGATGGTCGAGGTCGACACCCGGGGGGATGAACACCGGATCGGCGTGGTCGAGGGCACCGCGCAAGCCTGCGATCGCTGCATCGATGCGGTCGCAACGGTCGCGGTCCCCCGGAGGATGTTGACGCTGCAACAAACTCAACAAAAGTGGCCAACAGGCCAGGCCGCTGACGGCGGTCGCCGCCGGGTAGCCGGCCCGGGCCAGACGCCAGCAGCAGGCCATCCCGACCGCGAGGTAACCGAGGCCGAGGCCGACCCATAGCGAAGGTCCGACGTGGAGCGAGTCGGGTACCCGGACGCCCGCCAGCCAGGGGCCGAGGTTGGGGGCGAACTTGGTTAGAAATATACTTGCAAACACAATGATTCTCCGCGTGACGTGAGACGTTGGATGTTGCTAACGGGTGGGTTTGTCGTCGGCCGAAGGGGCTTCGAGGGCGCGTCCCAACAGGCCCGCACGCCGGGCATGCCAGCCGCGGTAGCGTCCACGCGATGCGTCGTAGCTGGCGCGAAGGCTCGAAAACACATTGGCTTCGATCGGACGAAACAGGGTGACATCGGCCCGGGGACGCACGACAAACGGCCGCATCACCCAACCGGACTGGGCCAGCAGAACCCCGAGGATCGCCACCGTGCCCGTGCGCGCGAGCCAGCGGCGAGGTCCCCCTCCAGGCAGTGCATGTACAAGTGTGGCGAGACCCGGGAGGCCGACCAGCAGCAGACAACCAGTCATCAGCAAGATCGCGGCGTGGTAGTCGATGTGCACCGAATAGGCGAGCCACAACACCGGGGCGCAGGCAGCCGCCAAGATCGCTGTGCGGGCCATGCCGACGAGTGCCGCGAGGGCGGTGCGGTGGCGCGGGGCATCGCTGCCGACCGCGCGAAACAGGGCCCGTACCGCTGGAAGACCGACCAGCACCGGGACGAGGAACAACAGCGGCATCTTGAGACTGGCGTAGATGTATTGGATCCCGCCGCGATAGGAACCGACGACGAGGCCAAACAGTCCAGCAAAGACCACGGTGATGGCGAGCAGTCGTGGGGCGATCGCGGCGATATGACTCCGGGAATCGACGCCATTCGGAGCCGTGAGGAGCGTCTGGGGTTTTCGCAGAAGTTGTGCGATGAGGGGGAGGAACGATTGGGTGGGCACAGGGACACTCCGAAATCAAATTGTATGTAAAACGAAAGCGCCGAGGTCGAACCCGAGGCGCAGGGCGATCAACACGGTGAGAAACAGCCAGCCGTGGATGAGCACGGTGAATCTGGGTGAAATGATCGGCTCGCTCTCTCCTTCAGAGGCTTCCCGTTCGGCCCGGTTAAGGCCATCGCGGCACAGCACAAACGCCACGACACACAGGCCGGCCATGGAACACAGCAGGGCTGGTAGCCACAGGGAACTTGTAGCTGCAAAGAAGAGGACGACCCACGAAAGTCCCCAGGCCAGGTGGCCCGTACGGGCGAGGGCCGAGCTCATGGCAGAGATCAGTTGTTCCGGCCGTGCCCGTAGATCAAGGAACTGATGGACCACAAGCAGGGCAGGGGTCGAGAGCAGCAAAGCCCCGGTAACATCGAGCAGGGCGGTCGGGACCATACGCAGGGCAGTGTCCCAGTGGCCACTTCCAGCCCCGGCAGCCGCCCCGAGGCTGAGAAATCCACCCATCGAAAGCAGGAGGTCGCGCACCCGAGCAACCGCAGATGCCGGAGCTCGTGGCGAGACGATCAGTGTAGAAGACGTTGCAGACATGACGTGCAAAGGGTCTAGCAACGGCCTGTGGCGACGCTTTGGGGGAATTTCGTCCGCGTCGCGCAGAGATTGTGCAGATTTTGTGCAGGTAGGCGGCTGGTACGGAGCGGCGATGGGTGCATGTAGATGCAATCCGATCACCACAGGTGAACGGGCTTGCGACCGATGCGACACCAACGGCCTACGAACGTCGAACAGACACCGCGTTGCCACCCTGCGGTGGCCGCCACATGCACGCCCTTGTGTTTCGAGGAGGCCGGGCTATCGCACAAGCGCCGTGATGAACATCTTGTAGTTGTCGGGATTGAGCTTGTCCGTCTTCGTACCCACGTAGACGACAAAGTCGCTGGTCGGGTTGAGGACGATATCCGTGGTCCGGCGCGAGTAGTTGTCGTCGGGTTCCGGCAGATAGCTCCAGTCTGGAAACCACCAGTGGAGCTTGTCGATTTCGGTCGGGGGGAAAAACGAGATGCTCTCGCGCTTGAAACCGTCGGCGTAGCTCTTGGTCCCGGCGAACACCATGTTGAACTTGTCGAGGGCGATCGCGTTGAGGGATTCGTCGGCGGCCGGAGTTGAATCCTGTAGATACACCTTTTCGAAACTCGTCCACGGGTCGCGTTCGGCAGCGACGGCGAGCCCGCGGGTCAAGTCGACTTCGATCGGGTTGTCGTTTTCGTCCGTGCCTTGAACCGTGGCGTAGCGATACCCCGTAGCGATCACCTTGAGGTCGGCGACGGCGATGTCCGTGACGACGTCCAGCTCGAGGACTTTTTCCCAAAATGTCGTGTCTTTTTTGAGATCCGGAAGCGTGTAGCGAACGATCAGACCCTCTGACTGCGAGCTAAACGCCTTGGAGCCGCCGGTGTACACCGCGTTGTCGCTGCCGAGCGCAATCGTGTTGAGGTGTGCGTCTTGGCCGGGGTAGGCAATGACCTGCTGCTGGACGATGGAGCCGTCCATGTCGAGCAAGCGGATAAAACCCTGGGCGTGCCCATCGTCTTGGTTGTCGAAGTCGCCGACGACGACGGACCGGTAGTTGCTGTCGTTGGTGATGTCGGGATAGTAGAGGGCGAGCCCGTTGGTGCGTTCGCCGATCGCTTCGTCGGGTTCGGTGACCCACAACTTGGTGCCATCGTCACTGAATTTCGCAGCGACGTAGGCGTGTGGCTGTTCGACACCGTCGACGGTGTAGTAGGTGTCGCCGATGACGACGACGTTGTTTACGCGATCGACCGCAAGCGCGGTTCCACGACTTTCACGCGTTCCCGGGAGTTCGAGCGTTCGCAGCCACTCTTGTTGACCATACAATGAAAATTTGGCGATCCACAGTTGCGAACGACCGGTGAGTGAATCGATCAGCGAGCCGGTCGCGTAGATAGAACCCATCGGGTCAAACGCGACGGCGGTGGCCGTCGAGTCGCCTGTGTATTGAATCGCCCCGTCCCATGCGACGGTCTTCGAGGAGGGGAGGTCGACCGTCAATGTGACCGGCTTTGCGTCGACCCGGGTGTCGCCCTCGACGAGTGCGGCGCCAAACATGTAGACCGGATCGGGTTCGCGGTAGATCGGGACCTCGACGGAGAAGATGCCGGGCGATGGGTTTTCGAAGATGCCTTCGTCCTGTTCGATCAGGTCGCCGTCCCAGTAGAAACGGACGTCATCACCGTCGAAGTTGGAGGTCTCGACCAGGAGTTTGGCAGTCCCGTAGTTGGTCAGGTTGCTATGTCCGAGCGAGCCGTTGATCAGGAAGCGATCGATCACAGGAAGGTCGTCGACCGAACCGTTGGTGTCACCGCCACTCGGCGAGACATCGGTAGAATCGGAGCCTGTGTCAGTCGGGTCACCGTAGGATGTTGATTCGTCGCCGGTTTCGTCGCCCTCGGTGTACCCGTTGTTGTGCTGGGTGATCTGACCGTAGATGTAATCGTGTTCGCTGCAGCCAGCCAAAAGAAGCGCGGCACCGATAAGAAGCTCGGAGTTGAAACTCCGCCTCCTTTGGCCCGCCCTCGAACCCATGGGCGAAAAGTGCTCCCTTGCTCGCATGGTGTAACTATATACTGGATCAGATGACGACCCGAGAACAGAATCCGACCGAGTGGTCTCACGGGTGCGTTCGTTGTACGGTTCGCTCGATGCCGACCTCGTTGTATCGACACCTACTCGGATGATCAGATGACCCAGCACGTTGCGACAGGCAGCAGCGAATCGTCGTTGTCTGAAGACCTCAGCCCAGCCGTCGGCTCAGGGTCGCTGAGTTTTTCGAATGCACCGGTACGCCGCCAAAAGCACAACTTCTCGGGCTATTTGATGGGTGGACGTTACGAGCTCGACGGGCAACTCGGGCGGGGGGGAATGGCCACGGTGTACCGCGCGATCGATCGCAAATTGTCCAAACCGGTCGCGGTTAAGATCCTCAATCCCGAACACAACCAAGCATATGCGCGCAGGCTGACCGAGGAAGCGCGTGCCGTGAGTCAACTTCGCCACGACCACATCGTCTCGGTTTCAGACGTCGACTTCGATAACGAGCACAACCTCGCCTACTTCGTGATGGAATTGTGCGAAGGCAAGGATCTTGGCTCAGTGTTGTGGGAACAAGGCCCTCTCAAGTGGGCCGAAGTCGTCGAGATAGCCATGCAGATCTGCGGAGCGCTGACGGAGGCGCACGCCCGTGGGGTGATTCACCGCGATATCAAGCCGGCCAATTGCATGTTGCTGTCGGGGCCGGGAATCGATGTCCGGGTGCTCGACTTCGGGATTGCCAAGTTTACCGAACGCTACTTCGAACACCCCGAGGTGGTTTGGCCAGTACCTGCACACGATGTCCCGACGATCGGGATGGTCGGCACACCGGGGTATGTCGCCCCCGAACAACTCGAGCGTTCCGCCGATGATCCGAGGGTCGACGTATATGGCCTCGGGGCCATGATGTATCGCCTGCTGACCAACAAGATGCCCAAGCCGTGGACCGAAGGGCAACAAATGCCCGAGCCGCTTGCCCGGGCCGTGTCCGATGGGGTGCCCGAGGGGCTCGCGGACGTGTTGCTACGGACCTTGGCCGCGGACCCGGAGCGTCGGTATGCAAGTGCAGAGGAGCTTCGCTCGACGTTGGCGGAGTTTGTCCACCCGGCATCGTCAATTGTGCATGTGGCTTCTGGGCCAGCTCCGGTGATCACGCGGGTGTTGGCCGTGATCGTGATACTGCTGTTTGTCGTCTTTTTGGCACAGTCATTGATGGGAGACGATCCGACGTCTGTCGCCGTCACACCGCCACAAAGTGAAATGGAAATCCCAGTTCGGACGCGAACGGTCCTTCCTGTGGAAGTGTCCGAGCGGATCGGTGAACAACCGGACCAGACCACGGGTGCGATCGATGACGACGCAGTGATTCCGGATCTGCCTGTCGAGCCAGCTCCCGCGATCGCAGACGATGTACCTACACCAAAATCGCCCGTCACTGCGGTGCCGAAGAAGCGAAAATTAACCGAATTGCGCGGACTCGAACGCAATGTTCAAAAATGCTACCGTGCAGCAACGGGGGGTCTCAGTCACTCGAGCGACTCGATCGCCGTCCGCTACCGCCTCGCAGGCGGACGGGTCGTCTCGGTCGAAGTCGATGAGCTGGGTCTGACGTCGATGCCGAATTGCGTACTCAAGGCCGCAAAACGCCTCGAGGTCAAGGATGACGGGCGCGACGAGGTGACGGTGAAATACCGCATCCCGGCCTGAGTTGTCGCCCGACGCGCACGAACGATCGGCTTGCCCCGCGAGATGG
The DNA here is from genome assembly GCA_964621785.1 of uncultured Nannocystaceae bacterium. GTDB lineage: Bacteria > Myxococcota_A > Polyangia > Nannocystales > Nannocystaceae > JACKDW01. The sequence continues at coordinate 42,037 of CAZUPD010000044.1, forward strand.
TGTATATCCCAATCGAGATGATCCACTTGGACTCGAGAGCGCCCGTGGGCGCCACACCGCCGCGTCGGTGGATCGCTGGTTTGCTCGGCTTGTGGCTCGCCGTCAGCCCATCGTGGGCGGTCGCCAGCCAGTCTCCCGAGCCGACGAAACCAGTGGACGAGGCCAACCAAAAGCTGCCCTCTCGTGTCGTTGAGTTGTACCGCAGTGCCGACCGGGAACTTCAGGCCAAGAACTACCCCCAAGCCGTGACGCTGGCGGAGAAGGTTTTGGAGATGATGCCCCCCGATAGGGGCGAGCGGGGAACGGTGGTCGAGACTTTGTTTCGGGCTTACCTCGGGCTCTACGAGCAGGACCACAACCCGCGAGATCTCTGTCGTGTCAATGAGTTGCTGGTCGAGCATGAGCGGATCGTTCACCAGGCCTACGGCGACGACTCCGACAACGTCACTCGGATTCTCGAAGCGATCCACAACCACCGGACCACGGTCGAGGCGTTGTTGCAGCACGATAACGTTGTATGTCCAAATAAAGTGACCGCCGTGCCCGAGCCTCCGGCCGTCGAGCCGCTGCGTCCAAAGCCAGTCGAACGGATGGTCGTCAAGTCGACGCCCGTCGAGCATGGGGAGGATCGGCCCAACCGTCCGGCTGTGATCACCGGGGGTACGTTTGTCGGCCTGGGCGGGCTGTTACTCATCGGAACAGCTGTATCTGCCGGTGTGTATACAAGTAATAATGCTGTTTTGAGACACTATCTCGATCTCGGGGAGACACTCGATCGGCCGCTCACGGCGGGCGAGATGGAAAAAGTTGACACGGCCCACCGCCGCAACAGCGTGCTCAACGACATGATGATCGGGATGGGGATTTCCGGGGCCGTCATGATGGTCGTCGGCGTTCCGGTACTCGCGGTCGGCATGCATCGCCGGCGCGTCAAGAAGGTGTCGTTTCGACCAGAAGTCAGCCCGACCCACGCCGGACTGAGCCTGAGTGGTCGCTTCTGACGCGCCAGCGCATCACGTATCCGGCGGCTGCAACCAGCTAGTGGCTGACGATTGCACTTGCAAGTAATACCAGCGACAGGCCGAGAATCGCGATGATGAACAGGTACACGCGCTCGCGGGAGTTCATGGCGTGGATCAGGTCTCGCATCGCCTGTTGGGGTACCACGGGCTCCGTGTAACGCTCGACCGGCTTGGCGGCGGATGCCCGGATGTCTGACGTCGACGAGATCGTACTCAGACTCGCACTCGCGGCCGGGTTCACATCGGAGGCACTCGGGCGAGTGTGCTCGTCGCTTCCGCCAGCGATGATCGCCAGGCCTGCGCGCGTGTTGTCCATCGCAGCCCGCTTGGTCGGTACGGCCGTGAGGGCCGTTGCCAGCTCCTGCATCGACTGGTAACGCTGCTTTGGATCCTTGGCGATCGCTTTGAGGATGACCCGCTCGAGCGCCGGTGAGATCGCCGGGTTGAGCTCGCTTGGGGGCTTGGGGGCGGCGGCGACTTGTTGCTTGAAAATCTCCATGAAGTGCTCGCCGCGAAACGGCACGATGCCGGTGACGAGCTCGTAGAGGATGATGCCGGCGGAATAAAGGTCGCTGCGGTGGTCGACCGGCTCGCCCCGGGTTTGCTCGGGGGACATGTACTCGGGGGTACCAAAAATGGTCCCCGAACTCGTCAGCGGGCGCTCGTTGCCGTCGCGCATGATCTTGGCCAACCCGAAGTCAAACATCTTGATGAAGTCGCGGTTGGCCCCGCGCTTGATGCGGAAACAGTTATCCGGTTTGACGTCGCGGTGGAGGATGCCGAGGTTGTGGGCGGCGTGGAGCGCCCGGCAGATTTGGAGAATGATCGACTTGGCCCGCGCCCACGGCAGGGGACCTTCGCGGTCGAGCGTCGACGCCAGGGTCTCGCCTTGGAGCAGTTCCATCACCAAGAATACGGACCCGTTGGGTGCCTGGCCAAAGTCGGTGATATCGATGACGTTTTCGTGGGCGAGGCGCGAGCAGGCTTGGGCCTCGCGCAGCAGGCGTTTGCGGTGATCGGAGTTGGCGACCTCGGAGGTCATGACCTTGACGGCCACGCGTTTTCCGATCGCGGTGTGTTCGCCGTAGTAGACGTAGCCCATGCCACCGCGGTCGAGCAATCGCCGGAGGCGGTAGCGGCCGGCCAACACGGCCCCTGTCAGGTCCTCTGGGTCCGTCGCGTTGACGCTCTTTTCGGTGGCGTCTTCCAGATCATCAGTGGCATATGCATGGGTTGCCATAACTGGCGGCGTATAACATGTCTGTTCCGCCCGCATAGGTCCCGGGATGTGTGTGAACAGTGGTAACACAACTCATGACTGTGTACCCGCAAGAAAAAAAAGATGCTCGAAAAGACAGTTTTAAAAGGGCCACAAAGGGAGGTCCCTCTCGACGCGCGGATCAGCGAGTACTGGAAAAAACCATCGGTAGACGGTTTTACATACACGCAATAGCGACGACCTGAACCGGCCCAAAAACACCAAAACGTCCCGGCGACCCGACACGCGAGAAAAACCACAGGTTGTTAGAATCGACCCGACACACTCAAACCAGCGGCGTTATTCCCAAATGCGGGGTGCAGGGCAAGGCGGTCGCGCCTGCGGCGATTGAGGCGACGGTTCTTGCCGATGACGATCGCGCTGTGGATGATGAGTCCAACACCGATCGCCGCGACGACGCTGCCGAGCCCGATCAGAATCTTGCCCCGCGTCTCGGGGTCGAGGTCGATGTTGAAGTCGCCGTTACCCGTCGACCCGGTGGTGTCGGAGCCGTCTGTATCGGAACCATCGGTATCGCCTGCGCGGTAATCGAAATCATAGGCCGACGCATCGGACGAGAACTTGTCGTCGGTGCCGTACACGATCAACGCGGTGCCGCCCGCTGCAACCCCGGCTCCGAGGACGATGGTTGCGTAGGCCCATTCGGGTACTGCGACGGGCTCGGTTGGCTTGTCGAACGATCGTCCGCCGACCGCATGACCCTCCTCGGGTGGAACCGCTTGAACCTCGGGGGTGGTGTGTTCGAGGACCATGCGGTCGGCCGCTTGCAACTGGGTCTTGGCCGCCCGGGTTTCGTCGAGGCCGCCACAGCGATTGCCGTAGGCCTCGTAGCACTGTTGTAGATACACACGCAGCAGGGCAGCCGCGGCCTCGAGCGACGCGGAGTCGCCCGATTCCTCGTATACCTGTTGGTAGGACGTCACGGCGTTGACCACGTCGGTATAGCGCGTGAGGTGGGTCTGTGGCGTCTCTGCAGTTTGCCGCACCGCCCGATCCCAGTCGGCGGCGGCCTTGCGGTAGTCGCCGGCATCGAAGGCTTTGCGCGCGGCTTCGTCGACGACCTTGGCCTGGTCCGCGGTCATCTCAGGCGGGGCGGGTGCACCGGCATCGGCTTCGACCTCGTCGGTCAACTCGTCGAGTCGGTCCTGGGCCTCCTGTTGTTCCTCGGTCAGCTCCGGCGCCGCGAGTGTTGAACTGCTCGTCGCCAGGGCAACGGCCGTGACGGCAGCCGACGGCAATCGGATCCAGGTGCGATACAGGTGGCGCAGGCGGGGCATGCGTGGCTCAGGATCGCCAAGCGCGGACGTCGGTGCAACCTTCCCGTGAATTCCCACGTAGCGGGCAACAGGATGGCCTTCGCGGGGGGCGCGGGGTCATCGCAGCGCGCGTGTGAGCTCGACGACGGCGAGTGCGGGAGCCGGAGCGACGCAAAATCGTGGATTTCTGGCGTCCTATCGGCGTTCGTGCTGTGGTCCTCATTGCTGTGCCGAGTTCGCCTTCCGCCGTCGACGCCTCCGCCGAACAACCGCAGATCCAAGCCTCGTCGTCGACCGAGCTGGAGATGGATCGGCCCATGGATCCGTGGTTATTTTTCGCTGCCTTCGGACTCAGTTGCTTGGGATTGGTGATGGTGTACAGCGCCAGCATTTCAGTCGCGCAGCTCAAGTATCACAACCCCGAACATTTCCTCACCCGCCAGGGCATCTTTGTCGCCCTCGGTGTCGGCGTGATGTTGTGGGTGTCGCGGATCGATTATCGCCTCCTGCGGCGGTTTGCCCTGCACCTGATGGGGTTGGGATTTGCCGGGTTGTTGTTGGTGTTGCTGATCGGGACCGAGTCCCACGGTGCTCGTCGCTGGCTTCACTTCGGCGTCAGCATCCAGCCGAGCGAGATCGCCAAGTTGGCCCTTGCGGTGTTTTTGGCGGCCACACTGGCGCGACAGGGCGAGCGCGTACGCAAGTTCAAAGCCGGATTTTTGCCGGTGATCGGGGTGGCGACCCTGACCATGTTGTTGGTCCTCCTCGAAAAGGACCTCGGCACCACCATCCTACTCGGTGCACTTACACTGATTACCCTGTTTGTCGCCGGGACCCGTCTCAGCTACGTCGTCGGTGCGGCCTTGTTGGCGGCTCCGCTGGTCTGGCAGCAGATCGTCAACGTCGGCTTTCGCCGCGGGCGGTTGGTCGACTTCCTTTCGGGCGAGCACTCCTATCAGATCAAACAGAGCCTCATCACCGTCGGTTCGGGCGGGATGTGGGGGCTCGGACTTGGCGAGGGGCGCCAGAAGCTGGGCTTTTTGCCAGAAAACCACACCGACTTCATTCTCGCGAGCATCGGTGAAGAACTGGGATTTGCCGGGATTTGCCTCGTACTCAGCCTCTACTGCCTGTTGCTTTGGCGCGGTTTTGTGGTTGCCAAGCATGCGCCTGACCGGTTTGGGGCCTATCTCGCGGTGGCGTTGTCGGCGTTGTTTGGACTGCAGGCGTTGATCAACGTCGCAGTCGTCCTCGATGTCATTCCGGCCAAGGGCATTACCCTCCCGTTCCTGTCCTCGGGGGGGTCTTCGCTGTTGGTCAGCATGGTCGCCGTCGGCGTTTTGCTCTCGATTTCACGGCGTCCGACTCCTTGGCGGTTGAGCGATCAACGCAAGCGCGACGGTGGCCGACGGCCGCGTCGTCACGGCAAGGCGCGCAACGCTGCTGCCACGCGGCCAAATGTGCGGCGGCCGGCACAGCAGCTCGCATGAATGTATCAGCAAGCTCCGGGTGTCTGTGTCAACCGCCCGGTTGCAGCTCGAGGTTGGTCGAGGTCTTGATCTTGAAGATCGACAGCAGGGCGGCCATAAACCCGCGTTCGCCGTCGCTGACTTTGCCGTCTGCCTTGGCGACTTCGACGATATCCAGCACGACCTTGCGCCGCTCCTCTTTGGAGAGTCGCGTGTAGAGGATATGGGCGCTGTCGGATGCCGTTATCCGCCGCACATCCTCACTTTCGAGTGACTCGTGCCAGGCTTTGACCTCGCGCAACAGCGACGGGAGTGCCACGGGACTACCCGCCGGAATCCAGTTGGCGAGGCGGGTGGCGATCACTTGGAGCTCATGCGATCCGAGATGGTTGTCAGTCACCTGACCAAACGTAAGCAGCAAAAATGCGATCAGCTTGAGGGTCGGAACTTGGGTGAGGTCAGACGGATGGTCCACGGTGGGTCCCTCGTTTCACGTCACCATACCAGACGGCACCTCGTCGCATGCGACGGGAACATCGACCCGCTGCGGATCGCATCAAACAGCGTCTATTTGGTTGTGTGTCGTCCGACTTCAACGCTGCCGGCAAGGCGCAGACGTTGCCGTGGTTCGGCGAAGGCATCGGCCACAGCAATCGGGCGCCTGTGCGTCCGCATAAATCCGCGCATCAATCGATGATGGCACAAGGTCGTTGGCTCTGGATTGCGCAGGCCAAGCGGCCGTTGGCGTCCGTGCTCCGGGAAAAAATATTTGTACCAATTTTTGGTTCGCGGCGATTCTCGCCTGATCCTCTAGAGTTGCTCTGGAGGGCCCGAGGGTGCAAATAATTGCACGGCGTTCATCTGTGCGAAGGCCTTGAGCTGGCCTCTTGGACATGCGTAGGATGGTTGTCGTGGCCTGTGCGACCCCCCCAATCCTGCGACGGCTCATGCCCTACTGGTTGCTTGCTGCAGCAACCTTTCTCGTCGCGGGTGATGCTCGGGCCGATCACCCCCCGCATCGCGTGATCACCGAAGATGCGCTGTTCACCGAGGTCATCCAGATCCCCGGGTTCGCGAGTGATCCTCCGTCGATCCAACTCGAACAAGCTCCTTCAGGCATGCAGATTACCGCGACTGCCGCGGTGTCGGGTTGTGACCCCACCCGCAGTTGGCCCTGTCTGTGGGAGGCGACAATCTCGTGGACGCCGGGCAACGAAGACATTGGCGATCGTCGGTTTACGGTTGCAGTGTGTCGGCAGACGGGTCCATGTCTGTCACGCGATTGGCGTCTGCGTGTCAAGAACGTCAACGACGCGCCAAAAATCTCCTCGCGTCCTGGAAGTGAGGTTGTCGTCGGCGAAGTGTTCTCCTACGAGGTTCGGGCCAGCGACCCAGACCCGACCCGAGACCGACTCACATATCGCTTGATCGAAGGTCCTCCAGGCGCCGTCCTCGACCCCATTCAGGGGCTGCTGCGCTGGCAACCTGCTTCCGGCGATCGCGGTAGTGTGCACAAGTTTGCGGTTCAGGTCTCCGACGAACATGGGGGACGCGACACCCAGGCGTGGGCGGTGTCTGTCGTGCAACCACAGTAGACCACGAGTTGCACGGGGATTCCCGATCCTGGCACACACTGCTAACCTGGCTCGACTGTGGATGTAGGCGGAACGCTCGACCCAAACACACGCGCATGGTTCGATGCGACTACAACGTTGTTCCGTGGGCCCGTGATTTTGTGCGACGCGGGCCATGTCCTGCGAGCCAATTCGGCTGCCGGTGATGCGCTGCACCTGACCTGCGGCGTGGCCCTCGACACCGTTGCGTTCATGGGTGAACCGGCGTGGCAGGCCCATCTCACCCGTGCCCCGGCGACCCTCGATGCGCTGGTGATCGGAGCGGTGCGGTACCGCGTGGCGACAGCCCGGGTTGAAGATTTGTATATTCACCAATTCGAGGATCTCAGCGAGCGCGAGCGGGAGACCGCCCGGGTCCGTCACCTGCAGCAACAGGTGCAGACCGGGCAAAAAATGACCTCGGTCGTGCGTCTCGCGGGTTCGGTCGCCCACGACCTCAACAACGTACTCACCGCGATCATGGGCCTGGTGTGGGTGCTGCGACAGGACCTCGAGGAGGGGCACAGCAGTCTCGAAGAGGTACAGGGGATCGCCGACGCGTTGGAGCGGGGGCGTGGACTCACCCGCGAGTTGCTCGAGCATGTCCGCGAATTTAAATTGTACAAGCAACGTTATCAGATCGAGGATGTGGTCGAGCGCGTCCGCGGTCTGTTGCGTGTGGTCCAATCGCCAGACGTGACCGTCGAGATCGAACTCGCAGACGATCTACCGACGCTCGAGGGGGATGCCGTCGCAATCGGCCATGCTCTCATGAACGTCTGCCGCAACGCCCTCGACGCACTCGACGGGAAAGGCTCCTTGGCGATCCGCGTCGCGCCCTCGACGGGCGAACAGCCGCGGGTCGTCATCGAAGTCGAGGACTCTGGCCCGGGAATGGATGCGCATACACGTGAATGTGCGACAATCCCGTTTTTCACGACCCGTGGGGGAGAAGGCCAGGGGCTGACCAAAGTCGAAGAAGTTGTCCACAGCCACGGCGGTGCGCTCTCCCTCGAAAGTTCGCCAGGGCAGGGGACGACCGTGCGGATCGAACTCCCGGTTCGGCGGTAGGCGTTCGATCCCTCCGTCCAGTCCGTCGCTCGTAAACACGAGTCGAGTGTTTGATCGGTGGCAGGAAGGTGCGTGTCGGATGTCTCCGGTGTGCCGAGAGCTGGTCGCAGACATCCGCAAACGAACGAGTGAAAAATAGTCCGATATCGCGCCCAGATCGTGTACAACCGCGCCGTGCCTGCTCCCCACAGCTCACTCGATACCCCGTTGATGCGCCAGTACCTCGAAATCAAGGCGCAGTATCCCGATGCGATCCTGATGTTCCGGATGGGGGACTTCTACGAGATGTTCCTAGACGACGCCGAAATCGTCGGCCCGGTGCTCGACATCGCCGTGACCTCGCGCGACAAGACATCCAAAAAGCCGGTTCCGATGGCTGGTGTGCCCTACCACGCGATTGGCGGGTACCTGCGGACCCTGGTCGAACGCGGTTTTAAAGTCGCAATCTGCGAGCAGATGGAATCCCCCGAGGAGGCTCGCAAACGCAAGGTCAAGATCGTGCGCCGCGAAGTCGTCCGGGTGGTGACGCCTGGAGTCCTGGTCGACGAGGAGCACCTGCAGTCGAGTGAGCTCAACTTTTTGGTCGCGATCGCGGCCACCGACGGTAGCGAAGGCAAGTTTGGTATCGCCGCGTTAGACGTCTCCTGTGGCGAGTTTGTGGTCTCGGGCGCCGACGATGCCTCGCAGCTGCGGGCGGAGTTGTCCCGGCTTTCCGGACGCGAGATCGTCGTCGAGACATCGCTGCACAGCTGGCTTTCCGAACAGCTCGGACCCGACTGTCCGCGGCTTGAACCTGCCGCGGTCGAGCGATTGTCCAAACGCGTTGCCGAGCGGGTTGTGGCCCTGCACGCCGAAAGTGGCGGGCAGCCACTGACCGCCCACGAAGCCGAGGCCGCCGGCTTGGCACTCGCCTACGCCGAGGCCACCCAACCCGGTCAGACGTTGCTGTTACACAGACTTCGTCGCGAGGTCTCCGGTGGCCACCTCGTACTCGACGAGGCCTCCCTGCGCAACCTCGAGATCTTTCGTACCCTGCGCGAAGGCAAACGCCGGGGGAGTTTGCTGTGGGCGATTGACGGTACGCGGACAGCTATGGGCGCGCGGATGTTGCGAACCTGGATCGGAGCGCCGCTGCGCGAGCCGGGGGCGATCCGCGAGCGTCAAGACGGCATCGAAGCGTTTGCCGAAGCGCCCAAAGTGCGTGAGCAGGTACAAACCCAGCTCAAGGATGTCCGCGACATTGTCCGCCTCGCCGCCCGTGCCCGACTCGGTACGATCAGCCCGCGCGAGCTCGGTGCACTGCGCAACTCGCTAGCCGAACTTCCCCAACTCAAGCTTCAACTGCAGGAGCTCGCAGGGACGAAGCAGCAACTACCTGCGATCCTCGACCTCGGCGAAGATCTATTGCAGGATTTGCACAGGAAACTTGCAGATGCACTGGTTGCAGAGCCCCCCGCCCATGCCCGCGACGGTGGGATCATTCGCTCGGGGTCCGACAAACAGCTCGACCACCAACGCAAACTCCGGGATGGTGGGCGCGAGGCACTGGCCGCGATCGAAGCACGTGAGCGCGAGACGACCAAGATTCAAACCCTCAAAGTTCAGCACAACCGCGTGTTTGGATACTTTTTAGAGGTTCCCAAGGCCCACCTCGCGCGCGTGCCCAAACACTACGTCCGCAAACAAACCCTGGCCAACGCCGAACGCTATGTCACCGAGGAGCTCGCCGATCACGAGACCCAGGTGTTGGGCGCCCAAGCGGCCGCCCTCGTGCGCGAGCAGGAACTGTTTGCCGACCTGCGGACCACGGTGAGTACAGCCGGTGAACGCCTGTGTCATCTCGGCGAGCGCCTGGCCGTGTTGGATGTCCTCGCCGGCCTAGCTGAGCTTGCTGAGGGCCAGGACTATGTGCGGCCGGAGGTTGTCGATGAGCCGATCCTCGAGATCGAAGAGGGTCGCCACCCGGTGGTCGAGCGCATGCAGGTCAGCGGGCAGTTTGTCCCCAACAGCCTGTCCTTACGGGCACGTGCAGGTGCATACGACGGCACTTCGCGGTTTGTGTTGCTCACCGGGCCGAACATGGGCGGCAAGAGTACGGTGATGCGTCAGGTGGGGCTGATCGCGTTACTCGCCCACATCGGCTCATTTGTGCCGGCGGTGCGGGCCAAGGTCGGGATCGTCGATCGGATCTTCACCCGGGTCGGTGCCGCCGATGACCTCGGTCGCGGCGAAAGTACGTTTATGGTGGAGATGCGCGAGGCGGCCCAGATTCTGAGCCACGCGAGTGAGCGCAGCTTGGTCTTGCTCGACGAGATCGGCCGCGGGACAGCGACGTTTGACGGACTCGCCCTCGCGTGGTCGATCACCGAGTTCCTCCACGACCAGGTCGGATGTCGGACGATCTTCGCCACCCACTACCACGAGTTATGCGGCCTTTCCGACAGGTTGCCAGGGTTGCGCAACCTCCATGTCGCCGTGCACGAACACCGTGGCGATATCATCTTTCTTCACCGTCTCGAGGAGGGGCCCGCCGAGCGTAGCTACGGGATCCAGGTCGGACGTCTGGCGGGGTTGCCAGCACCGGTCCTGCGGCGGGCACAAAGGATCCTCGCACGTCTCGAAGCGAGTGAGCGCGCCGGGTCGCAACTCGATCTGTTTGCCCGACTGGCCGCAGGGACACCCGAACCAGCACCCGAGCCAGCGAAGGAGACCAGTGAATTGATCTCGCGGCTGCGGGCACTCAATCCCGACGAGTTGAGCCCGCGCGACGCCCATGAGCGTCTGCGTGAGCTCCATGAATTCGTCGCCCAACAGTAGTCATTCGTCGGTGCTGCAAGCACTTGGTTGTTGAAACAGTGTTTGTCTTCAGCTTGTGCGAACGCGTGACGACGTTCTCGAATCGCGTTGAGGCTCATGGCGCGCAGACGTTGCGGGCCGGTGCTGATTGCCGTACCGGAATCAACATTCCCATTAAGACAGGAAACCTGCACGCGACCGGGTACGGGCCGATACAATTTTCCTGTTATGGGCGTCGTGAAAAAAGTTCTAGTCGGACTTGCGATCGCCGTCGGAGTCGCGGTCGTCGGTGCTGCGGGATTTGTCGGCTACAGCGTCGTGAGCTTCAACAACAGCGTAGCGCAGGTGTATGACGTTCCCCCGCCAAACCTCGTCGCAAGTGACGATCCCGCAGTGATTGCACGTGGCCAGCACCTCGCTGAATCACTCGGTTCCTGTCTCGAGTGCCATGGCGATAACCTCGGTGGTAAGCCCATGGACGACTTGGGACCGTTGGGCACCTACTACTGCCCGAACCTCACGACAGGCGCGGGCGGTGTTGGTTCGGATTATAGCGACGGTCAGTTGATCCGAGTTGTTCGCGACGGGATCAAAGCCGACGGGACGACCCTGTTGTTTATGCCGTGTAGCGATTTTTCGTGGTGGCCGGACGCGGACTATGTCGCGTTGATTTCCTACATCCGCGCCCAACCTCCGGTCGACAATGCGTTTCCCGCGAGCGAGGTGGGGCTGCTGGGGAAGATACTCGACCGTCTCGACCTCATTGACATCGACGTCGCGCGACGGCTCGACCACGAACATCGGCCTGAAGTCCCCGCGCCGGAGCCCACAGCGGAATACGGACAGTTCATCGTTAAACTGTGTGTCGGCTGTCACGGGAAGGGGTTGAGCGGCGGACCGATTCCCGGCGCACCTCCAAGTTTGCCTGTCCCGACGAACATCACCCCGCACGAGACCGGGCTCGCGGGATGGAGCGAGGAAGACTTTGTGCACCTGTTGAACACGGGAACGCGACCTGACGGAACAAAGATCGACCCGTTTATGCCGACTCGGGCGACCGCGGCCATGAATGAGATCGAGAAAAAGGCGTTGTGGGCGTATGTGCTGAGCGTCGAGCCCAAGCCCTTTGGCGAGCGTTAGGGCATAAGTTGCTAGCGCAGGCCTGAGCCGACGATTTGTTCGAGTTCATCGGGATGTTTTGGAGCTGCCGCGGTCAGGACCTCGGGTCCTTTCTCGGTCACCAAAACATCATCCTCGATCCGGATGCCGACCCCGCGTAGCTCCTCGGGCACATGTTCGTAGGCGGCATCGATGTAGAGCCCGGGCTCGACCGTCAGGACAAATCCCGGCTCGAGCAGGCGCGGCTTGTCGTCGACGCAGTAGTACCCGACATCGTGGACATCGACCCCCAACCAGTGATTGGTTCGATGCATATAAAACGGTTTGTAGAGTTCGCGTTCGAGGATTTCGTCGAGGCTCTGGGTGAGCAGGCCGAGCTCGCGCATCCCTTCGCAAAGGACGTTCAAACAGCAGGCGTGGATGTCGTCGACCGAATGGGATGTTGTTGTATGTTCAATACCCGCGCGGTTGGCCGCCAGTACGATGTCGTAGACGTCGCGCTGGATCGGGGTAAATTTGCCGGAGATCGGGAAGGTCCGCGTGATGTCGCCGGTGAAATAGTCCCACTCGGCACCGGCGTCGATCAGCAACAACTCGCCGTCACGCAGTTGGGCGTTGTTTTCGATGTAATGGAGGATGGTGGCGTTGTTGCCCCCGCCCACGATCGAGTTGTAGCCCGGCCCGGTGCTGCCGTTGCGGCGAAACGTGTACTCGACCAATGCCTCGATCTCGTACTCAAACATGCCCGGTTTGCAGTGGCGCATGGCTTCGACATGGCCGGCCGCCGACAGTTCGATCGCCCGGCGCAGACTCGCGAGCGCCGCCGGATCTTTGCGGATCCGATCCTCACCGAGGAGAATCTGTGCATCAGCAAATTGTACGGGCGCATGGGTACCCCAGCGGTTGCGAGCACGGAGGTGTTTGCAAACGTGCTCGACGCGGTCGGCCAGGGGCCCTGTGTGGGGGTAGGGCATCCACAGGGTTTTGACGCCGTTGAGGAGGGCTCCGAGTTGCGGTCCGAGGTCCTCGAGCGGAAAAGATGCATCTGCACCAAAAATATCGCGGGCGCGTTGGGGACCTATCCGGCGACCACTCCAACGCTCGGCGTCTGGGTCGAGGGGGGCGACAAACAGCGAAAATGCCGGATCGTGGCCGGGTCGCAGCAACAACACCGCACCCGGTTCACACAGGCCGGTGAGGTAGTGAAAATTCGAGTTTGGACGAAAGCGAAATTCGGTGTCGTTGGCCCGGGTTTGCAAACTGCCGTTGTGTAAGAGCAACGCACCCGACGCTCCGATACGCGAGCTGATGCGCTCGCGACGTGATCGGTACACGCCCGACTCCTGTTGTGTCTCGATTTGCACACCCAGAGCATACGACCGATCCGCTGCGTGAAATCTCACTGTGCAAACCTCGACGCGCTGGGGCCTTCCGGGCGCGGCAAAGTCGTCGCACACCCGGCAGCACCCCGTGCCTGTTCGCCGGAATCGCTTCGCAGCGAGATTCTGCCGGCATCTAGCCGTGCGTGCGCACAAACCGGTTTTGGCCGGAAAGCTCCGGGGAGGCGGACACGATGTGTGTTGCCAAACGCGTGACAACCCGCGGACACCCAACCGTGCGCGGCTTGGGGGATTGCAGCTGCGGGCGAGCTGCCGGATCGTAGGGACGATGGCACCGCATCAACTGAGCAAGCAGCGGATTCACGAGGTCTCGCAAGTACTCGGCACCTACACCCCCCAATTGCCCAACACCGAGCTCGAGCCCCTCGGGGCCCTGTGCAAAGCGGTGTTGAACTCCGTCGATGTCCGCGACCTTCGCCGGGTCGATAGCGAGACGTTTGTCGGGCAGATGGAGTTGATCCTCGACACCATTCGCACGCGTAAGCGGGGGGAAATCGCAGCCTCGTTTCGCCCCGAGGGGGACTCGATGGTTGTCGAAAGCTGTATCGAAGACCAGCCGTTTTTGGTGTCTTCGGTACGCGGCCTGTTTGCCGGAGAAGGCCTCGAGTTGCGTCAGGCGATGAACGCGGTCGTCCGGATCCGGCGTAACTCCCTCGGCAAGATCACCAGCATCGGCAAGGGTCCGAGCGAGTCGCTGTTGCGGTTCCAGGTCCAGTTGCCGCCCGACGCCGACGTCGCGGGGCTGGAGAAGCGGTTTCACCAACGCCTGCGGATCGCCCAGGCGATGTACCACGACTTCCAACCGATGAAGCGTCGGTTGCAGGATCTCGCCGACGACTACCTGCGCGCCGCGATGTCGGAAGTTGGCGCACGCGGCCTCACGCTGCGCGAGACCGAGGGGATGATCCGGTGGTTGTGCGACGAGAACTACGTGTTGCTGTCGGTCGAAGAGTACGACGACGAAGGCAACATGATCAGTGGCCTCGGTACATGTACAGTCATTGATCCCGAACGCGAGAACAACCTCGTCGCCGTGGCCGACAACGAGTGGCGGCCGATCCAGTTTTGTCGCAGCCCCGATGAATCCCCGGTCCACCGCGCCGGAAAACCGGGGTTGTTTATCATCCACCGCGTCGATCGCCACGGCGACACGGTCGGCACCTGCGTCGTCAACGGTCTTTTCACCTACAAGGCCCTGCACGTGCCGCCCGAGGAGATTCCGCAGTTGCGCCTGGTGTTGCGGGAGATGTTGCAAGACCGCAATGTCTCGATCGACAGCCACCGCGGCAAGAGCATCACCAACGCCTTCAACTCGCTGCCACTCGAGTTTTTGCTGACCGAGCCGCGCGAGAGTATTTGGGACCTCACCGACCGCGTTCTCCGGGCCGAGGCCGAGGGCGAGGCCGATGTCCACATTCGCGTTGGCGAGGGTGGAAAGTTTGTATTTGCATTTGTCTCGCTGCCCAAGGCGCAGTTCTCGGAGGAGCTCCGCCTGCAGGTCCAGGAGCTGTTGCGGGAGAAGTTCGGCGCGACCTATGCCGACTTTGGTGTCTACCTCGACCGCTACGAAAACGCGATCGTCCACTACTACCTCACCGGGCCCGAGACCTTCGGCTCGGTCGATGCCGAGAGCGTGCGTCAGCAGGTTTTGGCCCTGGCCAAGGGATGGTTCGAGCGTCTGCGGGAGGCACTGACCGACCTCGCCGGCCCCGAGCGGGTCGAGGAACTGTTCGACCTCTATGCAGATGCATTTACCGAGGAGACCAAACGCCGGACGGGCGACTCGCGGCTGCGTGGCGATATCGCCTGTCTCGAGAACCTGCGCGCCGGGATGGAGGTCGATTGCGACCTCTACGTGTCGACCACCGGCGATCACCCGGGCTCGCTCAATCTACGTGTATTTACACGTCAGGCGATCAACCTCAGTGACGAGCTCCCCCTGCTCACCAGCTTTGGGTTCAAGATCATCGACGAGTACATGCGTCCGGTCCACATCGCCCACCAGCGGCGCCCGTTCGAAATGGACAACTTTCGCCTCGACGTTCGTCCCGAGCGGATCCCGGCGATTTTGGGCCGGCGCAAGGAGATCCGTTCGGCGATCCGCGATGTGTTTGCCGGCATGGTCGGGCGCGACAACCTCAACCAGCTGATCGTCACGACCACGCTCAACGCCACCGATGTCGAGGTTTTACGGGCCTACGTCGCCTACCTCCACCAGGTGCGCTGTCCGTTTACCCGCGAGTTGATCCGCGGGACTTTGGTTGCATATCCAACGGTGACCCAGGCGCTTGTCTCGTGGCTTTCGGCCCGGTTCGACCCCGCGGTCGCCAGCGAGAAAAAAGCCCACCTCAGCGAGGAAACCCTGAGCGGCGAATTGCGGATGGTGACCGACTACACCGCCGATCGGGTGCTCAACGCCGTGGCTTCGGTGATCCACGCGACCTGCCGGACCAATGCCTTCATCGCCAAACGCTCCGAGGGGGAG
>CAZUPD010000045.1:0-45634 GCA_964621785.1 uncultured Nannocystaceae bacterium
AAGCTTGCTGATACAGCTCGTCGCGGTTGTAGTCTCGGTACTGGCGGATCGTCGGTGCCTCATCTCGATCCGCGATTACGAGGCCGACCGGCGCAAACGAATGGGTGAGGATGCCCTGCAACCGCGGCGGCTCAAGTACCGCAAGCTGCGGGATACCTAGCCAGAAAACTCAGCGATGCCCGACGGCTCTGCGAACGAATGCACTTCGCCGAGCCGTGCCCGAATCTGCGAAGCATGTTGCTTCGTCACGCCAAACATACAGAAAACGGCATCGTCCAAGATCTCTTGTAAGCTCGCCGCTTTCGGTCGAAGTTGGGAACGCTGAGAACGCCGGGTGAGCGTCCGCGCCTTCTCCAGCTTGTGAATCTCCCGCGCAAGTGCTGCAACCAGTTCCAAGCTCCACCCAGGGCTTCTCGTCGTTGTATGCTTCCGAAGCACCCCGAATGCCTCGCGATACTTTTTAGCCTGAATCGCGGCTCGCCCGTGTTTCCCGCCACGCTCCCCCGCACACACGATGAACGGGAGTACATCGAACTGGTATTTATTTATCTTTGAATTCGTGCTGAGAATGCGAAACCACCACTCGTAGAATGCTGAATTCAGCAGGCCCAAAAGTGCAAACAAATCGATCTGGCACGCGTTGTCGGTTACGTAACTCACCGTGTCAAAACAGTGCACGTTTTTGGGTAGCGGCGCGGCGATCAAGCGACGAAAATTGTTTTGGGGAGAACTGCGTTGAAAGCCGATCCGTCGATGGTTGTAGTCGTGTACTTTCCCCTCGGATCCGCGGTCATTCAGGATGTTTTTGAGTTCGAGAAACTTCTCCTCACCCTGCGATGCCCCGCGCTGACAGTACCGCGTGATGTTGGAGCCCCGGAGGATAGGGTGCCCATTCGCAGTAGACGTGAGGTAGTGTGCATGGGTCGTCTCATTAATCTCCCCTTGCCTCTGTGTGGCGACTTCTCCTAAGTGGGTATAGCCGCGTCGGGAGAGAACCTTTCGAATGATCGCCCAATCTACGTGGGTACAGGTTGGAATCGCCGACACAGAGCTAAATGCTCGAATCTCGCTCGAACTGACCTCCACAGCTTCACTGTAGGGTGCCTCGATATGTTTCCCAGGGTGGATCAGCACGGGGAACCGATGCCCCTCATCTGCCCCGGCACGACAGGTCAAAATCATTGTGGATTGTTTTGCATCGGCAAAAACCCGCTCGGACGCCCTATCTTTTTGGGGGAAGGCATCGACCCGGAGAATCGTTGTCTTTTCAAACAATAATTCGCGGACCCCACGGGCCTGCAGATCGCCCATCAGCGACATCGGAACAATTAGTGACATGAACCCAGTGGAGCGAAGCAGGGTGAGACTCCGGCAGATGAACAGCTTATAGAGATTTTGCTTCCCACCCTTCGCCCGCGCGAGCATCGGATCCTGTTGGATATAGTTGAATAGTGCCGAAAGGTCCTTCTTGACTTCTTTTTCGGCTAAGACATCGTACGGCGGGTTTCCGAGGATCACATCGAAACCGCCATCGCTCATGATGGATGGAAAGTATTCTTCCCATACGAGCGCACAGGGATCGACTTGCTTGTCGTGCACGAGCGAGTTGCCGACAACGATATTGTTGTCGAGCGATGGCAGCATCGAATCCGCATCCGCGGCCTTTAGCCAAAGCGATAGCTGCGTGATGGTCACGGCCTCGCTACTCTTATCCACGCCAAACAGATTTTGCGTCAAGATGCGCTCGTTGACATCAAACAGCGAACGTTGGCCGCCCCGGAGCTCTGCGAGGCGATCGTTGACCATCTGCAGTTCGTTGTATAAAAAATCAAATGCTTGGCTGAGAAACGCTCCGGCCCCGCAGGCCGGATCGAGGACGCGTACTTCTGTGACCTTTTCGAGATAGGTTTCCCAAGCGTTGATATGTGATTGGATTCCCGGTGTCTGGGTGTGCTCTCGAATCGCCGCAAAATCTCGCGTGCGCAACGGTTGGAGAGCAAAGATTCCCACCTGCTGTTTGAGCGCTTCGAACTTGCGCCCGAGTGTCGCGCGAACGATGTGGTCAGTAATGTGGGGGGGCGTGTAGAAAATCCCGTCCTGCTGCCGTTTTCGAGCATGCCCGGCAACTTTGAACCCTGCGAAGTCTGCGGACAATGATTCGATCTCCGAAACCGATTGCTCGAGAATCTGCCCCAAAATGTCGACATCGAGCTCGGTGCGAAAGTTGTACTTCGCAATCGTCGCAAATGCTTTTAGGGTCTCATTTGGGAGCTTGAACGTGTAAAAAAACGGTACCTCGTCGAACAAACCGCGATGGAATCGAAGAACTCGTTTTGTTCCGCGATTCAAGGCATCAAACAATGCCAGGATCTCCTCCCAGGCTTGTGTTCCCACTTGATCGGAGGAGTTTCTCGCACGCGCGACAATCCCTCGCAGCAACCCCTTCGCCATCAGGTGGCGGTCTTCGCAAAAACAAATCAAGAGCACTCGGTTCAACAGAAGCTGTGTTTTGTCAAAGACGTGTGGCTTGGAGGCGTCAGGCCGTAGACTGCAAATTTTCCCATACACCGTGCGACGTACCTCGCGGTATGCACGATAGAAGTTCTTCGCGATCGACTCCGTATGCTCAAGACTTGCCCGATACAGGCGCTCGAGGTTGGGAGTCGTTTCCGATTGAAAGAGATAGTGGAATTTCCTTAGAACACTTTCATCCGACAATTCCTGGATTACAAACCGCTCGAACGCGAGCTGACCACTTCGATGGTAGAGTCGGATTTCAGAAAAATTTGAAACAATCACCCACGGACAAATTGTTTTTGACTCGGCGAAACGAAACGCCTGCTCGACGGGAGTTCTGTTGTCATGAACCCGGCTCTTTTCGTCGAGATAGGTTGTGGCGTCGGTCAGCAAGATCGTGACAGTGCTGGTCCTCAACGCGATGGTTCCATCGAGCTGGTTGCCATCGATTGCCCGGTCGCCAACAACATCGAAAAAATCGTGTAGGAACGCCGCCTTGCTCGACGCTCCCCGCGTCGTTTCGATGCTTCCGCGACGAAGAAATCGCCGCCACTTTGTGACCACGACTCGCGTGTCACCGAGGGGACCCCCTAAGTCCGTACTTTGAATCGCCTGCTCCAGAAGTTTGGCGTGAAAGAGGACTGGGTGTCGTCGCGTCATTCGCTCGTATGGCCTGTGCGGCGAGTCTATGCGAGCGATGCCGCAACCGGACTCCGCGGACACATGGTACACGACGCAACCAGCAGGAAGCTTGCACAGGCAAATACAATCTGCGCGAGTCCACGAACACCTGACGTTTCGGTGGAGGAGTCTTTTTTAAAAGAAAAACCCCCAATCAAAGATTGGGGGTTTGTGTCGCACCCGGAAGGATTCGAACCTCCGACTTTCGGTTCCGTAGACCGACGCTCTATCCAGCTGAGCTACGGGTGCGTGGGCCCTTGCTTTGTTGAGGGGTGCGGAAGCTAGCAAGCACATGTCCGACTTGCAACGGTTCGACCGTTGTGTATTTGCGGGTCAGCTCACGCACTTGTGCCCCACAGAAGCAGCGCCAAGGTGATTGCGTTGTTGAGGGCGTGGATTGCGATCGGCGCGACCAGTCGATCTGTCCGGGCCAGGGCGTGGGCAAACACCACCGCCAACCACATATAAATGACAAATCCAGCTGGATTCCCGTGGATCGCGGCGAACGCAAGGGCCGACAACAAGTAGGCCAACCCGACGTGGGACCTGCGCAGGCGATTGAACAACAGACCGCGCATCAACCATTCCTCGGCGATCGGGGCCAGCACCAACGCCGCGAGTACCAGGAACATGAGATCACTGCGCACGCCAAACCCATCTTCGGTGATCGCAGTCACGGCCTCCTGCTCGCTCACGGGGAAGCCGACCAGCTCCAACAGCCACGAGAGGACAAAACTTCCGACCACCGCGATGGCGGTGTGACTGAGGATCGTGGCGACGGTCGCACCCCAACCACTCGCGGCGACAGCGGGTTGCTCTTGGATGTCGATCGCCCGCGCGATCTGGTGGTAGCAAACGGCCGCGATCAACAGGCCCAAGGGGGCATAGACGTAGTTGAGTCCGGGCAGCTGACTCGGGTTGGGCAACACCCCAAGCGACAGGACCACGGTCAGAAACAGCGTGCCGAGGACACCACACAGGAGGGCCAAGATCACTTCACTGGCGATGGCGCGTGCAGGCGTCGGCCGAGTCACCGTCGCAGTGTGCACGCCGCGCGAGCGCGCTGCAAACCGCAACGGGGACTCCCCGAGAACTGCAACTTCACAAACGTGCGGAACCATCAAACGCGATGAATGCCGACAACCTCGAATGCGGAGTCAGAGCACCTGATGGGATACCGGACGAGGCTTGCAACCGGACGCAATCTTGTTTAGGTTCCCTCTCCCACACATCTCGGGTGAAATATGCCCTCCCCTGGAACGGTGGCCGAGAGGCTGAAGGCACAGGTTTGCTAAACCTGCGTAGGGGAAACTCTACCGAGGGTTCGAATCCCTCCCGTTCCGCAACGCGCCGCCCACTACGGGCGGCGTTTTTTATGATCGCGGGGTGAGTCGGAGGACAAGGAATCGGGCCGCGACAGACTGTGGTGGAGATTGGGTTCTCTCGACGCGCGAGCGTGGATGTCCGGCGACAAATCGGTAACAAAACCAAGACAAACCGCTGGGCAGTCCCTCGGTACATTTCACCATGCTCTGGAGCACGGCCGCTGACCTGACCCTCGAGGAAGTTTCACGGCACGACGGCCGCGGCGGTTCGTACTGGACGGTCGTCGACGGACAGGTCTACGACATCAGCGAGTTTGTCCGCGACCATCCGGGCGGGGACATCATCCGCCTCGCGGCCGGACGCGATGCCACCGTATTGCTCGAGTCCTACCACGGGTCAGGCTCACTCGGACAGGTGCGACGCGCTCTCAAGCAGCATGCCGTCAACCTCGGCAAGCTCGTCCGCAAAACCTCCGTACCACAAGTTGATCCTACATTTTTTCGGGTCGTGCGCCAGCGCGTCGATCGCTACCTCCACGCCCGTGGGCTCGACCGCCGCGGCCACCCCTGGCGCGCCGTTGTCGAGGTCGTCGTCGTCCTCGGATTACTCGTGACCGCGTGGTACCTCCGCACCTTTACCGGCTCCTACCTCGCGGCGATCGCATGTGGTCTGTTGCTCGGCCGCCTCGGGTTTTTGATGCACAACGGCAACCATGCAGCGAGCTTTCGCCAGCCAACCGGCAACCGCTTGACCGGACTGTTGATGGACTTTGCCGGAGGTTCGAGCCGTGTGTGGTCGGTCGAGCACCAGGTCGCCCACCACCTTCACCCCAATATCCACGGCCGTGACAACGACTGTGCGATCGGAAGTCCAGTGATGCGGTTTCATCCCCAACTCCCGCACCGTTGGTGGCACCGCTTTCAACACATCGTCACCTTCGTGGTCATGAGCGTCGGGCTGCTCAAATGGATCGTTTCGGATGTGGTCGACCACGCCAAAGGACGCGTCGGAACCACACCGTTTCATGTGAGCGTCGGTGACTGGGCGCGGCTGGTGTTCTTTAAGCTATTTTGGTTGTCCATACATGTTTTTATCCCCGCCGCGACCCTCGGCTGGGGCGATGCCCTCGCGTCGACGTTCGTCATGATGATGGCCGGAGCCTATTACATCGAGAGTATTTTTATCGTCAACCACATCCAGCCACAGCTTCAACCGCCCGCGGGTGAGCACTGGGCCGTGACGCAACTGCGGGCAACCAGCAACTGGTCCGCGGGCTCCCGCCTCGCCAACGCGATCTCCGGCGGGCTCAACCACCAGATCGAACACCACCTGTTTCCAGCGATGGCCCCCCAGCTCTATCCGGAGATCAGCCCGATCGTGCGTGAGACCTGTGCCGAGTTCGGGCTGCCGTACAATAATTTTTCCGGGTTTCACCGCGCCTACTGGTCGACGTTTTCGTACCTCAAAAAACTCGGCCAGCGGCCCCGCGGGTGACCCACACAAACGGTTCACTGAGGCTCTCCTCGGCAGACGCAAACCTTTGCGCCGACGCAGTTCGTTACGGGTTCGAGTATGTTCGAACAATCGGCAGGCGGGCCCGTACAGACTAGACTCACCTGCGGGGTACCGGAACTACGCCGGATCGGCCTTCCCGATCGACGCAGCCATCGCCGGCAAAGCTGTTGCCCATACATCGATTGTCTTGGCTGCGCCCACAACCTTGAAGAAATACGGGTCGCCATCTCCCTCGACGATGACGGCAAACATTTTGGCATCCGGCTGGTGGTAGCGCTCGGGTGAACCCGGACGCACCGGCGCGACGTTGGTGCCCGCGAGCTCGACGGTCGTCAGCTTGAGCGGCGCGCGTTCGGTTGTATCGACCTTGAGCTCCGACTCGGCGATCGGCGTGCCGTCGGGGTGTTGAAACTGGCCCTTCCACCGCTGGATGTTGGAGTTGACATCCCCGCCTCCGGGGAAGCGAAACACCGTCATCTCGACCTCACCACCCGGTCCGGGCAGAACGTACTCGGCGGCCCGCATGTTGCTTTTGGGTTCACGCCGGGTCCATTCCTCGGGCACCGCGAGCTTGAGGCCGAGGATGGTATCCGGCTTGGTGGTCCCGGTCGGCGTCACCTCGGTGGGATTGATCGGCTCGGGCACCTTGAACGCCGGTTTTTGTGCATCCACGGCATGGGGATTTGTGGCGGGCACACCGACTGCGGTATGCGGATCGGCGGGTTTGGCCGCGGGCTTGCCCGATGCCTTGTCCGTGCCGTTACAGGCGACAAACGACAGGGCGACACTCGCCACCCATACGTGTACTTGAAACTTGACGTGCATGGATCTCCTCTTGATGGCTTACAGGGAACGTGCATATTCAAACGAAAACCGTCCGGCGTCAACCGAGGTCTTGACGTTTCGCAGGGTTCCCGTCTCACTGCGCAAGGCCAAACTGTGTAGATGCAATCGATCACCGATCCGCCGAACGCCCTTGAGCAGGGGTCCGGTGGTCACGCCGGTGGCGACAAAAATGACATCGCCACGGCACAGATCTGGGAGCCCCATCACCTTGTCGGGATCGGTCAACCCCATCGCGATCGCACGCTCGCGCTCGTGATCGTTGCGGAACCGGAGTTGTCCTTGAAACTCGCCGTTGAGGCAGTGCAGCGCCGCCGCTGCGAGGACACCTTCGGGGGCTCCGCCAATGCCGTAGACCATGTCGATCGACGACGTCGGCAGGCAGGTTGCCACCGCGGGGGCGACATCGCCGTCGGTGATCAACAATACGCGCGCACCGGCCTGTCGCAGCTCGCGAATGTACTCGGCGTGTCGCGGGCGGTCGAGCACCACCACCGTCATCTCGTCGGGCCGGCGTTTTTTTGCAGCTGCAAGTGCCCGCAGATTTTCGGCCGGCGACATCGCCAGCGACACCACCCCGCGACCCTCAGGACCGGTGGCGATCTTTGCCATATAGGTGTCGGGGGCGGCGAGGAGGTTGCCCTTGAGCGCGACGGCCAACACCGCCATCGAGCCCGGTCCACCGTCGGCACACAGGTTGGTCCCCTCGAGCGGATCGACGGCGATGTCGACTTCGACCAGGTCTGGGTCTTCGGGGCCGACGCGCTCGCCGATGTAGAGCATCGGAGCCTCGTCGCGCTCGCCCTCGCCAATGACGATGGTGCCGCGGGCCGGGACCCGCTCGAATGCTTCGCGCATGGCCGCCACCGCCCGGGCGTCGGCTTCATCTTTTTCGCCGCGTCCGATCATCGAAGCGGCCGAGATCGCCGCGGCCTCGGTTACACGTGTATATTCAAGTACAAGTCGTCGGTCCATGGGATCCTCAAAAACGTCAGTTGGAGGTCTCAGCCAGCATTTGCTGACACTTGGCGGTGAGCAGAGAAAACACGGGTTCGGGACAGCGGGCCGGGTGTCCGTCGGGCAGGCGGATGCAGCAGTGCCACGTCGACCCGCGCAGGATCTCGAGCTGCGTTTGCAGGCCCGGACGATCGCCGGGTTCGATGGTGATGCGATAGCAAAACCGCAGTCGCGTCGAGGTGAGCTCCGCCAACCCGATCGAGATCGTCAACAAATCGTCAAACTTCGCCGGCGAGCGATAGGCGAGAGCCATGTTGATCAGCGGAAACCCGTGCCCGCCGGCCTCGACCTCGGCGTAGTTGCAACCGATGGTGCGCAAAAACTCGACCCGCGTCTGCTCTAAAAACCGGGCGTAGGTGCCGTGGTAGACATATCCCATGCGATCGGTGTCGCCGTAGATCACCCGGTAACGGACGACTGGTTGCATATGCGGTGCGTCCGGCGGCAGTGTGAGGTTGTGTTTGAGCCGGGCCATCTACGCGGCCCCCATCTGTCCGAGGTCGAGTACGCGGATCCGGCCGATCGGTAGCCCGCCGAGGATGTCAAATGTCGACATCTCGGCGATCGCAGCCGCCATTTTGTGTTCCTCGACCGGCTCGGTAAAAATCACCATCGGCACCGGATGTTGGCCACGCGGAGCATTTTGGATCATGCGTTTGATGCTGACCCCATGGGCGCCTAGACAGGTCGCACACTTGCCCAGCATCCCCGGCTGGTTAGGAACATGTAGGCACAAATAATTTTCACTCACCAGGTTGTCGAGTGGCAACGGGGTGCCCTCGACGATCCCGGCGTCGGGGACTGGCGGCGAGCTGGTCCCGGCTTCGATGTTGCGGCAGACCTCGATGATGTCGGAGACGACCGCGACCCCAGTCGGCAACATGCCTGCGCCCCGCCCGTAGTAGAGGCTGCGCCCGAGGGCCCGGGACTGTACCAGGCAGGCGTTGTAGGACCCCTCGACCCCGGCCAACACATGGGTGCGCGGAACCAGGGTTGGATGTACACGCAAACAAAGTCCGGCCTCGCTGCGCCGGGCAATCGCCAGACTCTTGACCACGTAGCCCAACTCGCCGGCGGTCGTGATGTCGAGGGGACTGACCGCAGTGATGCCCTCGGTCGGGATCGCATTTGGGTCGACGCGCACACCAAAGCTGACCAATGCCAACAACGCCAGTTTGTGGGCCGCATCGCCACCGCCGACATCGAGGGTCGGATCGGCCTCGGCAAAACCTGCCTGTTGCGCTTCGGCCAGGGCCTGCTCATAGGTCGCCCCGGTCGAAGTCATGGCGTCGAGAATGTAGTTGGAGGTTCCGTTGACAATCCCGGTAATCGCCTCGATCCGGTCGCTCGCCAACCCCTCCCGCAGGCTGCGGATGATCGGAATTCCGCCGGCGACCGCCCCTTCGAAGTACACCGAAAGTCCGCGGGCTGCCGCCTCGGCAAAGATCTCGGCTCCATGCTCGGCGAGCAATGCCTTGTTGGCAGTGACGATGTGTTTGCCGGCACAAAGCGCTTGCAAGATATAGGTGCGCGCCGGTTCGATCCCGCCGATCAACTCGACGACAACCTGGATCTCGGGGTCGTTCAAGATATCGCCGGGATCGGTCGTCAACAGGTTCGGATCGACGGCGACATCCCGAGTCCGCGAACGATCGCGAACGAGGATCCGCCGGACCGTCACTTCGGCTTGCAAGCGGGACTCGATCGCCGCCCGGTTGTCACGCATCAGCGCCACCGTGCCGGCGCCGACGTTGCCCAGACCCAATTGGCCAATGGCGATGGAGCGCATGTCGGGCGGAAGGTAGCGGCGGCTCCAAACCCGGTCAACCGAGGTTTTTTAAGATCGCGGCGTGGTGACTCGCTGGGCAAGGGCCGGAGCCGCGACAGACTGTCGAGGTCGGTATGCGGGTTTTTTAAGATCGCGGCGTGGTGACTCGCTGGGCAAGGGCCGGAGCCGCGACAGACTGTCGAGGTCGGTATGCGGGTTCTCTAGGCTTCGCGTTCGTTGGGTGTTCGCGTTCGCCGGGTGTTCGCGTTCGCTGGGAGTTCGCGGCGTTCGCTGGGTGTTCGCGGCGTTCGTTGGGAGTTCGCGGGTTTGGACTCGAGGTTGTCTGAGTCAACGCCTGGCACCGCGACCGACTGTCGAGGTCGGCACTTGGGACTTCGCGTTCGCTGGGAGTTCGCGGGTTTGGACTGAGTCAACGCCTGGCAACGCGAGGATCTCGTGTGTGTTGACCGGGACCGCGACAGACTGTCGAGGTCGGCACTTGGTTCGCGTTCGCTGGGTTCGCGGGTTCTGACTCGAGTTGCCTGAGTCAACGCCTGGCAACGCGAGGGCCTCGTGTGTGTTGATCCACATGGCAACATTTGTGTGTCGCAACGTTGTCCCAGCTCCGGTTTTCTCGACTTCGACCCATCACCTTGCCGACACATGGGATTTGCCCGCTCGCGCACGCCGGTCGCACGACGCCGGCGCCCGCGTTACCCTGCGCCCGATCCCATGAGCATCATCGTCCACGTACACGCACGCGAAATTCTCGACTCCCGTGGCAACCCGACCCTCGAGGTTGAGGTTTTGACCGACGACGGCGGTTTTGGCCGAGCTGCGGTGCCCTCGGGTGCGAGCACTGGTGAGTTTGAGGCCCACGAACTGCGCGATGGCGATGCCAATCGCTACAAGGGCAAGGGTGTGTTGCGGGCCGTCAACCACGTCGTCACCCAGCTCGCCGATGCCGTTGAAGGTCTCGAGGTCAGCGACCAATACGAAATCGACCAGGCCCTGCTCGCCGCCGACGGGACCGACAACAAGAAAAACCTCGGGGCCAACGCCCTGCTCGGGGTCTCACTCGCCTGTGCCCGGGCGGCGGCCGATGAGTTGCAACTTCCGCTGTACCGCTATCTCGGAGGGCCCCTGTGCCGCACCCTGCCGGTTCCCCTGATGAATGTCATCAACGGCGGGGCCCATGCCGACAACAATCTCGACTTTCAGGAGTCGATGATTGTGCCCCACGGGTTCACGAGTTTTCGCGAGGCTCTGCGCGCTGGCGCCGAGGTGTTTCACACCCTCAAAGCGATCCTCAAATCCCAGGGCAAGATCACAGCGGTCGGCGATGAGGGGGGGTTTGCCCCCGATATGGCGAGCAACGCCGAAGCCATGCAGACCCTGGTCAACGCGATTGAACAGGCCGGGTACAAGCCGGGCGAGCAGATCAGTCTCGCCCTCGACGTTGCCGCATCCGAGTTTTACGATCGCAAGACGCAAACATACATCCTCGCCGGTGAGGGTGGCCGCAAACTCGATGCATCTGCACTGGTCGAACTGTACGCCGAGCTCGCCGACCGCTATCCCCTGATCTCGATCGAAGACGGGATGGCCGAAGACGACTGGGATGGGTGGAAAGCCCTCACCGAGCGCTTGGGTGGACGGGTACAACTGGTCGGCGACGATCTGTTTGTCACCAATCCCAAACGCCTGCGCCGAGGCATCGACACCGGCACCGCCAACTCGTTGCTCGTCAAGGTCAATCAAATCGGGACCCTGAGCGAAACCCTCGAAGCAGTGCGGATGGCCCAACGTGCAGGTTATACCTGTGTGATCTCCCACCGCAGCGGTGAGACGGGCGATACCTTCATCGCCGACCTGGCTGTCGGGACAAGTGCCGGCCAGATCAAAACCGGTTCACTGTCGCGTTCGGACCGGGTCGAGAAATACAACCAACTGTTGCGGATCGAAGAACAGCTCGGCGACTTTGCCGAGTACCCCGGGCGCGCGGCATTTTGAACCTGCTCGACTTCGCGTCCAACGGCTTGAGAGCTTGACCGCCGCAGTGGCAGGCGCGACCCTC
This sequence comes from uncultured Nannocystaceae bacterium, assembly GCA_964621785.1. Taxonomy (GTDB): domain Bacteria; phylum Myxococcota_A; class Polyangia; order Nannocystales; family Nannocystaceae; genus JACKDW01. Next base: position 11,745 of record CAZUPD010000045.1, read on the forward strand.
GAGCCGTCGATGTTGTGCCGACCGAGACCCCTGCGATGTGCCCCACACGGTCGCGTCGGTAATCGTTGTAGCGGCACTACGGTGGAGCCCGGGTGTGGCATTCCATTGTCCGATCACAGGAGCATCGCATGACGGTCGAGCCGGCCCCCTTGGCCCTCGTCCCGATCGTCGTCCAGACCGGCGTGTCCGTGCTCCCTGCGATCCTCGCCGGAATCACGAGCCTCCTCGCCGTCGCCTTTCGTCCGCGGGCATGGATCGCAGCCATCCGCACCCACCCGCGTGTGGTTCTTGTCGTGTCCGTTTTGGTGATGCTGACGATTGCCGGGGTCGAACTTTGGCCCGCATCGACGCCTCCAAAAACGATCGACTGGGAACGGGTCGCACGGACCTATTTGCGCACCCGTGCGATCGGTCCACAACCCCCATCGCAACCCGCCCCTCCCGATACGCCCGACCCTCCCGACACGCCCGATCCGCCCGAGACACCGGCAGGCACCCCCGCACACCCCTCTGCCTGGCGCACCAACTACCTCGGCGGCCCCTCCCCCGTCGAGCTCTACCAGATGTGGACCTACTTCGACCCGGGCTCGCCTTCGGGACAGGTGATCAACAATGTGGCGATACATGGAAAAATTGTCATCACCACGTTTACCGAGTTCGAAGGCAATCTGTCGCGAGGTGCAATTGTCCGACTCGATGCCGACACCGGTCGTCAGATCTGGACCCGTCGCGATGTCGTGTTGCCCGACGGGACCCGCCAGCCGCTCAAGGGGTTTGTCAGCTCGCCGGCGATCAGCGACGACGGACGGTTTTTGGTCACCGGCGAAGGCCTTCACCTCGACCGCGGCTCGGCGTTCATGGCCCTCGAAGTCGAGACTGGGCGCGTCCACTGGCGGGTTCCGACCACGCTGCACCTCGAGAGTTCGCCGGCGATCGCCGGAGACATCGCGGTCATCGGTGCAGGAGCGATCGAAGTCACCCACGACGATCGCCCCGCACCCGGCGACGATCCGGGATTCGCCCTGGCTGTGCGGGTGAGTACGGGCGAAGAGCTGTGGCGCCACCGGGTGGAGGACGCCGAAGCCTCACCTGTCCTTATGGACAACATCTCCTACTTCGGCAGCGGGCTCAACGGCAAGGCAGTCTTCGCCCTGCGCACCGAAGACGACGCGACCCTGCGGGCAAATGGCCTGTCACGCGAACTCTGGCGCACGTCCCTGCCCTACCCTGCCAACGGTGGAATCGCGGTGGTCGGAGACCTTTTGGTCGTCGGTGCGGGTCGTGGCAACTTCATCCTCCCCGACCCCGACCCCGCCGGTTTGGTCGCCGGCCTCGACCGCCACACCGGGGCCATCCGCTGGCAGGTCCAACTGCCCGATGGTGTACTCGCCCAGATCGCGGTCGACAACAACATCGTGGTCGCGCCGTGTCGCAACGGCGAAGTGTTTGCCATCGATCTACACGACCAACACATCCACTGGCGCACCGCCATCCACGGTGCAAATCCGGTTCTCGCCGGTCCGACACTCAGCGATAAATATGTATATGCAGTGAGCCGCAACGGTGTCCTCGCAGTGCTCTCGCGCGGGACCGGTGCCATTCTCGAACGCCACAACCTCAACTCGCCCGGCCGACCCGGCATCTTCGGGTTCTCGATCAGCAGCCCGGTGATCGCCCATGGACGCATCTACGTCGGCTCAGAAACCGGGGGACTGATGGCCCTGACCGGGAGGGCGCGATGAATCAACCGGATGCTCTGTCGATCGTCGCACTCGCGGATGCCGGAGATGTCGAGCGATGCGGCGGGAAAGCTGCTGGTTTAGCTGCGCTTGTCGACGACGGATTTCGCGTCCCCGGTGGATTTGTCGTCACCACAGCGGCCTATCGCGCCGCGCACGACAAGGGCATTCCCAAAGATCTTGCAACTACAATTGTTGAGTCCTATCGGCAACTCAAGCATCCGACCGTCGCGGTACGCTCGTCGGCCACCGCCGAAGATCTGCGCCACGCCTCCATGGCTGGGCAGTACGCGACCGTACTCGACGTCTGCGACGAACAGGCCCTGCTCGCAGCCGTCGAAACCTGCTGGCGAAGTCTCGACAGTCCGCGTGCCCGCGCCTACCTCAAACAGGCAGGGATCGCACCTGAAACCGTCGCCATGGCGGTGATCGTACAACAACAGGTCGATGCCCGCATCGCCGGCGTCCTGTTTACGCAAAATCCCCAAACGGGCAACCCCCAACAGATGCTCCTCGAGGCCAGTCCCGGACTCGGCGAGGCCGTGGTCTCCGGTGCGGTTCAGCCAGACACCATCACGCTGCAAACGACCGATGGAAACATTGTTGATACAAGATTTGGCGCCGAGGCTTCGCAAACGCCGTGCCTGACCTCGCGCGAAGTCCATGCGCTGTGGCACCTCGGCCTGTCGATCGAAGCTGCGGCAGGTCAGCCGCGTGACATCGAGTGGGCCATCGCCGGCAAGACTCTCTACGTTTTGCAGGCACGGGCCATCACCACCGACGTTTCGTCCGGGCAACTGACTCGCCAGATCCAGAAGGAGTTACAGGAGGCGCGAGAAGCCGGGGACGGACCCTGGGCACGTAGCAACCTAGCTGAAACGACACCCGAGCCAACGCCGCTAACTTGGAGCCTGATGCGGGAGTTCTACAGTGGAAGCGGCGGTCTCGGGACGCTGTACCGCATGGCCGGATTCTCGCCGGGCCCCGCCGTGCAAACCCGCAGCACCCTGCGTCTGATCGGCGGTCAGCCGTTTTCCGACCTCGGCCGCACCCCCGAACTCTTTGCCGCCGACTTCCCATTTGAGTATGACCTCACCGACCTGCGCGGGCGGACAGACGCTGGTCAGGCCCCACCGACCAAACCCCGGGGCACCTTCTGGACGCGCAGACGAGCCACGGTGACGCTGCTCTCTGCCCAACGCACGCTCGCTACCCTGGCCCGCACCTACGCCGATGAATTCGACAACCAATTGGTACCTGCGTTTCGCACCTTCGTCGCACAATCATCGGCCGTCGATCTTTCGACCCTCCCGGGACCCAAACTCGCCGACCACTGGCGCGACTGCAAAACCCAGGTGATGGACGTGTTTGGGCCTCAAAGCCTGCTCCCGAGCCTGCTCGTCAACAATCTCATCGCCTCGCTCACCCAGCTGCTCCAAGATCACCTGTGGGACTGCGACGCCGCGCAGCTCGCCCTGCAACTCGGGATCGGGGGACCTGCGGATACAACAATTCGCAGCAACCACGAATTGCGGGCCGTCGCCCTCGGACAAACATCGCTTGCTAGCTGGCTCAAAGGTCATGGTCACCGTGGACCCGGAGAGTTCGACCTCGTGGCACCGCGGTGGCACGAACAACCGCAACGCGCCCAACAGCTCGCCGAGGTGCTGCGATCGAGTGACGACCCCTTGCATCTACATCAGCGTCACTGTGCACAGGCCGAGCAGGTACTCGCCACCACGCGCACACAGCTTCCCCCCGCGGCCCGCCCACAGTTGGACCAACTCGTCCAAGACCTCCGTCGCTACCTGCCCTACCGCGAATCGGCCAAACACGAATGGATGCGGGGCTTTGACCTGCTGCGTCGGATCGCTCGCGAAATCGGTCGACGCTGCCACATCGGCGACGACGTTTTTCTCCTGAGCGAGGCCGACATGCTCGCGGCCACCACAACCTCCCTCGTACCCCTCGCACGCATCGAGGACGCCCGTCGGATCCGTCGATGGGCGACAAACCTCGAGCTGCCGATGCTGCTCGACGACCCGGCGATCGCTGGACTGTGCGAGCCACAGCCACACATACCTGAGGCGACTGAGTCCGGCGTTCTAGGGTTTGGCATCTCCCCGGGGCGGGCCACCGGTCCGGTCACGATCGTCGACTCTCCGACAGCGTTTTCCCCCGACATGCCCGCGGGGATCATCCTCGTGTGTCGCTCCACGGACCCCTCCTGGACCCCGTTATTTACCCGTGCCGCTGGCATCGTACTCGAACGAGGTGGGGTCCTGTCCCACGGGGCAGTTGTCGCCCGTGAGATGGGAATTCCAGCCGTCGTTCTTCCGAACGCCCGCACACGCCTTCAAGCCGAGGGCCAAGTCCGCATCGACGGTTCAACGGGGCACATCGCGCCCGCTGGGAACCGTGATGCTACATCAAAATCCGAGAACAATCCCGACGACAACGCGGCGAAGCGCGACCGATCCACCGCGATTGCACCGGTACTGGCACGCGATTCGCCGACTGCATCGCGGTCAACTTCGATTCCTCCTCCCGGTGCCAAGGAACGCGCCAGTACGAAGTTGCGCAACCTCGGTTTGATGGTATGGACATGTTTTCTTCTCGGCCTGTGGGTCCTCCCCGCATCATGGCTGCACGATCCGACCCTCGCCATCATCGACATGTTTCTATGGCCAGTTGTGGTATCGGTCGGTATGCCGGTGACGGTTGCTGTTGTCGCCGGGGCCGTTGCATCGGCAACCATGATCTGCCAGCGCTTCGTTACCGACCACAATCGACTCTCGGTCGTCAAAATGCGGGCCAACAATATCCTGGCAATGTCGAGCTCGCACCAGACCCGTGACAAGGCCCTGCGAGGACTTCAACGTGTGCGCGCAGCGGCCTGGGTACCGATCGCCGTGTTGCTCGGCCCATTGGTCGTGTCGTGCCTGTGGCTGCAAGCGCGGACCGATCCAAAGCAAAAGCCCCTTCAACCAGGTGAATCGTTTCAAGTCGTCGCCACCGTGCACGGAGAGTGGACGAGCCCGGTGGAGCTTCGGACCCAAGCGCCTCTGGTCGCAAGCTCGCAGGCGAGTCAACAGGTGCCGGATCTACGCGGAGCGTTGCAGGAACTTCTCCGCGACTGGGACAAGCTGTCTGCGCAACTCGATACCCAGTCAGCGATCGGCCTCGCCACCGCACTGCAACGCGATGTCTTGAAGGGCGACCTCGAGACCTTCCTCGCCGGTGAGATGCCGACACAGGAACTCGCGTGGAGCGTAGCGATTCCACGGACCCCCGAAAGCGAGGGCCTCGCCACCCTCGAGCTCCAAACCGACCAATTTGTGATTCCGATTCGCGTGGCCGTGGGAGAGCGGACAGCCCCCCAACCATTTGTATATACCGGACGTGCCGACGCGGTCGAACAGGTCGAAGTCATCGCCCCGTCGCGCCACGTCCAACCGTTTTGGCAGCCATTGATGTGGCTCGGCATACCCTGGGATCTCGGGTGGCTCGGACTCTATCTCGTGGTGTATCTCCCGTCGCTGGCGATTTCGCGGCGTGCCCTTCGGGTTCCGTAGAGACGGTACACGTGCGACGTCTCCACACGCGAAACGACCGACACGCGGCCGACGCGAATGCGCCAGCATTCCAATCAGACACACGAAGGTCGTACAAAATGTCGGTTCATTCCCAATAAACTGTCGGCGACCCACCTTGTCGTTGCCTCGAAGGGGGTCGCCGACTCACCGAGCAGGCGCATGGGGAGTGTGGTTTTTACGTCAGATAGGTACCCCATGCGTTGGGTTTGCAGTGCACCGACGGCTTCGCGTGGCGGACGTCCGATTCGTTTTTGGAGACATGTCCACGGGTCGCACGAGGTGACGGCAAGGTCCTGTAGCTGTTTGTTTGATGTACACAGATTTGGCTGTTGTATGGCTACAGGTGTTCGGTGACTCATTGCTGGTGGCCAGCCGTCAAAGGGGGCCACCCGGGTTACAAACCTACATAGTGATAGCGATAGGCACGGTTATACGCGCGACCACATTGTGGTCAATGCCGCAACTTCTCCAGATACCAAAGCCGCGAGGTGCGGGCGGTCGCTGAGGCGGTGGAGGTTGCGTCTGCGAACATCCAAAATCGCCATCTCGGTGTCCGCAGGGCATTGTTCGTGCATGGTTGCATACATCAGGTGGGCCGCGACTTCGGCATAGCGCTTGGGCAGGGGCCGCTGTTTAAAGTATAGCTTAATCAGGTGAGGTTTTCCGTCGATCAAGAGTCCGAGCTCGGGATTGACACTGACGAGCACTTCTCCGAGGTCGAGGACCTCGTGGGGCGGTTCAAACCATTGCATGTGCTTTCGCCCCCAAAAACTCGTATATGCACGTGCAATTTCAATGTAGTGTTTTTTCCCGCGCCGTTCCTCGTGCCAGTCCCAAGCCTGGTCGATACACCCCGTCACGGCCTTCTTGCCAAGACCGGTCACATGGGCGCGAATGATGGCTTCTCGCATCGGACGGTAGAAATCGGCCAACGTGTTGTAGGGCCCCCGGTACTTCAATTGTCGCACTTTTGTCAGTTTGGGCATCCCGGCGCGAAGGATAAACTCGACGAAGTCCGTCAGGGAGATTTGTTGTTGCTGCATGGACCTTTTCCTATGAAGGAGGCGTCAGCATGACCCCAAAAGATGCTCCCGATGTTCGTTGTGGGGCATCCCTTTCCTGGTGATCGTAGTGTGCACTACAAACTTGATCTCTGGTGGATCAAGCGAGATGATGCGTTCTTTTGGCCCAACGGCCGGTTCGATATCACACGACCGTCCACTCCCCGCACCGGTTCGCTCAAAGGGACATGTTTCGCTTTGAGTCGGGGCTGTGGGAGCGATCGCAGGGGCGGCGATGTGTCCACCGTTTGCGAGCTCCCACAAGATTCGACCCCACCGCGGCGCGGTCGAGACTTCCATAGGTTGTTCTCAACTTTGTGTATTCACAACATGTAGCCGCATCCCTGGGGAGCCCTCGGGCCCCATTGGGCCCATCGCTACCTGAGTCCTTGCCGCAGTCGGCCCCTGATTGACGATTTCGCGTAGGCGGCTGCGACGGATGTCTCGTGCGACATTTGTCGCCGTCTGTGGCAGGGCGAGTCCTAAAAATTGGTCGCGTTCTTCGAGGGCAATTCCCGCGTCGACAAACCCGAGTAGGACTCCACGGATGGTGGCCTCCGAAGCTGAAGAACCTGTCTCTTGGATCAACCTCGCTCGCACATGGGCCGGGCGAACCGGATCATCGAGGGTTCGATACAGTTGCGCTTGGGAGGGGTCGAGCTGCCAATACTCATCGACCGGGCCGCGGGTGTCGACGATCCGCAGCCCTCCGTCGTGGCTCGGTACGTAGGTGAGGTTGGGCATGTGCTCGCCCGTCCGCCAGCGGGTCGACCACGCCAGTGTGCGCGCCCGGAGCTCGTCGTAGGCCGAGCCGCCGAGCGTGTCTTTCCATGTACCATCAAAGTAGTAGGCGACCTTGCGCAGGTCGTAGCGGTCCTGGGGAAAAAGACCGCGGTACCACGGCATCGGGGCGAGGTTGGTCAGCCAGCGCTCGTGCTGCGAGAAGTACGGAGCAAACCGGTGACACTCGACCAGCGGGGCACCGCCCGACGGTGGCTGAAAGTGGGTGAGACGCGAAATCCAGGCCGACATCTGTGTATAGTCATTTTGTTCCTCGCCCGGAATACGGATGAGAATATTCCATAGCACCGAAATCCCAAACTCGCGGCAACATTTGAGGAAGAATACGTTTTGCAGCGCAGTCACCCCCTTGCCCATCAGGCGTAGATGATGGCTCGAGAGCGATTCGATCCCCGGTTGCACGGCCTCGATCCCTGCGTCGATCATCGCCCGGATCTGGGCACGCTTCATGTTGGCCTTGACCTCGAAAAATAACTTGAGACGCGAGGCCACCTGGGGGTGGGTTTCGACGGGAAAGGCCTTGAGGCGGGGCAACAGCTCACGCATATGTTCAATGGCCAGGATGTTGTCGGTCGCGTTCATCCGCCGCACGGGATAGCGGCGGGCCAATTGCCGTACACTGGCCTCGACCCGCGTTGCACTTTTGGCCCGGTAGCCCATGCCTTCGGCGTTGAGTCCACAAAATGTGCAGTGGTGCTTTTGCCCCCACCAACACCCGCGCGAGGCTTCAAATGGGAGAAACACCCGCTCGCGCCAACTCTCGTCACGGGTCAGGCCGAGCGCCTTGGCCTCAGCAAAATACTCATCAAAATCCGGGTCGGGCAGCTGTTCGAGTCGCTCGGCAGTCGCCGGTGCCGGCTTGGGCCCGACGACCAAGCTCTGATCGGATGTACGTGCAATCACTCCGGGTAGGTCGCGCGGGACCTCGCCGTTGCTCAGCGCCCGCATCAGCGGCACGATTTCGCCGTCGGCCTCGCCGGTGGCCACCGCATCGATCCACGGGGTTTTGGCGATCAACTCCTCGCCCATCTCCCCGTGAAAACACGCTCCGCCGTACACCAGTTTGATCTCGGGATGTTCCTCCCGCAGCAGCCTGCCCAACGTCAGGGCCGCGAGAGTCTGAAAAAACGTACAACTGAGCGCGACGACCCGCGGCCGCAGCTGTGCGATGGTATCGACACAGTGCCGCAAAAATACCGGCACGACTTCGCGTCGAACCTTGCGCAAATAGGTCACACGATCGTGGACACGCGGGATTGTCGTCAGTTCTTCGCCGCACAGTTGCAAAAATCCATCTTCCGACAAACCGATGTCTTCGCCCCAACAGGCCCGCGAAAACAACCACTCGCTCACCTGGGTCTCGACCCCTTTAAACCGTGCGATGGTCTCGTAGGCAGCAAACCCGATCATCCGCCCAAATCGCAGATTGAAATTGATGACCGTATTGGGGATACCGGCCTGTTGCAGTTGCGCCTTAAACTGGCCGAGCGCGAGGTTTGGGTACAGCAGCGAACCAAATGGCATCTGCGCCCAGACAACCGGGTATGCCGACGATTGCATGGATCAGACCCCGACGGTGTGATTGGACAAAACCGGAAGACTCCGCGAGCTCCGCCCGCTGATCTGTTTGTAAAGTGCTTGCATTTCTTCGGGGAGTGCATTGCCCCCGTCGATGTGGACATCTGTACATAATAGTTTGGGATCGGTACGCGCCTGCTCGGCGTCGAAGTCCGCGTGGGTCAGGGCACCCATTTCCACCGCGCGCAGCAGCAGGCGTTCGCGAATGTTATATTTCCAGCTCGGGCACGGTAAAATTGCGGCCTCTCCCCGCTGGGAGCCCGAGTGTACAAATTTATATGCACATGCACCTGAACAATTGGGTAGAATTCGGCAGTTGCGGCAGGTCGCGTTATCAAACGGCGTCCACCGCAGCCACGCGCGGGCGAGGGCGTTCTCGTGGACGGCATCGAGATCGAACAAACTGCCAACCGCCCGACTCGGGTCGGAGACCGTATCCCAACACTTGTGAATATCACCCGAGGGGACAATGACAAACCCCCGCGGACGGACCGCGGCACAGGTTCCGTGAAACCGTCCGGGATAGGGCAGATGCGTCAAGCCGCGGTGAAAGCCATGACGGTAGAGATCGGCTTCTAATTGGGCGTACCGGGTCTTGGACATGGTCACGCTCTCGACCCCGTGGCACCCCTCAGTCATAGCCTCGACCGGGGCGAAGTACATTTTGAGGTTGTCCTTGCCCCCGAGCCCTTCATCGGCCATCAGGTCGATCAAGCCCTCAATGTCATCGCGGTTGCGGTCATCGATGTTGACGCGAATGCTCAGACGCAACGCGGGAACTTCGGTCGCCACCTCTTTGAGGTTGTCGAGAATCCGTGCAAAGGTCCCCTTTTTGGAATGCAGGTGGCGGCGTTGGTCGTGATATGAGGGCAGTCCATCGAGGGTGACCTGGGCCGTCTTGACGCGCCGCGCGACCAACATGCGGGCGACATCCGCCGTCAAGAAATAACCGTTGGTGACAATCATTGCATCGTAGATCAGCCCGTTTGCCTCGCAGTGGGCCATGACGCGGTCGGACAGACTCTCGATGAGATCGCGGCGAATCAGCGGCTCTCCGCCGTACCAGGCGATGTGCAGTCGGCGAATCGCAGGCGTCACCCGCCCGATCAACCCAAACAGGGCTTCTTGAACATCTTCCCGCATCCCCGCCGTGGGTTTGTCCTGACCTTGAAAACAGTAGTCACAGCCAAAGTTGCAGGCGAGCGTCGGCGCAACGGTCAGGATCATGGTCGATGCATCGTAGCGATGGGCGTGATACTGCCGGCGAATGATATCGAGTTCGTCGACGGTGTCGGGCACGATAAACCCACCGAATGCGAGGTCCTTTAATATCGAAGCGGGTAGTGCATCTTGACCATCTGGCAAGTGCTCATAGGCATCTGCCTCGTCGGCTTCCCACACCGCAAGTGCACCACTGAGGGAATTGTACGCAAGTGTTCGACGACCGAGAAGTGGTGTCAAAATGGTGTAACGCGAATGTGTATACGAATCGGACATGGGACCTCCGATGCCCGAAAGCGGGCATACAACGCGACGATCTTCTCGCAGAAGAACTGAGGAGTCTACGGCTATTAAGGAGCAGCTCGATTTCGTAGAAGCCCTGCATACAACGTTTCTCAAGCAAAAACGCGAGATGAGGAGATCTCCATGACGATCGACAAAGTTCTCGACACCTCGACAAATTGTTACGTTTCCGCCGACAAACTGTGACATTTCGACGGATTCGCGCAAGCTTCTCCCGTGCAACCGTTCGCATAGACTACGGGCAATCCGAGCCTGAAAACCACGGGTGGGAAGGGTCGAGACACGCGCAACCGACCCGCGGGAATTGTTTTGACACACGATTTTTGCTTCCCTATCGTACTGGCGCACCTCCGTGGATAGAGTCACCGCCTATTGTGGTGATTGAACCCCGTGAGTTGAGATCGCGCCAGATCGACGTGGACACGATTGCGGCGCTCGACCCGACAGGAGACGCGACGATGAAGTATCTGGTCAATCCCGTTCCGCCCTTTGCCGCCAATGCACCTGGAAATCCCGGTGCGGACCAACGCATCTTTACGATCTCGCCGGAACACAGCTCACTGGTCCTCACGCTGCGGGAAGAACTTGCATTTGAGCGGATCTCCGAGAACTTCGTCCACGTCTCCGCCGGGGTCGACGGCGAGGTATGGGCGATCGATGCTTCGCAAAATATCTTCCGTAAATCCGGAACGCAGTGGACAAAGATCAACGGGAAGCTCAAGCAGGTCTCGGTCGGGTCGCCCACCAACATTTGGGGTGTGCAACAGGACGGAGACATCTTTCGCTGGACAGGCGACACTTGGGAACAGATCGGCGGGACTCTAAAACAAGTTGCAGTTGCAAGTGATGGCACGGTCTGGGGCGTACAAAACGATGGCGATATCTTCGTACGACGCAACAACAAGTGGGAAAAAATCGCCGGGACGCTCGCCCAAGTCGCTGTCGGCAGCCGCAGAAACGTGTGGGGTGTGCAGGCAGACGGCGATGTATTTGTCCGGGCGGGCGATCGCTGGATCAAGGTCGCCGGTTCCCTCAAGCAGGTCTCGATCGCGGCCGATGGTGCTGTGTGGGGCGTCAATTCACAAAACAAACTGTTCCGTTGGGACGGCAAAACGTGGGAGTCGCAACCCGGCTCGCTCAAGCAAATCGCGGTTGGTTCGGCCAGCGATATCTGGGGCGTCAATCCTTCCAACCATACCTGGTTCAACAAAGGCACCAACAAAACCCTGCTGACCCAACAGATCTGGGCCGAGGATACGCGCCAGCAATGGCGATTTATCCGTCATGGAGATGGCACGTTCCGCATCCAAAATGTCCATAACGGCCAGGTGCTCGATGTCCGCGGGTCCAGTAAGGACGCACGGGCGGATGTCTTGGGCTTCCCCCCGCACGACGGCGACAACCAGCGCTGGCACCTCAAGGACCTGCAAGACGGCCGCTTTCAATTCAAGGCCAAACACTCGGGGCTTGTCCTCGATGTGTTTGGCGGATATCGCGAAGCGGGTGCCAAGGTCATTCAATTTCCGTGGCACTCCCACCCCAACCAGCGCTATCGCCTCGCCGAGGTCCGCCCGAGTTCCGCGATCTTTAAGGCCAGTGCGACTCTCTTTACAGAGCGCGACTTCGGCGGGAAGTCCCTCCGGTTGGGCGTCGGGTGCTACAGCATGGACGATATCGCGGCTGTCGGCAATGATCGTGTATCATCACTGAAAGTGCCCCAGGGCCTACGGGTCACCCTGTGCGAGCAAGAAGAGTACAAGGGGCGCAAAAAGTCGTTTACCGCAGATGCTGCGTTTGTCGGCGAGGACTTTGACAACATCACCTCGACGGTGATGGTCGAGAAGGTGGTGACGCTCTTCCAGCACTCCAACTTCCAGGGCAAGTCCTCGACCCTCGGCATCGGCAAGCACAACAAAGCGGATCTGGGGATACCCAACGACTCGCTCAGCTCGCTGCGTGTGCCCCAGGGTCTGATGGTCGTCACCTATGAGCATGTCGACTTCAAGGGTGCGCAGCGGATCTACTTTGAGGACACACCCAACCTCGGCGCGGGATTCCACGACAAGGCCTCGAGTATCAACATCCGCAAATTCGGGATCGAGATTCCACACGACGGACTGCGCTACGGGGGTCGTCTGCAACTCCAGGGCGCCCGTGGCCGGTGGTTGGTGGCCGGGAATAATGGGAGTTTAAAACACACCAGTCTGCAACCTGGCACCAAAGAAACATTTGTGATTGAGCGCAATGGGCCGACACAGCACACCAGCCATGTCGCGTTCGGCGACATCATTTCGCTGCGGTCATTTGCCAACAAATACGTGGTCGCCGAGCAGGACGGTACGGCCAATGCCAACAGCGCCGATGCCAAGGCGCAGGAGCGCTGGGTGGTCGTCCGCAACGGACCGACCAAATCGAATGTGTTTGTCTCCCACGGTGATGTGATCAGTTTGCGGTCGTTCAAGGGCCTGTTCCTCGTGGCCGATGCCGATAGTGAGGTCAATGCCAACCGCGAGGCTGCCAAGTCGCTCGAGCGCTGGACGATCACGGGATACATTGCCCCGAACGATGTGACCGCTTCAGCCGATGAGTTGACTGGTGCGGGTCCGTGTGCCGCTGCCGTGTGTGCGGCGAATGTGTGTGCGGTCGAAGCCTGTGTCGCCGATGCGTGTGCCGCCGAAGCTTGTGGTATCGACGCTGCGATCGCCGGTGCCTGTGGTGCGGCGGTGAGTGGTGTCGCCGTGTGTGGGGCCGATGTCTCGGTTACGAGCGCCTGTGGTGCCGCTGCCTGCGGTGCTGCTGCTTGCGGCGCCGATGCCTGCGGTGCCGCTGCCACGGGAATCGGTGCCTGTGGTGCCGCTGCCTGTGGTGCCGCTGCCTGTGGTGCCGACGCCTGCGGTGCCGCTGCCTGTGGCGCAGAGGCCTGCGGTGCCGCTGCCTGTGGTATCGATGCCAATCCGGTCGACGCCTGCGGTGCCGATACCGGCGGGATTGATGTATGTCCTGTCGACGCCTGCGGGGCGAATGTCTGTGGGCTCAATTTGTGCCCGGCCGACGCCTGCGCTGCCGATGCCTGCGCGGTCGACATCATCCCCATCATCCCCGGGATCTAGGAGCCCGTGGATTTTCTCGACGCGCCGCCTTGTATGTTCGACTCGCAAGGCGAGCTAGCCTAAAAAGTTCCATCCATCGATTCCGGGAGACCGATGCGCCGGTGGGCCACGAGCCCGTAAGCGAGCGAGGATCCCCGGAGTTGAACCTCTCCTCATGAGCCCGAACAACTGCAAGAGCCGCGAGCTCGCTTGCCGATTTCGTCGAGGTTGGCCTCCGCGCGCGAGACGACACGCGAGAAAACCACGGTCGCAGCGGGCCACCAGATTTGCATGAGCATCGACCCGTCCGCAGCTACGGTCGATGCTCCACGCTCGGGCGCTTGAGGAGCGAGCGAGAGTCGGAAAAAACTTCACACGGCCGATTGGCCGCGGAGAAGTTCACACGTCGGCCTTAGCCAGCATGTGGAGACTGACGCAAGTCGACGGCCCGCCGCAGGCCTGCCGCCTTCAACAAGACATCCGGGCGACTCGCCTCCTCGGCTGACAGCTTTGCCCGTGCCGCCTCTAGCTTGTGCATCAAGCTCTCCTGGTACTCCGTCAGCCGCTGCTCCACCCGGTGCTTCGCCGCCATCCGCTGGCGCATCTCCTCTTGGTAGCGCTTGAGGAAGTAGCCGATCGTCTCGATTCGGATCCGGATGGAACCTGTCGGTTTGTTCTCGTCGATATCCTTGAACGAGAAGTACGGCGTACCTGAGTTTTCGATGATCTCCTCGATCACCGTGTAGATCGGAGCATCGTGGCCGCACTTGAAACTCGACAGCTCGAGCGCCACCAAGTTCGGGTGACGGGCGGTGAACTTGGCCGCCCACACCTTTTGGTTGGTGTTTTCGCTGTAGCTGTTTTTCCACACATCTCGGATATCGAACGGATCCGCGATGTAGCCCGCTTCGATGTCGGCCGCGAACAGCGGGTCGACGATCTCCGGGTCGTGTGGAAGTGATTGTACAGTCAACACCGGATAGCCGAGTTTTTGCAGCTCGTCGGGGATCTCGTGACACATGCCAGGATCGTTGTGATACGGGCGGGCGAGCAGCACCACCCCGATCCTCTGCTCGCGTTCCAACTCCTCGATAATCGCCCGTCCGTCGTTGCGGTGATTGGCGAAAAATAGATCCTGTGCCTTGAATCCTTCGGCCACGGCACGGCGGTTTTCGTCTTCGCTCAACCCGAGGTCGTCCTTGAAAAAGGAGTACATCTGGCGCTCGCACAGTCGGCGTTCTTGCATCTGCACAAATGGCACGATCAACTTGGTGCCTTTTTTAGCGAAGATGTCCTCCTCTTTGATGAACGCTGCCTTGGTTGTGTCGGCCGAACCGCACACCGTCGGACAGGCGCGATGACCCACCGAGTGGGTCAAAAAACTCTCCATCGAGTCGACCTGGGGAAACACGATCAGGTCGAGCGGGCGGCGCTTGTGTTTGACCTCGAGCAAATTGTGCATATGGGCGATGCACACCTTGGAGGGGAAGCAGGGGTCGATCGCCCCGCGTTTGGCCCCCTCTTTGTACAGCTCCTCGGAGGTGAAATCGGAGTACACCAGGTTCTTTGCTGGTACACCGAGTGATTCAAAATAGGCACTAAAAAACGGATTTTGTGAGTACTGGTTGAGCACCCGCGGGATCCCAATCCGCAATTTCTTGCGCCCGTCGATCAGCTCAATCCGCCGCTTGCGGGCTTCGAGGGCCTGGTTGGCGCGCTGCGACACGGCTGCGCTCACGGCCAGCTTGGCCGGCAATTTGTCGGCGACCACGGCTGCCTTGCCCAGCAGTGAAACGACCTTTTCGCTGCGGTTGAAGCGGCGAAGCAAACCGCCGACCTTGCCTTCGTGTTCGGACAGGTTGGGTGGCAACTCGAGGTGGTCTGGCACCAAGTCGAGCCCGACCTCTTCGATTTTGTCGGCGACGATCTCTGGCTTTTGCGCCTTCCATACATCCTTGGCGGCACGTGCGGCCAGGTTGGGAAATTCCTTTTTGAATTGGTCGAGCCCGCTTTTGATCTTGCGCATCGACTCGATGTCTTCGACCTCACCCTTTTCGCAGGTTGCGATGATCAGCCGCTTGGTGCCGATCGCCTCCGCAGGCTTGTCTTCGCGTTTGCGAATTTGCAGCAGCTGGCCCATCGCCATGCGCTTTTCGGCCTCGTCGGTTTTCATGTCGAGGTCGACATCGATAAAGGTGCGTAGGCACTTGTTTTTGCAAAAGTAGCAGCGGGTGCTCTCGTCGCGTTTTTGTCGGAAATCGATGGTCGGGACCTTTTCGAGCCCGATCCATTCCGTGGAATGACCGAGGTTTTGAACCTGGCGTCGCACTTCGAGCGCGGCCCCGATCGCCCCGGACTCGCCACAGTGCTTGTGGACAATGACATCGGCCTCGAGACCCTTGGGTTTGAACCGGCTCTGGATGAAGTCGACCTGGCTTTTGACCGCCGCGAGATTGTGCTGGGTGCCGCCCTGCAGCACGAACCGACTGCCGAGTTTGGCGAGGTTCGGGATTTGGCTGACATACAACCAAATGTTTTTGGGCAGCACGTTGGCGAGGCCCGCCATGATCTCCTCGGGTGCCCAACCCTGGCGCTGGAAGTCGACGATGTCCGACTGCATAAACACCGCGCAGCCGTAGCCGAACATCGGCATGGCCTGGGCTGAAAACGCCAGCTCGGCGTAGTCGTAGACCGAGTGGCCAAACCCCTGGGCGGTGCTCTGCAAAAAGTAGCCGTTGCCGGCCGAGCACTGGGTGTTGAGCTTGAAGTCTTTGACCTTGCCGTTTTTGAGGATGATGATCTTGATGTCCTGGCCGCCGACGTCGCACACGACATCGACCCCGTCGTAAAAATGCAGGGCACTCTCGCAGTGGGCCACGGTTTCGACAATCGCGGCATCGGCCCGAAGCACGTCCTTGAGAATGTCTTTGGCGTAACCGGTTGTACCTACACCCAAAATCTCGAGGGTCGCGCCGGCGCTTTCGACCTGCTCTTGCAAGTCGGCCAGCAACTCCTTTGTATCGACAATTGGATTGCCCTTGGACAGCTGGTAGACCTTGCGCATCACGCTGCCGTCTTCGCCCAACAACACGGCCTTGGACGAGGTTGAACCGCCGTCGATGCCGATGTAGGCGCGCACGGTCTGCCCGGGTTCAAACGGGGTGGGCTTGAACTTCTCGGGTCGGTAGTCCTCTAAAAAGTCCTGGAGGTCGTCGGGTGATTTGCTCAGGCCCTTGCCGCCGGCCTTTTGCTTTTCGATCAGCCGACCCTCGGTCAGGTACCACTCTAACTTTTCGGTACCTGCGTATACACCGACATTGTCGTCCTCGTCCTTGCCAAACTCGGCCGCGCCGATGGCCGCGTAGTACTGGGCGTTGTCGGGGACAAAGATCAGGTCGGCCGGGTCGTCGCAGGGCGGGAGCTCGACCCCGCGTTCGGCCCAAATCGGCGGGATGTTGGCCTTCCAGCACTCGACCATGCCCTTGATGTAGGTGTTGGGTCCGCCCAACAACAGGCAGTAGGGCATCAGGGTGTGCCCGCGGGTGAGGACGGCGAGGTTTTGCTGGATGATCGACTCGAACAGCGAGGCCATCAATTCATTTGCAGGCACACCGAGTTTTTGCAACGAGTTGATGTCGGTCTCGGCAAACACACCGCACTTGCCGGCCACCGGATGGAGCTTGTGACCGTTGTAGTTCTGCTCGCACAGCTGTTCGGGCGGGAGTTTGAGCTTGGCGTTGATCTTGTCGATGACCGCCCCGGTGCCGCCGGCACACTTGTCGTTCATCGACGGGATCTTCTTTTTACGGCCCGATTCGGGGTCGGGTTTAAAGACGATGATCTTGGCGTCCTGACCCCCGAGCTCGATCACCGAGTTGACCTCGGGATGGAGCTTTTCGACGGCGAGGGAGACGGCATTGACCTCTTGGACAAACTTGGCGCCGATCCAGCGACCGACGTTGGCTCCGCCCGAGCCGGTGATGAAAAACCGCGTGTTGCCGTCGGCACCGACCCCCGGAACCTCGGCCTCGATCTGTTTGAGCATTTTGCACGCACGTTCGGCCTGCTTGCTGTCGTGGCGCTGATAGTCCTTCCACACGATCTCATCGCTGTCGACGTCAAAGACGACTGCCTTGACGGTGGTGGAGCCGAGGTCAAACCCGATGCGAAAACGCTTGGTGGTCATGGCAAACTCGCGATTTTTCTTGTCTGTACATGTAGTTTGGCGGCACCCGGTGAAACACGGGTACCGCCACGGAACGTTCGATTACTGGGCTGCCTCGGAAACGCGGACGGGGGCGATGCCTTCGGCCTGCATGCGGGCGGCGACGTGAATCGCAAAGTGGGCGGCTGTGCCGACGACCTTGGGGGTGTCGCGCGGGAACTGGTACATCGGCCGACGCAGCTCGCGGTGTTCGGCGACATAGGCCTTGAGCTGGGCGAGGCTGTAGGGCAGTGCGTCGAGGACCTCGGCAAACTCGCGTTTGGCCTTGGCCTTGGCTTCCCCAAGGGCCATCTGCACCCGACTGTGGGCATTGATCTCGCCTTCGCCAGATGTCTCGATGGGCAGGAAGATCATTTCGCGGAAGCGGTTGACGACCGCCGACTGGGCGCCGTCGGACTGGGTGCTGGGCATGCATCCAAACGGCTTGAGGCTGAGCACCATGTGGCAGATGCCCTTGGACGAGTAGTAGATGTTCTTGGCGACCTCGAGGTGACCTTCGCCGCCCTCCGAACGCGTGTGGTAAAATTCGTGGGCGATCCGCTCCATCTCGAACATGTCGACGATCTCGTGGGCGAGGCCGCCGAGACTCTTGCATATACGAGCATATTCGCGGCGGAAGATCTGGTCGGCGGTTTCGAGAATGGCGAGTTTTTTCAGCCGGGCGGCCTCTAACTGGGCCCGCTTTTTGACCTCGTACCACTTGGGTGCACCGTCGCCTTCGATGATGCCGCTGCGATCCCGGGTTTTGATTTTGGCCTGCCACAACATGTAGGCCAGCCAGGTGGCGATCGGTTCGACGATGATCTCGGCGCCCTCGTTTTGCAAAAACCGGAACATGTTGAAGTTGCCGTCGCCCTCGGTGGTCTGGGCCCAAAACTCGCCGGTGACCTTGACGGTCGGCTTGGGCTGGAGGCGGTCGACTTCAATCTCGTCGAGCTGGTCGCGAAAGGTCCGCAGCGGGGCCATGTAGTCGTCGGAGGTGAGCTGGTCGAGGAACTTGACGAGCTTTTCGCCGGTGGCAAACAGGCCGGGGTTTTTGTCGTTGAGAAGCTCGGCGAGCTTGCCCTGCAGGCGGGCGACCTTGTGGACCTTCATGACCTCGTGCATGTACTCGAGGCCCTCGTTCATGACGCGGTCGGTCTCGCCAGCTTTTGTTTCATATGCACGGATTTGGTTGACCGTCTCGTTGATGACGTCGCCCATGTTAAAGGCGTTGAGCAGGCCCAAGAAAAAGTCGAGGTCCATGCGCAGGCCGGCTTCCATGTCGCCCTGGCTGAGGCCGCCGTGCTGTTGAAAGAGCATCACGCGAAAGCCGTCAAACCCGGCGTTGCGCAGGGCTAGGCGGTACTCGGCTTCGTACATGCCAAACCGACACGGACCACAGGCGCCGGCGGTGAGGAAAATGTAGTTGTCGATGATCTCCTGGTGGGTCTTGCCTTCGACGTCGCGCAGGTGCTGGAGGTACTGCACAAGGTTGCCGACGGTGAAGTAGGTCGGGTTGCACTGGCCGTTGTTGCCGTACTCCTTGCCCAACTGAAACGAGTCGGTGTTGGGGGTCGGCAACACGTCGGTGAGGTAGCCGAGCGACTCGAGTACGCCCTTGAGGAGGTACTCGTGGCGAAAGGTGAGACCGCCGAACAACAGGGTGGTGTGCGGACGCTGGTCGGCGGTGAAGAGATGCTCAGTGGGTTTTTGAAAATGTTTTTCGACGTTGATCGCCGCAAACGACGCCCCCTCTTCGGCGGCGAGCCGCTGGCGCTCTTCGTGGAGCAACGACTGCACCTGCGGCTGGTTGATGACATTGAGTAGGGAGCTTCGATGTTCAGTTGAGATGGCCATCTTCGTCGTCCTCGGGCGAGCTGGTTTGACTGACGCTGTTGTCACTGACACTCGTGTCAGTCAACTTTGCGGAGTGTTTTAAGCTGTCTAGAGCCCATCCGGCAAGTAAATTCGGGGCAACAGCTGTGCCTCGGTGCACACCCGTCGCCCGCAACTGCGCGACGACACGCCAGACGCGCAGTCCTGTGTGCCGATCTCCGCGCTATTCCGTTCGAGGTTTGAAGTCGCACCTGCTTCGATCGCCGACCCGGCCGAGTTCCGCGCTCGGATTAGCCGGCCGGATCGAGCTGCGGCGAGCGGATCCCTTTGATCTGCGGAATCCGTTGCATCAACCGCCGCTCGATCCCTTGGCGCAACGTCGCCTGCGAACTCGGGCAGCCGATGCAGTTGCCAGTGAGTTCGACACTGACGATGTCCCCGGCAATGTCGAGCAGGTTGATGTCGCCTCCGTCGGCCTGGACCATCGGACGCACTTCATCGAGAACTTCGAGGACCCGGGCGACCAGAGCTTCACCCTCGAGCACGGTGTCGTCGACGGGGTGATCGCCGGCCGCTAAAATGGCCATCGCTTCGGCTTCAAACGGCGATCGCTCCGGGTGTTGCCCGAATACAGGGAGTTTCTTTTTCTTCGGCTCAGGTCGCTGCGCCGGTTCGTCGCTCGGGTCGACCACGCCGTGACCGGCGGCACGCCAAGCTGTGATGCCACCGCGGAGGTTGACGACACTGGCGAAATCCTGGGCCTTGAGTTGAGCTTGAGCCCGCGCCGATCGCCCCCCCGAGGCGCAGTAGACAATCCATACGGCATCCGGGTCGAGGTCGCCGAGGTGCTGTCCAAGGGTCGAAAGCTCGATGCGCGCAGCACCTTGGATCACACCGGTCGCCCATTCATCTGGGCGGCGGACGTCGAGCAGGTCGACACGCTGACCTTCGGCGATACGAGCCGCGAGTTCGTCGACACCAATCTCGGCGGGATCGGTTGCGACTTTTTCGGCCTCTTTGGGGATATCTTCGGAGATCGGGCCCGCGTCGATCATCTGTTGCAACTCACCGGTCTGGTCGAGGTCGCGCAACTCGTCGTAGCCGCCGATCGGTTGCTCATGCACAAGGATCTGCGGAGAGGTGCCGCGCCCGGTCTTCATCTTGACCCAACTCTTGAGCGAGGCGTCATCGGTGTAATCGAACTCAGCAAACGCGAGCTCGCGCTGTTTGAGGAGTTCGAGGGCTGCACGCGAGTACGGACATCCGCGGCGGTAGTAGACCTTGATCGCCGGAACTTCGGGTTTTGCCGGCTCGCCTTCGGCCGGATCGATGATCCCGCGGTCGACCTGGTGCTTGTAGAGTTTGTCGCGGTCGGACTGCCACATCGGTTGGTTGGGCTCGCGGTGCTGCCACGCGGGAATCGGCGATCGCGTGGGAATCCGATCGAGTCCGACGACCCCGCGAGCGCGGTCAAACGCAGCGCCGACCTTGCGCACCGCGGCGACGTCCGAAGACTCCGCAGTCTCGGACACAACGTCGAGGGCCTTGACGGAAAACCGGTGAAGTAGTGTGCGGATCACGCGATGGCGTCTACCCGGTTGTGGTTGACGCGGTCAAGGCACGCCCGTCACGCACCTGAATGCCCCACTACTTCACAAGAAATTTCAAATATATAGAATGCGAACCGTCGGACTCGAACCGACACACCTCTCGGTACTGGAACCTAAATCCAGCGCGTCTACCAATTCCGCCAGGCTCGCGCGCGCGGGAGTCTATCATGTCACCGATGTTCACGGCAGTTCGCAGGTGGCAGGTGGCCACCGTCTTCCTCACAAGCGCGATGACGATCGCGTGTGGATCGACCCCAGCTCCGAGCAAGGCTGAGAAACAGGCTCCGGACAAACCCGAGGCCAAGCCTCAGGTCACACCACCCGAAAAAACCACGGACCAAGCTTTGGCGACGGTCGACGACAGCCTTCCGCTCGCGTTGCCAAAACTGTTGGGTAAACCCCCCACCGAGGTCGAAGCGATGTTGGGGGCACACCGCGGCAAGGCCACACAAAGCTCTTCGTGCACCCGGTTTTTGCCCGAGCGCACCATGTTTCGCTGCGACCGCGTGTGGCAGGACTACGACGACAAGACCGATACCTTCCGCGGGATCCATGTGCTGTGGGAAGACGGACTGTCGGCCGAGGTCGCCTACGACTTCAAAGCGAGCTCCGAGCCCTTTTCCCGCGAGGCCGCCCTGGCACAGATCGGCCTCAAACTCCCGCAAGAACCCAAAACTGCCCAACCGGCCGAGGGCGTCACCCTGTGGCAGTGGTTCAACAGCAGTGCCCGTCTGTTGATCCACAACCAGCAGTACCGCGTCGATCTGTCGATCTCCGGCGATCAATGGGAGACAGCACGGCTATCGGTGATCCTCAACCACCCGTTGACACCGGAGCAACAAAAGTTGGTGATACAAAAAAAACCGGAGATGCCCGACATCAAGGCTCCACCCCCACCAACCTAAAGTTGACCATACAAATTCTGACGGCAGCTCACCCCTTGGAATCACGACACGAAAATTTTTCCTGGGTTGAGCAGCCCTTGGGGGTCAAGAGCCTGCTTGACGGCCCGCATCATCGCAACCTGCGCCGGCGAGCGGGAGAAGTGGAGATGATCTCGCTTGAGCAACCCGATCCCGTGCTCGGCCGAGACGCTTCCGCGGTGGGCGGCGACCAATCCGTAGGTGGTTTCATCGAAGGCCTTGCAGGCGGCGTGAAACTCGGACTTGGGCATGCCTTGGGGACACAAGAGGTTGAGGTGGAGGTTGCCGTCGCCGATGTGGCCAAAGCTCAGGGCCTCGACGGTGGGTAACTGTTCGGCCGCTGCGGCTCGCCATGTTTTTAGAAACGTTGGCAGTTCGCCGATTGGTAGCGAGACATCGGCCTTGTGGGGTGTATGCATGTGCAAGGATTCGCTGATGTCCTCGCGCAATGCCCATAGGGCTGCGGCCTGCTGGCTCGAGCTGGCGAACACGGCATCTTCGATCTCACCGGCCTCGGCCGCCGCTCCGAGCACATCGGTCAACAGCTCGCGCACGTGCTCGCGCGGGGCCTCGCCAGGCGCCGGAACTTCGACTTCACACAGGGCGTAGCGAACGCTTGGCTCGGCAAACGGCAACCCGCGGGGACGATGGGCAACCACGTGTTCGAGGCAGCGGTGGTCCATGCACTCAAAGGCGGTGAGCACCAATCCCGAGTTTCGCAGGCGGGCGAACAGGTCGACAATGGCGTCGTCGTCGGACACGCCACATAGGACGACTTCGAGGCCGTGGGGCGGCTGGCACAGACGCATGCTGACCTCGGTGATGATCCCCAAGGTGCCCTCGCTGCCGATCATCAACTGACGCAGGTCGTAGCCGGTGTTGTCTTTGACCAACTTGCCGCCCAACGAGACGAGTTCGCCAGATGCGAGTACGACTTGAAGCCCAGCAACCCACTCGCGGGTCAGGCCGTAGCGCACGACCTTGACCCCGCCGGCGTTGGTCGCCACGCTGCCGCCGATCTGGGCGGTCCCTTTGGCGGCAAAGTCGACCGGGTACATCAACCCGACTTCGCTTGCTGCGGTTTGCACGGCTTCGACGGTCACCCCAGCTTCGCAGCGAATCACGCGGGCGCGGGGGTCAACCTCGAGGATCCGACGCATCCGCTCGAGGGAGACAACGACTTCCCCGGCGGTCGCGGTCGCGGCTCCGGCAAGACCAGTGCGTCCACCCGAGGGCACAATCGCAACCCCGTGGTCGGCACAGGCGCGAACAATCTGGGAAACCTCGTCAGCAGTGCCCGGCAAACAGATGGCACGGGGGTTGACCGGCCACGGCCCACGACAACGATCACGGCCGTAAAACGCAAGGTTGTCGCCGTCCGTAACGATCCGCGAAGATCCGACAATGTCGACTAGCCGCTGCTGCAATCGCGCCCACATACCCCCGTTGTACGGGTTTTTTAAGATCGCGGCGTGATTTACTCGCAGGGCACAGGACGGGGCCGCGACAGACGGTCGAGGTCGACACTTGGGCTCTCATGGTTTCGCGTCGGTTCGTTGTTTGAGGATTTGGGGTTCTCGGGGCGTTCGGTGTTTGGGGCGTGACCGGGGCGTTGAGTGTTTGCGGCGCGTGTTGAGTTTTGGCGGGGTTCGGTGTTTGGGGCGTGACCGGGCGGTTGAGTGTTTGCGGCGCGTGTTGAGTTTTGGCGGGGTGTTTGGGGCGACCGGGGCGTTGAGTGTTTGCGGCGCGTGTTGAGTTTTGGCGGGGCGTTCGGTGTTTGGGGGACGTGATCGGGGCGTTCGGTGTTTGGGGCGTGTTGAGTCCGCACCGAAAACAAAGCGCCACCCCCGCGAGGGAGTGGCGCACACCCGAATGCTCGGGTACCCAAGTTTTGATTGCTAGACAGCCTTGGACGACGGGGTCGTCATCTCGGATACGGCTGCCGGAGCTGGACTCGAAGGTGCCGGCGCGGTCACTACTGGCTGGCTCGGGACCGCTTGGACGGGTGCTGCCGCCTGGACGGGTGCTGCCGCCGCCTGGACGGGGGTCGCCTGGACGGGTGCTGCCGCTTGGACGGGTGCTGCCGCTTGGACCGGTGCCTGTTGCACGGGTGCCTTTTGAGCCTTGGCTTTTTTAGGAGTAGGAGTGCGAAGGAGTTGGCGGACCATGCGAACGACCGACTTCACCACAGGGTGGCCCTTGATGAAGACCACGCCGACGACATGCTTGTCGTCGCCCGAAATCAGCACAGCGTGCTCGCCGACGAGCACCCGAACAGAGGGCTCCCCAGCGATCTCGCGCAGCCGAACGGCTTCCATGACGATCGGGCGCCAACGATCATCGCCGACCCAGGAGACATCCCCCGTCTCATTTTGGGCCCCGGCGATATCGAGAACTGCCACAATCCCATCGTGTCGCAATACGCGTTCAATTCTTGTCGAAGACATCGATTTTCCTGACGTTTCCCAGACTTACGTGTCTGTGTAAGCGGTCCGGAGGTTGTACAGAAAGGCGCGATATGCGTCAATCCCGCGTGAACACTTACGCCCGTTTTTTGAGATGCGTTTTTTCGATACCCACACCCACCTCGATTTCCCTGCTTTCGGCTCGCCGGAGGAACGTCGATTTGCCGTCAATCGGGCCCGAGATGTGGGGATTTGCGAAATCCTGATACCTGCGTTTTCGCCCCTTACATGGCGTCAAACACGCACGACAGTCGACGATTTAGCGCGATTTTGCACTGACGTGTGCATTCACACCGCGCTCGGAATTCACCCTTGGGCGATCGCGGATCTCACGCAACATGACCTTTCCGCGAATTTTGCGCAACTCCGGGAGTGGCTCGGCGATCCCCCGGACAACCTCGTGGCACTCGGCGAGTGTGGTCTCGATTTCGGTCGCCGGGGCAAACACGTGCCGCGGGCGAGGCAGGTCGAGGTCCTGCTCAGACACTTCGAACTCGCGCGCCTGACCGGCTTCCCGTTGATCCTCCACTGCGTCAAGGCCCACGGCGTGTTGCTCGACCTCCTGCGTAGCCGACCGCTCCCGCCCTCGATCGTGCACAGCTTTTCGGGCAGCCCCGAGGTCGCTACTCTCCTGTGCCGGTTGGGCCACTACATCTCGTTTGCCAGTGCCGTCACACTCCCGTCCGCCAAACGACCGAAGGCTGCCGCACGCGCCATCCCGCTCGACCGACTCCTCGTCGAGACCGACAGTCCCGACCAACTCCCCTACGCCCGCCGGACCGATGCCCCGCGCCCCAGTGAACCTGCGTTTGTCGTCGAGATTGCCCAGGCGATCGCCCACCTCCGGGGGATCGACCTGCGGGAAGTCGCCGATGCGACCCTGGCAAATGCTCGTCGCGTGCTGCGTGTGGGCGGCGTGCGGGGGCAGTCCGAGCGAGGCGACCGAGGCACGTCCGAACCCCGCGGAGACACAGACCCCCGAAAAATCCGCTACAAAAATTGCTGATACAAACAAGTCTTCGGACGAGCCGACGCACAAGCTCCGTCTGACCCTGGACCAGCGCGGTGATCTCGACAGCCTCGACTTTGCGGGCATCCACACCCTCGACCTCGATCTACTTCCACTTCCCGCGACCCAAACCGAGCCCAAGGCCGATACCGACGACGCTTCGGTGGACCCCTGTGAACGTTTTGACCTCGCTGCCCTGGCAGCGCGTGCGAGCGAAGTCCGCGAACTTCGAGTCGCCGGCTGTGGTCACGTTGTGGGGCAAGGGCTGACCGCGTGGACCCACCTCGAACGGCTCGAGCTCGCGGATCTCGCGATCGATGCGGCTACAATGAAGGCCGTCGGCGAACTCGACAATCTCACCCACCTCATCCTCACCCGGGTCGAGACGGGTAAGGCGCCGGTCAGTCTGCTGCACCACAAACTCGAAGTCGACCACCTGACCCTGCGCGAGCTTGCGACTGACTCGGCACTGGCGTCGATCCTCGGCAAGACCCCGAGCCTTCGCCGGGTCGACCTCATCGGACCATGGGCGGGGCACCGGGCCATGCTCGCCCTCGCCGGAGCTGCGAATCTCACCCACCTCGAGCTCATCGACACCCAAGTCGGCAACTTCTCGCTCAACCAGATCAAGGGGCTGTACAAACTCAACACCGTCGAGCTGCGCGGGTCGACGTTCAATAACAATACGCCGCTGTATCTGCGCGAACTTCCGGTGGAGAGCTTTCGCTGTTCGTGCCCGGGGCTCGGCGATCGCGGGCTTGTGGCCCTCAGCCGCGTCACCAGCTTGCAAACGATCGAGCTGCGCCATGCCGAGATCCATACCCGGGGGCTGCAGGCGATGAAACCGATGCCCAACCTGCAAACTGTGTTGCTGCGGGAGCATCGACCCGAACCGGATGGGCTCAAGGCCCTGGCCCAACATCCAAAGTTGCAACAGCTCGAACTTTCCTGTGCGCCCGGGGCGAGCGAAACCAATGTATTTACACACTTGGGCACTCTGACCGGGCTGACGCGGCTCGTCCTCGACTGCCCGGGTGTCGATGATCGCCTGGCAAAAGAGCTTCAAACACTCACCGCTCTCACCGAACTCGACCTCAGCCACACCGCGATCTCCGACGCCGGGCTCGCTCCGCTGGCGGCGATGACCGGATTGCGTGAGCTCAAGCTGCACCACACCCGCGTGACCAACCGCGGCCTCGCTGCGCTGGCAAAACTCGACCATCTCGAATTGCTCGAGCTCGATCACACCGATGTCCGAGACGGCGGGGTCACCCAACTCAAACACCTCAGCTCCCTGCGCGAGCTACGACTCGACCACACGCTGGTGACCGACCAAGGCCTCGCCTCGTTGCACGGGCTCACCCGGTTAGAGCGCCTCAATCTCGACGGCACGGTCGTCAGCGAGCAGGCGGCGGCTGAGCTGGCCGGCAACCTGCCCAATCTGAAGGTCCTCCACCTCGGCTCTCCGCGACATCTCCCCGCGCGGTAGCACACCCATCCCGCCGGAATGCGGCACGTCCCAGACTCGAGACGCTTTGTGTTTCGAGCTGCTCGCGGCCTTGGTCGGGATACCTGCCGCACCACGGAATATACATGTACTTACACTTTTTTAGAAAAGTCAATGCGGCGACACGGCTTGAACCTGCGCAAGTGGTGGCCCCTCGCTGGGGAGGTGAAGTGCACCGCTCGGCTGCAGCATCGAGTTGCCGCGCACCTGGTCGAGCCAGGCGATCGCATGTGCGACGGCGTCGACCATTGTTCGCCCCTGCCAGATTCCACAGGCGATCGCGGTTGCGAGGGCACAACCGGTTCCGCGAGGGTCGTGGGTGCGACCGCTGTGCCCGAATCGCCGCGGCCGAACAAACCGATAGACGTGCCCACGGTGCCACAGACGATCCTCGACCTGGACCGGATCGCGACCGTGACCGCCTTTGAGCAGGACCGATGCGGCGGGAAGTACCGCCCGCAGTTGCTCGAACCATCCGGATGGTTCACGCCCGGACCCCACGGGACTCTCAGGTCCGTCGAGGTCGCTATGCGGATCACCTTCGATGGTTGCATGTATTTGCAAGTCACCGCTGGAAAGTTGGGGAGAATTCCGGACCAGGGCCCGCGCCTCGGGCAGGTTGGGCGTCACAAGTGTCGCAACCTCAGCCAGTTGCCGACAGCTCGCTGGTGAGGCTCCGAGCTCTCCTCCATCACTCGCGCGAAGGACAGGGTCGACGATCACCGCCTGTGCCTGCGCAAGTCGTGCAAGCAATTCTGGTTGTACATGCACCTCGGGGACCAAACCGAGCTTGACCACATCGTCGGTACCGAGTTGTCCGAGATGGACGAGCAGGTCACGGAAGGGGCGCGGGGTTGAGCGGGCTGGACGCCCATCCCCTTGGACCGTGTCGGCAGTCACAACCTCGCGCACGGGAATTCCAGGTACACAGATCCCTGCAGTGATCCGATCCCGAATCAGCCCGGCACCACCGGTCGGGTCAATCCCCCCGATCAACCACAACCCACGCATGCGCACCACCTCGCTCCGAGCTCGCAACCATGTCGACAGCGCGACCCCCCGCAGGCTGCTATGCTCCGGTCCATGGCCAAATTTCTAGGCACAGTGCGCCACAACTCCCTCGAGGGGGGATTCTACGAACTCCACACCGACGAGGGGGATGTCTTCCGACTCAGCCGCTGCGACGAAAAACCCGGAACCCGCGTGTTGGTCACCGGCAAAGTCGACAAGGGAGGTTTTAGCATCCACATGAGTGGACCGAGTCTCACGGTCGAAAAGATGGAACGCGTGACGACCGGCAGCGCACACTGATCCACATAACAGTCCGAGTTTCAGAAAAAGCCCCCCCAGCAATCTGGGAGGGCTTGTTTTTGCGAGGAAAGGGACTCGAACCCCCACGTCGTAAGACACACGGACCTGAACCGTGCGCGTCTACCAATTTCGCCACCCTCGCGAATGGGAGCGCGAACCTAATTCGACCAGCGGCAATCCGTCAAGTTTTTAAAATCGCGACGGAGTTTCATCGCTGGGCCCGGGATTCGGACCGCGACAGGCTGTGAGGTGGGCTTGCGGTCTCTAAGCTTCGAACGTGAATCTGCCTTGCGTTCTCGGCTTCGGGCTCGCCGGACGCTTGAGTCTGTGGTCGCCGTCTCGGCTTCGGGCTCGCTCGATGTCTCGGCTTCGGGCTCGCTCGCCGTCTCGGCTTCGGGGTCGCCGTCTCGGCGCTTCGGGGGCTCGCCGTCTTGGCTCGCCGGGCCCTTGAGTCTCGGCTTCGGGGTCGCGCCGGGCGGCTTCGGGGTCGCCGGACACTTGAGTCTCGGCTTGTGGGTCCGCCGTCTCGGCCTCGCGGTGAGTCCAGACGCTTGAGTCTCGGCTTGTGGGTCGCCGTCGGCTTCGCGGTGAGTCCAAACGCTTGAGTCGGGGGCCGCCGGGCGCTTAGCTTCGAGGTGTCGCGCTTGCGTTCGGCTTCGAACGGGCTTTCGAAACACCCGCTCGAGTCTCGGCTTCGAGGTCGCCCGGGCACAAGGGTCCTCTTGGCTTCGAACGTAAATCAGCGTTTGCGTTCCAGACTTCGAGGTAGTCGCCCGGACGCTTGGACTCTGGCTCGCTGCTTGGCTTCTCACTGAGGCAATGAACCGGACGACCACATCGTATGTATCTCGCACCCACAGTAATTATCGTGTGGATCGGGGCATTGGCGGATCGTGTTGATCCGTCGCTCACCAACATCCTTTGACACGCAGGGCCTCGAAAAGACATCAACCTCTCCGGTGACAAAGTGCTCGTAGGCCCACAGGATGTTGTAGATTCGACAATTTGAGCAAAAGTAGTAGGACTCGGTGCACTCGTTTCCGCGGTGAAAAAAACAAATACCGGCGCAGCGCGTGGACGGTAGCGACCTGTGGCATTTTTGACAGTTCTTCATTGCGTTGAAGCGGGACTCGAACCTGGGCTCCACCTCGAAACCGCGTGAACCCGGCCGACCTCCCTCGGTCTATCGCGGCTCACAACCTTTGTCCCGCGACGAATCGACACCGCGATCTTTAAAAAACCTAGGAATCGACCAGCCCCGACAAGGTCGGATCATCTTCGTCGAGTAGATCGAGGGCCTTCTCTAGGTCGGCCGACAGCTCGACTTGAACCCGCGGTGCCTCGTCGTGCTCGCGCAACAACTCCCCCAGACCGGGTGACCCGACCTTGTACATCCCCGAATCGACATCGAGGATGGTGAGCAGCTCCTGGTCGAGTTCGTAGTGTTCGAGCTCGGACAGGGCATCGCGACTGACGACATGACTGGCGACCTCGGCATAGTTCGGCGTGTCTTCGGGCCGCTCGGCGAGGGCGATCACTCCATCCTCATCGTCGTCGACAAGCGCGTCGAGGATGCTATCGCCGACCGATGAAACCCTCGTCACCGCCGTCAGAGCTGCGGGCACGGGCTCGACTTCGATTCCCGCGCGCGCGAGCTTGGCGTGCTCCACAGCGAGGATCCGCTCGAGGTCGTTGACCCGCGTCCGTGTCGTCGCCAGCAACCCGCGGTTGACTTCCAACTCGTCGAGGAGCTCATCGTACTGTTCTTTTTGTTTCTCGAGCTGGGCGAGACCGGCCGCAAGTCGTGCGGCACTGCGATCGGAGGCGTCGACCATCTCCCAGATCCGCTGCTCGGCCTTGTCAAGTTGTATCAACAAATATTCCTGTTCCTCGGCCCGGACCCGGCCCTCGAGGGCGAGGCGACGCACCGGCGTCCACGCGTCTTCGGACTCGACCGGAGTTGTATCGGTGTTGGCGACCTTCGCCTCTAACTCGGCAATCCGGATGCCCCGTTGGTCGAGCCCGTGGCGCGCGTGTTGATACTCCCCGGCCAACAACTCCAATTGTCGTCGCAGGCCCTGGACCGCTGACTCCTGGACGGAAACTGCCTGTTCGCGCTCGGCCAGCGCTGCTTGAGTCACCTGCGCATGTTCCCGGGCCTGTTGCAGCTGGATCTTGACGACATCGAGTTCGGCCCGGAGTTTGGCGACCCGGCTCGAGGCCTCGTCGAGTGCTCGCCGGGACTGCGCGAGCTGGTGCGTCAGCTGGGCCACGGCCTGCTCACTGCGCTGGGCCTGAGCCTGGGCACTGCGTTCACGGGCACGGGCGCGTTCGACATCTTCGGAGGTCGGTGCAGCTACATGTTGTTGTTCACGGGCACCGGCCGCCGCCTTGAGCTCGGCGTGCTCGCGCTCGATCTGGCTGAGCTCGGCCCCGAGTTGTTCGAGTTTATGGGCCCGCTGTTGCTCGAACACCCGGTGGCGCTCACGTTCCTCCCGCATGCGTTCGATCTCCGCCACCAAGCGCACATTCTCGAGACGCTCGCGCCGGAGTTCTTCCTCAGCTTCGGATTGTTTGGCCTCGGCCTCGCGCAGCGACGCGGTCCGCTTGGCCAACTCCTGGCGCAACCGCTGGCGGTCGACCAGCACATCTGCAGGATGCAGTTCACGACCCAAGTTGGCGGACACCGCCCGCTCGGCAAACGACGCGTCGAGGGTTTCGATCGGACGCACGCTGGGATCGCTGTGGATCCCCTGAATCGGAGCGGTCCACGACCCCAGGAGCATCACCGGTTGGTCGCCATCAACGGCACACCGCAATTCTCGAAACGGTTCCCCGAGGCATTTGCGAATGTGCTCGAGGTCATGTCCCGAAAGTCCTTCCCCAAGGGCAATCCCGACGAGACCCCCCGAACTCAACACGCGTGCCGCATCTGCGAGCTGGATCGCGCAGGAACTCCCGACCAACGTCAGGGCTGGAGATGGGAACATCACGATCTCGACGCTGGCATCCCGCAGGGGAAGTCGCCGCTTGGCCGCGCGGACATCGAGTCCTGGTTCGGGCATCAGCGAGTTGCTGATCACAAACACCTGCTTGGCACTCGCCGCACACAACCGCGGTCCCTCGACGGTGACCGGATCGACAATGACAACGCGGCGCCCTGTCCCCCAACGGGCGAGGAGCTGGTATGCCGCTTGGGCGATCATTGCGCCGAATCATACTTTAGATCTAGGTGATACGTGCGGGTCGGCGCGTGAACAGATCCCCGGGAAAACCCACCTGCGTCACGGGGTAGAGTCGACGTTCGCCGACATTTGCGCCCGTCCGAGCTCGCGGGTGAAAACCACCTTGCCGACGCCGACGCCGTGCCATCGCAGCCAGGTCAACTGCGATGCCCGATGGGTTCGTCCACACGCGGGCGAAACGTTGCGAAGCAACGACATCGCGCGAAATTGCCGGGAGTAAATGTGAACCCGTTTCCGTGCTGTAGATGGTTGCCAGCCACGGCCCACTGCCCTACGATCCGGACACGTCGATGACAGCCAAGCTGATTTTGGTTGGAGGGGATAAGCCCGTAGAACACGAGTTATCGTCGTTTAACACCCTCGGGCGACATCCGGACAACTCGATTCAGGTCCTCGACCGAATCGTCTCCAAAGAACACTGTCGGATCACCTTAGGGCCCGACGGCGGTTACTACATCCGTGACGTCGGCAGCCTCAACGGCACGTTCGTCAACGGCGAGAAGACCAGTGAGCGGGCCCTCAAGCACGGCGACCAGATCTCGCTGGGCAACACCAACTACCGCTTCATCGAAGACCGCCCGGAATCGGTGCAGTTACACAAAGTCACGATGATGCCGGACCAGGTTCAAAGCCAGGTCCAAAGTACCCTATCCGCCAACTCGCGGTTTTTGCCCGCGGCCAAGATCCACGACATCGCCTCGTTGCGGGCCGACTACGAAAAGCTCCGGATCGCCCACGAGCTCTCGCAAAAACTCTCGCTCAACACCAAGCTCGATGACCTCCTGCAAAAGATCGTCGAGGAGACCTTCCAGCTGATCCGGGCCGACCGTGCCGTAATCCTGCTAGTCGACCCCGACACCGACGAGCTCGTCCCCTGCTACGTCCACCAAAAGCGCGGCGAAGAGATCAAGCTCTCGGGCAGCATCCTGCGCGAGGTTCGGACCAAAAAACGGGCCGTGTTGTCGTCCGACGCCATGGTCGACGAGCGGTTCAAAGCGGCCAAGAGCATCATCATGCAGGGCATCCGCTCGACCATGTGCGTGCCCTTGCTGTTCAACGACAAGCTCCTCGGGGCCATCCACATCGACTCGATGCTCGCCACCGGAGCGTTCACCGAAAAGGACCTGCTGTTGTTTTCGGGGATCGCCACCCAGGCCGCGATCGCGATCGAAAACCATCGCCTCGCCACCAAGATCGAAGCCGAGGCCTCGACCCGTGCCCAGTTCCAGCGCCTGCTGTCGCCCAACCTAGTCGAGCAGATCGTCAAAGGTCAGCTGACACTCAACCAAGGTGGGGGTCGCCGCGACGTCACCATGTTGTTCGCCGACATCCGCGGGTTCACCTCGATGAGTGAGCGTCACACACCCGAGGAAATGGTCGGCACCCTCAACGAATATTTCGAGGTCATGGTCGACGTGTTGTTCCGCCACGGGGGGACCCTCGACAAATACGTCGGCGACGAGATCATCGGCCTGTTCGGAGCTCCCGTCGAACTTCACGACGCCCCGCTGCGAAGCATCCGCTGCGCCCTCGACATGATGCGAGCACTCGAAGAGTTCAACCGGATCCGAGACAGCCAAGGCCGCGAGCGCATCCAGATCGGCATCGGAATCAACACCGGCCCCGTCATCGCCGGCGCCATCGGATCCAAAAAGACCCTCCAGTACACAGTCATCGGAGACGCGGTCAACACCGCAGCCCGACTGTGCAGCGTCGCCCGACCCGGCGAGATCATCATCTCGCAATGGACGATGCACCAATCCAAACCACACATCATCGTCGAAGCACGAAACCCGGTGATGGTCAAAGGCAAGCAAGAAGCACTGCAGGTCTACGCAGTGATGGGCGTACGAGAAACAGCCCCACCGAGCTTGCCCGGCTAGTTTTTAATAAAAATCTAGCGGAGGCGGGCAGCTCGTCGAGCTGTAGCGTCCGACGAAATCGCCTCGGTCGGCGTATATTGTAAATACATAAAAGCGAACCCTGTAGATCACTCGACGCATCTAGGACGCCGAGCTCGGGCACAATTGCAAATACAACTTGAATCGACCGCGTAATCGTTCGAGCTACAACGATTCGCGGACATCCCAACCACCGACAAAGCCACCCCTACCCATTCACGGACCACTTCAAATCGACAAAGCCACCCCCGAAGATTCGCGGAGGAATTTTGGCCGTGAACCGAGTCCTAGGAGGCAACGCTGTAGTAACTACCCTACAAGTCACCTCGCCCTACGAAGCGCGGAGGAATTTTGACCGTGAACCGAGTCCTGAGAGGCGACGCTGTAGTAACTACCCTACAAATCACCTCGCCCTACGAAGCGTGGTGAACCGAGTCCTGAGAGGCAACGCTGTAGTTACTACCCTACCTACGAAGCGCGGAGGAATT
>CAZUPD010000045.1:45734-56426 GCA_964621785.1 uncultured Nannocystaceae bacterium
CGAAGCGCGGAGGAATTTTGGCCGTGAACCGAGTCCTGAGAGGCAACGCTGTAGTAACTACTGCTAAGCCTCTCAGGGCCGGTCTCACGGCCAAAATAACCCGCGCGCGCACTTAGGCTACGTGCATACCGATGTTTCGGCGCGCCTTGAAGTAGTCCTCACTGATCGAGTAGAGGACCAGCTCGCGGATCTTGTCCTTTGGCGTCATGGTTGAGCCGAAGGCTGTTTGCTCTTGCGAAATGATGTGGGCTGCGACCTGCATATCGTCGCACAGCAGCAGACCGACTCGGTAACCCGCGAGTTCTGTCGCTTGGGCCCACAGTTTCACATCGGTCGAGCCTCCTGACTCGACAAACCGTCGCATCAGGCTCTTCATCTGGTCGACGTAGTTCGCCGGCAGACGGTCACGAATGTTTCGCACCGCCCCGCGGTCGACCTGTCCGACTTGCAGACCACACATGTGCATACAAGCCATGAACACTGTCTTGAGTGTCTGTGGGGAGCGGTCGAGGGCCACATACGCGTAGTGTGGCAAGTACAGGTCGAGCATGTGGCGCCCGAGGGCGAAGGCTAGGTGGCGTTCGTGTTTGCCTTTTAGGAGGTTGGCGTAGACCACCATTGTCGGCCGCACTTGACCCTCGCGGACTGCGTTGATCATCTGCACATCGCCCGGATCGCTCGGACGCAGGTACACATCGGGACGGCCCACATTGAGCACGTTGCACACGTAGTTCGACATGATCGAGATCGGTTGTTTATCGATTGAGATATCGATCCGATCCTCCGCTTTGTAGGCCGCCGGCAGCGACTTGACCTTCCATGCGGCGACTGCCGGTGCGATCGACCCGAGGATACCGGTCAGGAATGGATCCTCGTCTTTTGTGAACACGTGGCGACGCAGGGTCTCCTCGCTCAGGCGCTGACGGGCCTGGCGGAAGTCGGACGTTGCATACTTCTCGTGCAGCGCTTGTTCCGGCTCGGTTGCCTGCTTGAGGAACACCAGGGTTCGGGCCACGCAAAACGCCTTATCGATCTGCTTGGAGCGCATGTAGATATTGAACAGCGCATGGTAGCTGGCGTAGCGGAACGGCTCGCGCCCGATCAGGATCTGGTGCTCGCGGACCGCGTGGGGCACGAACTCCGTTGGATGATCCTGCAACAATGTCTCGTACAGCTCCGCGATCATGAAGTGGATATCGACATTCTCGGGATCGAGTTTGGCCGCCACCTCGAAGGCTGCTGCTGCCGCCTTGTAGTTGCGCAGACGCGTCCGATAGATCTCGGCCAAGTTCTTCCACAGCGTGATCTTCAGCGGCGTCTCGCCATCCTGCGGCAGCCGTTTGAGCATCTTGCGGTAGGAGCGTTCGAGCGTCTTCCAGTCCTTGCTGCGGGTCACCATCGTGTCGATGGCCTGGAACGCCTTGAGGAACGTCGGGTCGTCGTCGAGGACTGTGTTGAACCGATCGATCGCCTCGTCGTGGGCCTTGATCTCATCGCGTAGCAACACTGCTGCGGTGTAGTTGTAACGCGACCGGCGTTTGGCATCCTGTTCGATCTCGACGATACGATCGATGATGCGGACGGCATCGTCCCACCCTCGATTTTTTGTGTAGATGTCGAGCAGGGTGTGCAGCAACGGATAGTCCGTCGGCTGCAGGTCGAGGGCGCTTTGATAGGCCGCCGCCGACTTCTTCCAGTCCTTGACCTTATCGAGGTAGAGCTTGCCCATCTCCTTGTGCAAGTCGGCCTGTGCCGCCCCGTCCAAGGCGATATCGACGAGTGCCCGCTTGGCTTGGATAACCCCTTCCCAATCGTTGTTGCTCTGTTGCAGCTCGATAACGGCATCGAGGGTCTTGCGGTCGTGCGGGTCGACCTCGAGGGCCTTGTCGAGATAGTTGAGGGCCTTGCGCGACTCGTTTTGCTTCCGCTTGATCGTACCCAAGCGGTAGTAGACCAGCACCGTTTCTTCGGGGCTTTGGCTGTCGCGGTGCTGAACCAGGATGGTCTGGTACAGCTTGAACGCCCGGTCCCACTGCTCGTTGTTGAAGAGCAAGTCGGCCATCCCCACCAACACATCGTGATCGGTCGAATCGATCTCATAGGCGCGTTGGTATTGCTTGAGGGCCTTGTCGGAGTTGTCGAGGGCACGTGCTGTCCGAGCTGCCCGGAGGAACAGTTCGCGTTGGGCGTAGTCGTCGAGCTCCAACTTCTCGACCTTGCGGGTCAACACGTCGAAGATCGGATCGGCTTGGCCGTACTCCTTGCGCTCGTAGTAGATGTCCCCGAGGATCCGGCCCGCCCGGATGTGCTCCGGATCGAGTTCGAGAACCTTGGCGAACAACTCGACCGACTTGTCCTCGTCATCGAGCTCCTCGTAGAAGATAAACCCGGCCTCGGCCGCGAGGTTGGTCTTCTCGAGGGTGCTCTGCGAGTACTCTGCAGCACTTTCCAGGTTCCGTGCAGCCTTGAGCCAATCCTGACGTTGCTTGTACAACTCTGCCAGGGTGATCAATGCAGCTACATGTCCCGGCTCGATATCGAGGGCCTGGATCAGTCGGGCTTCGCTCTGTTCCTGATCGAGGAGTTTATCGAGCAACACCTGACCCGACCGGGTGAGGTGCTCGACCCGCTGTGTCGGATCGTTGGCCGACAGCTCGACCAACAAATCGAGGGTCTGAATGACCTCGGGCCAATCCTCGACCCGCTCCTGCAGTTTCGACAGAATTTCGGCCGCTTGATAGTGGCTCCCGTCGAGTTGCAGCACTTCCTTGTAGGTATCGATGGCGCGGTCGAGATCTTGGATCTTCGCCTCGTAGACATCTCCCATCGCCAGCAGGATCGTGATCTTGTTGCTGAAGTCGGAAGCTGCCTCGACGTGCCGGCGCTGGGTATCGACCAGCTCCGACCACTTCTCTAGTTGCTGATACAACCCTTCGAGTTGTTGGTAGGTCACCTCGCGCTCGGCGTCGATCTCGAGGATCTTCTCCAACACCTCTGTGGCCCGCTCTGGGTCGGATGCGAGGTCGACATGGGCCTGGGCCATCTTGTCGAAAATCGCGATCTGCTCGGCCGAATCGATGGTGGCATCGAGTTGGGCACCGAGCACATCGAGGTACTCGGGGATCGAGTTTTGGGCCAGGTACAACCGCTCCAGTGCCGTCAGGGCATCGTGGTCGGTCGGCTCAGACGTCAGGATATCGCGGTAGGTCTCGATCGCCGCAGTCGGGTTTTCGAGGGCGGTGTCCTGGATGTTGCCGATTCGCTTGCGCAGCACCAGGGCGTCGGCGAGGTCGTCCATCAGCGGCGCACGGCGACCCAAGATTGCGACCAACTCGGTCCACTGGCCCTCGTTTTCGTGGAGCCGGGCGAGGTTGTCGAGCGCTTGGATATTGTCCTCGTCGATCTCGAGCACTGCGTAGTAGCTGGCGATCGAA
The DNA here is from genome assembly GCA_964621785.1 of uncultured Nannocystaceae bacterium. Lineage (GTDB taxonomy): Bacteria > Myxococcota_A > Polyangia > Nannocystales > Nannocystaceae > JACKDW01. The sequence goes on from CAZUPD010000045.1 coordinate 49,169, forward strand.
TCGGCGATCTCGGACAGGCCCTTATCTTGGACCTCGGCGAGGTCGAGCAGGACGGCGATCTTGGTCTCCGGGTCCTCCTCGAGCGGGACGATCCGGGCCAGGGTTGCGGCCAACTCGGCTGCGTTACCGTCGCGGCGGTAGAAGTTGGACAACTCGCGCAGGGCGTTGACCGATTCTTCGTTGAGCGTCAGCGCCTTTTGCAGGGACTGGATCCCGTAGTCCGGGCGGTCGAGGTGCTCGCCGTACCAGCGACCGATCTTCACCCACAACTCGCACTGTTCCTTCGGATCGGCGATCTGGGTGACGATCCCGTTGTACTCGCTGAGCAGCAGACCCCACTTGTTGGCCTGGGTAGCGATTCGCTCGAGCTCGCGGGACGTCCCTTCATTTGCATAGTCAAGCTTGAACGCGTTTTGCAAGACTTGGAATGCGAAGTCGACATCGTTGAGGTTGTCTTCGATGACCTTGGCGGCCGCCTGCAGACTGCGAACCTGGAGTGCCGTCTCGCTCGTGCTCTCGGCGCGATCGATCAGGTGGGGAACCAGTGCGCCCCAGTCGTGGGTGTTGCGGTAGATTTCCTCGACGGCCGCGTCGGCCTCCATGAACCCGCGGTCGAGTTCGAGGACCTCGAGGTAGGCACCGACAGCCTCGTTGTGGTTTTCGAGTCGCTCTTCCCACAACGCTGCGATCTGCATCAGCACCGCGATCCGATCGACATCGTCGGTGACCACTCGAGTCTTGCGCTCGAGTACTTGGATGACCTCTTGCCAGCGAGCTTCCCCGGAGTACAGGGCCTCGAGGGCAGCGAGTGCCTCCATATGTCCCGGTTCGAGCTCGACCACCTGCAACCAGGCTTCGATCGCGAGGTCGGTCTGCATCAGGTACTCGCCCTGCAGCTTGCCGACCTGTGCGTAGTAGTCACGCAGCTGTTCGCGTCCGAGTTGTGCTTCGCCGAGGGAGATCAGGCGCATCAACGTATCGACCAACTCGACCCATGACTCGTCGTCCTCGTAGATCCGGTGCAACGCCGTCAGCGTCTCCAAGTCGCGGTCGTTGAGCTCCAACGCATTGAGCCACGAGTCCAGGGCATTGCGCGGCTTGTCGAGTTTGTCGCCGTAGACCTTGCCCAAGCGTTGGAACACCGCGACTTTTTGGTCGCGATCTTCGAGTGCATAGACAAGTCGCTCGAGCACCTCGGCCAGGTCGTCCCAGCGGGCGGAGCGCTCGTGGAGCGTTGCCAACTCATTGAGTGCCAGCGGGTCTTCGCCGCGGAAGTCGAGGACGCGGTTCCACAGATCGACCGAATCGAGTTCGCGGTCGAGTGTCTCGGAGGCCAGCTTTGCCATGCGTTGGTAGCAGGCCGCCATATCCTCTTCGGTCTTCGCCACATCGACCATCTTCTGGTACGTGTTGAACAACTCGTCCCAGCGGTAGTGGGTCAGGAACAGGGCCTCTAGTGCCTCCAGAGCACGCAGGTTGTTCGGTTCGACCTCGAGGGCCCGGTTGTAGGCCGCGATCGCCTCCTCGGGCTCGCCGAGGAATTGTTCGTAGCTGTTGGCCAGACGCATCTCCAAGTCGATCAGCAGGTCGGTCTCCATCGTCCCTTGGATGCGACGGCGGAGGATGTCGACCAACTCTTCCCACATCGACGTCTGGGTGTAGATGCGGTCGAGTGCTTCGAGTGCCGGCCCGTTTTCGGCGTTGATCTCGAGTACCTGACAGTAGGCCTCGATCGCCTGCTCCGGATCTTGGAGGTGCACGTCGAACACCCGACCAGCGCGGGCGTAGACCGCCAGACGAACCTCGGGGTCGAGCCCCTCTTGCTCGAGGATCTGGCTGGACACCTCGGTGATGTAGGCCCACTCCTGGGTGATTTCGGCGAGGCGCTCGAGTTGCTCGGTCACATCCAGGCTCAGTGGATCGACCATATAGGCCCGCAGCCACCAGTAGTACGCCTGACCCGCGTCGCCCAACCGGCGCTCGCACAGCTCGCCGACGTTGCGGATGATCTCCAGTTTGTCCTGGGGATGCTCGGTCGACTCGAGCTTGACCTCGCTGAGTTTCACCAGTGAATCCCAGCGCTCGGCCGCGTAGTAAAGCGGCTCCAAGATCTCGGCGATCTCGGCCTGGTGTTCACCTTCCTCAAAAATCAGCTCGAGGGCGGTGAGTGTCGGCGAGTGGTCCGGATTGATGTTGAGGATCTCGCGATAGGCCTCGATGGCATGGGGCAGGTCGCCCATGTTCATCTGATAGATCTGGCCCATTCGGAACTGCGTCTCGATCGACTGTTCCTCGTCCTCGGCCGTCATGATTTGGCGGCGGAGGTTCTCGACCAAGTCCGGCCACCGCTCGAGGCTGGTGAACACGCGGTCGAGGGAAGCGATCGCTTCCTTGTGTTCGGGGTCGCCTTCGAGGATCTCGAGGTAGCGGGCGATCGCCTCGTCGACGTTGTTGAGTTTTTCCTCCTGCACCCGAGCTTCGCGCAGCAGCATGTCGATCTTCACCATCGGGTCGAGAACATCCTCGGCCCGCTCGGCCATCAGCCCCGCCAAGCGGTCGTACTCACCCGTCAGATCGGCCAGGCGATTGAGTTCGCCGAGGGTTTGCTCGTGGGTCGGATCGACCTTGAGTGCCCGGGCGAGGGCCTCAAACGCCTTGTCGAACTGCGACAGTTGACGCTCGTAGATCGCCGCGACCATGTGCAGACGTTCGATCTTCGACGGCGGATCGTCGATGTGCTTGGCCATCACATCGTAGATGTCGACCAGCTTCTCCCACTCGGTCAGTTGCTCATACAACGGTGCCAGGACCTCGGCCGCCAGCATCGGTTCGGTCTCGCCGTGGACGATGCGGTCGAGTGCCTCGATGGTGGCCGCGTGGTCGTGGACCGTGCGCAGCACCTCGCTGTAGGACTCGACGGCGCGTACGGGATCGGCGAGCTCCTTCTCGAGGAGGGCGCCGATCCGGTAGCGGTACTCCGCCTGCTCCATTTGGTTATCGCTGACCTCGACGGCCCGCTCCAAAATCTGCAACTGATCGGAAAACCGTTGGGCCTGTCCAAACAGGCGGTCGAGCGATTGGATCGCTGCATAGTCAAATGGTTCGAGATCGAGGATCGACTGGTACGTCTCGATCGCGCGGTCGACATCCTCGAGTTTCTGGTCGAACACCGCACCCAACGCGTGCAGGGTTTGCCGGCGGATATCGAGATCGTCGGCGAGTTCGGCCTTGCGCCGGTAGATGTCCTTGAGGGACTCCCAGTTTTCGATTTGGATGTACAGGGCCTGGAGCGCATCGAGTGCATTGGGATCGGCGTCGTCGATCGCAAGTACTTGCTGGTACAAGTCGATCGCCCCCTCCGGATCTTCCATGATTTTCTCGCGCACATCGGCGGCGTAGAGCACCAGGCTCTTGCGGTCGTCGATGTTGTCGACCATCTCCGACTTGCGCACGACCGCGGCCACCAGCGCCTCGTAGTTGTTGTTGCGCCGGTGGAGTTCGATCAGGTAGTCGACCGACTCGAAGTTGGTCGGGTCGATGTCCATCACCCGCTCGTAGCTGGCGGCGGCTTTCTCCGGGTCTTGCAGCACCTGCTCTTGGATCTGGGCGACCTTGAACAGCAACGCGATCACCAGCTCGTCGTTGACGATGTCGGGGACAACCTCCTCGTAGAGGGCCACCAATTCTGCATATGCACCCATCTGGCGGGCGAGATTTTCGAGTCGCTCCTGGGTCTCCGCATGGGCCGGATCGACACGCAGGGCCCGTCCGAGGGCCTCAAACGCCTTGGCTTCGTCGCCTGTGATCTCTTGGAGCCTGGCGATTTCACCGAGCAGCCCGAGGCGTTCGACGACGTCTGCGCTGTGCGCCACCATGATCTCGTAGACTTGGATCAGGCGCGGCCACTGGTTGCTCGACCGGTAAGTCGGCTCCAAGATCTTGGCGACCTTGAGCTGCTCTGACTCGTTGTCGAGCAGTGTCTCCAGGGCTGCGGTCGCGGTCTCGTTGCCGGCATCGATCTCGAGTACCCGCGAGTAGGTCGCCACGGCCATCCCGGCCTGGACGAGCTTTTGCAGCTGGATCTCGCCGAGGCGCAGGTTGAGTGTCACCAGCGGCTCTGCTTCGACAGCCAGCGTCAACTGACGCTCGAGGTTCTCCGCCAACTCGACCCACTGTTCGCTGACCTGGTACAGGCGGTCGAGGGCTTCGATCGCCTTGATGTTCTCGTAGTCGTCGGACAGGATTTCGTTGTAGGTCGCGATCGCCTCTTCGACCTGCGTCAGCATCTGGTCTTGGATGTAGGCGATTTGGAAGCGCAGGGACTGACGCGCCTCCGGGTCGTCGGTCAACGCGATCTTGTTGCGGTAGACGTCGAGCAGCGAGGCCCAGTTTTCGTCGCGGCTGTACAGCACCTCGAGCGCATCGAGGGCAGCCATGTTTTCGACGTCGACCTCGACCGCCCGGCGGTAGCATTCGATCGCCCGCTCGGACTGGTTGAGGTAGCGGTCGTAGAGCCCGGCCAACTTCATCAGCAGGTCGCGCAACAACTCGCTCGACAGTTCTTCGTCGGCAGCAACTGCCTCTTCGAACAGCTTGGCAAAGTCGGCGTAGCGGTCCTCGACCGTCGCTATTTTCTCGAGCTCGGCCTGGGCGACCTCGTTTTCGGGATCGTCCTTGAATGCGCGGCTGTAGGCCTCAAACCCCTTCGCAGTATCACCGAGAGCCTGGACGAGAATCCCGCCGATTCGCAGCAACAGTTCGACGCGTTGCGTCCGGTCGTCCTCGGCACTGACCTGAATCTCGAGGCATTGGACAACCTGTGGCCAGGATTCTAGTTGCTCATACACCGGAAGCAGGATGCCGGCGACGAGCACCTTGTGGTCCTCGTCTCCGAGCCATCCCTCGAGACGGGCGCGGGCCTCCTCGTTGGCGACGTCGATCTCGAGTACTTGGCGGAACAGATCGATTGAACCTGTTAGATCAGACAGCTTCTCCTGCTGCAGGATCCCCAGGCGCAGCAGGAATCCCGAGCGGGCCACGACGTCCTCGGCGTCGCAGACATCGAGCTCACGACGGATGATGTCGGCGAGCTCGGCAAACTTCTCGAGTCCGAGGTACATCCGATCGAGGGCGCCCAACACCTTGGGATCTTCGATGCCGGTGGCGAGCACTGCCTCGTAGGCGTTGATCGCCTCTTCGGAGTTGCCGAGTTGCTCGTGGATGTTGCCGATCCGCGTCTGAATGGCGCGCTGATCCTCGACATTGTCGGCCAGCGTCAGCTGGGCACCGAGCACACCCAAGAGGTCCGACTCGCGACCCAGGGCGAGGAACAACCGCTCGAGCGATGCGAGGGCGATCTCCTGCTCGGGGTTGATGTCGTCAAGGACAGCTTGGTTGGCCGCCAACGCTTTGTCGAGTTCGTTGAGTTGTTGCTCATACACCTCGGCGACCTTGAGTCGCATCGGGATGCTCTCGTCGACCGGTCCAAACTTCTCGATCGCGGCTTCGAACGCCTCGACCAGTTCGACCCACAACCCTCCGGTTTCGGCCAAGCGGATCAGATGGTCGCGGGCATCTTCGGGTGTGTGGTCCTCGGCCAGCGCCGTGCGGTAGTAGTCGAAGGCTTGATTGGTATTGCCGTCGATCCGCTCGGCGAGATCGGCAAGGCGCCGCAACAGCTCCTGGCGCTCCTGCGGATCTTCGCTGTGGTTGAGCTTGATAACCAGCGGCGTCGAGATGTTCCGCTCATCACCTGCCTCTTCGTACAGCTCGATCAGAGCTTCGGCGACCGTGAGGTTGTTGTCGTCGACACCGAGTCCCTTCTCGAGGGCTCGCACCGCACGATCCGCCTTGTCGAGACGAACTTTATAGAGCTCGGCGACCTTGAGCAGGAGGTTGATCTGGCGCTCGGGCTCGGCCGACTCGACCTCGCGCTCGAGCACGCGGACAAACTCGGACCACTTGTCTTGCTTGGCGTAGAACTCCTCGAGTGAGTCCATCTCGCCCTCGGCCAGATACAACTTCTTGAGTTGGTCCTGGGCGCGGCGATTTTTCGGCTCGAAGTCGACGAGGGTCTCCCAGTTCCGGATCGCCGCCTTGTTGTCGTCGAGTTTGTCGGAGTAGATCGGCCCCAACTTGACCAACAGTTGCGCACGCTTGCGATCGTCGGTCTCGATCTCGACCAACGTCTGCAGGATCTTGCTCAGACCAGCCCAGTCCTTCTCGCGCTCGAAGAGGTTTTGCAACTGGCTGAGGGCTTCGGCGTTGTCCGGTTCGATCTCGAGGACTGCGTTCCACAACTCGATCGACAGCGGGTTTTTCTTGATCTTGGCGACCGCCGTTTTGGCGATGTCGATCAACTGTGCCAACTGATCGGCTGGGTCTTCGATGAGGTCGAGCTCTTTTTGCTTGAGCGCAACCAACTTTTCCCAGTCGCGGCGCCGGCCGTAGAGCTCTTTGAGCTTGCCGATCGCCTCTTCGTTGTACTCGTCAGCCTCGAGCACCGACTCGAAACTTTTGATGGCCTCCGCTTGGTTGTTGAACTTGTCGAGGAACAGACGACCTGCCTCGAGGTACAGCTCAACCCGTGCGGTCGGCTCTTCGGTGAGCTCGGCGCGACGCCGGATCCGACCGATGAGATCGGGCCAGCGCTTCATTTTCTCGAACTGCGCCTGTTGGGTCTCGACGACCTTGAGCAGGGCCTCGGTATCCCCCTGTTCGTCGAGTAACTTCTCGAGCGACCCCAAGGTGGTGACGACCAATCCGGGCTGGCGCAGACGATCGCGGTAGAGGGCTACCAGCTCCCAGTAGACTTCCTGCTTACGGGCGACGTCATCGGCCGAAAGGTGTTTGAGCTCGTCCTTGTAAAGATCGGCGACGTTGCTCCATTTGTTTGCAGATACATAGAGCTCCTTGAGTCGCGACCGCGGGAACTGCTTGTTCGGCATCCGGTGGACCGCATCGCGCCAGGCGTCGATCGCCCGCGATGTGCCCTTCCCCTCGGCCGACTTGGCCCCTTCGAGGATCTTGATTTCGTCGGCGGTAAAGGACTCTCCGCCAAATTCTTCGGACGGTACACCGGGCTCGGCCGACGGCTCGGCTGCTGCTGCCTGCTCGGCTGCTGCCTGCTCGGCTGCTGCCTTCTCGGCTGCTGCCTGCTCGGCTGCTGCCTTCTCGGCTGCTGCCTTCTCGGCTGCTGCCTTCTCGGCCGCTTGCTGTGCTGCCTCGCGATCGGCCGCTTGCTGTGCTGCCTCGCGAT
>CAZUPD010000046.1:0-29667 GCA_964621785.1 uncultured Nannocystaceae bacterium
GGTGACAGGCGATCGAGGCCTACCTGGAGGCCTACGGCGGGACGGAGTGAAGTTGCTAAAAACGCGGTGGGTGCGATACTCGAGCGACTCGAGTCTTCGTGCCTAAGATGTCCCTTCGTTCATTTGCGCTTTCTCTCTCCCTTGTCCTTCTCAGCGGTTGTGGCGATCCACCGGTCGAGGACCCGCTGTCCGACGAGGCGATCGAAGATGTGGTCGAAGACGAGGGCGACGCCCAGGGTGACGATTGGTCGGGCATCTATTCGCTGACCCTCGACCAAACCGCCTGTGACTGCCCGACGGTCGCCGGCCAGATCGATCTTTGTGAGCAACTGACCGCCGGCAACCGTGTCGATGTCGAAGTCGCCCAATCCGAGGGGTACCTCCAGATCATGCTCACCGGCTACCAGCTCGCTGGCCCAGTCGAGCAATCTGGCGCGTTCCTGTCCGGGGGTCTGTTCGACCTGACGACCGTGGTGACAACCGGCAATCTCGCAGTCCGGCTCGATGGGCAGTTTTCACAGCTGGCCGACACAGCCCAACTCGACGGGACTCTCAAGTTCCGTATCGATGTGACGTTCGGCGAGGAAGCGATCGTGTGTGAGCGAAGCGACCGGGCCACCGGGCCGCGGCAAGCCGCTGAACCGATGCCCTGAGTGCGCATTTTTGCCTCCGCCAACTCGATGCATGCGCATGGAGCTGCACAGGTACGACCAAAATTGGGCGGTTTACAGATGCCTTACCGCAGCTGGCCCGACGTTTTGCGACCGGCCTTCAATCTCCACTCGTACCCGCCGTCCGAGAGAAGGCCATGAGGAAGCAAGCCATGACCCACCGCAACACGACCCTGAACATTCTTCGCAACAAATTCACCGCCTCCCTGCTCGCCCTCGGCATCGTCACCAGCCTCGGCATGTCGACCGCGGCCGCCAAGCCGGCCGACGCCAAGGGAAAACGCAAGGGAGACCGGATCGAGCGTCTTTGCCAGAAGATCACCTGCACCGACGCGCAAAAGACCCAACTCCAGGCGATTCAAAAAGACGCCAAGCAGGCCCACAAGGGCAACCAACAACAGGTCCAGCAACTCAAGGCCCAACTCGCGGCTGAGTTTCGCAAGCAAAACCCGAGCGAACGTGTCCTCACCGACATCTCCAACAAGCTCGCCAAACACAACGAACAGCAACGCGCCGCCCGGATCAAGATGATGCTCAAAGTTCATCGGGTCCTGACCCCGCAACAGCGCGACCAGCTCGCCACCATGCTCGAAAAACGCGGTCCCGGAGCCCTCTGGGGTGGTGGCAAGGGCAAAGGTCACGGGCCCAAGGGCAAGCGCGCCAAGAATGGCAAGAACACCAACAAAGTTGGCGCACGCAAGCTCGGTGCCCGCAAAGCCTCGCGCAAAGCATCCATCTAAAACCTTCCCTCACTCATCAACCTCGACAACCGACAACCGACGACCTGGCCCCCCAGTTATTGGGGGGCTTTTTTAGTCGTGAATGCGTAACCATTGGAAGCACAGACCTCGAAGCCGAGAGAACCCAGGTGCCGACCTCGTCAGGTTTGTCGCAGCCAGAAACCTTTACCGTGCGAGTCACCGCCATCGCGATCATATTAAAATGTAAATGCAAACGCTTGGTCGATCCGAATATCGGTTGGACGCACGACCACAGCGCTGCCCTCGGGGCAGGCTCCATCCTCGAACGCTGCGGCACAATAGGTCGGTGGCTCGGAATCGTGGCGGATCGTCAACGAAAGCTTCAACTGCAAGCGCTCGGTGAGTTTGACCGCCAACGCGTTCTCGTTGAGGACCCAGAAATCTCGCATCCGGTCGAACCGCGGCTGCAAGTAGGTTGTCGCCGAGATCGTCAAGAGCTTGCCGGCGGCGAGTCGCAGACTGAGGTAGTTGTTCCACCGGTGCCACCAGTTGCGGTGGCTGACGCTATCGGGCTGACCGACAAACGAATCCGGGTTGAGGAACTCGCTTTCGGGCATGTATCCGGTGCCGACGACGGCGGCAAACTCGTCGTTGCGAAACAAGATGAAGCGCGGTCCGACACCGAACACCAGCCGCGCCTGCAACAGGATGAATTCGTCGCTCGAAAGTTGAGAGTAGGCTTCGGCCTGCAGCCACGGCAGGATGGTGATGCACCAGCGCAGATGCGCGAGGTGGGCGTTGGCAAACCGCGTGTCGTCGTTGCCGACTAAATCAAAGATCTGCTCCGCATCGCGGGCCGTGGCCTTTGCCGCAAACCTCGAGCTCCCGATCATCAACAGCTCGTGGCGTTTGTGAAGCATGGTGACGCCGAAGTTGAGCCCGGCGTCGAGCAAGAACACGTTGCCGCTGCGCATGGAGAAGCTGGTGCCGCTCGTCCCTGACCACCCCTCGGTACGCTCGCTGGCCAACACCTTGCGTTGGCTTTCGATGTTGACCGGCATCGCCTGGGCCTGCGAAGACACGGCCAGCCCCCCTCCGAGAAGGGGCACAAGCCACAATCGCATCACGTGCCGCGCGGCCTTTGGCGAAATCACGCCGGGCGTATATCAACTCTCGCTCGCATGCGAAACGGGCTCACTGCCATTTGCAGCTATACGCGGCAAGGGCTGTCTGGGCTGCCGTCATTGCAGCCTTGCACTCACCAGCGACAACTTCGGCCTTGCCCGCGTCTTGCAGCGCTCGCTCCCAGGTTTTGACTTGGGTCTCGAGCGCCTCGCGATGAAGCGCCATCTCCCCCTCGATCTCGATTTTTTTCACGCACTCGCGGTAGAGCTCGACATAGGAGGCACAAACCTCGACCGACGTGATGTCACCACCGGCGGCCTTTTTCTCGTCGGCCGGGGCTGGTTTTTCCGCGGGAGCGTCGGCCTTTTGCGGCTGCTCGACCTTCGCCTCAGGTGCCGGTTCTTGGTTTGGAGCCGGCTGTTCGGAAGCTTGGCACCCGATCGCAACCGTGCACGCAACTGCGGCACAGCAAGTGGTGAACAGATCGAACAGATTTCGCTGGGCGGAGCCGGACATAAGCGGTGCAACGTTTCGCAGGAGATTCGGTTTTCGGGCGGTATACTGTACATGCGGCTCGTCTCGACAATCACCGCTGCACAAAACCGTTGTCGGACTCGTGCGTAACACTCACCGACGGCCTGGATTGTCGCGTACCCCCCAGGCGTTGCCAACTACAAACCCGACGTCTGCCACAAGGAGAACTCTGCCGTGAATGTTTGCAAACCTCTGTGGGCCACCGCGCTCTCGACTCTGCTCGCTCTGCCCGTTTTGACCCCTTCCCAGGCATCTGCCTGTGGCAACAGTGTGCGTCACAAAGTCAGTCACGAGACCCGCCAGATCCAACAGGCCGAGGTCGCCCTCGCCCGCGGCAACTACCAAGACGCGATCAAACGCGTCAGCCAAGTATCGTCGGACTTTTTGTCGCTCAAGCGCAAACCGGTCAAACGCAGCATCGTCCCGTCCGGACAACAACTCAGTGAGCGCGCGCAACGGGTCGCGGCCCTCGCGGTCGCGCGTTCCGGCGGGGCAGTGCGTCTCAGCAGTACTCTGGACGGGTCGTCACCCGAAGCCAAGCAGGCTGCCGTCGCCTGGTCAGTGCTGGTGTTTCGCTACCACATGGCCAAACAAGCCATCAACAACGGTCTCAAGGCGCAACTCGCCGAGGCGTTATCGGCCCAAGCATCGGGGAAGGCCGAGGCCTACGACATCTTGCACAAGCTGTCCGAAGACGACTTGATGCCGTCGGCCCACGGTTACGCAACCCTGGCCAAGTTAGAGGAGGCCCGCGGAAACGCCGAGGCCCGCGATGCCGCGACCAAACGCTGTAAGCTCATCGCCGTCGACCAAAAAGTGTGCGAACTTCAGCGCGAGGCATGAAGTTCTGGACACGGCGCATACACCCGAAAGCTCAAAAAACTTGGATGTACACCGGTTGTGGTTGGGCCCTCGCGCTCGCCACAACCCTGTCCATCGGCTGTCGCAACGAGTCAGCCAAACCGACCGCAGGCACGACCTCCACTGCAGCGCCACTGGTCAAGGCTGCCCCTGCGGAGCCAGTTGCCGGTGATGAGCTCGTCGCCGAAGGGAAAAAACTCGTCGCACAATTCGAGTGCGGGCGTTGCCACGACGGAACCGATATCGAAGCCGCGCCGCTCAACAAGCACTGCGTGCATTGTCACCAAGAAATCCATGCAGGTACATTTTCTCAGGCCGACGCCGAGACCCAAGCCGAGTGGAAGCAGCACATCATCCACCTCACCCGGGTCCCCGACCTAGTCGGTACCAACCGATTTCGCCGTTCCTGGCTCGCGCAGTTCCTCGGCTCGCCCCACGATCTGCGGCCGGGGCTCGACGCAACGATGCCACGCCTCGAAGTCAAACCCGAGCAGGCGGCTGCCCTCGCCGCGTTTTTGGCCCCCGAAGCCGAACCCGAAGTCACGGTCGACTGGTCCGAGGCCGACGTCCGCCATGGGAAGTTGGTGCTCAAACACAAAGGTTGCATGACGTGTCACAAATTCACGGGCGCGGGCGAGCTCCCGGCGGGCGACCTGCCGATGACACTCGACGAGGAAACCCTGCGCCAGGGCACCCGGATGGCACCTGACCTTCGGTTCACACGCGACCGCATGCGCCCGGGTGCCCTACTCACCTGGTTGCAACATCCGCAACAGATCAAACCGAAGACCTTGATGCCCAGCTTTGAGTTGAGCCCGACCCAGGCCCGGGATGTGGCCGCATTCTTGCTGACCACCGAACTCGAACCGCCCGCCCCGAAACCGATCCCGGAGCGCTTACCCGTCCTGACCCGCAAGGTCGGCTACGCCGAAGTCGAAGCCAAGGTCCTTCGCAAGATCTGTTGGCACTGCCACTCCGATCCCGACTACGCGCTCGGAGACGGCGGACCGGGCAATACCGGCGGATTTGGCTTTCGAGCCCACTACCTCAATCTCGCCAGCTACGAGGGGATCTCCTCCGGGTTCGTCAACGACGGGGGCGAGCGCGAGAGCGTATTTAAAAAAATGTCCGATGGGACACCCAAAATCGTCGCCCACATGATGGCCCGCTACGCCGAAGTCGCCGGCAAACCCGTCCCTGATATCGAGGGGATGCCGATGGGCTTACCACCCATGACACTCGAGGAAATCCAACTGGTCGAGACCTGGGTCAGCCAGGGACGCCCGCGCTAGACGACCTGTCGCGGCCGGTACAGGACGTCTCAGGGTCAAATCACTGCGGCCCCGGGAGGATCCAATCTTTGGCCGCCAGCGACTCCTGTTCGTTGACCAAGTTGACAGTTGGGTCGATCAACCGCGCCGCAGGCCGGCCGTTGAGCGACACAAACACATCGGCATAGACCTCGACCGGCATGGGATAGCGCGCGGCGAGCTGGTGGGCAAACGACAGGATCATATCTGGTTGTACACTCAACTCTTTTTCCTGCAACACCGTCAGATACCGTTCGGGTCGTACCGTCCACGCCCTTCCCGAAACCGGGTTGCGCACGCGGTAGACCACATCCCCGACCTTCTCGGTCACCATCACGCGCCAGGCAAACCGCCCGCCCTCCTCGGTCCATGCCACATCGCCGGGGTAGAGGTGGTGGCGCAACGGGAGCAAGAGTTGCATCGAAAAGCCGATCGTCAAAAAAATTGCAAATACATATATTTGATTCCGGCTCGCCATCATTGGGCCAGCCATACGCGCGGTCTGCACCCACCCGAGTTTGCGCATCCACGCCCGCGGCCAATCCGGTGGCAGCAACACGAGGGCAAAGCCCGCCATCAACCAGGGAAACATCCCAATCGGGAACAGGTACCCAGTTACAGCGTGAAACACAATCACCGCACAGATCGCCAACCTCCGCGTCTTCGCCCACAACAGCAACCACACGATCGACAAGTCGAACACGGCTCCCCCGAGGCTCATCGCCCACGCCACCGAAAAACGGCCGAGCCAGGGCCCGATCCACGGAGTATCTGTATGTGCTTTGAGCCAGATCGAAAGTGGCTTGGCATCGACCAGCCAGTCCGACTGCAGCTTGGCGATCCCCGCAAACGTGTAGACAAGTCCGATCTGGACCCGAACGGCCAGTAGATCGATCAGGGGGAGCTGACTGCGGCGAGCCTCCGGAGCTCGCCAGGCTTCGACCGACCCACTGCGGTGCAGCGGCAGCCAGATCATCAAAAAACTGACCAAGCTCACCAGGTAGTAGTGATTGAGATAGGCCGCCTGATCGAGCAGCTCGACATAGGTAAACCCAACGAAAAACAGGGCGGTCGCCAAGCGATAGCAAAACCCAATGCAGATACAAAAAGCGCAGACCGCAAGTGCGGCGAAGTGGACGTACATCCCGACACCCGGCCACGGCGAAACCCAACCAAAACCCCAGTAGGTCAGGTGTGTCTGTGGTTCGATGTACAGCGACGCGATCCACCCGTTGCTCCAAAACCGGACCACACTGACGAACATCGCCAGGCCAAACATCACGCGAAAGGCGATGAGCGAGGCGATGTCGACGGGCTGTGCCAGTCGCTCAACGATCCGTCGTGCCGGACCGTCTCGCATCCGCCCGTTAGTCACCGTCGTTGTCGGACAGGGAGAGGGTGACACTGAGGGCACTCACGACTTCGACCTTGAACAACCGCCGGAGCTCATCGATCGATGTCCGTAGGGACATAACCTCCTGTGGTTGTTCCGTGAGCGCGAGCCTCAGAGGCCTGTCGATCATCATCGCGGCTGTGTGTGCGGCGGCGAGCTGTTGTCGAACACGCTCGTCGAGTGCGGGGTCGACAAAGGCCACCAGTGTATGAAGACCGGGCTTCCGAGCCTCTGTCACCTCGTACTCGCCGTAGTAGAGCGCGGCCACCCCGGCGAGATTATCCCGAAGGTCGTTCAGTGCACAGTCACAAAATCTCGACACGAGCAGCTCGACCGGGTCGCCGGTCGTCTGCAACGGTTTGTCAAGTTTTAGGTCGACGACTTCGGTCAAATGAGCAACAATTGTATTGACAAGAATATCGACGGCATCCTGCTCGGCCGGATAGGGTTCACGGCCCTCACCCGCCCGCTTGAACGCTTCGAGATGACCCCCTGTCTCGACCCATGCGGCATGCAGGGCCGAGGCCCGCTGTTCGAGATTTTGGCTCAGAGCCACGAGGTAGCTGCAGCGATGTGCTCCAGCGTCCGCGTCGGCAAATGCTGCAAGCACGACAGCATCGTCAAACACGTCGCCAAACAGCAGGTACTCGATCGCCGGCAACCCCTTCGCACTCGCTCCGAGCGAGTCGATTGTAGCGGCACTAAAATTACTGTGGGTCGTCAGTGCACTCTCGATGTTTTCGCTGCGGGCCGGCCAAAAATCAATCGCGTTTTCTACCCCGAGCTCACGCACCGGCCCAAAGCTCGCAGCCTCCGATCGACTCCAGGGTCTGCGTGTGGCCTTCCAGGCATCTTGAAGTGCATCGAGTTGTGGTTGCTCGACCGCGCCGCAAAAGGCTTCGGCTGCCACTGTCAGCTCGCCTGCGCGGGTCGCAAAACCCTCGAGATTTGGCGCGATCACGCCATCCCCCAATTGCTCAAACACCGATGACCGATCCGGGGTGTCGTCGGCGATGTCAGAAGCCGAGCAGCTCCCGAGCGCCGCGAGCCCGACGGCGATGACAGCAACTCCAAAAAATGACCAAACGAGCTTCATAACGACTCCAAAAACCGGATGAGAGCATCCCGATCTGCCCGTGGCATCGCTCGCACGACCTCGCGTGAGCTCTCAGCTTCACCGCCGTGCCACAAAACGGCTTCCATCAGCGAGCGCGCGCGGCCGTCGTGGAGAAAATATGTATGTCCATTGACTGTCTCGACCAACCCGATCCCCCACAGCGGCGGTGTCCGCCACTCGTTGCCATCGGCGGCGAAGTCCGGACGACCATCCGCGAGCGCCTCACCCATGTCGTGGAGCAGCAGATCGGTATAGGGATAGATGTTTTGACGCTCGACCTCCGGGACACCGGGGAGGCTGCCCGTGACCCAGGACTGGGTGTGACACCGCTCGCAACCTGACTCAAAAAACAGTTCTTTTCCCCGCAGTACTTCGGGGTCGTCCCAGTCTCGGCGACCGGGAACCGCAAGGGTACTCGAGTACATCACCACATCGTCGAGGGTCTCGCTGTCAACCTCGGGCGACCCCCCGTTTTGTGCATCTACACATTCGACCTGTACCAGGGGACAATCTTCCTCGGGGAACAGATCTGATGTGATCCCAATATCGCCTAAAAATGCACCTGCTGACTGCTGACGGAGGTTGGGCTGGTTGGCCTTCCAGCCGAAACGGCCGAGTGCCAGCTGCTGGGCCTCGACGTCCCAGACCCGGTTGACGCGACCGGAAATACCGTCGCCATCGCTGTCTTCGGGATCGGCTTGCGCTTCGATCTCCTCCTCGGTGATCGCCTCCAACAGCCCGAGGCCGATCATCGCCGGGGCAGTCCGTGGCGAGGTCAGAAGCCCAACAGGTTCGCCAAAGGCCCAGTGCGAAAAGTGGTAGGTCGGGACCCGCAAACTGTAGGCCGTACCGTCATCAAATGTACCTGCAAGCTCTTCGTAGGTGACAGTTGCGACAGCTTCGGCCGGGACACCTGAAATCGCATCGGGCCCGAGTTGACCGCCGTAGTCCGGGTGCCCGAGGGGTCCTCCGTGGGGACCGACCCCCTCGACACTCAGGCGGATCAGCATCGATAGCATCGGCTCGTCGAGCGACTCCGGCGGACGTCCGCGGCCGTCTTTAAAATGGCAGGCCGAACAGGAACGGGCGTTGAACACCGGGCCGAGCCCATCCCGTGCAGTGGTCGACGACGGGGCGGTGACCCAGTTCTTGTTGAAAAACGAGTTGCCGACAAAAAACTGCTGTCGACGCTCAAACGACATGTTGCGGGCGGACAGGGCAAATGCGTTGGCGGTGAGATCAAAGACGGTGGTTTCCCCGCCCGAAAATTCCTCGCCGGGTTCGGGCTCGAGTGCTGCTTGGGTTGAGCATGCAGATACATAAATCACCGCGAGCCCACCCACGAGCACCCGCAACCTACGCCCTGCCTCGCCGACGTACTCCGGGAGCAGACGTTTTGCATGCACGTTCAAGTACCTGCCAACATCGTCGGGCAATCCGCAGGGTTTCCCCCGTGCTTTCTCGCTTCGCAACACTGCCCGAGTCTACCCCGTTTCCTCCCCTACTCCTCTAGGTTGAGCGTGAGGCCGAGCAACGTCGCCACCTCGACGATCGTCTGTGTCTGGGCCCGGAGGGCATCGATCGCGGCTTGAACCTGTTCGCGGTTGTGAATGATCGCCTGGTCAAACGGCGCTGGGATGGCCTCGATCGCGGCGACAGAAGCTTCGAGCTGATCTCGAAGCTTGCGGTCGAGGTCGGGATCGAGGTCGGCGACGAGATCCGTCAACCCCTTGCCCGACACACTTCCATAGCGCCCGAGATAGACGTTTTGGATGCCGAGTTGGTTGTTGAGGATATCGCGGTGGGTATTGTCGCTAAAACACGAATGCTCGTCCTCTTGGTCCTGGGTATCAAACGCGACGGTCATCCGCTCGCCGGCCAACTCGGCGCCACTGAGGCTGCCCATCCCTAAAAGGATGTTGGTCAACGCTTCATCGGTCGACAGCCCGGTGAACTGCGAGCGGAAGGAATCCCCCCTCTCGCCCCAGGCGTCGACCAAACCGGACAGGTCTTCGACGATCAGGTCGGAGACAAGTTGTAGATACAGTCCACGGCGGTCCGCATGCTCGGCGTCGACATAGTCGGTGAAGGGCCGTGCACCCGGCCCGTCCGGAGCGAGGTCCTGACCCCAGAGCAAGAACTCGACCGCGTGATACCCCGTCGAGACATTTTCTTCGCCCCCCACCCCGTTCATATCGGCAAGCACCTGGGCGCTGAGGTCGGGATAGGCGACCGGGTCATTGATAATTCCAGCCGCGAGATCCCCCTCGACGTAGTCGACATAGGCCTCGTCCATCGGCCAGGCATTGAGCTGTCCTTCGGGACCCCCCGGTTCGATGTCGATCGGACCTCCGTAAAACCGGAAGACTTCGGTCTGGCCGTAGGGGTCGCGTGCCTTGAGCCAGGCCTGCTTGGCAGCCTCGAGTGTCTGGTCGTTCGGATCGGCGACAAATGCATCTACCGCGGTCTTGAGAGACGTCGCCTCGGCGAGCGAGTCGGCGTACCCTTGGTGGACCACGCCGCCGTAGTTGGCGATCACCTCGGCGGCGAGTTGCGCATCGTAGGTCGTCTCGTCATCCGTACCACCATCGGTGGAACAGCTTGTACACGCACCCAACAGCAGTGACATCGCAAGAAGTCTCGAACTCGAAAACCGTGGCATCTCTCATTAATATTGAAAACTGTTTTCAAAATCAAATTCTTATTTGGAATGTTGCTCACGACATATCTCGATGAAATTCAAATAAATTGAATTATCAAAATCATCGTAAACGAGCATTCAAGATTTTCAGTGAAATAGAAATTCAAAAAAATGCCCGGCAAACCGGGCGTTCGTTTCGCGTTTCGCCGAAACGGGAGCTCGTCGCAGTACGAATAAACTGCGATAATTGATGCGCGTCATGCACCACGTGCATGTACACGTTACAGCAGGTTAGCCCGGTGGGTTGGGGTTGATCTTCCCGGTTCCTGTACCCCCGAGGTAGGCGTAGCTGTCCCATGTGTCATATCCGACGATCACCACGCCGAACGGATCCATGCCCCCGTCGAGCACATGTACACCGTCGGGAATCGCCACGCGTGCGACTTCATAACCGGAGTCGCCCACGGGATTGAACTCCGCATCGCTGATCGGAACGTCGTCGATCGTGATGATGGCCCCCGCCGGCCGCGTGACGACGGCGACGTCGTTGACCCATGTCCCCGGGACCAGCACGACATACCGCGGCAGATACTGCTCGACCGGACTGTGCTGCACCATCGCCGGGTCGCCCGTACTCCCACCACCGAGGTTTTCCGATCCGATCATATAGTTGATGACGTTGATCGGTTTGCTGGCCTCGACTTCAAAATCGCCGGGTTCATTCGCGGGGCCGTTGACATAAAACTGTGCCATCTCCCCCTGGTTGAGCAAAAGGTTGGGACTCGGAATGCCCATGACGCCCGGGTCGTAGGTAAAGGTCAGCTGGGTGCCATCCTCGGAGGCGTAGATCTGCCACAGGCTCGTCTCGGGATTGGCGGTATCGCGGACCGGCATGCGAGCGGCGATAAAGTGGGTCCCCCACTGGCGCAACCCGGCGAGCTGTTCTTCCATGTGGTCGCAACAGCAGACGTTCTCGGGAATCAGTGCACACTCTTGGCCCGAGAGCACCGCCACGGGATGGCCTTCGTTGCTGACGATCTTGGTCCCTGTCATCGATGTGGCGAGGTTTTGCACGGCCACACTGGCGACATCTCCCTCGCCGAGGTTGATCTGAAACGGAACCCCCGGACTGCCCGCGGGAATACCATTACCGGCCGCGGTGGCGACACTGGGGGTCACCGTCACAACCGTCCCATCGGACGTCCCAATGATCGTTGCATATCCATGCTGAAAAGTATTTGTATTATCCATCATCGATGTCCAACCAATGACATCGTTGATGGTGTCGAGGGAGGGCACCGGAAATAGCATCGAGGCGTCGGACAGATAGGAGGATGCGCCGTCAACCGGATTGAACTGGTAGGCGATCACCGGCACGTCCGAGGTGACGCGGTAGGCACCGCCGACAAACAGTTGGCTGTCGTCCGTGCTACGAGCGGGCAAGTTGAAGGTAAACAGATCGAGAGCAGCGACCGTCTGCGGGCCAGCAACCGGCGACCACGTGTTACCGTTTTTGACTTCGATGGTGACGGTCGCCGGCGTCGCTATCTGCACGTTTGCAATTGCAACCGCGTACTGTTGATTTTCGACGTTGTCGTGGGAATCCATGTCGACGGCGAAGAATCGACACCCGACCGTACTTTCGCCTGCCAACGCCTGTTCACAGGTCTCGGGGATGATCGGTCCCTTGTCGTCGGGCAGATCGGCCGGTAGCGGAGGGTCGCCGACATCAAAGCGAATGCCGGAGCCGGTCGTCGTCGAGGAGGTTGTCGTCCCGTCCGAATCCGAGTTCGACCCCGAACCGTCGCTGTCGGAACTCGACCCGTTGCTGGTGGCAGTGGCATTCGATGTCGTACCAACGGTTGCAGTCCCCGAGGCCGAAATCCCCGTCCCTGCCGACGCGACACACTGTGTACCTTCACAGTCTTCGCCACCGTCGCCACAACCGTGCACGACGATGGACGCCAGCGTCACCGCTCCAACCAGCCAAGTTTGCCTGTACATCAGTGTCCGCATGTCGATACGGTAGCGAAACAGGGCATACTCGCCAAGTCTAAAACTACCTGCACATGCAGATGATTCCGTCAGCGCAGAAGGGGTGCTGCCAGCCGGGTCAGCAATCCGGCGATCGGCGGTAAAAACAGACAGGTCACAAACCGAATCGTGGCCAACTTGCCCCCGACAAACCCGACTTCGAGGGGTAAACGGATGACGGAGAGCAGCGAAATCGAGGCCAAATAGGTCACCAAGACGGCGGCCCCAACCCCCGCGCGGTGGAGCCCAGCCGCGAGGGGAAGGCCAATGAGACTCCCACCGGGGGTGAGGATTCCAGCGATCCAAGCGATCCCGATCCCGCGAAAGCCTGACGCATCGGACATCCACTTTTCAACCCACTCGCGCGAGAGCAGGACTTCGGTACAGCCGACCACGACCATAGCGATCAGCAATAGCGGAACAAACTGCCCGGCTTGGGTCCACGAGGCCTTGGCCGCCTCGGCCCACAACCCGCGGTGAATGACCAGTCCAACCGCGATCACGAGGACCACCAACATCATGAGAATCGCAGACTTCATTGACTGACCCCTTCGCCCACCAGCCCGTGGTCCTTGTCGTCCTCGGCGAGCAGCGTGACCCGTCCGGTTTCGCCGTCGACGCGGAGCCGATCGCCGGTCCGGATCCGCGTCAGTGCAGTCTCGACGCTGACAACCGCCGGAATGCCGTATTCCCGGGCGACGACAGACCCGTGGGTCATCATCCCGCCGACCTGCATGACCAAACCAGATGCATGCACAAATAATGGCGTCCAGCCGGGGTCCGTAAAGGGCGCGACTAGGATCTCACCCGCCTCCAGGACTTCGTTGTGTGGATCGGTGATCACCCGGGCGATGCCTTCGACAACCCCCGCCGACACGCCCTGCCCGACGAGGACGTTTTCGGGGATCGTCGGGTCGATCGGCAACGGCGGCACTTCGCCGTCGTTGGTCAGTACAGCCGGCGGGTTGAGGTGGGCTTGTCGACGCAGAAGCTCGCGGCGCTGTTGGACCCGCTCGCGCCAGTTGACGGGTGGCACGTCGGGGTCGAGCGCCTGGTGGATTTCGCCGAAATCGAGGAAAAAGACGTCGTCCTCGCACTCGAACACACCGCGAGCGACCCCGAGTTGCCCACACTCGAGGGCAGACTTCCGCAACTTGAAGAAGCTGCGCATCATGATGAATTTTCCGTGCTCGCGCATTCCGAGATAGGTGCGCATACACTTGATCAGGCGCCTGACCAAGCGCCGTCGAAACCATCCGAATAACCCGCGCCCAGCCGCCTGTTCGATCGTGGCGATCGCAGCAATCGCCTCTGCCCGAGCCTTTCGCTCTCGCTCGCGGTGTTGCCCTGGCTCGTTCGCCTGCAACATGCCCGCGAGACTGGTGATCAGACTCGACGGATCCTCCGCCCAACGCTTGGCCGAAAGATCAAACTCTCCCGGACAACGGTGGCCGTAGCGTTCGATAAAATGGTCCCAGCGAGCGAGAAATTCGCTGCACTGGCCGAGCTCGCGGATCCGGGAGATCACGGCGTTCGGAGGTGTCGACTGGATCACATCTGCAACAGCTGTTCCCCGGGCCAGGTCGGCGAGATCGCCGAGTTCGAGGTCCATCTCGGTGGTGGCATTGCCCTCAAATCCGCGGTTGAGAGCATCGACGGTGCCAGGAGAGACACGCCCCTCCATGATCCACGCGAGCAGCTTCCAGGCGAGGAGGCCTGCGAGCACGACAGCAGGATGTGCCGGGATCAGATACTTAAGGAGCACCTTTGCATGGGCATTGGCGAGCTGCTCGAGACGCGCTGCACCCGGGGAGTAAGTTGTAGAAACATGTTTTTCGGCATCCGTCAGTGCACGTTGAAGCACATCAAATCCCTCGGTTGCCCGCGAGGGTTCGCGCCACCACAGGTTGAGTGGCACGCGGCTCAGAATCGGCGCAAAGAAGGATGCCAGAGCACGCCTGCGTGCCGCTCCTTGCGAATGTGGAAATGCTGGACGCCGGACCACTTCCTGGATCCGTCCGGCGATCATCGGGTCCATGTTGGCGAGGCCCTTGGGCAGCAACTTTGACGTGGGGAAACGCAGAAGCGCCGGCGTGGCGTTGAGATAAACCCGACCGCCGATGTCGTGCACGATGGTCGAGTCCTCGTCAAAACTCCCCCCGACGATCGGCTTGCCGATGGGGAGCAAGCGGCGTACGAACGCATGGGTCAGCGGTGGAAACGGTGCGGTGTTGACCTGCAGGTGGCTAAAACTGACGAACAACTGTAACGGGTCACCGGGTCCGCGAAGCAGTGGCTTGGGCACCGGATACAGCGAGGTGATCGCCCGGCTTTGCACGAGAAAAAACGCACCGCCTTCGCGGCACCACTCGAGGTCTTGCGGGCACCCGTAATGGGCCTCGACCAGTTCGAGGATCTCGACCAGTTCGAGGATCTCCGCGTCGCTGAGCGCCTGTCGCCCGCGCGCCTCGTCGGCGACGTCCTCGGTTTGGGTCCCACCGCCCGGCAGCGGTCGGATGGCAATCGCCTTGTCACCGAGGGTTCGCGTCAAAATCTGCTTCGACCGGCGATCGACCCGGTAGTTGTCGGCGTTGACGAGCCCCGACACCAACGCCTCGCCAAGCCCGTAGCTCGCATCGATTGCACATACATGACGGTGCTGGGTTACCGGATCGGCTGTAAACGCGATCCCCGAGACCTCGGCGCGGATCATTCGTTGTATCACCACTGAAAGCTTGGCCCCTTCGGAACCAAAGCCCTGCTGGCGGCGGTAAATCACCGCCCGATCGGTAAACAGCGAGGCCCAGCAGGCGCGGACCTTGTCACAGATTTCGTCGATCCCGACGGTGTTGAGATAGGTGTCCTGTTGTCCCGCAAAGGATGCATCGGGCAGGTCTTCGAGGGTGGCACTCGAGCGCACGGCATAACTCGCATCTGCACCGATGCTCGTGACCGCCTCGGCAACCGCATCCCGGATCTCCGCGGGAATCGGTGTCTGCACCATATGCATACGCATCGCCTTGGCGTGGGTGGCAACCCCCTGCAGGTCGGTCGGTTCGAGGGCATCGAGTCGGGCGAGGAGGTCGGCGTAGTCGGGGATACCGGCGATAAATTGCTCATAGGCGTCTGTCGTCACACAAAACCCCGGGGGCACCGGTAAACCCTGGGCGACCATTTCCCCGAGGTTGGCCCCCTTCCCGCCGACGAGCGGGAGGTCATGCCTCCGCACCTGCTCAAAGGTGACGACCCACGAACGATTTGATTGCTGATGCATTTATATTTCCTCCTACTTCGCGCTGTTGCCATAGAGAAAGGTTTGGACGATCCGGTTCGATCGCTCGCGAACGGACTCACCGGAACCGATGCCCCGACGCCGGTCGGCCTGTAGCAGTCGGGTGCGTGTCAGGACGGCACCCGCCATCATCCCGAGGAGGTCGCGGGCGAGCGCGTGGGGATCTTCTGTCCCGCGCAGACGACCGATACGGACCTGATGGGTCAGATAGGCAACGAGGTGCTCGTAGGTTCCGGTATTGCGTGTACGCAACGCGAACAAGAGCTTCGCCTCTTCGCCCTCGGCCAACATCACGGCGCGCCACAATCCCGGATGGTCGATCGCCCAGGTAATCGATGTCTCGACAAACTCGAACAGGACCTCGGCGATCGGACGGTCGCGCTGGACCAGCAGCCGCCCGGCGTCCTTTCGCGGCGAACGCTCCTGAATAAATTGTACAAGCAAATTTTCGCGGGTCGCAAACAGGCGGTAGACCGTCACGGGAGACACACCCGCCCGCTTGGCGACCTGCTCGATCGATGTATTCGCAAGCCCGCGTTGGCAGATGCTCTCGCCGGTTGCCTCCATGATGCGATCTCGGGTGTGGGCAACGGCAATTGCGGGCACGAGGCCACGGGACTGCAACATTTGTAACAACTTCGTTTTCGAGGGTCCTCGCCGGTACAGCGTCGCCCGCGAGACACCGAGTTCGTCGGCGAGCTGCCCCATTGTGAAATCGGAGCCGTGACGACCGACTAGCTTCTCGGCCGCCGCGAGCAGGGCTTGATCGAGCTTCAATGCCTGAGACATCCGAAACAAAATCATTGCATACGTCTCGACTTTTGCAAGCCGGAGATTTTGCTCGGTATCGGCCACATGGCAAAGAATGCGCCGCGCATTGACGCCCATCCCCTGATATGCTTCGGTCCCATGATGGTCTTTTCGCGCATTCCGATTCACCTGAGTCGCGTCGGCCTCGCGCTAGCGACCGTCACGCTAACGAGTTGCATCGACTACGGGCATCCGTGCGCTTCCGGGCAATGTCAAAACATCGAAGATACGAGTGCCGGCCCGACGACCGGTTCGAGCGACACGGACGACAACATGTCCTCTGGGACAGAAAACGGTTCCGAAACCGAGGCCGATACGACTGCGACCGACACCGATACCGCCCATCCGCCGCAGTACTGGCCGGGTGTTCGCTGCCAAGATCCCAAGGAGGAAGAGGCGGCCGCCGGACAACCAAAAATTTACTTCGATGTCGATGCGGGCAAAGAGGAGGGCCACGACTTTTATCGCCTGCCATTTCCCAACGATCTACGCGTGATCGGCGACGGAACCATCAACCTCGAAGGCTTCCCGGTCCCGCCCCCCGAGTTCACCGGTGAGTTCGGCCCGCTGATCGAACGTTGGGTTGAGGCGGTCGCCGATAACAATGCATTTGCATTGAATGGCACCACGCTCTTCCGCGCCAGTCACCCGTTTGTGTTCAACCACGACGCGGTGCACCTGCCGATCTATTTTGTCAACGTCGACCCGACGAGTGAAAACTACGGCAAGCGCCACCCGACGCAGTTTCTCGGACGCAACGGTTCGGTGAGTGTGGGCAACTTTATCTGCGCAAACTGGATCGGCGTGCAGACCTACGAAGGCTACCCGCTTGAGCCCAATACCCAATATGCAGTGCTACTGACGAACGCGATTACGCCTGCCAACGGGGGGACGTTTCGCCGCGACGACCACCTCGAGATCCTGCTGTCGGCCACGCCCCCGAACGATGGTTCGCTGATGTGGTCGTGGAACCGCTACGCCAACCTCCGGGATTTTTATGCCTCGAGTGAAAATGCCTCAGGCATCCAGCTCAAGCTTTCACAGACGATCGGCGCGACGGTCTTCACGACCTCGGATGCTCCAAGTGTGATGGAGTTGGCCGAGACGACCAAACCAGAGCCGGAACACAAGTCGCTGTACCTGTGCGATGCCGCCGGAGATTCCCCGTGCTCGACTGCACCGGGCCTGACCCCCGAGGAGCGGAAGGCGAGGCGATGCCCGGTGCCCAACCCCAACTATTACGAATTTCACGGGCGGGCGTCGTTCGAACAATACCAGGAGGGCACGCCCCCGTTTAGCTACGCCGGTGGGGCGATCGTCGACAACAAAATTAAGCTGATCCCCCAGTACCGCGAAGATGTCTGTTACTCGCTGACCATCCCGCGGGCAGTCACGATGCCGGACGAAGGCTGGCCCGTCGTTTTGTTTGCCCATGGGACAGGTGGTTCGTTTCGCGATGGTGTCGAGTTTGCCGAACACGCAGCCGCACGCGGCCTGGCGATGCTGTCCTTTGAAGGCTTCTTCCACGGCGAGCGGCGGCACGACACCGACGACGATGGGCTGGTCGATGGTCTCTCGCTCGACGAGCTCGTGTTCAACCTGCGCAACCCCGATGCCGCCCGCGACAACCTGATTCAAGGGGCAGTCGATATCAAATCGGGTATCCGCTACATCGATGTGTTCAATGCCCCACAAACCGTCAAGCCCGGCGGCTACCCACTGGACCTCGACCCCGACAACGTATTTTTGTTCGGCCACAGCCAAGGCGCGCAACAGGTCGCGCTGATGTTTCCGTTCTTGAGCAAACACCTGACTGCGATCCTCAGCGGCGCGGGCGGGAATCTGCCGCGTTCATTGGTCGACAAACAACTGCCCACATACGATGTGCCGGGTTCAGACGTTCCCCTCGGGCCCGGGAAAATCCTCGAGCTTGCGCTCATGGTTCGCCCCGACCGCGAACTGACGACCTATCACCCGGTCCTCGCGCTGCTCAACACCCATGTCAACCGCAGCGACCCCGAACTCTACGCCCACAACATCATCGCCGATCCGTTTTACCAGCATGTTTCTGGGCCGAAGAACATCCTTCACTACATCGGCCATGTCGATCCGTATACGCCCCTTCGCACGAGCAGCGCACTGGCGGTGGCGATGGGTCTGCGCATCGCCGACGCGACGTTGTTCACCCCCCCCTGCGATCAGTACCTCGACGAGGCCGAACAATTTCTGTGTCACAACACCGATAGCGGGGTCCTCAAAACGGTTGAACTTCCGGTCGTCGGCAATGTGCCGTGGCAATTCGGTCCGCCGACAACCGCGGCAGCGCTGATGGTTCAAGCCACACAGCCCAACGGCGGACACAGTGTCATCTATCAACCACAGGAGCTCCACCGGGTCTTCGATTTCTTGCATTCTGCCCTCGATGGTCAGATCCCGGTTTTGGAGTAGTTGTCCGGGCTAGCGAACTTCGATAACGGTCCCGGTGGAACGCCCGTAGATCTCGGGCATATACATGGCTTGTGTCTGCGCAGGTGGCATGGCGTACCGACCCGGTGTGGTGGCCCGCAACGGCACACTGTGGCGCAGGGTTCCGACCGGAAGATTATCTGCAAATACAAGTGCTCGGTCGCGGCGGAGCTCCTCGTGGGACACCCAAAATCCCCGAGCACCCCCGAGGGCTGTGGCCGCCTGCCCGCGGCCGAGTGAGCGTTGGACGACCTCCAACCCGGCCGGGATCGGTGCATCGACAACAACGTACGGCACGCGGGTATGACCTTCGATCGTCAAGTCGAGCGAAACGAGCTCGCCCGGTGCGAGTGCTCGCCCGGCGAGCGGCTGTCCATCTTCCCCCCGTAGCGTCCTTGTGATGGCCAAGCCGTGGGTGCTCGCGGGTAGGTTCTCGCCGGCAGGCGCCCACTCGACACCGAGCCGGTAGTACATCCGACCCTGCCCAACTCGTTGTACAATCATAGAGATGGGATCCGGCGCAGCCGTTTCAACCGCGGGGCCTCGCCCGGCGGCCGCGAGCAGATCGACCATGGCGACAGATGTCGACTCGTGGCGAAATGTGCGTCCGCGAAACGAAGTGTCGAGCACCTGCTGGCGGCCGGCCCAGGCACGGGCGACAAAGTCGGGCTCGTCGCCCTCGTAAACCCTTGCATAGGCAGCGAGTGCCATCACGGCATATGCGTTTTCCTGGGTATTGCGCCAGCGGCCGCCGACGCGCTCCCCCAAAAGCCCGCGGGCGAGTTTTTCGACCACCGGATGATCGGGCACGACCTCGAGTAGTCCGAGCAAAACGATCGCGTCGCTGCGTGTACTCGAGTGAAACACCGCCTGGAGGTCATAGGCCAGACGCTCTTTGACGTGGGCTGTACCCGGTTGCTCTGCGAGTTCACCCAAGACCTCACTCGCCAGCGCGCGCGTCCGCGGATCGTCGGGGTGGGCACGGTGCTGGGCCATCAACACAAATGCGCGGGCGAACACAGGCATCGCCTCACGGCGTGTGTACAGACGGTCGAGCACACTGTCGACGTTGCGACCGGCACGTGCAAGTGTATATGCAGCGATTGCTTGACGGACATAACTGTGATAGCGTTGGTGGCCCAACTCGCCGTCTTTCCCAGGTTGGAGCTCACGCTCGAGAAAGCCGAGCGCTTGGTCGAGCGCACCGTCAGACACACGGTACCCGGCATCCTTGGCCAACGTCAGGACCCAGGTCGCGTAGGCTGTTGCATAGGCATGGGCCTCGGTTCCCCCCGGCCAATAGGCAAACCCGCCCTCCCGGGTCTGCATGCTCAAGATCCGCTCGATGCCGACGCGTACGAAGGAATCGACATCACCGAGGCCTAGGGGATAGGTCGCAGACAGCTCGGCCAACGCGACCAAAGGCAGGAGCCGACTCGACGTCTGTTCGATGCATCCGTAGGGGTAGTGGACAAGATCGACGACCGCATCCTCGAGGCCCGCGAGCAGCGAGGAACTCGTACTCAGATGGACGCCCCCGTGATCGGGCAGGACATCGCGGGGAATCGCAACCGGGATCCCGACGGCTTTGTCGGAGTTGAGGCTCCCGTACATCGCGACCCGCTCGGTGAGCGTGGCCTCGGGTGCGATCGGCAGCTCGACCTGTACGCGATCGCGAAAATGCTGTTGACCGGCCGTGAGGTGAGCTTCAAACTCGACAAAAGATGTCTGTGCATGGAGTGCGTCAACCGAAAATGGTACCCGCACCTGTTCACCTGCGGCGATGGGTTGTGTAACCACGGCGGGGGTCCGGAACCCGAGCGCGGCCTTGTCCTTGGCCACTGCTTGAGCCTTGTTACCGGGACCCACGAGTTCGCGCATGTGCACTTCGACCTGGCCCGAAGTTGAGGTGTTGTTTTGGATGATCGCCGCCACCTCGGTGCGGTCGTTGGGACGCAGGGTCCGGGGCAGCGCCGGCCGGATCATCAGCGGGGTCGAAACCTGGATCCGCGACTCGCCCACACCGAAGCGCCCCGGACTTGTGTTGTCGGTGAGCCGGGACGAGGCAACTGCAAACACACGAAACGTCGTGAGGTTGTCGGGGATGTGAACCTCGGACCTGGCTTTTCCACCACGAACTGCGAGGTCGCCCAAGAACAGTGGGGTGGTTTCAAACTTCTGCCGCGCCGGGACGACTCCCCCAGCCTGCACTCGTTTGCCCTTCCCGCCGAACCCGGAGCCCGATCCACGTCCGTAACCCATTCCGTAGCCGCCGAGGCTCAGCCGCGGATCGCCATAGGGGGTAAACGACCGCACGATATCACTGTAGTCGTCGCGGGCGTACACACCCGAAGTCTTTGCCGGTACAAATTCCTTGAGGATGTCGGGCACCTGATAGTCGGTCAAGGCGAGCACCCCCTCGTCGACCGCCCACAGCGCGAGACGTCCGTCGACAGGATTGCCGTTGCTGTCGCGCACATCGACGGCAATCTTCACCTTGTCGCGCGGACGTGCATGCGCATTCGCTTTGACCGCGACCTCGAGACGGCGGTGGTCGACGCCCTGTTCGATCCACACCTTGCTTGCACGCTTGAGCTTGGGGTAGCCGCCACTGCGACCGAGGGCGACCGAGGCATCGAGGGAAACCCCGGGGGACCAACTGTCGTCGGCCTTGAGCGAGACGTCGGCGCGGTAGTTTTGCAGGACAAACGGATAGGCCTCGCGCACACCTGCCCGCGAGGTCACCAACATACCCGAGGCTCCATTCCACGGGCCGCGCACGGTCACGTCGACTGTATCGCCCGGATGGACCTCAGTCCGCGAGGCTTCGATCGTCAGGGTTTTTGGTGGTGCGGCCTGGACCGAATGGTTGGCGACGCGGCTGCGCCACACATGCACAACCCCCTCGGATCGCGCCCCATTGCCATCAAAAGTTGCCTCTGCAACGATCTTGTAGGTCCCGGTTTCAAGTTGTTTGAGTGCACATGAAGATAGCTCGCCGGAGGCTGCAGCGTCGAGGGTACAGGTCTTGACGGTTTTTTCACGGGTCTCAACCCCCTCGTAGACACGCTTGCCCTTGACCTTGCGGTACTGCGGAGCGTCCCATGTGCGTGTCATTGTCACCGTCACGCGCCCGGCAGCGCGTGTTCCCTCCCAGTCGACAATCAGTACCGGGACATCGAGTTGCTCGTGGGTCCACAGGTAGTGGCGCGGGAGGTAGAGGGCGAGGTAGTGCGAGGCCGGATGGACTGTAAAACTTGCTTCTGCACCGATTTCTTGACGCGAGATGTCCTGGACACCGACGCTGACACGGCACCGACTGACTCGATTTTCGGTCACCGGCGGGGTCACAGTGAAACTGTGTGAGCCGGTCTGGCGGTCGCGCTCGCCGAGCGCGTGGACCAGCTGCGGGCCACCTGCCACCCCGTAGGACCAGTCTCGGATCCCGACGGCCCACCCCGAGGGGAGACCCGGTGGGCGGTAGCTCGAGGCCCGGCACGATGTCCGAGAGCGAACCTTGGTCATGGGGACATGTCCGCCGAAATAGTAATTTGCATGCACATTGACTGTGGGGCTCGCACCGCGAACCCAGTCGGTCTTCGGCATCGAAGCGGAGACTTCAAACTCGGGTGTGCGATAGTCCTCGACCTTGACGTAGGCGAGAAACCGGCTTTTGCCCGCCGTTGCGACCACGTGAAAGCGCCCGAGTTTGCTCTCCCGCGGGATCGTGAGCTCAGCCCAGTACTTGCCCTCCTGTGTCATTTCGACGGTTTTCTTGGCAACCGAGTCACCGCGCGAATCGAACAGTTCGAGGTCGACAGTCCGCTCGCCAGACAGCCTGCGCAAGCCCGTTCGGACGTAGGGTGTTTCGACCCCGAGCCACCCGACGACCCGCACAAGCTCACCAGGGCGATAGGCGCCGCGCTCACTGATCAACTTGCCGATCATGCGCTCGCCGGTCCGTAGCCACTTTTCTTGATCGTAGGCGTTGCGGTCGTGGCGAAGCTCAGAAAACCCGTCGTCGGTCAGGACAGCCACATCGGAACCGGAACGGGCGACTAAAATCCCGCGGTCTGAGTGGAGCTCCGGCATGGCGTGGTCGTCGAGCTCTAGCAGGCCCTGTGGGTCCGTTGTGCCGAGCGAGATGGGCATGTCTCCTGGGACACGTCGCGAAACCTGTGCACCTGCAACCGGCCTACCGTCAGAAAACCGATGGACAGCGACGACCGAGTGCGCCTGTCCGACATAGACCTCGGGTCCGAGATCTGTGACCCGGTAAATCGCGCGGACTGTGTCGGGCAAGTCTTCACCACCTGCCCGTGGGGTCAGCTCCTCGGCCGATACTTCAACGGCGATCGGGCGCCGACTGTCGCCGACCAATGCTCGCAAATCGACGGGTAGTGCAGACCAGTCCGTCGGTCCTTTGGGGTTGAGGGTCCACTCGCGTTCGACTGTTGTGAGCGGTTGTTTGGGCCAACGCTCATACCAACTTCCCCGGTTGGTCGGGGCGAGCAGCTCCAAGTCGGCATCGGAAAAAACAGCTGCCCGAATCGATACTTTTTTGAGATGTCGACTGACGATCCCGATCCTGCGTCGACCGTCGGCCTGGAGGATCCCGGTCTCAGGGTCGAGGCCGAGAGAGGGAACATAGCCAAACACGGCACGGTGCTCCCACTTGTTGGCCAGCCGCTCGCCTTTGAGGTCGCGCATCCCTGCCGGCAATACCACCGTGTAGGTTTTCCCCGGCATGAAGATGCCGTCGATCCGTATGTCGGTGCCGCCCTCCCCATCCCAATCGTCGAGGAGATCGATGCGAAGTCGCTTTGGTTTGGGCGAGACCTGAATCTTTTTCAGTGTACGAGCATCGATTGGGTTGTTGAGTTCGAGTGAAATCGACTCAAACCCACATGGTTTTTTGCTTGTACAATTGTAGGCGACAACCTCGAGCGGCGCGACCGTGTCAAACGAGGTCGACCACGGTTCACGGGTGGGCAGTGGACCGCGCTTGCCGACCACCCCGGCGGAAATGATTGCATGCACACGTGAATTTCGGGGCCATGCACCCTTGGGTCGCACGGTCAAGCGCCGCTCGGTATCGGTGGCGTCCCAACTCAGATGGTGGCGCTCGGCCTCCGCCCGCGTCGTGCGTGTGACCTGGACATCGGTGGGTTCGAGCGCATCCGGTTGGCCTGTTTCGACCCGCAGATGCTCCCGCACCACCGCGAGCTCGACCGGCTGACTAAACTCGATAAACAGTGGCTCGAGCCGGGATACATTGCGCGTGCGATCGCCGGGATACGATGTATAGACAACAGGTCGCCGGGTCGTAAACGTCCACCCAAATGGACCTTGCCACGCGACTCCCGTGGGGGCCTCGACACTCCCCTGAACCTCGACGCGGTAGGTGTGGGCATCTTCGAGTGGCTCGTCGGGCACAAACACCAGCAGATCGGGCGTTTTCCACTCGCTGTGTCCGGGCACGCTTGGGTCGAGGTGGATGGACAGCGACGAGGGATCGCGGTCGCCTAGGGGTTTGACGGCCTGATCAAACCGGACGTGGATTTCTCCCCCTCCGCCGGTCGATTCGCGGGGCCCGTAGTCGATGACACTCGGCGGTGCGACCTGCAGTGTCGGCGGCGGCTGACCGCGACCGATCCCAGCAGGATCGAAGACTGCGAGTTGCTCGACCTGCCCCGGAGGTTCGGAACTCGGCGGATTGGGCTTACTCGGATTGCAGGCGAGCGCGACCGTTCCCAGAAGTGACCACCGCAGCCACAATCGCCGGACCTGACTCCCCGTTCCCGTTTGATGTTCTGCCATCGTGCGCACCTTCGGACAGCTCCAAGGCCGCGATGTTCCCACGACTGAAGCCGGCATCCCACCGAGGTTCGCGACGGTCGAACTATTTGGCGACGTCGAGCATGTGTCGCAGACGGCTCTGGACTGCGCGCAGGACATTTCGCCGGGTCAACAGCCCGAGCAAATGCCCCCCTTCGACCACCGGCAAACTGCGAAACGGATGCTTGATGAGCAAGCCCGCGGCAAAATAAATGTCCATCTTGGCCGGGATCGAAATGACGTTGCGGGTCATAAAGTCTGAGACCCGACCGGCGACAGGTTCGCCCGCGGTCCCGGCCGACAACAATTTGAGGAGGTCCTTTTGCGAGATCATGCCGACCAGCTGATTCGATGTATCGACAACTGGTGCGCCCGGGAGGTTGTGATCGAGCAAAAAGTTCACCGCCGCAAATACGTCCTCGTCCGGCCCGAGGGTCGGAACTTCGACATCCATATGCGCGCGGACAGTCGGGCTGGCGGCCAGGGCCGACCAATCGGTACCAGGGGCACGGGGTGCGGAGTCGTTCATCGAGTCCCTCCTGAGTCAAACAGCGAGCGGGCCTGCCGGATGCTGTCCCGCGCAGTGTAGCGCGCGAAACTTGTACATGAACGATCCGTCGCAGCGAGCGAATAAACACCGTACATACGCCGATTTGAGTCTAGGCCCAGCAACCGCATTGGCACCCGGCAACACGCGCGGTCGCCGACGGCTTCGCCGTCAAACACCTTCGGACCTACGCCCTGCGAGGAAACCTCGTACCCAAGAACCCAGTCCCGACCAGTCTTTCGCCACCGAAACTGCCCTGCGAGGAATCCTCGTACCCAGGAGAGCCCAAGCCCCGACCTCGAACGTCTGTCGCGGCCCAGTTCCTTTGCCCTGCGAGGAACCACGCCGCGATCTTAAAAAGCGCAGGGGATCAGTGTGCTCGCTTGGGCGGTTGTATCGACCGCGAGGTTGTCGGCTTCGGTCAACACCACGCCTTCTGGATCGAGTTGCCAGCTTCGCACGTTTCCACTTTGGCTGACCGCAAGGAGCAGGTCGTCTTCGTAGGTGAGCTTGAGGTGGCTGCGTTTGCCGGGCGCCGGTTCTTGATCGTAGTACATGACCTGGTCACCGAGAAATTCAGCCACCCGGATCGTCCCCGTCGAACCTGTCGTCTGGGCGTAGTAGAAGTGTTCGTCACTTGACGGATCTGTACGAATGACCATGTCCACGCCACCCTGCCACTCGGACCCGGAAATCACGGTCATCTGATTGGACGGGGGTACATCACCCGAGTCGGGGAGGTTGTGCCACGCGACCACCCCATTGTAGCTGGTAAACGCCATCTCATCGCCACTGGGCGCCATGTGGATGCCAAACAGGAGGTTCCCTCCCGTCTGGTTGACGTCGTCGGGCACGAGTGCACCTTCGTCACCGTAATCGATCGCATGGATCTGCAGGGCGGAACCACCAGTCGCCCCGGCGAGGTAGAGAATATTGGTCTTTGGATGCAGGGCCGCATACAGCTGCATATCCGTCGGGTTGGCGTAGCTCACGTCGACGTTCGCCTTGGGCGTGAGGGTCCCGTCGTTCTCGGCAATAAATGTACGTACATGGGCTTCGCCCCCACCTGCGCGACCAAACGCGAACAGTAGGTCGTTGTCACTGTCGCACAACACCCCTTCGATGTTGGGAACCGAGATCGCCGGTCCGACCTGCGTCAACTCGCCGTAGAAGCCAACTTCGACGGTCGCCAACAGATGCTCGTCGAGCAGGGCAAAGTGCGCGTAGCGACCGCCACAGGTCACCACGCCCTCGCGTCGGTAGTCGGTGGTTTCGGGGCTGTGCCCCGCGGGAAGTTCGAGGCTCTCGCCGAGATCGAGTGCGCCATCTGGTTGTACATACACAACAGTGGTGGATGCAGGGTTCCCCCCGTTGTGTAACACCAAACACATGGCATCGAGTTCGGGCGGTTCGCCCGTTGTGTCCGAATCTGAATCGGACTCGGTCTCGCCCTCGGTCGTGGTTTCTGAATCGGTCGGATCGGTCGGATCGTCCGTGGTCGTCTCGTCCGTGGTCGTCTCATCGGTTGTCGATGTGGTCGGATCGGTCGTCGGACCTGTGGTCGGGTCGCTACTGGTCGTCGGGTCGTCGGTCGTCTCCTCGCCGGTCGGCCCGGCAGAAGTCTCGGTTGTCGACGTGGTCGGGATACCCGTGGTCAACGTCGTGGTCGTCGTCGTATCCGTATCTCCGCGTCCGTCACCGCCACAGGCAGATGCCCAGATCAACACAGTCCAACCGAGAAGCCATCGTCGCGTCATGCCCGGATTGTAGAGCGATCGCCCAGCAGCCCGTGGTTTTTCTCGCCAGTCGTCCTTCAACTCTCGTGGGCCAACCGGACGAGGCTATCGCCGACGGCCGAGACCGACGCGACCCGACTCGTAGATATAGGCCATTGGGTCGATCGTCGGATTGTGGGCCAACGCGGCCCGGACGCGCGCCCGTCGGCTCGCACGCCACCCGGCCAGGTTCTGGCACTCGGGTGTGGGGATCCCATCGACCACCAATGGACCGAGCTTGGAGCCGGGCACCACCCGTGACAGCGGCCGCTGAACGGCAGTTAGAAACTGTGCCGGCCCACGCCACGCGGGAATGAAGTTGTGGGTGGCACAGCGGGCGAGGATCCGCCGGATCGCTTCCTCGACCAAGCCCAGCGCATCAGGCCGCGGCACATCGGGGTCGTACCAACACACCACTGCAAGCGCACACAATTTCTCGGTTGCCGAAAGGGAGAGTGAACGCGTGTCGGTGACGGACATGGCCCACCAAGTGTTGACCGACCTGATTTGATCAGTCTGTATGGCCGCATACAATTTCCGATTTTTCCGCAGATTGGATCACTGAACATGCATGCACAACTCTCATCTGCATGTACATTGGTATGAAAAACCCGCGGCCTGCATCTGCATGCCGCGGGTCCATACGATGGGAACAATTACTTACTCGAGCGGATTGATCTTTTCGAGGACGAGGCCTCCGGGGTAGGCGTAGCTAGCAGCCAGGGCCTGGCCGCTGACGATGATCCCGAACTTTTCATCGCTGCTGGCTTCGTTGGTGCCGATGGTGCAGTTGCCCTCGCCGGGGTTCATGTCGATGGTTGCTACTTCGTAGCCGCTGTTGCCAACCGCCTCCCAGCGGTTCTCGGGTACCACGCCCAAACAGCCGACTTCGACCGCCGCGCCGGACGGGCGGATCAGTTTGGCGAAGTCCTCCGAATAGGAATCATCGATCAAGAACACATAGTCGGTCTTGTACTGTTCGTTGGGCACCATCAGCACCATGTAGGGATCGCCTTTGCAGTTGTCGCCGACCCCGTTGGAGTGGCATCCCAACATGTAACCGGCGACCAGGATCGGTTCGTTGGCCGTGATCGAGAAGTCGCCGTCGTCGTTAAACTCGACCAATTCGCCAGCGTCGAGGCTGGTGCTGCTGCCGAGTGAAACCGGCGGGCTGAAGTTGATGGTCGTGTTGTCGACCGAAGCGACGATGCGCCAGCGCATGTCCTCGGATTCTCGCACCGGGTTACGGGCTGCGATGTACTCCTTGCCCCACGTCTCGAGCGGGAAAATCTGTTCCTCCAAGTGGTCGCAGTAGGGGACCGAAACACTCGGGACATACCCACAACTATGTCCCCCGAACACGGCCACTGGTTTGTTGCTCTCGATCAGCGAACCGGTCAGGTCTTGGTTGCCGCCGGCGACGACTTGGATGTAGTCGTACTTGTCGATCGTGACCTCGGTGGGCACGCCCTGGGGCAGTGCCGGAAGCCCGCCGAGACCCGGGTTGGAACCGACGGTCGGGGTGATGTCGACATCGGTATTGTCCTCGGTCGCCATGATGACCATGACCGAACCGACCCCTGCACCGTTGGCCCAGGCGAGGTGGTAGTAATCCTCGCCGAGGGCGTGGGTCGGCAGCAGCAGCGAGGCCTCGGTCGTAAATCCCGAGGCGCCACCCAGCGGGTTGAACTGGGTCGCGATCACCGGGAGGTCCGACTCGATCCGGAAACCGCGGCCATGGGCGATCCCCAAACCGTTGAAGCCGGCATCCTCGTTGTAGTAGCCGGGGGATTCTCCCTGCTGCGTGCCGGACAGCTTGATCACCCGGACGTCGCGCGGCTGGATCACTTGTGTGATCAACAGTTGTTCGTTGCCGTTGTTGTTGCCGTCGTAGACACGCACCTCGACCGGATACTGTTCACTCGGGTTGGAGATAGCGACGGCGTAGATCAACTGGGCCTGGCTGTTGAGGTTGGGCATATCGACGGCCCAGAACTCGCAGCCGACACTCGATTTGGTCTGGGCTGCGACCGAGCAAGCGCTGACACACGAGCCGGCGTCACACACATCCCCGGGGGTACACGGGACTGGATCTTCGTAACCCGTACCTTCGGAATTGCACTCCTGATAGCTCTCGTCATCGCTACACACCGTGCTTCCCGGATTGCAATCCTTGGGCACACACATCGCGTTGGCGCAGATTTCATTGAGCCCACAGGCTTCTGGAACATAGCCCGAGCACTCCGCGTTGCAGACCTCGATATTGTCCTCGTCGATGCAATCTCCATAGGAACCCGGCGAGCAGGCGCACGTAGTACATGTACTATCATTGGTATTGCAGTACTCTCCCTCGGCGCAGGGGCTGTCGACCCATAGGCCCGCCTCACACACTTGGTGGCCTTCGTCGACGCACTGCTCGGCCCCATCATCGCACTCGGGTTGAAATGTCGTCGACGGATCGTCGGTCGTCGTCGTCGGGTCCTCCGTCGTATCGCTATCGGTCGTCGGACCTGCGGTCGTCGGATTGGTGGTCGTCGGATTGGTGGTCGTCG
>CAZUPD010000046.1:29767-55114 GCA_964621785.1 uncultured Nannocystaceae bacterium
ACTCGTCGTCTCCGACGTCGAGGCGGTCGTGGTCCCGTCCTCCGAACCAGTGCATGCACTTAAGGACAGCCCCAACACCAAGGTGGCAGCGCTCACGTAAATCGTATTCCGGTAGGCCATGCCCTGATGGTGCAGGTTCCTGCCCGGTTCCACAAGTCTTTGGCAGGTTGTGGACGGGCGCTCGAAACCCAAGTTGTTGCGCGACCAATCAGGTCCCGATCTCTCGGATGCCGGTTTCGCTACGCAGGCGAACCCGGCGCACTCGGCTCGTTCCGCGCCGGTCATCACCGCGAACACTTCTGCGCATTCGAAACCGGACGTTTTCCCGCGAGATGTTGCAGTCGCAGTTGCAAACGTGCGGAACTATTGGACGTGGACTAACGACAACGACACACGTGCGATATGTCGAGAAATGCGTACGAACAGCATTCTGTGTTGCGTGCATTTGCAAGCCACCTAGAGACGCTGTGCGTCACAATTTTGCGCTATCAACGTCCATGTACCTACATCACCTGCGTTTGTGCCGTCATCCGAACGCGGCCCGAGCGAATCGGGTGGCATTGCGGCGCTCGACCGGGTGGCGAGACAAAATGACCGCGAATTGTGTCACCCAGCGATCAAGGCGAGCGCCTGATGGACGTTTCTCCGCACATGTTTTTGCTTGAGGGGCGCGTGGAGGAACCGGTTGAGAGCGGCGAGAACGGCCGCGCGGCAGGGCTCCGACGCGCTAGCGAACTCGACCTCGACGGCAAACGTGGTCTTGAGCAGGTGACAGGCATGGATCGGTAGCCCAAGCCCGTGGTCGAGGATCTGTGCGCGTGCGGCCGCGAAAAATGTATCTGCATCTTCAACCCCCCAACTCTCGTCGGGTTGCGCGGCGAGGTACCGGCGATTGCGGGCGAGAAAGCAACCCATCTGTAACAACCCGGGTCCCCACAGCTCGGGGGTATGCGTACTGATCGTGTGCAAGGCATTGGCAAACGTCAGCCCGTGGGTCAAATCAAGCCAGTCGACATTGTTGGCCACCTTGACCGAGGCGGAAAAACTGTGGGCGGTATCAAATCGCAACATGTTGATCGCCAACGCCTGCAGGAGAGCATCAAACACTGCCTCGGGCCGATGGCTGGCGGCCTGCTGACAGACCCACCCCAGCACTGTGGACAGCGGCGCACCGATCAACGTACTGCTATCCGGTGGACGTGTGCCCTCGCCGAAGTCCTCCGGCATCTGCGCGACAAACTTTGCATAATCACGAAACTCGGGAATCAGATCTTCGCGGGTCGCATAGGCGAGGTAGCGGGTGACCGCGCTGACGACCACATCGGCGACATCGGGCCCGAGCGTATCGATCACCTGACCGCCCTTGAGCACGTAGATCAGACCGTGACCAAAACCTGTGTAGTGGGACAGGGCTGCTCGGGCGAGGACAGGGCGAATGGTCCGGTAGGGAACCCCCTGACGAACCGCACCGCGCGCCCGCGCAATCGCTGCATCTGCATCTTCTGCCTCGAGCTCACGCAACAACGCCTGGGGATCAAATGCTCCGGTACGCGGCTGGGGAAACGGGTATTCCTGCTCCCGCAGGGTGTCGTGAGCGATATGCTCGATCGCTTCAGTCAGGCAGATCAGTTGATCTTCGACGCTGCCATCCGCCCGTCGTTCGTCGTAGAACGCGAGCCAGTCGGCGGTTGCAGCCAGACAATGGGTTGTACCGTACTCGAGCCGCGACAGTCGCTCGACCAACGTCTGGCGTACACCGATCCGCGGATCGATCTCGGCGACGTGCAGACGTGCGAGCTCCCGGGCGATCCATCCGTGATCCTCGTCGGCGACGGCTCGGCGCAGCCCGTCGAGTACCAGCGCCTGGACCTGTTCGCGCGGAGGGTCGGCAAAATCGACCCACACCTGCTCCCCGCGAACCTCGACCGGGTAGGTCCGCAGACCATCGCCGCCGTACAGATTGCGGCCTTCTTTGAGGGTGAATTTCCAGTTGTGCCAATTACAGGTGAGGATACAACTATTATCGACCGACCCCTGGGAGAGGGGATAGCCCTCGTGGGGGCAGCGATTGTCGACCGCGTAGCACTGCCCCTGGTGGTGAAACAAGGCCAGCTGGTGACGCCCATCGGGGTTTTTGTAGACGAGTTGTCCGCGTTGTTCGAGGGTTTTGAGGTCGACGGTCTGCTGCCATTTCGCCATGCTGCCAATGTACCGCATCGACCATGATCTGCGAATGCCCACGCCGAAGAGGAGCTACTGCGGGGTGACCATCGCGGCCCGCGACCTCAACCCCGTAAATGCACGTGTGAGTAACGTATCGACCTCCCACGACTGTTCGGGCGTCAGCGCGATACGATGCTCGATGGTCCCAGCCTCTCGAGTTGCGATGATCTCTCCCCCGCGAAACACCAACCGGTTGCCGAGGATGGCCGCAACCCGGGACCCCGGCAGGATGATTCCAGCGAGGTTGAGCGGGTCGCTTGCATCTACACAAATATAGGAACGTGACGCATCTTTGTCGCGCTGATTTCGAAGGGGTGCAACCGCCTCGGGCAGCGCGTACTGTTCTCCGCCACACAGCGCCCCATCGACAAACCGCCCTCCCCGAACCTCTCCACGGGCCTCGAGCCGCCGCAACACACGGACCAGTTCCCGCCACGGCGGCAGGTTGCGCTCGCGGGTGAGAAGTTTGCGAAACACCACCCCGTAGCGCCGCAGTAACACCCTGGCAACGTGGGTCACGGCCCGTTCGCGGACGCGTGGATCGTCTGCGTCCTGGCCTGTCGGTTCGTCGAACGGGTCAAATTGTTGTACCAGCAAGAACCATCGGCCGGCCCGATCCATCGGCGACAACACCGGCCGTCGTCCGCGGGCGCGTCGGCGACTCGCCGAACGTGGCACCTTGGGAGCGAGCAGGGCCCGAAGCCCCGCGAATCCGTCCGAACTCACACGCCCGACCGCGACCAACTCGCCGAGCGCCCGCTCGACCTCGGTAGCGAGCAATCGGGTGTTGCGCACCAACTCGCTAAAAAACTGAGCGCCTCGCTGATGCAGCAGAGCTTCGACGCGTTGCGCTTGGGATGACAACACCCTGCCCTGTTCGGGCTGGCCGACTCGGGCGAGTTGTTGCCACAGCGGGGCGGTGTCGCGGGCGATCAACGTCAGTGGCGTGGTCTTCACCGGGCCGCTGGCAGGGCCCTCCCCACCCGTTGGCGGGGCGAGTCGACCCCAGGAAAGTTGCCCGGATTGGCATAGGGTATCGAGCCACTGCGGCTGATAGCGGCTGAACCGCTTGGGCAAGATGACCTGCTCCCACGCCGAAGCAGCGACCTCAAATCCCTCGAGCTGCGCGAGCACACCGGCCAACGCCTCCGGCCCCTCGCTCTCGCTCGGATCGTCTAAACCTTGCCAGTGCAACAAAAACCTCATGAACGCTGCTGTCGAGACTGGCGAGACCG
Source organism: uncultured Nannocystaceae bacterium (assembly GCA_964621785.1). Taxonomy (GTDB): domain Bacteria; phylum Myxococcota_A; class Polyangia; order Nannocystales; family Nannocystaceae; genus JACKDW01. Next base: position 33,226 of record CAZUPD010000046.1, read on the forward strand.
CCCGGCGAAGGGTTCGCAGGGTGTGGCGACCGATCCGGGCCAGCAGCCCGCGCTCACACCACTGCGGACCTGCTTCGGGTTCAAACACACCGCGCACGGCATAACCCTCGGTTTCGAGGGCGAGCAGGGCCGCATCGATTGTATGCACATCGATACCGACCTGTGCAGCCAGTTGCGAGGAGGTGACCGGTCCGAGACCACTCAGGCGCGCACGGACGAGTTCCACCGCGGCGAGATCGGGCTCGACCGGCTCACACAGTTCCGGCGGAAGATCGAGTTGTGGTTCGAGTTCGGCATCCGGGCGCAGGGCGAGCACCCCCGTCAAACGCTCGGCCGCCACCCACAGATCGAGATGTTCGCCAAACACCCGTGCCGCCCGCCCAGCCTGTGTGAGTTCACAGGCGAGTTCGGTCCACAACCCCCCGTCTCGCGTCCTGCCTTCGGCGACTTCTTGCGCGGTCAAAAACCCCAGTTGCAGCAGGGCGTCGTGCAGTTCCTCAGTGTGGTCCGCCACCGGCCACGCCTGCTCGCGCACATTCGCGATCGCTTCGGGGTCGAGACGTCCGAGCTCGTCAGCATGATCGGGATCGAGGTAGCGTCGCGTACGAACGGCCTGGGTCCGCCGCTCTTCGAGGGGCGCATCATCCAAAAACGCATAGGGTCGCGCATGCAGGATCTCATGGGCCAGCGGCGAAGGTTCGGTGAGTTCGACGGCGTGCAGTCGTTTCTCCCCCCGCTCGATCGCCCCGATCAATTCGGTAAATCCTTGTATATCCATCGCTTCGGTCAAACAATCATGGATCGTCTGGCGCACCAACGGGTGGTCGGGCACTTCGCGCTCGCCGGCAATATTCTCAAAACAGGCTGCCTGGTCGGGAAACACGACCGAAGCGAGGTCGTCGGCCTGCATGCGCTGGAGCTGGGGGGCGACTTTCTTACCGGCAAAAAACCGCGGCACCGCCAGGGAACGGTTGGCGTTCCAGCGCCAGCGCACGGCGAACATCGGCGAATCCAACAGCGCCTGGACCAACAGGTCGCGCAGGCCCCGGGTCCGCAGGTAGTGAAATACGTCGGCGAGCGGAAAACTGTGGACTTCGCCCAGCGAGATCACAATCGCATCATCGGTGGCGGCCGCCTGCAACTCGAAGTTGAACTTGCGACAAAAGCGTTTGCGCAGCGAGAGACCCCAGGCGCGGTTGACCCGGGTACCAAACGGTGCATGCACAATGAGTTGCATGCCGCCACTGCCATCGAAAAACCGCTCCAAGACCAGGTCTTGGCGGCTCGGCATCACCCCGAGGGCCGCCAGCGAGGCCGCGAGGTACACGACCGTTTGGGTCGCGGCTTCGTGCGAGATGTCGAGTCGATCTTGTAACCATGTGATTGTATGATCACGTTTTTCCGCACTTGGAGCCGGCATCAACTGCTGGGCGATCTCGCAACGCAGACGGTCGACGGCCTGCGATAACTCCTCGCTGCGCCCCGGCACTTCGCCGATCCAAAACGGAAGCGAAGGCGGTTGCCCAGCGGCATCCTCGACCCGGACCTTGCCTGGCTCGACCTTGAGAATCTTCCACGAGGTGTTTCCGAGTTGAAACACATCGCCGGCCAAACTCTCGACGGCAAAGTCCTCGTGCACCGATCCGACAACCGTCCCGCTCGGCTCCTGTACCACGCTGTAGTCCGCGTTATCCGGGATTGCGCCGCCGGATGTGATCGCGGTCAGACGGCCACCGCGCCGCGCCCGGACCCGGTGATGGACGCGGTCGCGATGGAGGTAGGCGGCCCGACGCCCGCGTCGTGTTGCAACCCCATCGGCGAGCATGGCCACGACCTCGTCAAAATCTTCGCGCCGCAAATCGCGGTAGGGCGCGGCCCCGGTAACCAATGTATATAAATCTTGTTCGTCCCACCCGGACGGCTCGTCTCGACTGGCGACGGTGGCGACGATCTGCTGGGCGAGGATGTCGAGCGGAGCTTCGGGCCAAATCACCTCGTCGAGCTCCCCGCGGGCAATACTGTCCTTGAGGGCCAAACAGGTGATCAAATCGTCGCGGGACAGCGGAAATAAGATCCCCTTGGAAGTTGCCCCGACCTGATGCCCGGCACGACCGATCCGCTGCACCAGGCTGGCGATCGAACGGGTCGGGCCGAGCTGACACACGAGCTCGACCGCACCGACATCGATCCCGAGTTCCATCGATGCGGTTGCAACCAACGCCCGCAACTCCCCGCGCTTGAGTTGTTGCTCACTCAACAACCTCTGCTTACGCGACAGTGATCCGTGGTGGGCCGCCACCGCCCCTGGCCCCAAGCGCTCCTGCAGATGACGGGCGATCCTCTCGGTCATCCGCCGGGCATTGACAAAAATCAACGTGGTCCTGTGGGCCCGTACGTGGTCGGCGAGCTGGTTGTAGATCTCCTCCCAGACCTCACCGGAGGTGACTGCTTCGAGTGGCGAAGGCGGCAGCGAGATTTGCAGCTCGAGGGCACGGCGGTGGCCGATGTCGACAATTGCACATGCATCGGCCTGAGCATCGCCAGTCAGAAATCGGGCCACCCGAGAAATCGGACGCTGGGTCGCCGACAGTCCGATGCGATTGATCGGATGGGCGACCAGATGGCTGAGGCGCTCGAGTGTCAGCGCGAGATGGGCTCCGCGCTTGTCGTCGACGACCGCGTGGATCTCATCGACGATCAACGTTTTTGTATGCGCAAGCATCCGCTGCCCGCCCCCGCTGGTCAGGAGGATGTAGAGGGATTCCGGCGTGGTCACCAGGATATGCGGCGGGCGCTTGACCATGGCCGTGCGGGCTGACGCTGGGGTGTCACCTGTGCGTACCGCCACGCGAATTTCGACCGGTGCCAGACCGAGGCGATGAAGTTCGTCGCGGATGCCGGCGAGCGGCTGCTGTAGGTTGCGCTCAATATCGTTGCTGAGAGCTTTCAGCGGCGAGACATACACAATACGTGTCTCATCGGGCAGCCCACTCTCGCGCACGCCCTCGGTCACCAAGCTGTCGATCGCCGACAAAAACGCGGCGAGTGTTTTGCCCGAACCAGTGGGCGCGGCAATCAGTGTATGTCGCCCGTCGGCGATCGCGGCCCACCCCTCGACCTGCGCCCCCGTCGGGGCCGGAAAACTGCGTCGAAACCAGCCGGAGACCGCGGGGTGAAACCCTGGAAGATGTGCGCCATCCATGGGCCGACGGTATCACCACGGGCGGAACCACTCACGCACCAACTCGTCGATCGCGGACATATCCGATCCGCATTTTTTATGATCGCGGCGTCGTCGACTCGCAGGGCCAAGGGCTCGGCCCTTGATGATCGCGGCGTTTTTGACTCGCTGGGCAACGAACTCGGGCCGACAGGCTGTGCCGCGGTTCTCTTTTCGAGGAGAGCGGCATTTTTGACGCGCAGGGCAAGAACTCGGCCCGCGACAGGCTCAATCGCGGTCGCCCCAGGGTTGTTTTGGCTTGCAACAGGCGGGGAAGGATCATCGAGTGAACGCTCCAGCACCGTGCATGGTTCTATGTATTTGCAAGCTTAGGACTGGGTACGACAAACCGATGCACCGCCGACCCGACCCGGGGACCGCTGACTTCGACTTCGACCTCGCCGTGCCCACGGACGATCCACTGCAGGTGCTTGCGCCCGGTCGATCCACGGCTTCGTTGATAATACAAACATGCATCTTCGCCAAATGGCCCCCGGCCCCACCCGTCGAGATGGCCGATGTCGATGTACGGCTGCCCGGGCGCCTCGATGGCAATGTCTCCCTGTGGTCGACAGACGGCGGTCAGCCCTTCGTTCCACGGAAGTTCGCGGGCCGACTCTAGACCGCAGGTCGGGAGGTAGCCATGGTTCTCAACAGCGATCTGAATGCGGGAGCGCCCTCCGCCCAAGTCCGTTACACAGGGCTTGGCCAGGCACAGACGTGGCGCCATCGCGGCCACCCGCAACACGACCGCAGCCTGGGCTCGACACACCTCGGCGAGATAGGAGGTCGGCGGATTCCACAGACCAAATCGCGGGTCGACGCCACCGACTTCCACAGGACCGAGTTGGGGGTGGTCAAACGGAACCCACGGGCGGATGCAACGACCCTGGTTGTGCCTCCTGTCCCACAGGGCAATCGCTTCTAACTCCGGTCGGGTCAAGGTGGCGTAGCGTTCGACAAAGCGTTTACGGGGGCCTATACCTGCCCGTTCAAACACATCCCACAACTCGATCGCGACGGCCAAACTTCCGCGCTGGTGATAGGCGTAGTCGATGGCGTCGCCGTGCAGAGGCTTGCCGGCGACGTAGGTAAATTCCTTGTATCCACAAACAGTTGGATAGCCAGTCTCGCGTTTGGCAACCACCTCGAGCTGACGAAACATCATCAAGTCGTGGAGCATCATCTCGTGGTCGAGTGCATGCCCGAGCGGGCGGATGAACACGCCGCCGAAGGTGTGGTAGTTGAACCATGCAAAGATCGTCGGCTGACGACTGGTAAACGCAACGATGGTGGCAACCTCGGGCTCGCTACCGGGATACGCTCCCGCCCCCGACTGTTGCGGCTCCGGGGCCCACGACCAGGGGAAATTGCGGTTGTAGTCGACACCGCCCTCCTCGGGTCCACCGGGCTCTGGAATCGTGTGGCCGTCAAAATTTTCGATATGACCTTCGGGATAGATTTTGTAGTAGGGGCCTGGGTCGTCGAGTTCGCGTGGGACCATGAGGTCGGGCAAAAGCGTCGAGGCACAAAACTCCCCCGTGGGATCGACCTGCCGCATGACCAGAGCCACCCCGTCGCCATTGACATCTCGAACCCGCCACCGGGGGCGCCGGCTGGTTTCGCGATTGTCGAAGGGCGATGACCGCACTTGCCCGGCTCCGGTGACCACGAGCTCGGCACCGTCGGGCGCGACTCTCGGGACCAAAAAAAACCGCAACGCTCGCAGGTGTCCACACAAACCAGGCGGCAGCCCATGCAAGCATGCATCTTGTTGTGTATGCAAACAAATCAGGTCTTCGATGATCGCCAGCACAACGGAACTACCGGCGAGCTCCCCGGCGTGCATATTGCCGTCGATCCACACACTCGGGCGCTCGCGCTGGGGTTCGCGTCCGACGGTCACCAACCACAATTCCCGGCCTTCGCGGCTGCGTCCGAGCTCCTGCAACCGCAGGATATCGGGATACTGATCGGCCCAAGTCCTTAGCTGGTGACTGAGTTCAGCATGGGTGAGGTAGGCCGAACGAAACCGTTGGGCCTGTTTTGCGGACATGACCATCCGGCCAACTCTACCGCTTCACGACTACCCACTCAGCCAGCAAATCCAGCTCGCGGATGTTGTGACAGTGACTGTCCGATCTCACGCATATGTTGTCATAACGACCAGTCACTTCGGTCAGGTCGTTGCCATCCACCCCATTGGGGAAACTCTCCCTACGAAAAACCGTCGTATAACCCCTTCTGAGGGGGTTGTGAGTGGTGGAGAAGCTCACGTACAATCTCATCCTCTCCTGTGATCTGGAGAGACCCGCGTCGTCACTACCGCGTTGAACGTAGCCGATGTAGCGACTCACCTGCGACGTATCGCGCAGGTGTCGAAACGGAAGTAAAGATGTCTACCGAAGAAACCTGGGACCTGTTTTTGACCGCCGATGAGCCGGAGCTGGCATCCCCCCCGCCAGTTCCCGCAATCGAGCGTCGCGAGCTGGTCGCGATCGAACCAGCCGGTCAGATGTTTGAGGTCGTCGACGGTCAGGTATATGTGCGTACAACGATGGTGTTCCGCGACTCTTTCGGATTTGAGCACCGTCGCGTGTGTCTGAGCACATAAATACGAGTACAACAAACGCGGGCCCACCGAAGAACTTGAAGGCAACGGGTCGGTCACAAACCACCTCCTCCCCGAAATCGACGAGTGAGACGCTGGGCCTGATTCTTTGTGAGTCATCCTGCTCGAGCTCACCTGTGACACGGGCAAAAAGCGACGGCCACGGCTTCCGAACTTTGGTGAAATGGTGGCGGCAATGTCCGACCGCTCGACAGCCCTCAGCGAAGTCCACCGAAAGGCGCTCGCAGCCGGTCACCACGAGGCCGTCGCGGCCGAACTGGTGGAACAGGATGCGTACGAGCTCGCCGGTTGGGTGCTCGAGCAAATCTGGGCTTTCGAACAGGCGACGGCACACTACCTGCGAGCAGGTGCGTACCTCGATGCGCTCCGCTGCGCCCTCGAGGTGACCGATCCCGGCACCCTGCATCAAGCGCTCACGGCGATCGCACGTACAGGCACCAGCGACATTCCACAGGCCGTGCAGATGCTCGAGCGACGGGGTCGCCATCTCGAAGCAGCGTCCCTACTCGAACACTCGTCGGACGACCCCCGCGCGCGCGCACGCGCACTGTGCCAGGGAGGCGCTGAACTCGAAGCGGCCCGCCTGCTGGCGCGTGAGGGCCTCGCCAAGGAAGCCCTCGAGACATTGCCGCTGCGACCGATCGAGCGGCGACCAGATGCTCCTCCCATGCCCCCCCGTCAAGTTCACGCCCACGCCCTCGCAGCCGAGTTGTGTTGGGATTTGGGTGACGCCGAGGCGGCTGTTCGCCACGCTCAGGCCGCGCTGCGCGGGGGTTTTGTCGGCACCGAACGGGCGACCTTGGTCCGTTTACTTGCGCGTGCACTCGAATCGCTCGGACATGACTTCGCTACCCAATTTGCGCTCAAAGAGCTCGGCGAGGCCAATGTCCACGAGGACGCAACCGATCCACTGCGCGGTCGCTACCACCTTCGGGTGCCACTTCCCGCATGTTTCGCGGGTGCAGCCTACGCAGGGATCGATCGTGCGACCCTGCGCGAGGTCGAAGTTCACTTGCTTCTCCACGAGCTCGAGGGCGGAGCAGATCTGAATGTCGAAGTCCGCGAGCAACTCGATGCATTTGCAAGCGTCGCCCTGGCGGCAGCTCACCTGCAACACCCGGCGATCCGCGAGATCATTCACCTCGATCCTCGCGCGGGGCTCCTGATCTTACCTCGCGCACAAAACCCGTCGCTGCGGCACATGATCCGACCGCCAGGGATGCGCGACACACCGGCGCGACCGCGGGCGTTGATCACATTTTTACTGGAGGGGCTCACCACTGCACACCAGCGCGGCCTCGTCCACGGATCAATTCTTCCGACCCAGATCGTCTGTGATGCGATCGGCCGACCCTGCCTCGGGCCCTTCGGAGCCCATCACTTGGCCGGTCTCATCGCCACCCAGACGGGCACGCTCGAAGAATTACTTGTTTATACATCTCCAGAGGTCCGCGCGGGCCAACCACCGACGACGCGCAGCGACGTCTACAGCATGTGTGCCCTCTACCTCGCCCTGCTGGTAGGAGAACACACCACGATGTTGGCTGCGAGCAATGAACTTCCCGAACCGACGCGTCTGCTGCTCGAACGCGGGCTCGACAGCGACCCGAAGGCTCGCCCATCCGCGGCCGAGTTGCTGGCGGCGGTCCGCGGTCAAGTTGCCGATATCCGCGAGCTCGAACGCAAGGATCCGAGCGAATCTTCGAGTGGGATGCGACTCCTCGACGAGCGCCGAATCGAGATCCCGGGAATCGTGGTCGAGGCCCATTCGAGTTGGGATGGGGCGACGATCGATGCCCTGATCCAGTGCGACCATCCGCTGTTTCAGCCAGTCCTCGACCGCGACAACCGGACGCTGGTGCTCGCCAGTTGGCCGGAGGGAACCCGACGTCTCGATGCCCGGGTCGATTACCGCAAGCTCGCTCCGATGGCGCAACTCCAAGAGCTCCCGCCCGAGGTCAACCGGGCGATCGCGGAGCGGGTCGCGGTGAGTTCATGGGTCGTGACGCCTGGAGATGCCTGGATGTTAGCCCTCGACGACCTCCTGACCCATTCGCCGGGACGGTGAACGCGACAGGTGGCTTCAGGGAAGAAAACTTCGAATCACACTACTGGTGAAGTTCTTCACGAAGGCCTGTTGATCGGACACCGGGAAAGCCGGGTGGTTTTCGTCGATCCGCCCGGAAATTAACATCGAGCACAACCCGTGGAGCGCTGCCCACATACGAATCGCAGCCATCTGCGGATCCGTCCCGGGTTTGATCTTGTTTTGCTCGAGGCCTGCCGCAATCAACTTGATGGTGACACTGAGCGGCGCGAGCATCGTGTCGACATCTCCTTGAGACATGCCCTTCCAGTCAGGCTGATCATGCACGGTCAATACCGAGTACAGCCACGGTTGCGATCGGGCGAATAGGATGTAGTTCTCCGCCAATGCCGTGAGTTGCTCGATCGGATCACCGGAACTTGTACTCGCTGCTAATACAACATCCTCGTGGAGTCGCTCGGTCCCCCAAAGTCGGATTTCGTGGAGAATCGCCGCCTTGCTGTCGAAATGTTGGTACAACGCGGTCGCGCTCACGCCGAGGCGCGAGGCAATTCCACGCATCGTCAGTCCCTCTTCACCCAGCTCACTTCCGAGTTGAAGGCTCGCTTGAATGATGGCTTTTCGCAGTCCTGCGCGTTGATTCCGTGACATATCTCAACCTTCTATCATGTTCTTCGCTGGCGATCAGCAAGCGAACCTTGTTCAACTTTTTATCGTTCGACGGGCGAGCGGTGCACTTTGAAAATCACCGTTCAAACTCAGTTCAATGCATCGACAACACTTTTAATGAAAGTGCGAACAAACACCTCTTTGTCGACCACCGGCATGACGGGGTGGTTTTCTGCGATGCGGCCAGAAAAGATTAACGAACACACTCCGTGAAGGGCTGCCCACATTCGGATCGATCCCATTTCAGGGTCGACCGGATGGTCCCAACAGTTCTGTTCGACCCCCTCCGTCATCCAGGTCCGCACCGTTGCCAACGGGCGCAGAGTTTCGGCAATTTCGTCACTCGTAAGCTCGGACCAGTCGAGTGGCTTCGACTCCGTCAGCACCGAGTACAGCCACGGGTGCCGGCGGGCGAACTCGACATAGCGGCAACCCATGGTTTCGAGTCGTTCCCGCGGATTTTCCACCGGGCGGGCTACGTCGATCACTTCGGCTTGCAAGAGCCGCGAACAGTAGATCCGAATCTCACGCAGGATCGCGGCCTTGCTCTCAAAGTGCTGATAGAGTGCCGTGGCACTCACACCGAGCCGGGAGGCAATCCCGCGCATGGTAAGCCCGGACTCACCGTGTTCGGTGCCGATTGCGATACTCGCGTCGACAATTGCTTTCCTGAGAGCCGCCCGATTTGACCGTGACATTCCTCATGGATATCATTCCGCGCGAATTTTGAACACCGACAGACGAAAAACTCGAGAATGACTTGCTGTTCATGCCCGAACCTGAACGTTGATAACCAAAATTCGACAGTTCCGATCTAAATCTCTAGTTTTTCAAATTTAATTATGAAACTTGAATGTCGATTCAGTCACCATTTTACCAGAAAAGCGTGAAATTACACACAATCATAGTAAAGAGATCTGCGGAACAAGCTTCCACCAGCGTTCTGGAGTACAAGCCACCCCCATGCGCTTCGCCCGTGAACTCGATGTCGTTCGCAATCTCGCACTGAAATGCGGCCAACTCGCTCTCGATGTTCGGGCTCAGGGCTCGTCGGCCCTTGCCGCCTCTGACAAACCCGACGATCAGGGACTGGTGACGGCCGCAGATACCGCCATCAACCGAATCATTGTTGAGACACTGTCAAATGCGTTCCCAAACGATGCCATCGTCGCCGAGGAAACGACCGAAGATGTATGCCCGGGTGTGGCGATCACCCGCGATCGTTGCTGGTTCATCGATCCCATCGACGGTACGCGGGACTATGCCGACGGTGACCCCGGATGGGCCGTGCAGATCGGATTGTGCGAAGCGGGACAGGTCGCGTTTGGTCTCATCTTTGAACCGACGGTACAGCGCTTGAGCTGGGGTGGCCGCGCCCTCGGTTCCACGACCCAGGTCGTCGGTGAACAGCCCCAAGCCCTCACTTCGGGTGTCCGTGGCCTCGACGCTCTACAGTTGGTCAGCAGTAAAAATCACTCGTCCCCGCGCACCCTTGAAGTCATGCAAACACTCGGGATCCCACCTGAGCGCAACCTCCGGATCGGTTCGGTGGGAGTGAAAATCTCAACCATCGCCCGCGGCGATGCGGATGTGTATATACATCCACGTTCGGGCACCAAGAGCTGGGACACCTGTGCACCCCAGGCGATTTTAGAGGGCGTCGGCGGAACGATGTCCGATCTCGCGGGCCGCCCGCTCCGCTACGACGGTCGTGACCTGGTCAACCGCGGAGGACTGTTGGCGTGCCGCGGCCACCACGGAGCAATCGTCGAAAAAATCGCAGAGCTCACCCACGCGTGGTTTCCCGGCGCCGAGTAACGAGCAAACCGCGGAGCTCACCCACGCGTGGTTTCCCGGCGCCGAGTCACGAGCAAACCGCAGTTCCGGTCGTGAAGTGTCCGCGGCTCTTGCAGCCGTCCCCGCTCCGCAGTCGAGCGACTAAGATTCGCGAACGGACGCGGTGCGATCGGAGTGCCAGGAACAGTGCCAAGTCGGCAACGGCGGGGTTGTCGTGCGCGCAATTAGCAATGGCCCCGAAGATCGAGGCCACCGCGAGTGAACGAGCCGAAAGGGCTCGGTGTTAATTTTTCTTGAGTCCGTAGCGCCGACGAAAGCGGTCCATGCGACCCTCGGAGTCGACTTCGCGCGCCTGGCCGGTCCAAAACGGATGGCTGTAGGACGAGATTTCGAGGCGGACGCGGGGCAGCTCTTCGCCCTCAAACTCGCCTTTGTCGCTGGTGCGAATGGTGGAGTACGTTACCCACTGATCGCCGGTTGCTGCATCTACAAACAATACCCGGCGGTACTCAGGATGAATCCCGGTTCTCATGATCAGATCCCTTCTTCCTGCTTACCAGCTGGACTTGGTGACACCCGGCAGTTCGCCGCGCAGGGCGAGCTCACGCAGGGCAATACGGCTAAGGCCGAACTTGCGATAGACACCACGGGCGCGACCGGAGATCACGCAGCGGCGAGTGAGGCGGGTGGGACAGGAGTTGCGCGGAAGCCGGGTCAGCTGGCTCGAAATGGCGAGCTTCTCCTCGAGATCGGTCGAGGGGTCCTTGAGCTTGGTGCGCAGCGCAGCACGCTTCTCAGCGTACTTCTTGATCATCTTGATGCGCTTTTGATCGCGCAAAACTTGGGATTGTTTGGCCATGGGTGGCTACCTCGGTACAGCCCCTGGACAACGGAGGCTGGCTGAATGGACGCGGAAGCTACCCCGCTCGCGGATACGGTGCAAGCAAACAGTCGCTCGCGTCCATGAAAAGTGCTGCCCGAATATGTGAGCCAAGTCGCCGTGGACCGGCGCTGCCCCAATGTTGCCTCGCAATGCAACATTTATACGATCGCGACACCGTTTGTTCGCAAGGCAAAAAACTCGGGCCGCGACAAACTTCGACCCGGCACGTGGGCTCTCCTGGCTCGGAGTGGGTAGGAAGCCGGTCTTGGGTGGGAACCACAAAGCCATGCTTGTAAAGGTGCGTAACCATTGGCCCTCGGCAAGGGAGTGCGTGGCCCGTCAATGCTTCCGTATGTTCAATCGTTGCGTGCAGTTGCAAGCCGTCGCCGGGAACGTCCAGGCTAAATTTGCAGCGCTCAGGCATCGGGCGCACGACACGACCGGGCTCGGTTGGTACTGATGCTGCAAAACCACTGCAACACCATGATTTTTCGCCAGCTCATCGACCGTGAATCCTCGACGTTTTCCTACCTCATCGGCGATCCCGAGTCGCGCGAGGCGGTGCTCATCGATCCGGTCCGTGACCAGATCGAACGCGACGTCGAACTGCTCGCGGAACTCGATCTCCGCCTCAAGTACGTGCTCGACACCCATGTTCATGCCGACCACATCACGGCCTCGGGACTGTTGCGCGCACGTTTGGGTGCCCAGACGGTGGTTTCGAAACAGGGGGGTGCTCCGTGTGCAGATCTTCTGGTGAGCGACCGCGACACAATCACAATCGGGAGCCTCTCCTTTGAAGTTCGCGCAACGCCGGGGCACACCAACGGCTGCGTCACCTACGTGCTTCGCGATGGCGAGCGCACGCTGGCGTTTACCGGTGATGCCCTGCTGATCCGCGGCTGCGGGCGGACCGACTTTCAACAGGGCGACCCACACAGGCTCTACCACTCGGTGCACACGCAGATCTTCTCGCTCCCGCCCGACACGTTGTTGTACCCGGGCCACGACTACCGTGGACGCACCGTGACAAGCGTGGCCGAGGAACTGCGGCACAACCGGCGGCTCGGCGGGGGCAAGACCGAGGCCGAGTTCGTCGAGATCATGAAAAACTTGCAGCTACAATATCCGGCGAAGATCGACCAAGCCCTGCCCGCCAACCTCTCGTGCGGGATGTTGCCCTCCGATACCGTCGACGGGGGGCCGCCTCCGGAGCGGGCATGGGCACCGATCCGCCGCACGGCCGCCAGCGTCCCTGAGGTCGAACCGGAGTGGGTCTCGGCGCACCGGGCCGAAGTCCGGATCATCGATGTCCGCAAGCCCGAGGAACTCGCCGCAATCGGGTTGATTCCCGACGCCGAAAACGTTCCCCTCGATACGCTCGCCGGCGCGGCGGAGGGCTGGGATCGGATGCAAGCGCTCGTGATGGTGTGTCACTCGGGCGGGCGTTCGGGCAAGGCGGCGTGTCAACTCGAGGAACTGGGCTTTACCCGGGTCGCGTCGATGAGGGGTGGCATGTTGCGGTGGAGTAAGTAGCGCGCGACATGATCGGGACGGTCAACCGCGGGCACAACGGGATCGTGTTCGGGTTCAACGGTCCTCGACAGCTCGTAGGGACAGTGTACGTCGCGTTAGGGTGCTTGACGCCCCTTCACCCACGGGCTAATGCCGCCGCCATGATTCCGGCCACAGCGATGAACTTCCGATCTCGATGGGTGCTTGTCACCGGTGCCTCCAGTGGGCTCGGCCGTGAGATCGCCCGGGACCTCGCCCTGCGCCACCGCGCCAACTTGGTGATCGCCGCTCGGCGTCTGTCTCGCTTGCAAGCCCTCGCCGACGAGTTACAGCAAGCTGCCGGTGTCGAAGTCGTGCCGCTCGCGGCCGACCTCTCGCGCGAGGGCGACGTCGAAAATCTATTTGCACAGGCAACAGAAGGTCGGGATATCTACGCGGTCGTCCTCAACGCAGGTGTCACCCACTTCGGCGAACAAACCGAGCTCGAGTGGCCCCAGTTCAAGGCGATGTTGGCGACAAACGTCACCAGTTTGGTCCACCTGGTCCACCTGTTCCTCCCCTATCTCCTCGAAACCGGTCACGAGGGAGGCATCATGTTGGTGGCGAGCCTCGCCGGCCTCATCCCGGTCCCATTTCAATCGGCCTATTCGGGCACCAAGGGATTTGTCATCAACTTCGGCCAGGGCCTGTGGCACGAAACCCGCGACCTCCCCGTCTCGGTCACCACCTTTGCCCCCGGCGGGATCTCGACGGAGATGGTCGACACCACCGGACTCTCCAAATATTTCAAGCACGGCAGTGCTGGGATGATGCCAGCTGACGTCTGTGCCCGCAAAGCTGTCGACGGGTTTGCTGCCCGCAAGTACATGTGTGTCCCAGGCGCGCTCAACCGCCTCGCCATCCTCATGAGTTCGGTGCTCCCGCGCAAACTCGTCAGTGGCATGCTGGCAGGGGAATACCGCAAGGCTCTGGCCGCCCGCGATGCGAGCTAGTTGACCGAGATACAACTTGCTGACTCAACGATCTCGAGCAGCGGATGTGGAGGTGAGATCGACGATCGTCGCTCCCCAACTGCCCTCACCCGCTCCACCGAGGCGATAACCTGACACGCGGGTGTCGCGATCGAGGAGGGCGTGAACCGTCCTCCGGAGGTTGCCGATGCCCTTGCCGTGAATGATCCGTACTTGCGTGACCCCGGCCTCGGTACAGGCATCGAGATAACTCTGGACCACCCGTTTGACCTGCTTGGGTTTGTACTGATGGAGGTCGAGAATCCCGTCGATTTCGACATGGAGCCCCTGCTCGCCCCGGCGATTCCAGACCGGGCCGTCTGCGTACCAAAACCCTGCGCAACCGGCCCAACGTGCCCATACAAGGCCTGTCTCGGCGATATCACTCGGGGCGTAGGATGCAGGTGCATCGATCTGATTGCAACAGCATTGATCGGTCGCGCCCAACAGCCCGCGCAACCGTGCGGCAAGCGAGCCGGTCTGCTCGTCAAACGTGACCCACTGGCGGCCGTGACGGACCTGTGCCCGCACCCGGACACGTTGCCCGCCGGCGAAGGTTTCGACGATCTGCACCCGACCAACCAACGCTCCACCGATCAGATCCAGTGCCAGAGCCAGCCATTCATCCGTCGCCGCCGGGTCATCCGGATCCGGGTGGCACAGCACGTGCGACCAACTTGCAAGGGCCACGCGGATGGCCGGCCCCTCTGTATATGCAACCTTAATCGCCAACCCGCCGTCATCGATCGGATCAAATGCCCACAAATCGCCGGTCGCAGCCCCATATGCTCCTCGGCCACCACCGGTTCGCCCGTGGTTTTTCTCGCACAGTCGATTGCTCCGCGCCTCGGCGCCGTGAATCCCAGCTGTCGTGGCCCCACGGGAAGATTCGCAGACCCTACTCTCGGGAAAATCGACGGGCGAACCGACGGGTCGAGAATATCCGCGAGCGACTTGTGTGAGTGCGTCGAGCTCGGTTACCAGACGCGCCGGAGGCTTGCCCATCTCACTCCGACAGGGTTGTCGCCAACGAACGCAGCGCCGCCTCGCGTTCGGTCGCAACCCGCAATCGTTCGCCCAGTACCGCGATCACCGTCAACCCGATCTCGGCATTCTCGCGCACGAGCTCTTGAAAAGCCGAGGCGTCGAGTGCCAAACAGGTCACCTCGCCGTCGGCGACGACCCCGGCGGTGCGGGTGGTCTCGGCGAAAATCGCAATCTCGCCAAAGCAATCCCCGCGGTGCAACTCGTTGATCGTTGCCCCGTCCCGGACAACGCGGACGTTACCAAGTGTCAGGACGAACAGGGCGTCCCCCCGATCCCCCTGGTTGAAAATCGCTTCGCCATCCGTGCAGTGAACCTCGCGGCAGGCCTCGGCGACCGCCAACAACCCCGCACTCTTGAGACTCGCAAACAGGGGCACACGGTTTAAAAATGCGATGCGTTCCGCCAACACACCCAGCCGTGACGGGGTCAGCTCCCCAGTCGACACACCTCCTGAAATGGCCCGCACGACCGCGAGCCACGGGTCCTCGGTACCTTCGATAATTGTATAGCCAAGATCTCGCGCGACCTGGATGCCGACCCTCGCCACCGCCAGCGGTGCCCGCTGATGCAACGCACGCAGGAGTTCGGAACTCGCCTCGCGTACACTCTCGGTTCGGTGGATGGTCGATGGATAGACGCGGGTAAAGATCCGCCAATACAGATCGCCTGCACGTTCGGACAGCTCTGGGTTCGGCGACTGTTCGTGTAACCCACGCAACAGCGCCCGGCCGGCGCGGCGATACCCGGAGAGCAGATGCTCGCGCAGTCCGTCGACCTCTGGGCGCACCCCATCACGCTCGCTCCCGCCGACCAGCTCCGGCGCCAATTCGTCGTAACGTTGCTCGCGTGGCTGCATCAATGCAAACTGCTCTTTGACCCGCGCGAGCGCATGACGTGCGAGCTCGGCCAAGTACATCCGCTCGCGGGTGCCTTCGAGGTAGGACTCGACATCGTCGAGCAATCCGGTGACCGACGTGTAGCGCTGGTCCCGATTGCGCTCGAGTGACTTCATGCAAATCTGCTCGAGTCCCGGCGCCACCGTGCGCTCCGGCGCCCGTTCGGAGGGCACCTCGATCGGTTCGATCAGGACCCGCATACCGGTTTCCTGGGGGTTTTGCCCACGAAACGGTACCGTGAGGGTGAGTAGCTCGTAGAGCATGACCCCGAGCGACCAGATATCTGTACGTACATCGAGTCCTTCGACTGGGCCGCTGAGTTGCTCGGGGGAGATGTACTCCGGGGTACCGGCATGGAGCCGTGCCCGGGCTTGGCGTGCGCCCTCGGGGCCCAACACCATGGCCAAGCCCCAATCGACAACCACCACCTCGTGATGCTCGCCGATCAGGACGTTGCTCGGTTTGAGGTCGGTGTGGATGACGCCTCGGGCGTGGGCGTGGGCCACCGCGCGACAAATCTCGACAAAGTAGCCCAGCAAACGCGTGACCGTGAAGGTACGTAGGGCCTGGGCTTCCCCCGTACGCAGACGGTCGAGGACATGTCCGAGCGACTCGCCGGCCAGCCGCTTCATGGTGTAGTAGGGACCGTGGAGGTCGCTCCACCCCATGTCGTAGGCGGGGACGATATTGGGATGCTCGAGCCCGCCGGTGACGATCGCCTCTTCTAAAAATGCTTGTACACGCACAGGGTCGCGTACATGTTCTTGTGGCAATGTCTTGAGAGCCACAGCGCGGCGGAGGTGACGGTCGACCGCGAGATGCACGGTCCCCCCACCTCCGCGGCCGAGTTCATCGCCGAGTGCGTAACGGTTGTCGCCTTCGTCGTCGAGGCGCGGGTCTCCCGGAACAAGACCGGGGCTCACCTCCGGTTCGACACCGAGGGTTGAACAAAAGATCGTCAGGGGTGAGCGGAGACCCGGACGAGAATCCCGACGCTTGCGACCCCGCGTTGACTCGTCGTGTTCCACCACACCCCCCTCGCACACTCAAGGCTATCACAGTCGGCGCAACGGAATCTCGCTCTGACGGTGCTCAGCTGCAGACCGCCGCCCACAAGGCACCGTTGACGTCGTGGCCTTCGGTCACCGAAGCGCCGGAAATTACTGCGCTGAAGCAACCTTCGTCGTTGGTCATAATTTCGATTGTGCCGTCGGTGATCGAAACCGGGTCGCCGCTGCAGGTGTTCACCGATACCTTCACGTCGATACCCACTTGATACGTTCCCGGGGCCCGATTTCCTTCGATAATTTGCAGCAAGACATAGGGCTCAGCGGCACAGTCACTGCCACACGCGATCGAATCGGCAGCCCACGATACTTCTTGAAACGGACCATTGACGACCGAGGAACCCTCACCGACACCTGCAAAAACCGGTGTCCCATCAATTGCACATGCACTTGGGTTCTCGGTGTCGGTCCCCGGACCTTCGGTTGTCGCGTCCGAATCGGAGTCGTTGGTCTCACCAGTTGAATTATTGGTATCGGTCCCAGACCCATCGTCACCGCTGTCACAAGCCATGCCAGTTGTGGCGGCCGCGAGGGCCAAAGAAAGAAAAATGTTGCGAATGTTCATCGCCGGCAACCTACGCTATTCGTGTAGCGACGAGAAGCATCATTCGCTTGTCGTTTCTGCACACCTCGTCGGCCGGCCGGTCGTTTTCTCGGTCCGGATTGCACATCGTGTGAGGCCTCTCAACCCGTGAATGAAACCATGTGGCTGGTCGATGAAACAGTGCGGCACCCGGTGTTTGGCGGAGCAAATTCTTGTGTGGATACACCTATTGCTCGGCAGCGGACGAGCTCGTTGAAGCGATGGTCGCCTCCGCGAGAATGGTTGCATACAACCGGGGAGCACGGTCGAGCGCAGCCGTCGGCGCAATGATGATGGCGACGCGGCGATCGTGCACGGTTCGCTCGAGCACACGGGCAACAGGGTCACCGTTTCGCTGCAACACATGCGTCGACCACTCCCCGTCAACAGCATCGAGGATCTCACCTACCTGCGCAGGAACGGCATCATCGCGACGCGGACTCATCTGATACTTGAGTTGGGGATGGAGGTACAACGGCAGCGAGGGTCCTTCGACTGGCAAAGGCGCGACGACCCCGACAACCTGCCCTCCAGCCCGTCGCGCTTGGAGATCACTCCAGCCACCGGCCTCGCCCATATCGACCGGATCATCGGCTGCGTTTTCGAGTTCGGCAAATCCGGCTGGGAGACGAAACACGACACCTTCGACGTCGACCGTTTGCTCGCGGTGCAACAGGGAGTAGCCCTCGACATCTTCGCGCCCGACCTGTGCCATCGCCAGCCCGCACATCAAGACAACGGCCGCAGCCGCGACTTGAAAAATCCGTGCACCCCACTGGCGTGCGCCAGGGCTTTGGATCGCAGCAAACAAGATGCCGATACAACTAGCGATGAGCAGACTCACCGGTGCAACCACCAAGCCCCGATCCGCCGGGAGACAGGCGAGCAACTGGGCGCCCATCAACAGCAGGAGTGTCAGGCTGAGACGTCGCCTCGCCGCCTCCTGGATCCCCGGAGTTCGGGTTGGCCGCAACGACCACAACGCCGCGGTCAGGACGGCGATCGCCATTGCGTTGGCACCTCCGACGACAACACCGGGCCCGGGAGACAACAAGACGCCACCTGCCGTCCCGACGACACCACCCATCAGCGCGGTGAGCAGCAGCCGCGAACTTCCGCATAACCTCTCAAAGACATGTCCTCCAAGCCATATCGCATAGCCCGAGAGCAGCAGGTCGACGAGGTCAGGTTGGAGGAAGTTGGCCGTCACGGCCCTGCCCAAACTCCCCGCGTGCCACAACTCGGGTGTCAGGGCACCGAGCTGCAACAACCCGATCCCCGTATGTCCCAACCACTGCGTCAGCACGTATCCGGCCCCGAGGAGGGCGACCAAACCGATTGTGCCCCACATCGTGCCGCGGTGAAGTGCCAGACGCTCGCTGCGTAAAAACGCCTCGAGCCGCTTGGTCACCAGGGTGACGTAGCGTTCAATCTCGGGGCCGAGTTCGATGGGTCCTGCGTTCGGACGCTTGAGCGCGATCCGTGATGCTGCAACTTCTCGTTCATCTCGCGGACCTGCCAAGCGTCCGACTTTGGTCCAGACATCGACCGCACGCTCCCGCTGACCGGCCCGGGCGAGTGCGATGCCTTCAAAAAGGGCACCGCGGGCAGGCGTGATTCCGAGGTCGTGCCCATGCCCACCACCAAGAGCCTGTTGCACGACCTGGGCAGCGCCGGCATAGGCGAGGAAGGTCAGTCGCGCCTGGCTGAGGATCAATACCGAATGGGGATCGTGGCCCAATCCCTCCTCCAACACATTCAACAGCGTGGCCGCGTGTTCAAACCGGTGGGCCTCGCCGTAGGCACGCATCAAGTCGAGTGCGAGCCGCGGTTGGACGACCGCGTACCCCAGGGGAAATCGCCGCTCGAAATGGGCGATCCCCTCGTCCCAACGCATGTCGTAAAACAGCATCGTCACGATCTGTTCATGTACAAATAACTCGCCGTCCTCCTGCTCCTGGTCCTCGTGTTCCCGCGCAAGGGTGTGGAGGTAGTGGAGGGCTGTGTCGACACCGCGGGTTTGCATGAGCAACAAACTGCGGAGGACCTTGTGATCGCGGGAGAGACCTGCCCCGGGCATTAATGTTGCTTGCACACCGATCACACGGACAAATGCTGCGAGATGCCCGCGGGAAAGCAACCACCGCGCCAGAACCTGTAGACACCACGGAAACACAACGGTCATCGCACATAGCAACAGGGTGACCGCGGCCAAAAACTCGTCGTCACGCGCCATCGCGGCGATGCCCAAGACAACCTCCCCGGCGAGGATGGTCATGTAGCCGCGCACGCGTCCATCAAACCGGCGAAACAAGCGTAGAAGCGCCATCCCGAGAATGATGAGCGCGATCCACAGGGCTTGGGTCAACACGGCTTTCGCTCACTCGCTACCGGTATCCGGCGCGGGTCCGGCGGATGGGTTGACGACTTCGAGATGGCCGATCGCCCGGTACTTTTGGTAGCGAGCTTCGAGGCGCGCTTCTTCTGACATCGTTGTAAGCTCATCGAAATGGCGTGCGAGTACCTCACGCATCGAGGCTGCCGTGACGGTGAGGCCCCGATGTGCCCCGCCGATGGCCTCGGGGATCCGCTCGTCACAGATCCCGAGATTGAGCAGGTCGTCAGCGGTCATCCGCAACTGCTCGGCGGCTGTGCGTTCGGCCTCGGGATTCTTCCACAAAATCGATGCACATCCACGGGGTGAAATCACCGAGTAAACTGCATGCTCGAGCATCAAAATTCGATCGGTCACCCCGATCGCCAGGGCCCCGCCCGAGCCGCCTTCGCCGATAACAAGCGAAATGGTCGGCACCCGCAGCCGGGTCATCAACTCGAGTGAGGTGGCGATGGCCTCAGACTGACCACGCTCCTCGGCCCCGATGCCGGGATAGGCCCCCGTGGTGTCGATGAGGCACAGGATTGGAAGGCCAAATTGATCGGCGAGCCGCATCAGTCGCTGACACTTGCGATAGCCCTCAGGCCGCGCCATGCCGAAATTGCGGTGGACGTTTTCCTTGGTATTGCGGCCCTTTTGGTGCCCCAACACGACGATGCTGCGACCTTCGAACCGACCGATACCGCCGACGATCGCCGGGTCGTCGGCGTAGGCCCGATCGCCGTGGAGCTCGACAAAATCATCGATGAGTTCGCCGATGTAGTCGAGCGTGTAGGGCCGGTCGGGGTGCTTGGCGAGCTGGAACTGTTCCCACCGCGAAAGCTTGGAGAAGCGTTCCTTTTGCAGCTGCTGGGCCTTGCGCTCGAGTTTGGAAATTTCGGATGCCATCTCTTCGCTGCCCGCACTGAGCAGCTTGAGTTCGCGAATCTTGCCTTCGAGCTCGAGGATCGGTCGCTCGAAGTCCAGAACCTTATTTGTCACGGGGAGTCCCCTCCGCGGAGAAATGCCTGAACGTCGGACCATGGACATGCCTCGGGGGAGGCGATGTGCAGCGCTTGAACACCCGAAAACTGGGTGCGAAAATAGGTCCGTTGACGTCGGGCGTAACGCCTGGTTTCGGACTTGATCGCGTCCACAGCTGCCGCTAGCGACATATCGCCGGCGAGATGGCTGAGGAGCTGTCGATATCCGAGACTGCGCATCGCCTTGTGCCGGGCATCATACCCAGCCCGACTGAGGTTCTCCACCTCGGCCACAAAGCCGGCTTCGATCATCTCATCACACCGCCGGTCGATCGCCCGGTCGACGACCTCGACCCCCGGATCGAGGACGATCAACAACAACTCAACGCGTTTGCGCGGTGGATCGAGGCGGCGCAACGCACTCACAGGCATCCCCGCTTGCTCACACAGCCACAGCGTTCGCAGGGCGCGAACGAAGTTGCGCGGGTGAACCAATGCCGCAGTTTCTGGATCGACACGTTGAAGTTCGCAGTGGGTCGCCCCGGGTTGTTCCGCTTCGCGGGCCTCCCAGTGAACCTCGAACGCTCTGCGCTTGGGGTCATCGACCTGGGGATTTTGGCGATCCGTGCCGCTGTAGGTCCGGTGCACCGCACGCAGGTAAAAGCCGGTCCCACCGACAAAAATTCCGGGACATTTCGAGAGGTGTTGCAGAGCAGCACGGGCGTACTCGCCGGAACTAAATGCATCACTCGGTTCGACGAGATCCAACAGGTGATGTGGCACACGGTTGCGATCGGCGAGGGATGGCTTTGCACTGCCGATATCGAGCCCGCGGTAGACTTGCACCGAGTCACAGCACAGGATTGGCGCCTCTAGCCTCTGCGCCAACTCAATGGAAAATCGTGACTTTCCCGACGCAGTAGGCCCAACGAGTGCCACCGCTCGGGGCAGTGCTTCAGAAGTATGGTCGCGCGCGGGAGTCACCACAACGGAGTTGAGCGATAGCTGATAACTTGTAGGCACAACAAGTGCAACCCACCACGCTGCGGCCAGCAACGAAAATATTGCATAGGCACATCACCTATCCAGCCTGACGGTCGCTCGCCAACTTCCGCGGTTTTGGCGTGCGCGCACGAGCCAGCAAGTCGGCACCGGTCCAGCGCACC
>CAZUPD010000047.1:0-54219 GCA_964621785.1 uncultured Nannocystaceae bacterium
GGGCGCCGTGAAACAGACCCCATACCACGAAATTCCAGGCGGCCCCGTGCCACAGGCCCGACAAGAACATGGTCGCCGCCAGGTTGAACAAAACTCGGGCCTCGCCCACACGGCTGCCCCCGAGCGGTTTGTAGACGTAGTCGCGAAACCACGTCGACAGCGAGATGTGCCAGCGTCGCCAGAAGTCTGACACGTTGCGGACGAGGTAGGGCTGGTCGAAGTTCCAGATCAACTCGATGCCAAACAACCGCGCCGAACCCTTGGCGATCTCGGAGTAGGCCGCGAAGTCAAAATAGATCTGCAGCGTGAAAAAGTAGCAGGCACACAGCGTCGTCCAGCCCCCGGCCGCGCCGGGCGTGGCGAAGACCTGGTCGACCAGCACACCGCAGTAGTCGGCGATGACGACTTTCTTGAACAGGCCGAAGATGATCAGGCGCAGGCCCGCAGCCAGATCACGGATGTCGGCCCGACGCGTGCGCAGGTTTGCAAACTGCGGCAGCAACCGACCCGCCCGCTCGATCGGACCGGCGATCAGTTGGGGGAAGAAGCTGACATACAGCAGAAACTCGACCAGCGAATCGGTGGCTTTGAGCTCGCGGCGGTAGACATCGACGCTGTAGCTCAGGGTCTGGAAGGTGTAAAAACTGATTCCCGGGGGGAGCAGGACCGCCGCCCAGCCTCCGTCTTCGATGAGTCCCAGGGCGACGAGGTTGTCGAGGAAGAACCCCTGGTATTTGAAGTAGCCGAGGATCCCGAGGTTGACCAAAAGGCTCAGACCGAGCAGTGCTTTTCGTCGTCCGCTTCGCTGTGTCCGCATCAACAGCCGGCCGATCGCAAAGTCCGTGAGCCCCGAGATCACGATCAACGAGGTCATCGGAACACTCCAGACCGCGTAGAACACGAAGCTCGCTAGCAACAGCACATAGGCCCGTAGACGGCCTGGGATCGACCAGACCAACGGGACCACCAGGGTCAGCAGGAGTGCGTATTCGACGGAATCGAAGTTCAAAGGAGCAGTCTTCGGTCGCGGTGCAATCGTTTTTCGGGGCGGAGCAACGCGACCCTAACCTACGCAACTTGCCCGGGCAACACCGGCCAGAGAAGTGTCCGCGATGGTCGCTGAGTCGACACGACGAACCGGTTGTGTCGTTGTTCTCGCCGTCTTCTTCGTCTTCGGAGTCTGAAGGGCGGTTAGGACTTTCTTCAGATTTGTCGTGCATGTTCCTGGCATGTCGAGCCAACACCCAACATCCAAACCGACATGGACCCGTCGGCTGCTCCTGCGCAACCTCGGCGGTAGTCTCGTACTCGCTCCTTTGGCCTACACAATCGCGTGTAGCGACCAAGAGTTCGGCAACTCGGACACCGACGGAACGTCGACGAGCGGCACTTCGGGCTCCGAATCCTCGGGCGGCGAGTCCACCGGCCAAGACACCACCGCTGACACCACCGGCGACACCACCACTGGCGAGGACTGTCAGGCTGCAGACTCGTGGGCAGATGGTGGTACAGCCGCAATGACGGCAAAAGATTGCTATCCCGATCCGTTCACCGGCGCCGCGAGTTGTATGTTGCTCTGTCAAACGACAGAGGGGCCTTGTACGGCCGCGACGGAAGACCGCCAAGATGTCAGCGAGGGCATGGGTGGTCTACCTGTGCGACTCGCCCTCAAGTTCGTCGAGGCCGAAACCTGCGAGCCGATCGAAGGAGCTGTCGTCGAGATTTGGCATACGCAACGAACAGGTGTCTATTCGGGTGTCACCCCGAGTGGTGCATTTTGCTATGGCAACGACCCCGATGCCGAAAATCACCTCTACTTCCGCGGATCGCAGACAACCGATGCTCAAGGTCGTGTCGACTTCGACACCTGCTTCCCCGGCTGGTACGTCGGCCGCGCGATCCATATCCACTTTCGCGTGTACCTCGGTGGCGATATCTACCTCACCTCGCAAGTGTTCTTCGATGAATCCTTGACCGAGTCGATCTTTACCACCCACCCTGCATACTCGGAGTTTGGCCAGCCTGACACGGTCAACAGCAGCGACAACATCATCGGCGGTGTCGACGACATCTCCCCCTATGTCCTCGACACCGCGAGAATGCCCGATGGAGCCATGCTCGCATCGAAGGTGATCGCCGTGCGGTCCTCCACCTCAGACAACATCTGTAGTGCCGGGATGATGGGCGGACCTCCCTAATCCAGGCGCTTGAATCGAACCGTATTTGTAGTAGCACGTATCTCGCGGTACGTGCGTGCTCCAAACTCGGGAACGACGGACAACTATGCGAGGATAGGGCCATGTCCGAACGCATCCTATTGATCGAGGACGACCCCGAGCTCGGGCGCCAGATTTTTGCCCGCCTACGCCAGGCGGGGTTTGTCCCGGTCTGGTGGAGAGAAGGTCGGCGAATCGCGCCAGGAGACTTGCCCGAGGTCGCGCTTGTGATCCTCGACCTGATGCTCCCCAAAGCGTACGGGCTCGACATCCTCCGCGACCTGCGGGAATTCTCCGAGGTGCCGGTGTTGGTGTTGAGTGCCCGCAAGGACACCAGTGACAAAATCAAAGCCCTGCGCCTCGGTGCCGACGATTACGTCACCAAACCATTCTGGCCCGAGGAACTCCTCGAACGCGTGCGAGCGCGACTGCGGCGGCCGGTTTTACGCCGTGGCGATATCATCAATCTCGGCCCCCTCCATCTCGACCTCAGCCTGCCACAGGCCCGTGTCGGCGAGACAATCATTCATCTCACGCGGGCAGAGTTCACTTTCCTCGTGTTACTCGCCAAGCGTCCGGGACAGGCTGTGACCCGCTCGACCCTCGCCCGCCGGGTACTCGACCCCGAACGCGAAGTGTCCGATCGGGCACTCGACGTCCATGCCTCGCGCCTGCGCAAGAAACTCGGGGAACAGATCGTGATCGAGACCGTGTGGGGTATCGGCTACCGGCTCGTGGGGGACCCATGAAACTAAGACTGCGCCTGACAGTGATTGTATGTGCAGTTTCTCTGCCACTCGTACTCGGTCTATTTATTGCAGATGCAAGGTCCCGCCACGGAACTGCGGCGCGCCTCCTCGCCCACGTCGCCCGCGGACACATGATGTCGCCGGGGGAGCGCGAGCGTTGCGAGGGCCGGCCGCAGATGTGGGGAGGCCAACCGCTGCCCCCTGGGGAGCCAAATCGTCACAGCGGGCCGGGAGACGGGCGACCTCCCGGGGAGCCGGTGCAACCAGACGTTCGACCGCACAGACGAGCCGGCACACCGGGCGAGCACCATCGACGTATGAATGGCCCGAGCACACTCGGAGTGGGGCCAGACAACGAGCCCCACGGAGCACCTCCGGTGTTGTATGCCTACAACCGCGAACTCGTCGCCGCCAACCCCGATGCCCCCCCGCTCGGAGCCGACTGGGCCGATTCCATTGCGCATACAAATGTTGGATACCCACAGGCTTGGTGGCCGGGTGAACAGGTTGAAGTACTTGTACGCACACCCTGGAACGAGGGCCCGTGCGCCCTGCTCCTCGCCCGCGGGACCACCACCGCCGGATGGATCGGGGCCATCTTACCCGCTACACCGATCTGGCTACTCCCCCTCGCAGCTGTCATCATTGTCTTGTTGTTGGCGACCGGGCCACTTGTCCGTCGGATCGTCCGTCTCGCCAAACTGGTCCGCACGTCTGCTGAATCCGGCTTTGTCGCACCGGTCCTGCTCAAGGGCGACGACGAAGTCGCCGAGTTATCCCGCGCGTTTGATTCCGCGGCCCGGACCGTACGCGAGCAACTCGCCGAGAACCAAAGACGTGAGCAGGCCCTGCGGGAATTTTTGGCCAACACAACCCACGACGTGATGACACCGTTGACTGCACTCGCCGATCACCTCACGAGCCTCGATGAGTGTGCGCAACGCAAAGAGATTGCTGATGCATCCATTTTGACCGCTGCCATCACCGAAGTGCAATACCTCGCCTCTATCCTCGACAACTTGGCGATTGCAGCCAAGCTCGACGCCGGAGAACCAGAGTTGGACCGCACCGAAGTCAACCTCAATCAGCTGCTCGAACGTGTTGTGACACGCCATCGTACAATCGCGAGGCGCAGTCGTATCTCGCTCGAGCTCGGACTACCCGAGGAGACTCTTTGGACATATGCAGACTTGACCCTTTTCGAACAGGCGATCGGGAACTTGGTCGACAACGCGATTCGCCACAATCAAGCCGGGGGACATGCAGCTGTGCTACTCGAACAAATCGATGAAACTCGTTTTTGCATCCGCGTACGCGACGACGGCCCAGGAATTGCGTCCGATCAGATCGAAGACCTCCTCCGACGCGGCGCCCGAGGAGCTCGCACTCGAGAGGCTCTCGCCCCCGCGGACAACCGGCGGCCCGGACAGGGTTTGGGTTTGGCAATCGCCTTCCGAGTCGCCGACCGTCATGGGTTTTCCCTCGAGTTCGACGGTGCCGGAGGATTGCGAGTCGATGTCTGCGGGGATCTTTGGGAAGGTTGAGCGACACCTGCCGACAATCCCGCAAATCGATGCGTTTGGAGTCATTGAATCGTAGGACTCTTGTGTACAACAATTCGCCAGAAACAAGCGAAAGCGGGCGCTCGGTGTTCTATGAAACTTGGGCGCGCGAAATTAGAGCTTGATCTTTTTTCTGGCGACATGAATATTCGTCGTGGCCCCGCGTTAGGGCCACTGGGAAAGCGAGCGTACGCACCTTGACCTTCCGCAGCTGAAGTTTGACATCGACTACTTGGACACCCACGCACATGTGTGAGGAGTCAGGTAGGAAACTGTGGTTCGCAGCAGCCATCGTTTGCAGCCCCTGCGGTTTGCAACGCCGGAAGCCGTGCCACCGAACGCTCAGCCGTGCGAGGAGGAACAATGAAGATCGTCGATTCTAGCGTGTGACGTGCGTCCACGCGGAGACTCATGTCATACGCGCCTTGGAAACCTTCCATTTTTCGCGGGTGTTCCGAGGTCTGTGCATTGCCGTAGCCCTATCTCGGATCATCCGCTCCGCGAACGACCTGATTTGCGGCGCGATGAGTCCAATGTCTAAGAAATCCAAAGCCCGAGCCAAACTACAACGACGGCTGCAAAAAGCTGCACGTAAAGCTGCACAACGCCGTCAATACGAAGCCTGGAAATCGTCCGGGCAAAACAGTAAGAGCAAGCGCCACCTGCTGCGAAAGCGGCGAACGAAGCAACCCAGACCCAAGGACCACTCCTCGGGACCGTGCGGTAATCTTGGGTGCAGTCACTGCAACCCCGCGCCGTACAACCTCCTGCCTCTCAGGTTGCTTGCATCTGCATAACCCGCAAGCTCGCACACCGCCTCGCCAAAACGTTGCGAGGCGGTGCGGCGGGCTTCGCGTTTTTCTCAACCTTGTACAATCAACGATTGTGTCGCGTTGCATCCAGAGCGAAGTCATCCCTCTGATGCCGTATGATTCATTTCAACTGTTCTGTTTGTTGCCGTTCCGAAACATACAAATCGCCCCACTCACGAGGGGCACGAGCAGCAGAGCCTCGCGTCCGTAAACCACGGCCGACACAAGCGCGAGCACGGCACCAAACAAAAACCCGTAGGTTTCACGGGCAAAGGTTGGACCGACTTGCGCCCCCGCTTCGATCGCACCCGTAAAAAACCGACCCGAGTACACCCCACTCACAACGATTGCCGGTGCCCACCACGGCCACCGATAGGCAACAAAATCGACCCCCATCAGCACCCACTGGACCAAAAGATAGGAGGCAAGACCGAGAGCCATGCACAGGCGCGGTTCGACCCGCAACCAGAGCCCGAGCAACGACCCGAGCAACCATGAGCCCACAACGGCTGCGTACGTTTCGTGGGCAGCGGAGATTGCCCGTTGGAGCGAGAGCAGATAACCCGTTTGTAGGAGCCCGAGATGAACCCCTACGTACCATGCACGGGATAGCAGGTACATCCTCCTAATTCTCCAACCCGTGACGGGTGAGCAGGCGTTCGATACCCCGGCGTAACACGAGTCCGAGATCGTCGAGCCGCAGCGGGTGCGCACCCGCAACTTTTTGTTTCAGCTCATTCCCGCGGAGGATCTCGAGCCGGGTTTCACCCGGGCTGCGAAATGCACGGATCGCGTCATTCGAATCGAACGCGCCCATACTTGCATAGGCAAACGAACGATCCGCGTTGTGACTCTCGACCACGACCACCTCGTCGAACACCGCCAAAAGGCCGGCGACAACCCTCGCTGGCGTGCGCTTGGGATTTCCGAGTGAGCCGCTGAGCTGAACGGACACGCTCCCCGAGGCCACCAGTCGATCGGCGCACAGCTGGTAGAATTCTTTTGTATGCAGATAGCTCTCCCCCAGGGTCAACGGTGATGGCACATCGACGACGATCAAATCGTAACGCTCGTCCGTCGCTGCCAACCACGCTTTCCCATCTGTGAAATAGAGGTACCAGTTGGTCAGCTTTTGCAGCGATTTTCCAGGCGTAAAAAACCGGGCACCAGCATCGACGACCGCGGGATCGATCTCGACGGAGGTCAGCCGATCGGACAATGACGCAAGCTCTTCGACCATCGACAATGTACCGTTCCCGAGCAAAAGCGTGTGCCGGGGGTTGCGAAGCCGCGCGGGTACCCGCGCCAGGTAATGGTTGAGTGTCTCCAGCGACCGAGCATCGAGATTGCGTAGCCCGTCGAGGTACAACATCCGGCCCCCACGCGGCCCATCGACAACCTCAACGCGCTGGTAGGTCGAGTCGACGGACCACAACACGCGCGCCCTCGATATTCCATGTTTATACATATAGACCTGTTCAAGCGACCACAGCTGTGTCGGGTTGTGGACAAACATCGCGACTCCGGCGAGTGCGAGCCAAGCGTACAACCAGACTCGGGACCGCATGGGAGCACTGCCCTGGACTGACAGGTTTCTGGAGCTCTTGCTGACGAGGACCAACAAGACTGTCCAGGCGAGGGTTTGAACCACAAACCGCAGCGTCGGGAGGCTTCCGCACCACAGCGCGACCGCGCTTCCGAACGCAAATCCGAGGAGTTCGCAGCTGTAGGCGTAGCGCAGACTCGCCACCCGACTGACACGACCCTCGGCGGGTAGCAACGCTGGCAGCAGCGCACAAAAAGGCGTTGAGGCGACGGCAGCGGCTACCAGAGCAACGACAAACAGCTCCGGCCCCGTGCCACCGCGCAAGATACACAGTCCGGCAAATGAGAGCCTTAACCATGTCGGAAAAGCCAGATGAAAAAGTGCACAGACAAACAAAACACGAAACAACGCAACCCGCGAGAGTTTGGCCCCGAGTTGATACCCCGCAGCTGCTGCCCCGAGCGCAACGCTACTCACCAACCACAGCACGACCTCCTCGCCGTAGATCAGGCTGCCGAGCTCGCGCAAGAGCTGGAGCTGGGCATTGCCGAACAAACACCCTGCAAGTAGGAGGGTCAGACCCCGGAGCATCGAGTTCGACATAGACCTCACCGTGCATGCGGTCTGGGTCCTCGCCAGCATGGGACGGCTGAGCTATTCGTCGTCGTCCTTGTCCTTGTCGTCATCCTTATCGTCGTCATCGTCCTTGTCCTTGTCATCGTCCTTGTCCTTGTCGTCATCGGTTGTCGACGAACTATCCGAGGGCGGGAGGTCGAGCTTTGCGCCTGTCGTGCTCGTACTCGTTGTACTGGCATCTGTCGTCGTGGGACCCACGGTCGTTGCGCCCCCGACGGTATCGCTTTCGCTATCCGAGCCACTTTGGCTGCTGCTGTCCGTGGAAGTGGCCCCACCAGCAGTACCGGTCGCATCGGTTGTACTGGCATCTGTATCGGAATCCCCCATCCACGGAGGTACCGATGAGGATAATCCCTGGGTTCCATCCGGGTTCCCAAGTCCGCCGCAACCGCTTAACGAAGCAGCAGCGAGTAGAAGAGTGATTGATGCTACATGTTTCATGTCACGCTCCGGAAGCCGGTGTTCCGGCTTTTGTATGTTGCTCGATGATGGTTTGGAGGTCTTGAATCAGTGTCGGGACTTCACCGGTGATCACCTCGACGATTTGCCCATCTTTCCCGACCACAAACAGGGTCGGCATCTTGCGAGGTTTCCAGCTCTCGGCAATCGACTTGTCGGCGTCGTGCACCGTCTCAAATGCCAAGGGCTGTGACGCCAAAAATGCAGTGGCATCGGCGACCGCGTCGTCCTCGTTGACCCCGATAAACGTCACTCCGCGGTCGGCATAGCGACGCGCCAAGGCCGAAAGCTCGGGAAGTTCGCGTCGACACGGTTCGCACCACGAGGCCCAAAAGTCGATCACAACCAGTTTCCCGCGCAGGGATGTGAGATCGAGCGACGCCCCGGCAAGGGTTTGTCCCCGCAGTTCGGGAGCTTGTTGCGGCTGACCTGCACTTGGTGGGCTCTGATCGGCGGTGACGCGACCAGCACAATTGAATGCAAGTACAACTGAAAACGTTGTGAGAATGATGTGGAAATAACTGGGTTTGCGGTGTTTCAAAATCTTCCTCCGAGACTCATGGAAACTTCGAGTGCGAACACATGGGTGAGGCCGATGAACTCGTCGTACTGCAGGCGGCTGCCGGCAACCTGTGCACCGACATCCAACGTGCCGCGGCGTAGGCGTTTGTCGTAGCTTCCTCGCAGCGCGACGCGATGGTTGCCGAGTGATGAAAGCTCCCGGTCCCGGGTCAAAAACCGGGCATCAATCCCATAATTGACCCGGTAAAACGAGGCCCCTGATTGCGCGTATCCCCGGTACGAACCCCGCAGGTAGGCCCCTTTAGCAAGCATAACACTGGTATCAAATGACCACGTATGCGATCGCAATGCCCACGAATCAATGTAAAAGCGATACAATCCGCCGAGTGCGACACGGCGGCCAATCGCTTGGCGCAGCTGTCCAACCGTCGCGTGGCGTACTCGCTGTCTCGGCACCTCTTCAGGCAGGCAAAATGTCGACCCCGCAGCACACAATCCACCACCGATGGCCACGTATCGGTAGGGACTGGCCTGATAGCCAAACACCCCCCGTAACTCATAGGCAAAGAGCGCGAGCGTAGACTTTGACAACACAAATGCAGCACTCGCCAGTCCGCCGGCACTGATCACCTGTTGGCGAAAAAAGCGGTCGCCAGCCCTTCCGACCCGGTCAAACGAACCGAACAACCGTCCACTGAGTGTGATGGTCCGCTGCAAGAAGTCTCGCATACCCGAGAGCCGTACTGCGTTCGACAAATAATCTGGCTCGTAGGACAGACGATACCCGAGGCCAACCCCACCGAGGCCGATCTCCTGGTTGTAACCAATGTCCGCTTCGTGTCGCAGTTCCGTGACCGTCGGTGTCGCTGCGGTACGGATGTCGATCGAGGCCGAACTCCAAGCATCGAGACTGTAGGAGATATCGAGTCGGCGTTGCGGCGAACCGAGCTGCTGGCGGTAGCGGGCCCG
The DNA here is from genome assembly GCA_964621785.1 of uncultured Nannocystaceae bacterium. Taxonomy (GTDB): domain Bacteria; phylum Myxococcota_A; class Polyangia; order Nannocystales; family Nannocystaceae; genus JACKDW01. The sequence goes on from CAZUPD010000047.1 coordinate 9,472, forward strand.
AGGCGAATAAACCGTTGTATGATCAGTGTCCGTGCGAACATACATGCTCGCCCGCAGCTCCGCACCGCGGTCGGGCGTTGCGCCCTCACCCGTCTCAGGCCCGTCGGCAGCTCCTCCCGGGCGTGCGATTCCAAGCAATCCGAGGCCGAAACCGAGATGTACGAAGATCGTCCGCATTGGTGGAACACGCCTCAGAAAGCCTGTTCCGCCTTCTACAAGAAATTCAAAAAAATTGAAATCAATTTTCAAAATCATTTTCATGTGGTATTTCGCGTCGGAGCATGGGGAACTCACCCGAACGACTGCGACCTCACCATTATCCCGAAGCGAGGGGTTGCGATGCGCTTGGTTGTATGCGCAACCACGCATCTAGAAGTTTTGTGGGGCCACCAACAGCCCGAAGCGAGAGTTGTACAAGTGCGTAGCCGTTGGGCAGACAGACAGGGGTTCTACACCCGAGGAATGCATGTATTTGCAATATTCCGGAAGGTTTGTGCGTGGTCCGGATTTTTCGCAGTTGCACTGGCCGCGTGTCTGGGGTGCGACCCCGGAGGCCAGACGATCCCCGCACCCGATCCAGAAGTGTTCGCCAATGAGGTTTACCCAGTCCTCCTGCGCGATTGCAGTTTTCCCGCCTGTCACGGCGATGCTCGACGCCCGCTATTTGTCCCCGGCCCAGGCCGCACCCGACTCTCGCCCGACAGCGGGTACCTCGACCCGCCAACCAGTGAGGAGCTTAATATTGCTTATACACGGGCACGGGGAATGCTCGGGGCTCAGATCGAAGTCGATGGCGTCGAGATGCCACTCCTGCTCGAAAAGACAACCTCTGGAGCAGGACATCGCGGACGTGACCGCCACGGAAACAATATCTACGAGTTTCGCGAGCAACCTGGGTGGGTCGTGCTGCGAGACTGGGTGATGGAGAACCGATGAAGACATCCACCGCCCTCGCAGCACTGCTCCTCACACTGGTTCCTGCGGTTGCCCTCGGCTACGGCTCCCCTGCTCTCTACGGGGCGGACCCTGCACACGACGGTGGTGGTGGCGGCAGAATCTTTACAGGTTCGCCCGCCGACGGTTGGTCCTGCGATGTCTGCCATCGTTCGGAGAACGCTACCCAAGTGTCACTCAAACTCGTCGGAGGGCCCACGCGGGGCTACACCCCCGGCGAAACCTATGCATTTACACTCAATTGGGTCGACGAGCACCTCGCGTTTACAGCCGAAGTCACCGACACGCAGGGGCGCTCGTTTGGCGAGCTCCAGGCACCTCCCAAGTCGCTGCTCGAAACCGACGAAACCTGCACGAGCGGAACCCCAGCGATCGAAACGCTCGAGCTCGAGCGGGGACATGCATTGGCCCTGAGTGACTGTGGTGCCAAGTCAATGCGCCTACAATGGACTGCCCCCGACGAAAAAGTTCCAGGTGCGCTCTACATCGGATTGGTCGCGGCCGACGGTGATGGTACGCCACAGGGAGATCACGCAGCCTTGGTCGAATACCCACTCACCCCACAGGGCTACGACGAGGGCTGTTCAATCGCACCGGAACCCCGGTTCCAAACAGCTTGGTCGTTGTATTTACTTGTAATCGTTGGTTCGTTTCGCCGCCGGGCGACCCGCACGCGGAGACGCTCCCTGCAGCCACGCATGATACCAGACCATAACATGTATCAACATATACAATCCACGCGATCATCGCCAGCAACTCGATTCGCTCGCTACGGGCTTGTCATGATGTTCGTGACCGGAAAACTCACGGGTTGCGCCAGCGTGAAACCCTACGAGCGCGGTCGTCTCGCCCAGCCGGATATGGCCCTGTCAGAGGAGCGCGACCTCGACGTCGGACCCGATCACGCACTCGACTACCGCGAAGGCTCGGCAGGTGGTCTCGGGGGAAACGGAGGTGGTTGTGGATGCAACTAAATTCAATCTCACCGTGCAGGCCTTTGCCCTGTTCGGAGTGATCATCGGCTGTACGCAAACCGGCGGGTTGGCGATCGAGCCGGCTCCTGCGTGGGAACCATCGGCGAGTGGGTCCGATGGCAGCGACGCCGAAACCGATGATCACTGGGGCGGTTCGTCCGGTGCAGAGCCCCCGCTTCCCGGGACATCGACGACCTCGGACGACGGACAAAACGGGCCCGTGCTGATCCCGGCTCAATCGCTTTGGAGTGTGTCTGTCACACCACCCGTCGGCGACTGGCACCTTCCAGGATTCGACGCAAGTGGCTGGCAGCAAGCCGCCGCACCATTTGGTAACAGCGCACCCGACATCCAGACAACCCTCGACCCAGGAGCCGCCACAATCTATGCGAGGTTTGTATTTACATGTGAATCGCCGGAGGCCTACACCTCGTTGATCGCCCATGTCCGTCGGGCCGACGGGGTCCTCTTGCATCTCAACGGAGTCGAAGTCACCCGCAGCAACGCGGTCGGCGATGCTCCAAACTTCGACGCCGAAGAGCAGGCTGAGGGGAACGAGGGGCGACGATACCTGCGATTTGCATTTTCTGCCGATCCGCTGCAGGCCGGTGAGAATGTCCTCACAGCGACGATTCTGCGCAGTGCCCTGTCCAACCCCTATGCTTTCGACCTTCAAATGGAGGATGCTGGCACCCCTGAAATGATGTATGCACAATATCGGACACGGACATACAATGGCGAGTACGCCGACCGTAATGTCAGCGCCATTTGGGTCGAGCGACCCGGGGGAGTGTTCGTTCGGACCCTGGGAGTGTGGGCCAACGTCCGCCGTGAGCATCTCGTAAAATGGCGCAGTGCATCCCTCGACAACGCGGTCGATGCTGTCTCTGGGGCCACACGCGGAAGTCACCGTACAGCAGTCCTTGAATGGGACCTGCACGACGCCAACGGCCAACCCGTAACGCCAGGTGACTACATCCTACGGGCCGAGTTCACCGAGGAAAACTCTAACAAAGGGGATCCGGCCGGCCCGGTTGTCGATGTACCGTTCACCGTGGGGAACGGGTTTGCCGTCAGTATTTCGCACGCTGGCCAGTTTCGCGACATTACACTCATCGCACCCTAGCAGCCCGGACCCAACGATAGCGGGTTGCTAATTTGCGGCCGTTCGCGGAAGATGGGTGACGTCCGAGGAGGTCGCTGATGTCACGTGTCCTGGTTTGTCTAGCGTTGATCGCCCCGCTGGTGTTGAGTGCGTCGATTGCATCTGCCGATCTTCCACCGCCGCCGGGCTACGTCGAGAAATGCACCGTCGCCAAGCAACAGAAGGAGAGTACTTCCTGTGTTCTGTGTGGGGATGCGTACTTCCGCGAGCCAGATGCCTGTGCAAACCGGTATCTCGAAAAAGGCTATACAAAAGCGTGTCAAACCCGTGGGGCGTCAACTTGGGAGGAAGTTTGGTGTATCTCCAACACCGACAAGAACGCGAATGGGGACCAAGGCAGTCCCGTCGACAACACTCCGGAAAGTCCTCCCGCGAATGGGGGTGAAGCCTCGCCAGATGCACCGTCCGGTGCAGAGTCGCCGGTTCAGGCCGAGACTCCGCCGGAAACGAGGGGATGTCGAGCGACGGATGGGGCGCCGTGGGGAGTATCGATTCTCGTACTCGTCTCGCTCGGTACCATCATCTCGAGACGACGCCATCGAGTGAAATGACATGCTAGTTTCCATACAGACGATCGAATCGCGGTGCATGTTCCATGCTTCACCGAGATGGCCTGCACGTAGCACAGATGGCCTGCTACAACTTCTCGCCAGGTAACTGGCTCGCCTGTTTGACCCAATCACTGAACTGCGGTCCGTCGAACGCCACATCTTCATAAATGTTCAGGTACCGAACCTGCTTGTGCTTGGATTCTCCGGGCGGTATGGGGCGCAGCGAGGCGCCGCTGAAAAACGTCACTTTGACGTATTTTGCGAAACAGTGGTAGCTCAAAAACCACCCCTGGTTCTCGACTCCGTAAAATGGTGAGTTCCACTTGACTGCTTTGTGTACACCGGGGACATGTTCTTCGATCAACGCGTCGAGATGTCGTCCGACTTCACCTTTCCAGCCCGGCATTGCCGCGATGTACGCCTGTACCGGTGCGTCACCATCCCCCTTTGCTATTTGGGGATTCCCACCCGAGAGCAGCACAGGCTCCATTGGCTTCGCCCGAGCTTTCGACCCCTTGCGCGTGCGCGATGTGCCGACTTTGTTGAGCCCAGCTGCTGCGCGGATGAGACACTTGAACGCTCGCTCGTCGAGGTAGTCGCCCTCGTGAAGGTCGATCGCCCGACGCGTGTTCCCTGTCAGACTGGCGTTAAAGACACCCGAGGGGTCATCGATTGCAGCGCCTTTGGCAAACGTCAGTTTTACTTTGTCTTTGTAGGTTTCTCCTGTGCAGATAATACCGTCGTGGGACCACACCGGCACACCGAGCATTGCGTTTGACGGTTTACGCCACTTGACCTCCTCGACCACATCTGGATCAGCCTGCATTATCAGCTTGCGAACCCGGGCAAGGGTTTTTCCCCGCCAATCACCCAAACCTTGAATCCTCGCATCGATCAATTTGGATGCATCTTCGCCATCTGCGACTGATTTTTTCACTGTTTTCTTGTTCGATTTTCCAGCCATTTTGCTCACTCCCGACTGCACCCATCTCTCGATGGACTCACAAACGCTGGCGAAGGCGCCTTCTACGAGTATGGGGCAATGCCAAAAGGTAAAGACCCGTGAGAAGCAGTGCTACGAGTGGAAACAAGGCGAAGAGCCCGACCCATACCGCGGGCTCCTCGCTCGCCATGACAAACATGTTGACAATCACGGCAACCGTAAAAAGAACGGACAACCAACGATGCATCTGTCGCATCCACCTGTTCATGGAACCTCCTGCGATGGACTACGTCACATTCGCCAGCAGCTCGACGAGCTTCGTGCCCATCATCCGCCAACCATAGCGCGCACCACCGAAGTTTTGCTTTTGATGGGGCTTGAACCCCTCCTGGACCAAGGAGAGCCGTGTGCCAAACTCCGTTGGTGTGAGTGTAAAGGTCACGACGGTATCGATGTCGCCAACGACCCACCTCCACCTGAGTTTACGCATTGCCTCAATCTCGAGAAACTGGCAATCTACCATGCCGTCCCAACCAGGTTGTGGCGGGGCTTTCAATGTAAAAGCAGCACCTACTTCGAGCTTGTGTCCGATAACAGGTAGCAACCACTGCTCGAGGAGTTTGGGCTCGGTGAGCGCACGCCACACTTTGCTCGGCGAATGCCGCAAGTCGAACTCAAACGCGATCGATTGCATTTGTGATGCGGCTGTTTTGTCGATGGGCTTCACTCGTCCATGTCCTCCAACAACTGTTCAAGACGATCGATGTGCTCCGTCCAAAAGGCGCGGTAGTGGGAAATCCAATCAACGAGTGGCTCGAGCCCTCGCGGCTCGACACGGTAAAAGACCCGTCTTCCCTCGCGTCGACCGTTGACCAAACCAGCGCGCTTCAATGTCGCGAGATGCTGCGAAACCGCGGGTTGAGAGATGTCGAAGCGGGCGGTGAGTTCTTTGACCCCAGCTTCGCCACCCGTGAGTGACTCGAAGATCGCCCGGCGACTGGGATCCGCTAGCGCCTGGAAGATCTTGTCTTCGATCAGGATCGCGCTCATGCACTTACAATCTATAAGGCAATGCTTATTTATGGTCAAGCGCGTTTCGAAACTTTTTTCGGAACACCGAACTTGACGCAGTTACCGTCGGTGAACCGTGTGAGATTTCCGCAACCGCGTGGGTTACGGTCGCGGAGCAACCTCGGAGCCCGCACCTTCCCCGATGCAACTGCGCCGATGTAGACCCAAGTGAGCTCGCCGTCGACCGTTACGACATCAGGGCGCAACACACTACAACATGATGATACAATGATGATAGTATTGATTCGTTTGTGTCACGCACCACTCCCATGCACATCCTCGTAGTCATTGCCCAATGCTCTCAGCATCTCCCTCGCTTCGCCGAACGTCGCAACTTCTACCCCCTCGTCGACGTACGCATGTACGAACGCTAGGGCGGCGAAGTTCTGATCGAACGTATCGGTCACGCGACTCCGCAAATATTCGCCCACGCCAGTGGTGTTGCTCAACAGCGTGACGGTCCGCTCGAGTGCCCCGACATTGTCGCCTTCGAGGCTCCCTGTCGGCGCCTCGGTGTGGCTGACGGTCAACACTGTGGGGATGATGTCCGTGAATGTTAACACATGATGGGCATTGAGCCATGAGACTGCCGCTTGAATATCTTTGGTAGCGATGTCCCCACGGCACACAAACGCCGCCGCCAAATACTTCTTATCAGAGCCACCGACCGGCTCGTCCTGTACGGCCGTCTGCATCATCGGCAGGACATTTGTATCGGCAGTCGTCACTTTTGCCGCGGTGGTCACAGGAGCCATGGATACCGAGATAAACTGAAGCATCGGGTGGGGGATCAGCTTGGTCCGCAAGCTATTCAAGTCGTTGAGCTCACCGGTCTCGAAACGAATTCCAGCAGTGATGTCTGACGCGGCCCGTGAGATCAGCTCATTGAGGTCTTCATAACTCGGATATTTGATATTCAAGTTGCTCGCGCAGGTTCGGCGAAGGGCCTCGTTGTCGAACACAAACGTCATATCGCAGTGATCGAGTAACGCAGGCAGTGCAAGCAAGGCATTGTAGTGTTCGAGCAACGAGCACCGGTGGACAAATGACGGGACGACAGTGAAAACGACCTTCGCTTTCTTGCGATAGGTCGTCGTCAGTCGCTCCAAGATGAGCGCTCCGAGTCCCGAGCCCGTGCCGCCACCCAGCGCGTGAAAAATCAAGAACCCCTGGAGGTTGTCTGTATTGTCCACGAGCTTCCTCAGCCGGTCCTCGACCTTGGAGATCAACGACAAGCCCGCCCCGTAGCGGCCGCGCGCAAAGTTGCCTGCGGTGCCCGCCTTACCACTGACCATAAAGTCCGGGCGAAAGGCGGTTATCCCAGCGCCCTTGATCTCATCGAGGAGCGTGGGGTCGAGATCGACAAACAACGCCCGTGGCGTCCAAACATTGTTGGGGGATGTCTCAAAAAACGCCTGTGCAAGGCCATCGTCGTTGGTCCGCACTCCGTGATTGTCGATGTTGTGCTCGCGCATGACACGACGCCAAAACTGGTAGGCCATCGCACACCCCGCGCCGCCAATACCGATTGTGATGATTTCCCGCACCCGTCACCTGCACCCTTCGTTCTGGCTAGTTCCCGTCACCCAGGCCTTGGTAGGCTGCCTGTTCGAGGTTCTCATATGCACCGATCAGTTGCTTCACGTTGGCATGCGCCTCCTGAAACTCCATCTCATCCATCCCCTCCCCCGTATACCAATGGAGGAACGCTTTGCGCTTGAACAGGTTGGCAAACTGCCCGTTTATCCTCGCAAACACATCCTTAATACCCGTCGTATTGGCTGCGAGGGTCGCGGTGTACTTGACAGGTGGCTTGGGTGTAGATGGTGCCACAACCAACGCACAATTGGTCATTGCATCGACAAACCGATCTGCATCAGCTCGGAGCTCGCCGGCTACATTGTCGAGCGCACGCCCTCCTGGGTTCCCGCAGTAGGTCAACGCCGCAGCCACGAGCTTCGCATCCCCCTCAAAGGCGGCGAGCCAGTTGCGACGGTTCCACACCTGCGCGGTGACCTGTGTGAAGGAAAGCTTGATTTTGGACTGTGTACCCGCAGGATAAATCGGGGCGTGGGACAGGAGGATAAAGTGCAACCTCGGAAAGGGTGCGAGGTTCATCACCAAGCTGCGCAAGTCTGTGAGTGCGTGGCTGGGAAATCGCAAGGGTGCAGTCACACCGGCGACTGCGTTGGACAGGATCCAGTTTAAGTCGGGGTATTTGGGCCGGCTTTGCTTGAGTGTATTGCGAGCAATGTTAAACAGCCCTTCGTTGTCGACCAAAAAACTCAAGTCCGCGTTTTCGATCAGTTGATGAAAGGAAAGGACCGCGTTATACGGCTCGACGACCACATCACTCACTTTTGGCGAGGGAGCCACCGAAAACGTCACACAAACCTGCTCAGGATACTCTCGTTTTAACTTGTTGAGAATGAGCGTCCCCAGGCCGGAACCGGTCCCGCCACCCAGGGAGTGGAACAGGACAAAGCCCTGCAAGGACTCACAGGACTCAACCTCTCTCCTGATCGCGTCGAGAACACTGTCGAGGAGCTCCGCGCCCTCGCGGTAATGGCCCTTGGCCCAGTTGTTGCCTGCACCCGAGGAGCCAAAGACAAAGTTGTCGGGCTTGAACATCGTGCCCACGGGGCTGGCCTTGATCACATCGAGGGTGCCGGGTTCGAGGTCCACCAACACCGCACGTGGCACAAATCGATCGGCCCCCACCTGTCGGAAAAACACTCCTGCTTTGGCCCGCCGCCGGGCGTCGACGGAGTTGTTCTCGCGGATGAATGATCCCGTCGTGTCGAGCCCTTGTTCTTCGGCAATCGTTTGCCAAAATTTGGTTCCGATTTGGTTTCCGCACTGACCCACCTGAATGCAGATAATTTCCTGGTTCATTTCAGGCCTATTTCCCACCAAGTGGCCACAGCATCATCGGAGGATGATACGCCACATCTGCCGTGGTGGTCAACGATCCGCCATCGCGCAGCACCGATTCACGCACACCGTCCATAGGCGCGCGTTCGGCCGACGACGATCGCCCACAATCGCGTCCGCTCGACCCGCGAACTGCTGCACAAACTGGGTAGCATTGATTGCATGACCTAAAAGGCATGCCAGTTATCGGGAGGCAAATACTCGATCGTTCGTTGCGAGCTTTCTCGGTTTTCCCGCGATAGCGAAGCATTTACGAACAGGTTCAAGCGCGCCGCACGTTCTCTGTTCTCCCAGCTTCTGACCCGGGGCAAGCGATTGGATCGGTCACAGGACCGGGATGCCCCCAGAGTATTTCAGGGGAGCTTCTATGAGTACCGGGCGGCCTTGTGATTCATCGATATTCGAAGCGAGCGTTCAAAGCAGCCGGTTTCGAGCCATGGTACATTCCCCATCGAGGTTCCATTTGTCCCAGCCCCCGCCCCTCACTCGCCGCGAAGCTCTGTCCACCCTTGGCTGCTTGAGCGCGGCCTTGATGTTTCCCGGTTGCAAGCGCTCCCCGGCACCGTCTCAGCCACAACCTCCTGGAACCGGGGCGCACCTCGCAGATAGCCCCCCACGTCCCGGGGTCCTGATCGACCAACTGGGCACGAACTTGTTGCAGATGCATCCAGAAACGGCAACGACGCTCGGTCTCGATACGGGGAAACACAGCGCGTTGCGTTCACAGTTGGCCGACCGTTCGATCGCCGGGTGCCAACAACTGAGCGACATGCTCCGGGCCGACCTCAAGCGCGTTCGAGCGGTCGACACCCGTGCGCTCGACCATGCGACCCGCACGACCATTGAAGTTGTAAAATCGGCCTATCAAACCTCGCTCGACGGTCTTGCTCTTCCCTACGGAGACGTGCCGGTCGGCGGTTGGCGGATCACCCCCTATGTCGTGATTCAGAACGTCGGCGCCTACCTCGATGTACCGCGGTTTCTCGACTCCGAGCACCAAGTACACACCGCCGAGGATGCACAGGCCTACCTCGCGCGACTCGAACACTACTCCGACCAACTCGATGGTGAGCTCGAGCGACTGCAAGCGACGGGCAGCCTCGGTGTATATGCACCCGCATTTCTCATCGACAAGGCCATCGACCAGATGACCAAATCAGTTGCAAATACACGGGAAGGAGGTAGCGTCGTCGCGTCGCTCGTGCGCCGGACCGCAAACATCCCGGGCAACTGGGAGGCACAGGCCCGCTCGCTCGCCCGCGAAAAAGTCACTCCCGCACTCGAGCGCCAACTCGTCGAACTCAAGACCCAGCGGGACAAGGCGACGATGGATCCCGGGATGTGGGCGCGGCCACACGGCGACGAGTACTACCGCTGGGCGCTGCGGGCCTCGACCACAACCGAAATGACGCCCGACGAAGTTCACCAACTCGGCCTCGACAACCTCCGTGAGCTGCACGGCAAAATGGAGCCGATCCTGCGACAACTCGGTTACACCCAAGGGACGGTCGGCGAACGGATGAAGGCCGTCGCCAAAGATAAGCGTTTTCAATTTGCCAAAGGCGACCCGGGACGCGCCGAGATCATGGCATTTATCAACGAGCGATTGGCGATGATTCGCAATCAACTCCCACGAGCGTTTCGCACACTGGTCCGCGGGAATGTCGAGGTCAAGCGACTCCCCCCCGAGGAGGAACCGGGGGCGCCGACAGCCTACGGAGGTTCCGGTTCAATCGATGGGCGTATTCCAGGCAAGTTCTGGATCAACCTTCGCACCACCGATCTCCACAGCAAATACAGCCTGCCTGACCTCACCCACCACGAAGCAATTCCAGGGCATGTCTGGCAGGGTGAATACTCCAACCAACTCCCGACGATTCGTGCGATGCTAGCCTTCAATGCGTATAGTGAAGGATGGGCATTGTATGCAGAGCAACTCGCCGACGAGCTCGGTGTCTTCGACGACTTCCCGGCTGGCCGCTTGGGCTACCTTCAGTCGATCGCATTTCGTGCCTGCCGCTTGGTGGTCGACACCGGTCTCCACGTCAAACGCTGGACACGCGAGCAGGGGGTGCGGTTTTTTGTCGACCAAAACGGCTCAAACCCCGAAGAGGTCAAAAGTGAGGTCGATCGTTATTGCAGCTGGCCGGGACAGGCCTGCGGCTACAAAGTGGGAATGAACGAGATCAATCGTCAGCGCAACAGGGCGATCAAGTCCCTCGGGACAGGTTACGATCTACGCGACTTCAACGATACCGTGGTCAAGGGGGGCAATGTTCCGCTCGATGTCCTCGCCCAGAATGTCGATGCATATATCGCTGGGAGCAAGGGTTCATAGGCGTTCGCGGCGAACCCTGGCTCGAGCCCGTTCGCGGTCGGCACGCGGTCACGCGACAAAGCGCGGACCCATCCGCCTGCGGACAGGTTGTGGATTGCGGGCCCGCTCGTCGTAGTTTCCTCCGTCGACGGTGCGGGTCAAACCGAGGTCGGCGATGCAAAGCGTTTCGGGAAGCATCCACCCGTCCCCCGCGTGTTGGTCACAAAACGCCTGGAGGCCGGCCTCGCGGGTATCTGCTGCTGCAATTGCAATCATGAGGTCGTCGAACGCTGCCAGCGAGAGTACACCATGCCGCAACTCAGGATCCTCGGTCCTGTCCACCCGCCAAAATCCCTTGGCGTCGAGCTGACGACAAAAGGACTGTTCGGACAGGCGGGAGGTGGGATGGTCGCAATCCTTCAAAACCCAGGCAAAATCGTCGCGGTCGAGCCCGTAGAGCTCGGCGACAATGGCGTCGAGCATGCAACGAAGACGGAGGCGTTCATGGGGGGTCGCCGCGGGTTTTCGCCGACCGAATCTTGTGATTTCAGGCGCGAACCACCGCTGCGCGAACAGGGGTGCGACGATATTGCCAATGATTTGACTCCGACTGGGAGGAACAACCACTGATTCGGCCAACAAAAACCAGTTGACATTGGAACCACTCTGCCTCGTTCGAAGCTGCCAATCAAAGGTATAGCTGCCCAGCAACCCCGCGAGGACAATCGCAGCACCTTTGATATTGGAATGTAAAATGCCAACGCTGTTCCCCGCTGGCCAGCCGGGAATCAAGGATGGAATCATCGTACGTCGATCGGTTGTCCGCGCAATTGGACGAAAACCGACGCGCGGCGATTTGCTCCGCAGTTTTTCCGAGGCCTTGTCCTCGCGCATGAGAAACTGCGGGCGTATGTGTTCTGAGGTATGTTCCAACCGTTCCCACTTTGCTCGCAAGCCCCGGCCCCCGACATAGGCGACGCGGTTGAACTCCAGCGGTCCGAGCATCACTCCCTGCACCAGTGGCAGTAACACATCACCCGCTTGATTGACCCACCGTCCACAATGTCTGGGCTTATACCCCTGCCTCTGAGCCTTCTCACGGGAGAGAAAGTGCTTCGAGTCGTTGGTCATATGAAATTCGGAGCTGTACTCCACACCCCATCCGGACGTTCCTGTGTTGCCGAGAGAGATACCATTTGCATAGATCTTGGTCATTATCTCAAGGTCTTGTTGTGACCGGATCTCGAGCACACTCCGACTCGTCGGCGAGAAGGATTCAATGTGCTGTGCGGGGTATGCTACGACACCACGCTGGTGTGCCCAATCGGAGAGGTCATGTCGCATAAACGCTGCTTGGACCGTCTCGGTCGTGCCCCCCTTCGTGGCGATGACCACACCGAATTTGAAACTGCGGTGGATGTCGAAGAGTTTGTCGCGGTTTTCAAATCCGTAGAGCCAGCGCCAGCGACAGCGCTTGAGAAGTAGATGTCTTAACGGACCTGTTCCTTGATCGGTGTAGAGCCCACTCGGGACGATCAGCCCGATGTGGCCACCCGTGCGCACCAGTGCGTGTGCCTGCTCGAAAAACATCTTGTACGTATTCAGATCCGCTGAACCTTGGTGGCGAAACGGATGCTCCGGATCACTGTATCCGCGGACGCGAGCCCGCTTCCTCCGCCAGCTCCTGTGAAGTGCAGTACCACGTTTCCCACGCGCGAGACGTACGTCCCCGCCGTTGTGGCCGGCGACCCTTGCGTCTCCAAACGGCTCGGCGGCGTGTTTGACAAAGTTTCCGAAATCTTTGAAGCCTCCGTGATACTCGAGCCAGTCCATTTCGATGTCGCGACGGGCCGCGAACATTCCCCTTTGCGCCCGCAAAGCATCCTGCTTGCCGTATGCGCGGTAAAGCGGGTCATGATTGCTGAAAAACTCCCGACTGTTGGGCTTTTGAATCTCCCATGGCGGGTTGCCGACAATCGCATCGAATCCTGCTTCCTGCGCTGCAAACACATCTGGGAACTCGAGCTCCCAGTGGAAAAAGCCTTTTTGCGTGCGCAGTGTCGTGACGATTTGGCGGGCGGCGTCACCCGGTGCGCAGAACTCGTTTGGGAGCGGCATCACGTCGAGCTGGTCGAGCGGCCAAAACCACAGTGCGCACCACGTGTCGAAGGCTTCACGTACACGGGAGAGGGTCGTTGTCGTCGCTATCCCGGTCCGCCACATACGGGCACGTTCGTCCGGCCGATTCGCCGGTACCCGACACAAATCCCGGTAGAGAAGGCCTACCTGCGTGACAGCGGTTCGGAGTGCATCACTCGTTTCGTGGTCCTCGGGTACCTCGGCTTCAAGCCGGGACACCTGCTGGGCAATCGCCTCGGTGCTGCGCTTTTTCAACGCAGCATGCCACAGACGCCACGGGTGATGCGGGAGCCTCCACTGTTCCTCCTTCGACGTCCAATCGGGACTCTGGCGTTCAAAACACAACAATGGGTAATCTTGGAAGCGGTCGAACCACGTACCGACCAAGGCATCGCCACACCGCAGCTTGTGGTCAAGAAACGTCAGTGGCAGCTGGTTTGCATCGGTCTCGATCCACAGCGCAGCTCGGGCCAACAACACCGCCAATGGGTCGAGGTCGACACCATAGATGCAGTGTTCGACGACAGCTCGGCGGATCACAGCCTCGACCCTCGTCTCATCACGGGTCGGGACGGTGCGGGCACCTTCCGGGAGAATGTTGCAGTCGATTCTTGTATGGCCATCAACCTGTGTGATACGACCATGTGTATACATTGATTTGCAAACCGCAGCGGTCAAGGCCCGAACCGTCGCCAGGAGAAAACTCCCCGACCCCATCGCCGGGTCGCAGACCTTGAGCGCGAGCAATGCCTCGGGCGGGCGGATGATTCGCCCTGCTTCGCCCTGCTCGTAGAGGAGTGGTTCGAGGGTCCGACGGACCGTGGGGATCGTGAGCTGTGGATGTGTATAGAACGTGCCCGCCCCTTTCCGAGTGCCACCCCAGCGCACCAAATAGAGCTCGCCAGGGAGCTTGACGTCGGCGACGAGGCGTGCTGCGAGGGCGTCAGCCTGCGCCTGTGCATGCACATCTCTACATGTCCCTTGAGTCACACCAATGACTTCGACGACACGACGGGCCCAAGCGATTGCTCGCGACCTCGCTTTTGTCCACATCCCGCTGGACGTGTCTTCGTTGATACCTGCTCGAACCGCGTCGGAAAGTGCGAGCGTCGCGTTGTCATCGCCCCTGACCGTCGCCGGCGTCTTGCTCGTGACCTTGGCTCGCTGGATAAGAGACTTGAGCGACGTGTCATCCATCGCTTCGAGACGGTCGAGGGGAAGCGCGAGTTGATCGCCGAAGTTGACGAGGGCAACCGGCTGTTCTCCGACTCGATGCAGCTCGTAGTCGAGGAGACCTTCGTAGACAATCCCGATGGACTCGCTGGCGAGTGCGGTGAAATCGACTGGCGCGGTGACAGTTCGCCAGACGGTCCCCTCACGAATGCGCTGGGTGGTCTGTGTCAAGAGCACGAGAATGTGGTGGACAACTTGGTCATCGGGGGGCTCGGTACATGTCTCGAGCACGGCCAACGCCCGCTGTACGGGGGTGCCATCGCGGTGCCCCGGCGCATATAAGTCAGCACTATCGACCGCGACGAGGTGCGGTGGCCCTTGATGAAGTCGCCGGAATCGGGCGAGGAGTTGCGGCCAGGCAATGTGCTGTGTACGACGGCGAGCTGGTGTGTGTGTGTCGAGCTGGTCGAGGAGACTTCGGAGCCCATAACTGTGGTGATTACTACCTGGTAAACGTCCGCGCGCCTCGGCGAAATTCATCACGACAAGTCGCATGACAAACTGACACGCTGCTGCGTAGAGGTCACTCGCCCTGTGGTCGTTCCATACCGATCCGATCAGCGACGCACGACTTTGCAGCAGTCTCTCGACGGCACGGCGAACCCGCTTCCCAAGTTCTTTGACGCGTCGGTCCGCCCCCCGACTCGCGACTACCCCGGGCATCCCACCGCGTTTCGAACCGGAGGCGACCCGAGCTGGGTCGTGGTTGCCCGCACAAACGAACGCGCAACGAACGTACACATGCCGCGAGGGACAAGTGCCGTGAACATCGGACGGTCGTGAAACTGCGTGTAAACCTGCCATGTGCGAAAACCACGTGGTACTGGCATGAGGCGCGGAACAGGCCGACCTGCACGGGTTGTGTTGCGAGCACCCCGTGGGTCTTCTTGTGACAGCATCATCACGCGGCTGTACCGTAGCCGGTTTTCGAGCATATGTACAGCGGCTCGCTCGCACGCGGTTGCCATGACTCGAAAAATGAACTGAATCACGACGACACACCGCTGCGGCTCTCCCCCGACGCTCTCGCCAACATTTCGCAAACCGTAGCTGGGAGGTGAACGTCCGGTTCGTTACAATCAGGGCACTCAAACTACGACGAAATGTTCCACCCAATACTGCGCGAACGGATGTCACGGACGGATGAAGCTGCGCGGTGATTGTGCTGACACGCGGGGTATGCAATGATGAGAGCCGTCAGCGTCGGCAACATTTCGCGCACGTCGCTGCCATCACATTGGGACGGACGATGGATCTTTGTTCCGAGACCACGATCGACACCGAGGACGATAGCCCCGACGAAGCCGAACTCTTCACCGGTAACACCGGGACATCGCTGCTCGGCCGCTACATCGTGCTCGAGGTCCTCGGGCGCGGCGGGATGGGAATCGTATACCGGGCTTTCGATCCAAAACTGGAGCGCCAACTTGCCCTCAAGGTCGTACGGCCCTCGGGCCGTGAAAACGCCCGCCTGCGGCAACGGATGATCGGCGAGGCGCAGACCATGGCCAAACTCGACCACCCCAATATCGTCGGCGTGTACGAGGTCGGCGAGGTCGGCGAGCAGGTGTTTGTGGCCATGGAGCTGGTCAAGGGCAAGAATCTACGTGAGTGGCTCGCTGAGAAGCGCCGCGGGTGGCGAGAGGTCCTCGCCGTCCTCCTCCAGGCAGGGCGCGGGCTCGCGGCTGCCCACGGCGAGAAGGTGGTGCACCGCGACTTCAAGCCCGACAACGTTTTCGTGGGCGATGACACCCGAGTACGCGTGGGGGACTTCGGAATCGCACAACGCGAGGACGATCCAGAAACCCTGAAGTTGCGCGCCGAGGCACGTGCAGTCCAAGAGGCCAACAAACAGGTGACCATGGCGGGGGCCCTCGTTGGTACGCCGGCCTACATGGCACCGGAGCTCTTTCGCGGTGAGCCTGCCGATCACCGAAGCGACCAGTTTGCGTTTTGTGTAACGGCCTGGGAGGCACTCTACGGTGTTCGGCCACTGACAGGGATCGACGCAGCGACGACCCTGTGGGAGGCCGTCAAGGCAGGAAAACGGGAACCTATCCCAACGGACCGGAAGGTACCCGCGTGGATACGAAACGTGCTCGACCGAGGGCTCTGCGTGGATCCAGATGCCCGCTTCGCAACGACCCAGGCGATGTTGGCCGCACTCGAGGCAAATCCGACCCGACGGCGCGTGATGCTTGGGACGATCATCGCGACATTCCTGGTCCTCGCAGGGTGGTTTGGCGCCGCCAAGTACCTCGACGCTCAGCAAATCGCCACATGTGAGGCCGAGGGCGCGACGATTGAGGAGGTCTGGAACGAAGCGGCGAAGACCAGGCTCCACCAAGGGCTGTTGGCGACGGGTGCCTCGTATGCCGAAACGATGGCGACCAAGGTTACGCCATACTTTGAAGCCCAGTCCGAAGCGTGGGAGGAGGCCCGAACGCAAGCGTGTCTCGAAGCGACGGTGAAAAAAACATGGGACGACGAAACACTCAATCGAGCAAAAGACTGTTTGGATGATCGGAAAGCGGAGCTCAAGGCTCTCCTCGAGACGCTTGCCACGACTGATCAAGCCGGTGTCCAACTAGCCCTCGAAGCAGCCGCTCACCTGTCCACCGTCACTTACTGCACAGATACACGAGTCCTTGACGCAATGCCATCGGCTTCGGACTATGACCGACGCGACATTCAAGCGATTCGCGACAAATTGTTTGCTGTTCAATCGCTACGGGCTACGGGCGCATACACCGACGGACTGCGGATGGCAAAACAGACCGTTGAGATGGCCGAAGACGTCGGGTGGCGCCCGCTTATCGCCAGTGCCTACCACAATCTAGGGCTCCTGTTCTACGAGTCCGAACAATTCCAAGAGGCCGAACAAACACTCGAACGTGCATACTTTTCTGGCCTGCACACCGGTACCTTTGAGCTCGCCCTCGACGCTGCGATCGCGTTGGCAGATACCGTCGTATCGATCCAAAAACGACACGAAGATGGCCTTCGATGGTTGCAGCACGCCGACTCGCTCCTCTCACTCGTCGGCAACACCGAAGCCTCGCGGCTGAGGGCGTCGGCTATCAAGAGTAACCGGGGTACGGTGTTTCGGAGCATGGGCAGGTTTCAAGAAGCAGTGAACGAACAGACGAGCGCGTTGCATCTACAAGAAAAGCTCCTACCACCGATGCATCCGCTGCTCGCCGAGACTCGAAACAGTTTAGCCCTCACCCTCGAAGCGAGTGGCGAGTCTTCTGAGGCAGAAGTACACTTCCGGGCTGCAATCGCGCAGCTGGAAACCTCGCACGGCCACGACCACCCCAATGTGGCGACGACACACTTTAATCTCGTCGGTACACTTCTTTCGCTGGGGAAAAAGAGAGAGGCCGAAGCTTCACTGAAAACGGTGCTCGATATCTACGAGAAGACCTACGGCGCGGAGAGTCTGGCTTTCGCCAGCGCGCTCGATCTTCAGGGGCAAATCGCGGATGCGCAGGAAGACTACCCCAAGGCGATCGACGCATACCGCCGTGCGCTGAGCATCAAGGAGAGCAAGCTCCCAGCACACCACCCCAACCTCATCACAAATCTAAACAATCTCGCCCTTAGCTTGGACATTATCGGAGCACAACAAGAGGCGATTATCTACTACGAACGCGCACTCGATATCGCCGAACAGACGCTCGGCCCGGAGCACCCGACAGTCGCTACCTTGCTGGCAAATCTCGGCGTGGTGGACCAAGGCCGTGGCGACTACGCCCGGGCGGCGGCGCGGCATCGTCGTGCGCTAGCGATTTCAGAGAAGGTTTACGGCGCCGACAATCCCCAGACCGCCAGGTGTCTCATCCGCCTCGCCGATGCCCTCGATTTTGCTGGGGAGAAGGAAGAGGCAGAGGAACATTATCTCCGCTCGCTATCCATCCTGGAGGCACACACAGAAACGATTGACCAAATGGCGATGACAACTGCACTCAACAACCTGGGAACGCTCTACAATTCAACAGGCCGCCTCGACGACGCGAAGAGTTCCTATCTGCGGTCACTGGCCATTGAAGAGAAACTCTCAGGTCCGGAAAGTACAGAGATCGCTGCGACACTCACCAATCTGGGGAACATCTTCACCGAGATGGCCGAATACGATCAGGCCCAATTATACTACGAGCGGGCGCTCAAGATCCGGGAGAAGGCATTGGGCCCAAACCATCCCGAAGTTGCGTTTCCTGTCACAGGTCTTGTGTTGTTGGCTCTCGCCCGTGGCGAGCCGGAAGCCGCACTTCCACATGCGAAGCGGGCTGTCCGCATACGCGAGAGCTCAGAGGTGGCAGTCGAAGACCTCGCATACAGCCGATTCAATCTCGCCAAGGTGCTGTGGGCACTGCCCGGACGTCGAGCGAACAACCGCAACCGCGCATTGGAACTCGCCCAACAGGCCCGGGATACCTATCTCATGCAAGAGGGAATGGATGAAGCACTCGCCGAAGTCGAAGCCCTCCTGAAAAGGGCCAGAAGACGGCGATGAGTTCAGCCGTGGATGAATGGCCACTCGAGAAATTTTAACGCGACGATCACTTGTGACGGCTATCCGGCCTCGGTACTCTTCGGCGCAATGGAAGGAACGAGTGAGGACACGGACCATGAGCTCCTCACGCGCTGGCGCGAGGGAGATGCGCTGGCCGGCAATCGCCTGTTCGAACGCCACTTCGACGCGGTCTTTCGATTCTTTCACTTCAAATGCCGCGATGCCGCCCGCGACCTCACCCAGAAGACGTTTATGGGCTGTGTCCGAAGTGCCGAGAGTTTCCGGGGTGAGGCGTCGTTTCGTTCGTTTCTATTTGGAATCGCGCGCAACGTCCTCCTGCGTGAACTCCGTGATCGTGCGCGCGCTCCCAAGGTCGACTTTGAAATCACCAGTATGGTTGACCTCGAACTGTCGCCGACCCAGGTGATGGCGCGTCGGGCCGAAAAACGCCTGATCCTTCGGGCCCTGCGCTGCGTGCCAGTTCACGACCAGATCCTGCTCGAGATGTACTACTGGGAGTCGTTTACGGGCCCCGAACTCGCGCGGATTTTCGAGGTCCCACAGACGACCCTGCGCGCGCGCCTGCGGCGGGCTATCAAACGCCTGCGCGCGGCGGTTGTGAGTGAGGCGGAAAGTCCGGATCTCGGGCATTCGGTGTCGGCGGATCTCGAGTCGTGGGTGCGGGAGGTTCGAGAGCTAGACTCGTCGCTGGCGACTCCACCACAAGCGGTCCGCGGAGCATCCGACTGACCGCACGCGGCACTCCCAGGACCAGCCGAGCAGGGCTCGCACGGCTGGTCGAGGAGTTCGTCAGTAGTTGATCTTACCGTTCCAGCTCTTGCCCGCGCACGGGTTCTCGCCCGATACGGTCTCGAGACAGGTGTGGTCGTCAAAGATCGTGATCGACAGGATCTCTTCATCGATGGGGATGGCCCCGGCCTCGACCGGAGTCTCGTCGTCGCCGATCAATCCGAGGGTGCCGTAGCCAAAGATTCCCTCGCGGTTGTCGCCCCAACAGTGCGCACTCCCGTCGTCGAGGATGGCGCAGGTATGGTCGCCCTGGGCGAACACAGCGACCGCAGCATGTGGAAGTGCAACGAGTCCTTGCCGTGCCGGCGTCTCGTCGTCGCCGATGACGTCCGTGTGTTTGAGGCCTAACTGGCCGAGGTGATTGAGACCCCAGCAGGTGATGGTCCCACCGTCGAGCAGCGCACAGGTGTGCTCGTACCCGGCGACTAGCTCGACAGCCGGACCTGCGAGAGGAACCACTGGGCCCGTACCACCGCCGCGACCGAGCTGGCCGACGCCGTCGTCGCCCACACAGACCACGCGCCCATCGTCGAGCAGGGCGCAGGTGTGCAGACTCCCCTCGACAAGTTCGACAATCTCGGTATTTTCGGGCACGACCGCGTCGATTGCACCCGTCGGCATAGGAGCGTCGGGACCGGAAACAGCGAACAGGACAGACAATATGGTTGTTACGAACATCAGATCACCTCTTCCGGCGCGTGTTCGAGGCGACTTCATCCGGCCCGACCCGCGCGTCGCCGACTTGTTTTGCAGGCCGTATTCCGCGCGGTGGAAGATATTTTTCTGATTTATTTTCAAATGCTTAAAAGAAAATGCTCGGAGCGACAGAAGCTCTCCGAGGTGTCACAACTGCGATGTGACACTGTCACAACTGCTGTCCTGTGTTTTTACTTGTCGGGCCAGTGACACTGGGCGATGATCTCCATCGCTAGTGGAACCCACCGGTGATAGGCCAGACGCAATCTCTCGTCCCGAGGTCACGGAGATCGAGCGTCGACTAGCTCGCAACGCCCTGCGTGCGGAGATGTTCGGAGCCGCGCCCGAACCGGTTCGAATCGGCCGCTATGCAATCGAAAAACGGCTCGGCGCGGGCGGGATGGGCACAGTTTATCGCGCACGGGACGAAGAACTCGCGCGGGTGGTTGCGATCAAGGTCCTGCACCACGGCGATCTCGGAGCAGGCGACCGCAGACTTGCGCGGGAAGCCCAGGCGATGGCCCAACTCTCGCACCCCAATGTCGTTCAAGTGCACGATGTCGGCACGGTCGAGGGGCAGGTGTTTGTCGCGATGGAACTCGTCGACGGCGAGACCCTGCGCGTGTGGCTTCGCAGCGAGCGTACCTGGCGAGAGATCGTCGAGGTGTTCCTTCAGGCTGGTCGTGGTTTGGCTGCTGCCCATGCGGCCGGACTCGTACACCGAGATTTCAAACCGGAGAATGTGCTCGTGGGCGAGGACGGACGTGTTCGGGTGTTGGATTTCGGGCTCGCCCGGGGCCCTGCGCAGGGAGGTTCTGAGCGCCCAGCCGCAGCCATCATCGGACCGGCGAGTACCCTGGCCGGCACGCCCGCCTACCTCGCCCCCGAGCTCATTGAACGTGGTACCTATGACGCTCGCAGCGACCAGTTCAGCTTCTGTGTGGCGCTGTTTGAGGCTCTCTACGCCGCGCGTCCGTTTCAGGGCGAGAGCGTCCCAGAGCTGCTGACGGCGATCACCGAAGGTTCCCCGGGTGAACGTCCCCAGGGGGCGAGCGCACCGCAATGGCTCGACCATGTGATCCGGCGTGGACTCGCGCGCGACCCAGATGAGCGCTGGCCGTCGATGGATGCGCTGCTCGACGCCTGCACCACGCGCCTGCAGCGTCGCAGCCGCGGGCTGTGGGCACTCGGATCCGTGTTGTTTCTCGTCGCGGTGCTGATCCTCGCCACCCGCTCACCCATGGCCTGTCAGGCACTTGACGAGCCGATGCTCGCGGTTTGGAACGACGAGGTCGCGGCACAGGTCGAGGGTGCGCTGGTCCCCGAGTCCGAGGCGCT
The DNA here is from genome assembly GCA_964621785.1 of uncultured Nannocystaceae bacterium. GTDB lineage: Bacteria > Myxococcota_A > Polyangia > Nannocystales > Nannocystaceae > JACKDW01. Next base: position 31,113 of record CAZUPD010000047.1, read on the forward strand.
GGTCGGACTTCTGCGCGACGAACTCGATGCTCGCTCGGGGCGCTGGACGAGCGCAGCGCAAGACGCCTGCCAGGCGCACACAGATGGCCAACTCTCGACCGAACTCTACGATCTGCAGGTCGCCTGCCTCGAACGTGTGCGCGGTGGTTTCGCAGCCCTCGTCGAGGTCCTAGGCGAGTCCAACACCCAAACAGTCAACGACGCGCTGCAGGCTGTATACAGACTCGACAACGCCGAGGATTGCGCTGACCTCGACGCACTCCTGCTGCGCGCTCGCTCGCTCGCTCCTCCTGACGACGAGGAGACTCGGGTGCATGTGGAGGCCGCTCGCTCAAAGCTCCAACGCGTCCGCGCTCTCCACGACACAGGGGTGTTCCCGGCTGCACTTGCGTTGGCGAATGAGATCGAGGTGACGGCGCAGGCGATCGCCTACCCGCCGCTGACCGCTGAAGCACTCGCGCACCTCGGACGCGAACAGGAGGCCAGTGGGTTGCACGAGGACGCTCAGCAAACACTGCTGCGCGGACTGTGGATCGCCGAGGAGACCAACCACAACGAAGTCTTGCTCGACATCCTCAGTGAACTCGTGCGGGTGTTGGGCGAGGCGCAATCGCTGCCAGATGAGGCCCTGCGGTGGTCCCAACTGGCCCGTGCACGGCTGCGGCGGACACGTCCTCGGGACGCAGGGCGGTTGGCCGCGCTCCTCAATCGCCGGGCGGCAGTGTTTATGCGTCGCGGGGAGTTCGCGCGTGCACGCACCGAGTTTGAGGCCTCGCTCGAGCACCTCGCCCGCCTCCACGGGCACGAACACCACGCCTACGGGCAAGCGCTCCACAACGTAGCGACCGCGCTCGACGAACTCGGTCAACTCGACGATGCCCGCGAGAAATACCTCGAGTCCCTGGCGATCCTGGCCCAAACCCTGGGAGAAGAGGACCCTGCCCTGGCGGTTTGCCTCAATAGTCTCGGTTCGCTCGAGCGTCGCCTCGGTCGCCTCGATGCGGCCCAAGCGTATCTCGACCGTGCGCGTGCCCTACTCGAACGGGCCGGAATGACCGGACACGAGAAGTACGGGCTCATCCTCGTCGCCCTCGGATCCCTGGCCGAGGACCGTGAACAATGGGAGCTCGCCGACGAACGCTACCGCGAGGCCCTCACCGCTCTCGAGCATGCTCTCGGTCCGCGGCACACCTTCGTCGCCATGACCCGCATGAACCAGGGAAACGTACTGCGCGCCCGGGGTCACCAACTCGAGGCGATCGCAGCATACCGCCAGTCCCTCGCCACGCTCGAGGCCCTCGCAGTCGATGCGTCCCTGATCTCGATGGTCCTCGTCAACCTCGGTGAGTCCCTAGTCGAGGTCGCGGACTATGCGGGAGCCAACGAGGTTTTGCTGCGGGCCCTCTCCCTCACGGAGGACTCCCGGGGATCCGACGATCCGCAACTCGCCGAGCCACTCACGGCCCTTGGTCGCTTGGAACTCGCCCGCGGCGATTGTCAGGCTGCTCGCACCAGGTTGCGCCGGGCCGCGTCACTCCAAAGCAAAGCCGAGACGGCACCGAGTGAGCGCCGCGAAACCCAGAGATTACTCGTCAGCGCGCTCGCGGCGAGTTCCGACGCCAGTGAACGCGCCCTCGCGCGCGAGTTGATGAGCACCCACAACGACAACCCCGCGATCGAGTTGCCGGCTGGCGAGGAGCGAGAGACACTTGCGCGGACGGAGTGTCGCCTGCCGTGACGGACACCGAAACCTTGCACACCGAGGGATCCTCGCGGTCGCACGATCCAGACCCAGAGCCCGGGCTGGTGCTGCTTTGGTCGCCGCAGGGCCCTGCATGTACACCCATCGCCTTGCGCAAGACCGTGGAGATCGGGCGAGCAGGTGTAGGCGGGATCAAACTCGGTGATCGCAAAATGTCGCGTCGGCACTGCGCCGTCACCTGTCAACAGCTCCCCGATCGCCTGCGCTGGGACCTCGTCGACCACGATAGTCGCAACGGGACCCACGTGGACGGCCGTCGGTTGATCGGCTCCGATCGCTGTGATGCCTTCTCGACCCTACGTGCCGGAGCGAGTCTGTTTGTACCGGTCGCCGACCTCGCCATGTATACGGACGGGGTCGAACGCGTGGGACGGTTCGTCGTCGGGCCGCGTATGCGCACGGTCCGCAGGGCCATCGCCGCAACTGCACACATGATGGACCGCCTGCTGCTGACCGGGGAGACGGGGGCGGGCAAGGAACACATCGCGCGCGTGTTCCACGACAAGAGTCCGCGTGCGGGGGGCCCCTTCGTCGCAGTCAACTGCGCCACGATCCCCGAAGGCCTCGCCGAGCGCGAACTCTTCGGCTCGCTCGCAGGAGGCTACACCCACGCCAAGCGGACCCGCGGAAGTGTGCTCGCGGCCGATCGGGGAACCCTATTTCTCGACGAGATCGGCGAGCTCGATCCAAACGTGCAAAGCAAGTTGCTGCGTTTCCTGCAAAATGGCGAGATCAAGCCCGTCGGCGGCGACGAGCCGCGCAGGGTCGACGTCCGGGTGGTCGTCGCGACCCACCGTGACCTCGCCTCGCAAGTCGCGGCCGGACGCTTCCGCGAAGATCTCTACTACCGGCTCGCCCTCTCGCAGGTGCGTATCCCTCCACTGCGCGAGCGGGTTGCCGAGATCCCATGGCTGGTGTGCGCCGCTCTCGAGGCTCTGCCCGCGGATCTCCGTGCACACGTCTCACTCGTCGAAACGTGCCTGCTGCGCCCCTGGCCCGGCAACGTGCGGGAGCTCCTCGGATCGATCCAAGGTGCGGCCCAAACCACGGTCGCCGACGGCCGCACGCTGGTGGAAGCCCATGACCTCGACCCCCGTGCCGGGATGCCCCTCGGGACAGATACACCGAAAGCGGAACGTCCGAACGAGCCTGAGCCCAGGCCTCGAGCGGCCCGTCGCAAGGCACCGAGCCGGGAGGAACTTGTCTCAACTCTGTGCCGCGAGCGTGGCAACGTCTCGCGGACCGCCCGTGCACTCGGAGTGCATCGCAACTCGCTGTACCGGTGGATGAGCACCCACGGGATTCGCCCCGAGGACTACGGCGAGGGGAGCTAAATGTCGCCGCATGAACACGAAGTCACACGCTGGTTGCGACGGCGACCAACTTTGTGAGGACAGCTCGTGCCCAATCGTGCGCCGAGAATTACCGCTCCTTGTGCGAGTCAAAACACATAACTGGTCTTCAGCCCGAAGTGCCAACCAAGCATAATTTCGCTGTAATCGAGCAGAAGTACGCTTCGGAACGAAGGTGCCTCGATCTCAAAAGTCAGGTGCCCTACGTGGATCGCCGCACCGATCAAATCAAATTCGAACTGCGGTTGAACAGGGACATTGACGGCTACGAAACCGGCTCCAAAGCGCATCGGCCACGACACCCTCTTTGTCAACGGGATATATCCACCGACCGTGAACAGCATCGAGAGCTGCGTATCGTCTTCGTATTCACTCATCTTGAACGTGACCGGGGAGAAGTGGAGCCCAAACTCGAAGCGTCTCATTAGCAAGCTGAGGTTCAGTTCCCACGCCCAAGACGGCGCGATGTAGTCGAAGCCGCCAAGTTCGGTATCGATAAACCCGGAGGGTCCACCCACAATGCTCCAGCCAACGAGCCCGTGAACCCCCTTGCCGAACTTAAAGTTCATCCATCCGGGCTCGTCCGCTTCGTCGTCCTCACTGCGATTGGTCTTAATGCCACTTGTACAAATGTTCTCGATACACTTCAGGGGACCGCACTGTGCACTTGTCTGACAGGTCGTCCCCTCTCGCTCGTCGATGCACATCGCCTCGATACACTTCAGGCCCCGCTGGCAGTCGGCCCGCGCCCGACACGACTCACCCGGCCCTCCGAGCAAATCTTCCTGAGGGGTCGAAACCGGGGCAGGCCCTTCGGGCACGGTCTCCTCGGCAGTCGTTTCGGGCACGCCAGCCGCTTCGGATGTCGCTTCCTCGCCCGTCGTTTCAGGAGTCGCTGGCTCAGCGGAGGGCTGCGCACAGACCAATCGGGCCCAAGTGCACGCTGCCACTGTGAGAGCAAGACATACTGTAATCCGTTGGTTCGTGCTCGTCTTCATCACCGACCAAGTCCCCGGGCGGGGCACCGCGATACCGGGTTAATCCGTGAACAACCACACAAAAAAATCGACTGCCCCAGGGGTATCGAGTGCCCCGTCGCGGAAACGTAGGGGTGATGTCTCCGATCAACGACTTCATGAACAACACACACGGTGTCCCCAGCAGACGGCGATGCAAACATGCTCTCATTTGCACCGCGCTCGGGCTTGCAATCACCGGCTGTGGTGAACCCACGACCAGTCTCCTCCTCGTCAACGAGTCGAACTTCGACGGCGTCCAATTCGACATCACCCGTGTCGAAGTCTGGACGCGCGACGGGTGCACGGGCGAGAACATCCTCGACGCCCCCATCTCCCCCGGTGGATATGCGGAGATCGAGGGCATCCCGGTGCCACCGAGCGAGTTCCTCGACTTTTGTGTATTCACGACCGCTGGCGACAGCGACCCCAGCGAAATCGAAGGTTCCGGCTGGGAATACGCACCCGGTTGCGAATTCGACATGACGATGAATTGGGAGTCCTACACCCAATCCGTCTCCTACGTTAAGGGCCGGTCTTGTCCCGACAACGATGCCCCCCGGCGGTAGAGGCTGCACGATCGGCACACAAACACCACACAAAGCCACGATTTGTGCCCAGAAGCGTGCGATTATACTGATTGAACAGCACTTGAAGATCGGATAATCTGTACTTCTAGGCAGCTATGATGAAAAAAATTGCAACCGTGATCTGTACCTCCTGTTTCTTCGTTGGGATGGTCAGCAACGCGTGGTCCAAACCGCTTCCACCCACCAAGGTGCCGAAGGTTCAGGCAAAGGCTCAACCACTGCCGAGTCCCATTCCGCAGAACCTCCCCACATCGAGTGTAACGGGAACCTTCGAAGGAAGTTTTGGATCTCTAGAGACCGATGCCAAGGGAACGATCACCCAACTCGCTATTTTCGACACACACGCGAAAAAGTTCGTGGCGTTTGACGGCTGTGGGGCGAAGGCCCGAGACCTCCCACAGCTGCTTTGGTCGCACCACCACGTCGACACCGACAACCAGCGTATTTCTCTTGTACTAACAATCAAAACCAAGGGTCGGTGCATCGATAGAATCGCGGTGCGACGATCCTATGAATTTCGTTGGGACATCATGCTCAACCAGATCTACTGGCAACTCGATGACCTTATTGACCTGCTCAAAGAAATCCGGCGAAAGATGTAATCGTCATTCCCAAGCCGCGGCCACGGCTACGCTTCGGTCGCACAGTTGTTCGGGCACGCGCAACAGGTGTCGGCTCCTCCGAATCACGAGCCCGTAGGACCGTCACCCAATTTGCGTGCATACACACGCAAACGCACTTTTTCAGGGGACATTGTAAATCCAAACACTTCTTGGAGCTCGGGCCCATCAACGAGTTCAATGTCGTAGTTGAGGGCGACCATCGAAGTGAGCAGAGCGAGCTCGAGCAGTGCGAGCGCACGACCCGGGCAAAGCCGGGGGCCAAACCCAAACGCAAATGCGGCCCGTGGGTCGTGGGAGACCTCCTCGTTGCGCGTTTCGGCGATCCAGCGCTCGGGGTCAAACCGACGGGGCTCGTGGAAGTACTGTGATTGAAGTCCCGGCATTCGCAACAACGCAACCACCAAGCTCCCCGCCGGGACATGGACCCCCATGATCTCCTCGTCGGCGAGGTTTTCGAGAAAGGTAAACGGCGCCGGCGAGCGCAGGCGCAATGCCTCTTGAATCAATCCCTCGAGATAGGGCAATCGGGTGCGAGCTTCCGGATCGGGGAGCATCGTGTCCTCGCCGAGCTCGCGTTCGAGTTCCTCGCGCAAACGCTGCATCAGCGGGGGTTGACTCGCGAGGTAATAGAGAATCCAAGCGGCCGTATTCGAGGTCGTGTCCTCGCCGGCGACGAGCAATCCGATGGTATTGCCAAACACCTCATCGTCTGTCAAGCGGGCCTGGGGTTGTTCGTCATCGCGAGCGCCGATCATGGCCTCGAGTAGGTTTTGCGGAACCCGTTCGGGGTCGGACTGCAACCGGGCGTGGGCCTGCTCGATCAGCTCACCAACCTTGGCTCGGACGGCCGCAAGCCCGCGTGTCAGCGCCCGATCGCTCGGCAATTCAAACCACCTCCAATAGGGGATCGGCGCCATGATCCGCCTATTCACAATCGGCAGCAGGTGTTTGAGATGTTCGCGCAACGCGGCCGGCCCACGTTCGACGGTATTCACATCCACACCAAATGCAACAATCGTCGTAATATCCACTGCGAAACTACGCAGTTCGATATCGAGGTCGACGATCTCATTGTCGGCTGCAGCAGTCGCCCAACGTGCACACAGACGCTTTGCGACCTTCCTCAATTCGGGAAACAGAGCCCGCACAGTACGCGGTGTAAACGCGGCATTGATCAATCCACGCTGCCGCCTCCAACTCTCCCCTTCGAGGGTAAACAAGAAGTTGAGTCCGAGCTCGTTGAACACCTTTTCAAGCGAGTTTGCACGCCGGTAACGCCCCGGTCGACGCTTGAGCACTTCGCGGATCTGGGTCGGATCGGAGACCACAACACCGGACGTTTTGCCTGCACGAAACTGGTAAATCGGCCCGTATTGCTCGGCCCACGCCTCAAATGTGAGGTGCAATTTCTCCGGCGAAATTTGTAGGAGATTGCCAACGAGCGGGAGCGCGCGAGGTCCAGGGAGGTCGCGGATCGACTTGAGCTCGGACATGGGCCATCGTACCACAGCCTTCTGACTCGCCAGCATTCTATCAATGTGCAACTCAGCTGGCCAAAACAAAGGCTCCAGCCGAGCGGTCCGGACCGAGCGGGGAGACGATGTTCGCGAATCTTTGAAATCTTCAGCTGCTGAGATACGTATGGTTCGTCATGCCATTTCCGTCTTGCATGGCTTGCGTGCGATCGCTTTCAAACACAATCCATGCCCTTCGCATGAAAATTCCGGGAGGTCCACGAACCTATCGGGGTTACACGCATCTTCCCACCAGTCCGGTGTCCTTCACGCGAGTCGCCTCGGTGCTGCTGGGCTCCCTCCTATTTGCGGCTCTGCCGACACCTCGCGCGTGGGCGTGCGAAGGGGCAACCTCGTACCGTGTATTTCCGCTCGGACTGGCTGGCGACGACCTAGTCGCCGCCCGTCTCATTGTCGGCCGCGGGGGCGGTCACGAGAAGGATCCTGTCACCTGGGGAGGCACGATGGAACTCGTGCGAATGAGTCCGAACGGTCAGCTGCGAAAAGTCCTGTCGACCGAGCGCGTATCGGGGCCGGACAAAACCCGAGGCTACGAGGAAGCCCTGCGACCTGCACTCGTGCGAGCCCACCAGCAAGCACGCAAAACTGTCAAGGATTTCCGCGCGCTCGGAGCCCCCACAGCCAAGTTCTGCGACGTCTCGGCATACTGCCGTGCCGTCTCTTGGGCAACCAGTTCAAAGGGACAGATCGCACTTGATGTCAACGTCGGCGGTCGCAGTGCCAGCAAGCGTGCAGTCGTGGTCCCCCAACCGGCGCAGGAGTTTCTGCTGGAAAACCCCAACCTCCCATTCGCCTATGACAAGGAGCACCCGTTCATCGACGTATTCGAGGAGCACCGGATCGTCCTCAACTTCGGCTCGGTCCGTGCCTATACCCGTGGCGATACGACCGTTTTTGTCGTCCACCTGACTGCGGGTGTCAGGACGATCGAGGCACCAAATCCTGACGACCCGCTTGCGCACGACTTCGATATGGTCAACGGCCGACGCGACAAACTACCCAAGAAACACTGCAAACAAAACCAATCGTGTATGTACTATGAGCCGACACCGTATCACTCCACGGGCTTTGATGTCGTCATCACGGTCCCCTCACCACCGCCATCGGTGGACGCGCCCAAGCCACTCCCCCGCGAGGGGGCGGTCCCTGGGGCAGCGAGCGAAGCTTCTGGCGACTGAAATCGTTGTGCACCAAACCGCCATCCGCGAGTTGCACGACGACCTCCTCGACGACACCTGCGCGTCAATCGTCCCAAACGACCTCACACGCTGGTAATGCGAGCCGCAGGGCAGCGACACCTTCCTTGGTGATACATCTCAATCCCTCCAAGTTCAGGAATTCGAGCTGCTTCAGTCCGTGTAATGCCCGAAGCCCGGCATCGGAGGTGCTGTGATTTTCAAGCGCTTCAGGCTTCATCGACAGTGGATAAAAGACGATGTGTTGCAGGCGTGACAGTCCACCGATCTTTCCGAGGAGTGAATCGTCGACATCCGTCAAAGCAACCTTGACCACCTCCACCGCATTGTCTGAACCGAGATGAATGGTCCCACCGAGTCGTTGTTTGATCAACCGAACCGTCTCGCGTTCGTGTTCGTGTGCCGAGGCAATCACCAGTGTCGGATCGGCTTCACTTCGGCCGGGGAGCCAGTGCACGAAGCGCTCGCGGAGTTCGGCCCGCTGGGCCCGACTCGCTGCAACAAGATTCACACCACCGTCGTAGGGTGCAAACAACACGTTCCGCTGCGCACAAAACAGGAGAGTACCAGCGACTTCGTCATCGGCGATCGCCGCGAGCAAGGCATCCTCGCCGCCCCTCACCCAAGGCTGCTGACGCGCGTACAACCGCACACTCTGGCCATTTGAAGGACGCCAAGCAAAGGGGGGCTTGGGGCTACAATCCGGTCCATCGAGTGCAAACAGCAGGGCAAACCGATCGTCGACAAACCGTCGATCACTCGCACTCCACTCGGTGAACAGCACCGTATAGGGTGTATCTGCACCGATCAATTCGTCGAGGAGAGTATTTTGTCGCTCGAGGATCAGCTCCGTTTCTGCGGAGCACTCCGCGTAGCGCTTGCCACCCGGAAGGCTGTGTACTTTGAGATGTCGTGCCTTTAACTCGCCCGTAAGACGCCATTCACGGGCGCCCGGCGGCACTGGTCCAAACAAAGCCTGCCAGTCCTCGAGCAGTGTAGCGATCGCTGATGGTTCCATGCCGCCCCCGTCCTTGCAGATACGATACCCGACCGACTACCGCCGCGTGGATTTTTGGGCGACGAAGAAGGTATAGCCGTAGTGTTCGCAATACTGCTCAAACAGTTCGACCTCGCGCTCGGCCTCGCGAATCACCTCCAATAACACCGCATCGGCCCCTGGGCGTAGGAGTTCGCAACGTTGGAGTAACGGCTGGTAATAATCGCGCCGCCACGCTTCGGGGGCGAGGCGTTGCATGTGGATACATGTATATCCCGCATCCTCGATCACCTCGGTCCGTCCTGCCTCGTCGCACATGTCGGGGTAGCCCGCGCGCCAGAACTCGACGAGTTCGGCCGGGCGTGACGGCTCGTCGACGAACCAACACGCATCGGAAAACACGACGCAACCGCCTTCGAGAAGCAGGGGAAACCACACGCGAAGGGCCTGTGCCACGCCGACGTTGTAGACAGCACCTTCAGACCAAATGAGGTCCACTGTCTCGGGTTCCACATCGAGCTCGAGCATCGAACGATGGCGGAGCGTGATGCGGTCCCCGAGGTCTGCGGCCGCGACCCGTGTGCGAAGACGTTGGAGCAGAGAATCGAGCATATCGACTGCGAGGAACTGTGCGCGAGGCAGGGCCTTGGCGAGGACGAGAGTCGCCGCACCGCTGCCACAACCCGCGTCGATCACCCTCGCACAGGGGCGGAGACCTGGCACACGCTCGAGCAGCTCGCGGGTCGTCGCAGCATCGCCGGGACCCTCCCGCGGGAGCGATCCGTAGAGTTCGAGAAAAGCCGCAAAGTGTCGTTCCTCGGGCGTGGTCATGGGGACATACTACACGTTTCGAGTGATGATTGTGTATCGTGGCCACCATGAGCCCGCCGCCACCGCGAGGGACGATCCTCTACCACGCGCCACCTTCTTTTTATTCACAGGTCGCCCGGTTGGTCCTCATTGAAAAAGGAGTGCGGTTCGATGCACGCATCGCAGTCGCCGGCCCGCCGCTGTTCGAGACCTACCGACCCTGGTATATGCATCTAAACCCCGGAGGCACGGTCCCGACACTCGTGTGCGACGGGCGAGCGGTGACTGACTCGCGTGACATCCTCCACGCCGTCGACCAACAGTTTGAAGGGCCAGCCCTCACGCCTACCGACCCGGGCGAGGCCGAGGAGATGCACAGGTGGATCGCACAGGCATACGACCTGCCAGAACGTATCCTCGCCTACGGCTCCGAGCGTCTGCGTGCAATTGGTAGCAAGGTCAACGCGGCCCGCCGCCGTGCGTTGACCCGCCAGCGACTCAACGCACCCGAGTTGGCACAGGTCTACGAGGCGAAGATTGCCGACATCGATCGTTTCATGACCGAGGCCAGTGATCCGACATTTGCCGCGTCGCTCCACCAACGTCTGCAGACGGCCTTGAACAACTTGGACAAACACCTCGATACAAGCGAGTTTGTTGCAGGAAGCAGTTACTCGCTCGCCGATGTCGTGTGGACCGTAACTGTCGCCCGTGCAGTGATGCGGGGTGATCAGCCCCTGGCCAAGCGACCGAACCTCGCTGCGTGGTACGAACGTATGCGCGAGCGACCCTCCTTTCACAGGGCGGACATCTGGGAACGCTTTGCCCCGTGGAAGCTCTTGCCCGTTCTCGCGGCGAAACTGCGTCTCCAGCTGGTTGTGCTCCTACTCGTCATTGCCGCTACTGTGCTCCTACTTCGCTACTGCTAAATTGACGAACCCCAAGACTTCCATCTGCGAGTCAACCGGCCCATGAGTTTCCGGCCGGAGCACCGGCCATTCGGGTCGTCATCAACCTTAAAAAATTCTTTCAGTCCGGTGAAAAGAAACCAACACGGTCGAGATTCCTCCTATGTATGACGGTTCCCGGGGCATCCACAAGCGCTCGGAGCACCACAACGCGTGCGTGCTCCCGTCTGCCTGTCGTCCGCTGTCAGCGGATCCGGTGGTGCAGCCTCGAATCTGCTCAAAGGGTCACCCTTGGTGATGTACTCTTCGCGATCTTTCGCAACTACTATGGGGGATTCGACCGCGACGCGTTTGAGTCACTCTTTCTGGCGCGCCGGGACGTTGTCGTCGCCCTGCTTTTTGGGTCAGATGGTAGCCTGGCCGGGTTTTGCTCTGTACGCAAGTCGGTCTATACCCTGTCCCGCCGTTATGGAGTGTTCTCAGCTGGGGTGTATGTCGACACCTGTTACAAGGGTGGTCGGGTCGCCGCGATGTTTGGCCTGCGCGAGGCTCTTCGCTTCAAATGTACACATCCTTTTTATCACGTCGCGTATCTCGGGTTTGCCCACACTCCCGCTCCGTATCGACTCTTCACCGAAGCGATGCCGAGGGCCTACCCCAGCCGTGGAGGCGAACCACCTGCTGACATCACAGCGGTGATGCTCCGTGCACTCGCAGATCGCGGGTGGTCGCAGGTGGGCGATGATCCTTGGGTGCGGGCGACCCCGATGCTCGCCCGAGAACCACAGTGGTTGCAGCGAAAACCAGAGCTTCGCAGCAATCCCGATGTCCAGTATTTTATCGACCGCGTGCCCGGTTGGGCGCAACAGGGTCACGCTCTAGCGGTGTGGATGCCGCTCGACCTACGGGACATCGCCATTGCCACCCTGCGGATGATGCTTCCGCGAAAAAAACATCAATCCCGCCAATCGCTTGTGGCAAAAAACGTGCATCTACAAATAGAGCGCACCGCCAATCACTGACTGAGTCGCACCGATGTACACAAATCACGCCACCCCACTGCACCTGGTCGCTCGCCCTCTCCGATCACATGCTGGGAGCACATCACTCGCTGCACCGATACCACCTCGCAGATTTCTACGGTCTGCGCTACCGCCCGAACCGGCCCGACCGCTACTCGTATTTACCGGACCTCAGCGCACCCGCCAGATGCTCATCTATGTCGCGTTGCACACAGTTATCTTCGGCGGGCTGGCCTACACATTGGCGACGAACCCCGCGCTTGCACTTTTTGGCCTGTTGCTGTGCTACCTGCTCGAGAACCTCATGTTTGTGTTCGGGCATCTCGCACTCCATGTCACGTTTATCGAGTTTCCCGAGGCCAGCATGATGACCCTCGGACATCATTCCTTTGTCCATCACTACCGGGATATCCGCGCCTACCACAAAAGCTGGCTGGCCTCCCGTTTGTCGTACTTCTACTGCCCAAAACTCGGCCTACGCTCAATGTCGACGAAGGGATACCTCCTCGCGCAGCTCGCCAGTGCGGCGATCATCTCGGTACTCGACTGGCGTGCGGGACTGTGTGCACTTGCATGTATGTGGGCGCTGCGGTCCCTACAATCCATCGTACACGAGTACTATCACCACAACGACCGCGAGAAGTTTTATTGGCGCCCGACTCTCGTCGCGCTCAGGGGCCTCGAAGCCATCGGCATCCTCTCGACCAAACGGCACCTTCGCCATCATCGCCACCACCTGCGGAACCTCGACGAGGTACATGAATGGACGGACATGTGGCTCCCGGGCGCAGAGCGACTCGGAAACGCGATTTGGCGCAGGATGCTCGCACGCCATATCCCCGGGGAGCAGCGCATGATCGACGCGATCCGAAAGTTGTACACCCGCTATGCCGTGCTTCACTACGCACTCGTAGTCATCAGCTTTGTCGCAATCGCATGGGTCGTGCAATCGCATGGAGTTTAACGCCCAAGCCTAACCTGACCTTGGGAACACCTCATCATAGGCCCGACGCATTTGCCTTGCACAGCGCTCGACAGGCATACGCCCGGCGGCCGTGCACATCCCCGGGCACATCAGGCTGTGAATCGGGCGCTTCTTCTCCTGGCGGTTGAACCGGAGGGCCGCACGCAATGCTGCGCGAAAAGCCAGGTATGCATTGTCGGTCTCCGATACATCCCCCGGCTCACGCATCGTCGGGGCACTGACCAACCACGGGATGGTCTTGTGTTTGGTAGCGATGACCAGCGCTTGGCCGACGGGCAGTTCGCCCCGATGCTCACGTGCGATCCGGTCTTGCAGGCGGATATGTAGCTTCCATCCGAAGTACTCGCTATAGACGCGGTCGATCCCACCGTCCATGATTCCGAAACTGTTGGCTGGACTGACGAGAGCGTCGGGTGAGGTCCGACCCGATGCTCTCGGCCGCGCAAAGATATCTCCCTGACTTACCTCGAGGCCGCGTACACCGGAAAAAGCACGCCGCCAGGCACGAATCAATTCGCCGTTGAGGTCACGCAGATGGATAGCGAGTCCCATACGGCCCATGATGGCTCGGCGGAAGGCCCATGTCGATGCGCGATCCCACGAGCAGTAACCACAAAGGATCTGACGACTCAACCTCCGAGCGCCCGACGGCCGGCCTCTCGATAGAGGTCAAGCCAGTAAAAGACCTCCTCGAGAGGCAGTCCAAAACGGGCCGCGATCGAACGCGGTGCTTCGTCCCCCCGTATCAGTGCAAGGACCGCACGCTCACGCAGCGCGATCGTCGGATTCTCGAGTGTCAGGGGTCGACCCACAGCCGCCAACGGTGCCGCGCCTGTGGGAGCTGGGGCGGAGTAGGCATCGTTCGGTCGATGTGCATGTACACCTTGTGGAACCGAGTGGAACGACTGGGGCGGAACACTCGGTGATTGTGGAGACATGTTGACCTCGCGGTGGGGCATATGGGGTGCGGTACGGGGATACCCCCCTGGAAAAGGCGACTGGCTCGAATGCGATTGCTGGACTCCACCCGAATACCCCACGACTTGATCCGATTGCCGCATACCGGGCAAAGCCGATTGTGGATGCACTGCGTGGCTCGTTTGCGGTACACCAGACAAAGACGAAGACTGGCTCGAACCGACGTGTTCGTGGCTCGCCTGAGTTGCTACCGAATACGGTGTACTCGCAGGCGGTGGGAAATGAGCCCCTGGCGAAACCGGTGAGAGCGGATGAAGCGGTGCCCCATCTCCAGCACGCATATGAGCTCCTGGCGAATGCTGCGTATTCGAGGGGGGTGGAGACTGCGGTCCACCATGCACGTGACTCGTATGACTTCCTGCCGCATGTTGTGTATTCGACAGAGGCGGACGATCCGACGCGACTTGTTCGCTACGCGTATCTGCTGTGCTGAGCGATGCAACCGTAGGCTCCTCGGCGCTCGGGTTTGTTGTAGCTACCGCGGAAGTCACGACACGATTCGGTTCCTCCACCGTTTCGGGGGGATTCCCTAAAACTTCGGTCGATGCCTTTGTGTCAGCTTCTTGCACCACCGGCGCCTCCTCGACTCTGGCGGAACGCACGTCGATGGCCGGGAGCTCGTCGATATCCGGGATTTCTGCGGCGACCGCAGACCGTCCAGGAACAATGGCGAGGCGAGTCGCCGGATCACCGAGCAGCACATAGCCTCGCAGGTCATTTCGTTGCATCCACAACTTTCCTAACTTACCTGGCGACACCGGGTCGGCTTGACCGCGGGCAGCTGCATCGCGCTGGAGTTGGTAGCCCGCCATCAGCTCGTCGTTGGTCTCCCGGTACACATGCATCAATGTATCGAGGCTGACACCTGACCGACTGCCCGCGAGAATCGCCCGCTGGACGGCGAGCATCCGCGATGCTCGGCTGCGCTTGCTCGACGGGTCGGTGAAGCCAAACGTCCACGCAAGATCCATATGTCCGATCACTGCCAGCGGCCCGTTTGGATTGGCGAGCAGCGCCTGCGGCAATGCGGCCACAAATGGCCGCTCCCCCGTCGCCGGGAGTGACTTGAGGACTGCATTGATTTGGTTCCTGTGCACCGCACCGGTTTCGGACAATAGCGAAAGCCAGCCGTGATAGGCGCTCTCAGGCGGAGTCCCGGCTCCGAAACAAGCTACGCAAAACCAAATCCCGCCGGGGAGAAACGGCATCTCGCGGACCATATCTGCGGTCAGTGGCTCATCGGGGGCAACCGCCAGCGCTCCCTGTAACTGCCGCTGATGGTCAGGTGATTTCCACCCCTTGTGTGGAGCCCCAAGTCCATGACTAACCGAGCACAACAACGACGGTGATTCGTCGCCCGCCATCATCAACAGCTCATCCGGGCCCCAATCGCTATACGGAATCTCCTCGGGACCATCGATACTCAATTTCCCGCGCCCGGCGAGGTCGCTTTGCATGCGCATACACGGTTCAACAAGGTGGCGGTAGCCAATACCGACGGCTGCAGTTCCATCTTGGGCAGTATAAAAGAGCGACCGCGCTTGGCTGACGCATTCACCCGTCTCGCGCGCGACAACTTTTTCCGCATAGGCGCGGTAGCCCGCCACCGTCGGGCAGTGGAGGCGACCAACAAACGACCCGTTGGCGAGGACATGTTGGAGTTCGAGGGAGACGTTATCGAGGTCGCCGAGGATCAGGAGGTAACGCGGGCGCTCGTCGAGTGCCACTTCCTCGTCGCGCAGCACCCCATGTTTCCACTGCTGCGATTGTCTGGCATCCATTCCGGCAGGAACGCGATAAATGAACGGAGCCGCCCCCTGTTGCGACTTTCGATGTTCGATCAAGCCTGCGACCGCAGCGAGGGCCGCATCGCCCCCCTGCCCCTCGGGCGCGATCACAGCCCAACGCTGAGCCTCGAGGTCGTTCGGATCGCCGTGGAGGGCCTCGAGCTGGTACGAGTCTTGACCACGGGGGCCGCGTTTGGGCGCGCGAACACTGTCGAGCGTCTCCTTCTTCAGACCCTCCTCGAGCACGGGATTTTGCTCGGGGTCGCAAAGCAGAAGTTGAAGATCTGGCACATCGCTCATCTCGGTTCCCTACTCGTCCGCGGTGTGCGAACCGCGATCTAACCGTGTCGGCGGCGTTTGGGGCTTCAAGAAGACACTGGTTTCCAATCGTATTGAAACAACGTCAGCCTATCATCAGCAACGATGGTTCACAATGATCAACCGGGCCGAAGAGCCTGTTCAATGCAGCACGCACCAGTAAAAATCCGGCCCACCGGCACGCAGCGTGCCTGCTGAAAAACCACATGCTCGGGCTTCAAAAGATGGTACAATTGCAGCTCAAGCCGGTCGCAGCATCGTAACGACCAACCAAACTACCTACATTGAACCATTCCGACCGGCATACGGGATGACACACGATCAGCCTGCGAACGAAGTTTTTCTAGCGATGAAACTGGTCCGGAAGTACGCAGCGATACTGCGCAAGAATTTCCGTATGCACGCGGCCTGGATGCCGCTCACGACCCCTTTTGCCCTGGGGGACTACGGCCTCTGGCGCCGGGGAGTCTTTACTCCACTCGGCAATATCCGCGAGTTTGGGGCGCAGATCCAGGCCGTACAGGGCAGCGATATCCAGTTTGACTTTGTGTCCGCGACCTCGAGACAAGTTCGGCTCGCCGCGGGCAGCCGAGTGGGTGCATTCGGGAGGGACAAGGCCGACAGCGAATTACAACTGAGTTTCGACCGCGGGAGCTCCTTTCTCCTCAAGGCAGAGCGGATGCGGTCGACCCGAATGGCCAATGTTCAAGAAGTTACACGTATACTCAATGCCGCCCGACGCCGGCGCGGCGGCCAACGGTGGCGTCTGCGGTACAAAGTTGTGCGCGAGGTATTTACCGGCTTCAACACGCTGGTGGTGGCCACCCAAGAGCGCGAGACCCGAGTATCCCTGCGCGGGTCGAGTCGAACCTTGCGTGCATTCGAAGGCGGTTCGCTCACCGGGAAACTCGAGGTCAGTGCTAACAAACAACTCGGCCTTTCGATCTCCGGCGGCGAGGGAGTCATCGGCCTAGGACTGTTTCGTGTGACGACTGCCGGAATCCCATCGCTCGGTTTTACAATCGATGGCGAAGACGAAGACACCGACGACAATCCCATCATCGACCACAACGGGGAATTGGTCGAGCCTGTCGATGAAGACATGTGGGATATGGAGCCGACTGACGACGACAACGACGAGTGAGTTGATCTGGAGTGGCGTCACCCGACGGTACGCACGATTCGGCACCCGCGTCTAGGGACTCGGGAGTGGCTCCGAACCTGTTCGCTCACTGTGTGCCCGGCGGCTCAAAATACTGGACTCGATGTTCTTCCGGAGCTCTGGTTGATCGGCCAAGAGCCGTGAGAACGCATCGTGCGACAGACTGAGACAAACCGTTTGGGTCCGGGCCCGAACTGTCGCGGTTCGTGGCACCCGTTCGACGATTGCAATCTCACCAAAATAATCCCCGTCGCCCATCACCCGTAGCACCCGCTCGCTGACATCGGTCGTCTGGACAGCCTCAACGGTCCCACGCGCGATCAAGTAGAAGCGGTCGCCCTCCCCACCCTGCTGGACAATCTCCTGACCAGCCTGGAACCGTTCTGGCACGAGGGCATTGGTAAGTTCCGCAAGGCTTTGGCTCTCGAACGCGGCAAAGAGTGGGATTCGCAGCAGACGCTCCGGATCAACGCTGGCAACGTCTCCCTCGGGGCTGACCGAAAAGCCACTTTGCTTGGTCCACAGATCACTGTACACCCCGCCGCGCTCGATCAATTGTTGATGCGTACCCGACTCGACCAGACGACCGGACTCCAGTACGAAAATCTGGTCGCACCCCACCGCGGAGTGAAGTCGGTGCGTCACTGAGACAACTGTTTGGCCTCGGGTCACCTGCTCGAGCGTACAGTTGATTGCATGCTCCGTCGCGGGGTCGAGGGCCGATGTCGCCTCGTCGAGGTAGAGAATCCTTGGGTTTCGGACCAAAGCCCGCGCAATTGCAACCCGCTGCTTTTGTCCACCAGAAAGACCTCCCCCACGGGTGATCCGGGTATCCATCCCGTCCGGCAACTTTCGCACAAACTCCGCAGCACCGGCGAGCTCGAGTGCACGAACAATCTGCTGTTCATCGGCTTCGAGATTGCCCACGCGCACATTTTCGCGGATCGACGCATCGAACAGATACGGCTCTTGCAACACAAACGAAGATTGTTGGCGAAGACTCGCTTCGGTTAACTCTCCAAGATTGTGGCCATCCATCGCGACCACGCCCTTTGTCGGGACCCGCAGTCGCGAAATCACAGACAACAATGTCGACTTGCCGGATCCAGAACCCCCGACAAATGCAACGTGCTGACCTGCAGCGATCGTGAGACTCACGTCATCCAGTGCGAGATGCCCATTTTCGTAGGCATAGCTGACATTCCGCAGAATTATCGCTTCCTGCAGAGGTTGAGCAGAAATCGCTGTATCTACATCCTGTATACCCGGCGCAAGATCTAAGAGAGCTTCGACACGGGCCAGGTTACTCGCTCCCCGTGTCGCCATCGGGGCCAGGCTCAGCATGCCGCGGAGTGAAAAAGCTGCATTGAGGAACAGGTGAAGAAACGCGACCAGAAGCCCGACCGTCAACTCACCTGTGATCACCAGCCACGCCCCCCCGGCCGTCACACCGACCTCGACGAGCGTGACAAGTGTCCCGGCGACACGCCCGACCAAACCACTCCACAAACCGGCCTGAACGGTATCGTGTTGAAGTTGTGAGAGCCGGTGCGAGAGGTGGCTCAGGCGTCGCTTCTGCAACTGAAATACACGAATCACACGATGGGTAGCGATATTCTCTTCAATGACCTCAAGGACAGACTCATTGGCCTCCTGGCGCTTGTGTTCCGCCGCAAACGAGCGTGTTAAGATGGGTCCTGGTGCAACCACAGACAGCGCGAGCAGGACGGTTGTAGCGAGCGTGAGCCGCCAATCGATGGAGAACAAGATCCCGAGGCTGACCACCAACGAAACGGTGTTGTGCATCAATTGCGGCAACGTCGTCGTGGCCGTCAACTCGAGTTCACGCAGATCGCCACCAAATCGCGACAGGATTTCGCTCGCGTCCCGGGTGGCGTAAAAGTCCGCAGGTTGGGTTTGCAGATGGACAAACAGCTCGCTCCGGGTACGGGCGAGAACCCGCGCACCAATGGTCGCAAGTGACCAGTCGTGCAGCACGCCGGCGAGCGCTTGGAGGGCGACAAAGCCCACGAGAAACGATGCAACGAGCAGCAACAGCGATGCATCCTGATGGGGAATCACATCGTCGAGCACAATTTGGAGTCCGAGCGGGACCGCAACCTCGGCGAGGACCAATACACCGAGGGTCACCAACACCACCGACGAAAGTCCCCACGATCGCCAAGACTGTCTTAAAGACCATCCAAAAAAATGGACCAGTGAGGTCTTCGGCGCGTCACTGTCTCGGTCGGCCCCAGGTGCGTCGCTCGTAGACAACCTCAAACTCCTAGAACTTCACATGAAAACCTGTGGCATATCGATTTTGACCACGCATCGAGCTCTTCGTCTAATGATTGCTCTCCACCCACGGAGACCGACCAAAATGATATTCGATCCATCACCTCCTGTCGAGCAGGAATGAAGACTGGTCCAATCTAGCCGACGACAAGCCCATCAGCCGCCGACATTCAGAGGAACTCGCGATTTCGGCCCGCAGGCTGCCCTCTGGAGGTGATACGTTGGTGTCATGACACGATGGACCAATCACCTCGCGCTCTTCGCTGCGGCCATCGGACTCGCGGCTTTTATTTCTCCTCGAGTCGACGCGACCCCGCCGCTCAAGCCCGCATCCAAGCCAAAGATACCGACCCCGGTCGTCGTCAACTCGAAACTGATGCAGATAAAACCCGGCGAGATTCTCAACAAAGAATCCCAGGTAACACCGGTCAAAGTCAAACTGACACCGTCGAAACGCCTGCAAGAAGTCATCGCTGAGCGCACGAACAACGCGATCATCGCCCGCGGTATCGGCACTCGGACCACCCTGACGCCGCGGACGATGTATCTCAATCAAAAGACGTTTATGCGTACCCATGGGGAAATTTCGGTTTCACCGAGTGTGGGGAAAACCGGTGTGATCAGAATGATGCGACGATCGGAATGGATCGACTACTACGGCATGACAGACTTCGTCGCGGTACGCTTTCGTGCAGCTGCAAATCAACATTATGTCGTTGACTGCCATGTCGGCGGCGAGAACGTCGAACTCTACCTCGCCCGAGGCAATGACTGGATCGGCAGCAAGGGCACCCACGAGGGGGACCATCGAATCGCTCACCTACCAAAATCATCGACCCATCGTGATATCATCGCCTATGTCTTTAACATGACGGAGTCAAAGGAGTGGGGCGAAGTTCACCAGTGTGAGATCATTCCACTGCGCGAGTAGACTGCGCGACGATTCGCGCACGACCGCTACCGACGGCGGGCGACCGTGATAATATCACCTGTCCCATCGTACCTTCGCCCGTTGTAATCGGACAACCACCGCAAGGGTTCGAAGCCGGCGCGCCACAGGAGGTGCTCGAGCTCATAGCGGTAGGTCCAGCGCATGGAAACTGAAGTTTGCCCGAGCTCATCTCCCGTATCCTCATCGACGTAACGGAACGTTATCTCCATCACCTGGGTTGTGCGCTGGCGTCGAACCGCGTAATGCCTGCGGATCCGATGGCCCTCCCAATCGATCACATTCGCCTCCGCAGTATCCGGTTCGTCAACGGCCATGCGCGCAAGATCGGGGTCGAACACATCGAGTGCAAACCATCCCCCCTCGACGAGGCAGTCGCGGACATTTGTCAACGCGGCCATCTGCTCGTCGACGTCGAGTAAATGCATAAATCCGCGGAAGGCGGTATACGCCAATTGAAACTGTTGATACTTGAGTCTACTGCGCTCAAGTGTTTCCATCGACCCTTCAACCACCTGCACGTTCGCAGGAGGTTCTTTCGTCGCGAAAACGTCCAACATTTCCCGCGATGGATCAACGCCGACACACTCGATTCCTTGCTCCGCGATTGGCAACAGCACCCGGCCCGTACCGCAGCCGAGCTCGAGAACAGGTCCGCCCCGCTCCGTCGCCAAACCGGCGTAGAACTCCCGGTCCCCCGAAGGGTTGCGGAGCTCCTTGTACAGTGCGTCGTAGGTAGCAGCAAGCATGCGATCGTACGAAACCATGGCACTCATATACCTTGATTGAGCCCACCGCGCCACGGAATCTCGGATACAAAAAAACTCGCACATCGTGACATTTTAACATGGCGTGCCTTTCTTGCCGATCAGTCGCAGATACACTCTTCCCCCCTCGGACGCCGGGCTCCTTTGTAACGGTCTTTGGTTGTCCATGCATGGACCCGTTCCCCACTCTCCTCCGGCTCGCCCTCATACGAGGCTTTCCACGTCACAACGAGGTCCCGGTGTCCATCTCCGTCGCGGTCTTCGAATCGTTCACGACCGGTGGTCCCACCGCGATAGATCGACTCGTCGAGATCGACATAGGCAGCCTCGCTCATCGACTCATCGTCGTTGAGAATCACGAGAGTCCGTTTGGCCGTCGCTCCGGCACCGCAGCACATCCAGTTGAGGCGAAACCGAGCGACCATTTCCTTGGTGCCATCGTCGTCCACATCATCGACACGCAAGTTGACAGCGATGGTCCCGTCGCGCTCGATCTCTTCGAGGTAAAACCAATTCTCGAGTTCGCGAGTTCCGGCCGTCGCCCACACGTTGCCGTCCCATGAAAGTCGTACCAGTGTCACCCGCCACTTGGCATCTTCGCCCTCGCCCTGCCGGGTGCGAACGGCTGCGACCGCGCGCGTGTTGTCGAGCCACGTGCGATTCGATGCCTTTGCCGGAGTCCCCCACCCGTCGCGTTTGACGACCGATTGAAATGCTGACCAAGGAGGGAGTTCAAGTGAGGAGGTAACCGCCGGGTCACTGGGTTTGGGTATGTCGACAGCGGCGACTGGCTGGGGTCCTGCGGGGGTCGAGTTCGCAGCGGGCTCGACAACCACGCTCGCAGGTCGTTCGGGCGCCTCCGGGCGGTCACAGCTGCTTCCAAGTACCCATACTCCACAAACTGAGAACATGTGCCCCACACGAGACCTTAGGATCGCCGCCATCATCTCTGCCGAGGATATCAACCACGACAACCACTGGCAATGGTGTACTTACAAATGCTCATCTAAGCCCATCGCCCGCATCGACCGCTCGGCAAGCTGTTCGAGATTCCAACCTTGGGGAGCAGTCTCGGTTAAATGTCGCCTTATCGTTTGCGATTTATTCGCTCACTCCTGAAACCCCGATCAACTGCGTGACCGGAATCCCTCGCGCGCATAGGCGATCACAGGTGCGATGTTTTGGGCCATCGTGCCTGCCAAAACGCACCATCCGTCGACGGCCCCGGCACGGTCCGAGCGGCAGGCCCGTTGGCATACTTTCGAGATCACACAAGGTCCGTTTGGCCTACCAGGCGATCATGCGCGATCGCGAAAGTGGTGAATACAGGGGGCGAGTGAAATACGAGAGGGCCAGTAGCCCTCGGCGACTCGCCCGGTCATGGTGTTGTCATGTGGGCAAAATATTTTGCCCTTGTGCTTGCCCGGAGGCGTGTCAGT
Source organism: uncultured Nannocystaceae bacterium (assembly GCA_964621785.1). GTDB lineage: Bacteria > Myxococcota_A > Polyangia > Nannocystales > Nannocystaceae > JACKDW01. The sequence goes on from CAZUPD010000047.1 coordinate 53,607, forward strand.
CTCCCCATGTACGGAGCGGCGACGCCTTCAACAACGAGACACTATTCGAGAGCTAGCCGTCCCCTGCGAGAGACGGTGTATGGTGCACCGCTACATATCAACTCATATCTGGAGACTATCGCTATGAATCGCAATCGATATTTTTCTTTTCTATTCACTTCGTTCGCAGTCGTGGGTGCAATGTCGACGACGGCCTGCATCTTCGATGAGAAGGTCCCCGACGACACTTGGACAACCGACTCAGGGGAGGAGTCCGACAGTGGCGGCACTGGCACAACCGAGGAGGGGGTGACGACAGACGATTCGACAACGGATGACGATTGGCCCAGCGACCCGACTGAAACAAACAACTGCAATCCCGTAGAAGAACCTGCTGAACCTCAAGAGCCCCAACCCAACGACCAAGGGGGATCGCAGACACAGGAAGAATCTGAATCGCCCTATGTGTTTGATGCCTGTGACTTGCTCCCGGCACCTACGGGGTTTGAAGACCCTGTCGCTGCCGGCCAATTGAAGGTGGACGGGCAGACCTATGAGCTCGGCCGCACTGCGTTTGGAGGTCTCGTCGTCGAAGACGAAGTGGGGCACCTGTACCATGGTTTCATCATGACAC
>CAZUPD010000048.1:0-52974 GCA_964621785.1 uncultured Nannocystaceae bacterium
AGACTCACCACAAGCCGCAGGTTGGCTTCGACAAACCGTGAACGAGCTCGCAATAGCTGTGACGCACAGCCGCGAGCTGCAGCGGCATAGTCGGCAAACACAGCGCTGCCCCGCGGCGGACAGCGGACGTCGAGGTGACACGGATGCTCGCCGTCCCGCATCCGCGCAAGGTCCTCGAGTAACTGTTCAGACAAAACTCCATCGCGATCGGCATCCCCCAACAGCGGGCCGACGACTTTGCACAGCGACTCGAACGCATCGCGATGTTTTCGGATCGCACGCCCGCGCAGACGTCTCGCCGCGACCACAACCTGCGCAAGGCAGCGTTCAAGCTTCGCGTCGAGTTCGAGGACCGACCCGGCACGCTCGGCGATCGCCTCGACTATCGGCGGATAGGCGAGCAGCTGAGACCACAACTTTCCCCGCAACGCCGCGAGTTCGACAGCTGCTGCGCGCTCCTGTTCGGGAGACATCCGGGCGACTTGACCCATCTCCCGCATGTACGGAGCCAAAACATCGACAGAGGCTGATTTCGCAACGCGTTTCATGTGATTGTCCTTGCCTAATGTTTGTACAATGATATTGAAAACTATACAAACATTATATTTATAATAATTACATATATTTACTTATTAAATATATTTTAATTACAATGAAGAGATCTCTCGGATGGCGGATTCGAGCATCGGCCTCGATCCTTCGAGATTCATCCGTGCCCAAAAACGCACGGAACCGTGCCGCGACCGTCGCACCACGACTTCCTCGCCGCCGTTGAGCCGCAAACAAAAACCGGGCACTCCGCCCGGCTTCATTGTATCAGCATCTTTTGGGAACCCTATGAAGGGGCCGGTGCATCCCACAATAACCCGCCCTGGAGCTCGATCGTCGTCAGTGCACGCACGAGATTCGCAACCCCCCGGACCTGAAGCTTCTTCATGATTCGGGCCCGGTGAAGTTGGACAGTCTGTTCGCTTCGACCCAAGTGCGCTGCGATCTCGCGGGAGCTGAGCCCATCGAGTACCAATCGCAGCACCTCGCGCTCCCGCCGGGTCAGCGACTCTAGCCGCGCGGCGACACCAATCGTCTGCGAACGCTGCCGCCGGGTGCGAGCATCGATAGCGAGGGCTTCTTGGACCCGTTCAATCAGCGCATCGCAGCCAAACGGCTTCTCGAGGAAGTCGACGGCCCCAGACTTCATCGCCCGCGTCGCCACATCGATCGTGCCAAACCCCGACATCAGAATCATGGGAGGACCCCTGCGTGTGCGCGCCAGCAATTGTTGCAGGGCCAGTCCGTTCATCCCCGGCAGGATGACGTCGAGCAGGAGGCACCCGGGAACCTCCGGATCGTCGTGTTCCAAAAATGCCTGTGCCGAGGCGTAACTCGTGACCACGAGCCCCAGGCTGCGCAGCACCACCTCGATGCTCCGACGGACTTGGGCATCGTCGTCGACGACACGGACTTCTATCTTTCCATCCATCTGCTCGGATCCCACGCTTCCACTGTACTGCAGATTCCCAGTTCGTAAAACGGACACCGTCCCAGTCAAGCAGGAGATCCTAAAAAACAGCATATTTTGTATGATTGAAAAATATGTAATTGAAATTACACTCTGTGCAAATAACATATCTTTTTTCCTCTAATAACACCGTATTTCGACTAAAAATAGCCAGATGTAGATATCATCGACTGCGTTAAGTTGGGGTCTTAAACGACCTTAACTGTCTCGCACACACCACATAATTGCATCCGCAAATAGTTCAAAACCCCGTCTGCGAAAAAACTTCGCCAGCGCTATCGGTCATTGCATTTGATTGTGTGTACAGCCTAAAATACGGTCGCAATCGAGTTCCAAGGCTGCCCAACAACGTTGCCAAATGGCAACAATACTGGTTAGCCCCAAGTCATCACAACTCGCAAAGAGACGAGAAATACAATGGGCAATGCACAACAACAAACCCAGCGCGCACTCGAAATCACAGGCGCACTCGGCGCAATGATCGTAGATAGTGAAAGTGGCATGGTGTTAGCCACAGAGGGGGGTAGTGCTTCACTCGACCTCGAAATCGCAGCCGCCGGCAATTCCGAAGTTGTCAAGGCAAAGCGCAAAACAATGAATGCACTTCGCCTCAACGACGAGATCGAGGACATTCTCATTACGCTCGGCAAAGGCTACCACATCATCCGCCCGGTACGCCGCGCTGCGGGTGTATTCATGTACCTCGTGATCGATCGCTCGGTCGGAAACCTCGCACTCGCACGCAGAAAAATGGCCGAGCTCGAGCAGGCCCTCGAGCTCTAATGTCAACACTGCCCTACGCGCCCCATCGCATACGCTCGATACGCGCGTAGGGCCGAACTCTGAACACGACAAATTTCGTGTCAAGCAGTACAAACGATGCACGACTCGAACCAGACACATCTTTTGCGTGACGCAGTTCAGCACGCACTGCAGGAGGTTCCTGAGTGTCTGGCAGCGGCCGTCGTCGACACTCAAATGGGAATTTTGCTGGCCCACGCAACAAGCGTGACGATCGCCGACGAAATCATCGACATGATGTCCATGGCCCTCGCACGGCAACTCCGCGGGCGTGCCGTCGTAAATATCGAACGCGCATTAGGGGCTACGCACTACGGCGACGCAGAAAATCGTAATCACTTTTTTGAAGAGTTGATTCTATTTTCCCGCAACAACCTCCACATGATTCAACGCCTCGATGCAGACGAGGACCTGTTCTTTGTCACGGTCGTCCCCAATACCGTCCCGATTGGCATGGTGCTGATCAAGACCCACAGCGCGCGAGACTCGATCAACGAGCTTCTCCGCAATCCGTGAGAGCAACCACAATGGCAACACTCGAAGTCGATCAACAACGTATCGTCGCGCGGATTGTCTACGATGGCCCGGGCCGTGCAGGGAAGACCACCAACGCCGAAGCCCTGTGTAAAGTCTTCAGTGCGCGGCGCCGCAGCGAGCTGTTTGTCCCCCACGCAATGGGTGGTCGTACACTGTTTTTTGACTGGCTCTACGTGGATGCTGGAGTGGTCGAAGGCTACCCGTTACGCCTCCAAATCGTCACGGTACCGGGGCAGATCATTCTCGATCATCGACGGGCACACATTATCGGTACTGCAGATGCTGTGGTCTTTGTCTGTGATAGCACGCAGGGACGAACACAACTCGTGCGCGAGAAGCTCGACAGTCTGCGCGAGCACCTGAGCAACCGCGACGTCCCCTTCATCGTCCAGGCCAACAAACAGGATCTCCCACAGGCGCTGTCGCCCAAACAATTGCGAGATACACTGGTCTTGTCACCCGATGTGCCCATTATCGGTGCATCTGCAAGTCTCGGCCACGGGGTGCTAGAGACCCTGCGCACGGCGACCAAAGAGACCATCCGCTATGTCCGCGAGCAAGTGCTTGAGGGCGGGGTCGAGAGTCTGGTCGGGAGCGCTGGGTCAGGCAGCGAACTGAGGGATCAATTGCTCGCTCTCGACGAGAAGCGTGGACACTCGTGGGAAATCCAACCGCGCGACACACGGGGAACCACGGACGTGCAGTCGGCTGTGCCGAGTCGCCCTGACCAGACGAAGGTTGTCCAGACAGACCGCTCCGGCGAAACGGCGTTGCGGGCAAACACCGGGAACGAGGCCGCGGCGAGTCACAACGCAGCGACTGATAGCCTGCAGCCGGATACCACCAGCCGAGTATCTGCTGAGGCCACTGCGACAGGTCCTGAGCTCGCCCCGAAGGGTCCCGCGCCGATCCGTACCCTGGCTGCTGTCAGGTCCGTACCCGTTGCGCCTGAGCCCTCTCAGACAGCCTCTGATACACCGGAACCCACAGCCAAAACTGCGCATTTTTCGCAATTTGACGTCGAAGAGGCAGACCCGGACGCACCGACAATCACGCCCCGACCGACTTCTACCTCAACAAGTAGCCCTACCACCCGCCCGGACACGGAGACTCGCCACCAGGTCGTGATGCCCTCTGGTGCATCTACACCCAAAACTCCTGCAGACGGTCCGAAACCGTCCACAGTTCTGTCCTCTGCAACAGCGCACAAACGCGTTGCAACGCATCCGTCTATCGAGGGTGGCTCCATGTCGGTCACCGACCGAACACCTGTACGCGAAGCGACCGGGCGGGAAGTTCCGGGCCTGACCCCGAAACATGCAGATTCACCGAACCAACCAGATCTTGTCGCAGACGATGATTCTTCGGCAACACACCTGCGAGCTGTAGCGACAGACGCATCCGACCGCCCGCGCCCACTCGCAGACAAACTTGTAGCTGCAAACAAATCACCGACAACTGAGCCTGAACCAGCTGCTACGTTCGCATCGACACCGACCGGAACGGCACCCAAGACTGAGAAGTCTCCGAGCGCGTCGACACCGCCCCTCGCGACAGCCGAACCCGAGAAGGCTACGTCGACATCCACCCTCGCGGCAACCGAACCCGAGAAGGCTGCGTCGACACCCACCGTCGCCGAGCCTGAGCCGGCTACGCGCGTGTCGTCGACATTGGCCGTCGTGGCAACCGAACCCGAGAAGGCACCCACCCTCGCGGCAACCAAACCTGAGCCGGCTACGCGCGAGTCGTCGACATTGGCCGTCGCGGCAACCGAACCCGAGAAGGCTGCGTCGACACCCACCCTCGCGGCAACCAAACCTGAGCCGGCTACGTCGACATCCACCCTCGCGGCAACTGAACCCGAGAAGGCTGCGTCGACACCCACCCTCGCGGCAACTGAACCCGAGAAGGCTACGCGCGCGTCGACTTCGACCGGGGCGGCCAACGAGCCCGAACTCGCAACTGGACCCGAGCTCGCACCGACAACGGAGACGCGGCGGGCGAGCCCGCATACCCCTCCGACACAGCAGCCCCCCCTGCCCTCGGCTGCGATTCCCAGCAGTCAACTCTGGCCGATTCCCCACGGTCGTGACGTGCTGCGGGAACTCGACATTGTCCCAGAACATCTCGACACCCGCGTCTCGGACGGCAAGTGCCTGATCCGCACGAGCAACTGGACCCTGCACACCTCGTTGTCCCGGCGATTTGTCGATGTTGCGAGCGCCCGAGAATCCCTGCGTCGACTCGCGCGGATGAAGACCCAGCTCGGCCCGCTCCTGCCCCAGGAATCCGTATTGGTGATTCAACAAGACACTGCCGATCAGGCCTGGATCTGGTCGATCCGACCCACGCTACCGACGTTGTCCCAGTACATCAAGGCAGCCAAGGAGCACGCCGACCGCCCGGGTGTCACCGATGCGCTCAAGCGCTACGCCGAGGCCGTCGTCGATGCCCTGTCCATGGTGCTCAGACGCGGCTATCCGCTCCGCATCGACACCGAGGCGTTCGGCGTCCAGGACGGACAAATCGTCTACATCGACGACCTCGATGACCGCGATGTCGAGGTTGCGGATCTCAGTGGGATCGCATCTTCTCTTCTGCGAGAGGTCGATGCACACCGCAACTGGGCCGCCGCTGTGTCGGCCTATGTCAACACCCTCGATCACGCGATCCGCAAACACCTTCACGCGGCCGAGGTTGAGCGCCTGGACCTCGTGTCGCAGTTTTCCAACGCACGGGTCAACTCGACAACCGCCGACATCGCCCGACGCCGCCTCCTCCGAGCAGCTCGCAGCTGCACATAAATTCCCCAAACACACTACCTAGCCACCAGAACACACAGGAGTCAACCGTGTCCGCCGAATCCATCATCAACAAAGCCATGAAAGACATCCCCAAATGCCTCGCCGCAGGCATTGTCGACCTCGACTCGGGGATGTTGCTCAATGTTCGTACTGTCGACAGTCACCCCCAGGATATCCTCGATATGGTGGCCGCCGCCACCAAGGACCTCTACGAGGGGGACAACGTCATCGCCATCGAGAATATGTTCAAGCGTGTTCGCAACACCAGCAGCAACGAACACTACTTTCAGCATATCCTCGTGATGTCGCGCAACCTGATCCACTACTTCGGGCGGGTCGAGCACAACGAGCGGATCATTCTCGTGGCCGTCTGCCGTGCCGATGCAAACCTCGGCTTGGTGCTGGCGAAAGGACGAGCGATCGCCCGAACCGAAGACATCTGATCAACTCCATCCACCTACGCGCGGCGCCTCGCGTACACCCCGGATGTCTCCACAAAAGTTGCGAGTGTACCTCATCGCGGCGCCAACATTCGCAACTGTGGACAGCATCCGGATTCTCGGTCTTTCACACGCGTGCCGACGACCGTGAAAATGCCGAACACCACTGGCAGCAGTCTCAGGGAGAGCAAACATGTCAATTCTGATTCGACTTGTTCACGCGAGTCATGATCCCCACCTCGCACAGCATCTTCAAGCGCAGCAGTTCGCCTGCTACCAAAACTTTGCCGTCCAGGGTGTCGCCAACACCGTGCGAGATGTCGATGTCCTCGGACCGGGCATTCACCATGTTGTTGCCGAAGACGAACATGGTGAACCTGTCGGAGCGCTGCGGATCCACGTGCGTTCCAACAGCCATCCCCTCCCGGTCGAGCGCGCCATCCCCGGTCTCGAAGAACTGCATCAGAGCCTGCAGAAGCGCCACGTCGACGGGATCGCCGAGTACACGGGCCTATGGGTTGTTGACGACTTCCGCGGCCGCGGGCTCAGTACGGTGTTGGTTTGCACCGCGCTTGCGGCCTGCCCACTTCTCCGGGCGTTCAACGGAGTTGCATTTACCCACCACCACCTGCGCTTTTGGACCCCACTCGGCTTCGAGATCGACGAGTCCATCGGCGGGATCGTCTACCCAGACTCCCGCTACCGCTCGTCGGTTCTGTGGATCGACACCGCGACGCTCCACGACACAGACCCGGTCTACCGCAGGATGATCCTGGGCATTCGACTCGCGCTGTCCCAACATCAATTGGTGTACTGGCACCCCGATCCCGAGATCCCGCTTCCCATGCAAGTACATATAGGTGCCCTCGCTGCCACGTCACAAACCCGACTTATCCTCAGTTAGCAGCGGACCTCACCGCGATGCGAAAAACCCGACCGAAGAATGGTCGGGTTTTTCATTGATGCTACACAATTTTATTTTTTAAAAAATAACGACGGGAAGGCAAACGCGACCCGCCGTTTCGTCGACTCACTCCGCGGCACGCAAATCTTGCTCACTCATGAGTCGTGTCGCTAAAAACGACAACACAGCGTCCAAGGCTTCTTTTGTCGGATGCCCAGTTTCGTCGACAAAATCGTGGGTCAGTACCGAATGAGCTGCGGCCGCGATTCCGTGAGCATTGCCGGGTGACGAATCAATCTCGATCGCCACAAACGATTTGCCCAATTCATCGCGCATTGTCGCAAACCGACTCGCGGGACATTTCTTATCGCCGGTGAAGCGCAACCCGAGCACTTTGAGTTTATCGTCCGCCACCCGCTTCTTGATTGCGACGAGCTCGTCATCACTCAAATGGAGAGCTGCGGCACGTTGGGCTCCGACCGGCAGCGGCAATGCGGGCTGGGCCACAACCGGGGCCAGCACACTGGGCTCGAGCAATGTCGAAAGAGCAAAATTACCGGTGAGGCACATCCCGATCACGCCGACGCCATCGCCTCCGACATCCTGGTGGATGTGTTTGCACAATGCTCGCAACCAAACGGTCACTGGACTCGATGCATTTGCCGCGAGCAAAGAAATCTCCTTGCTGACACAGAGTCGAAACATTTGCGCGGCGGCGTAGCTGTTGGATAACGATTTGCCGGGCTCTCCGAAAAGGCTCGGCATCACCACCGTAAACCCGGCTGCGACCAGACGATCCGCCAGCTCGACAACTTCGGGGGTGATTCCGGGTACTTCGTGGATCAGAACGACCGCGGGGCCATTTCCCCGACGGTAGACGTTGCGCGTAATTCCGTCAAAGGAGAACTCACTTGTGGAATATTCCGAAAGTGTCATCGGGATCCATCATAGCAGGGTCGGCGCGAATTGAAACTACAATTTACGATTTCTGTATCTACAAGTGAATGTGACTGACCCTATGTCGCGGGACTACGAATGTGCACATCCATCGACAAACGTGAGGACATCGCTCAGCGGACGACGGCGCGTATTGCCCCCAGTCGACGACAATCGATTGACGCGAAAAAAACACGCGAAAAACTGCGATTCATCCTCAAAAAAGTGATGCAAAAACCGGCCGTGCAGCCGCTCGATCGTCTCGGCAATGCGCGGGTCGATTCCGGCGAATGCCAAAAACCGGGCCCGGAAAAACAACTCGGTGACCGACGACCACGGATGAAACGAAAGCCCCATTTTTGTCGCCGCCAGCCACAAATGTTGAAATCCTCGACCCGCAGCCACAACTTCGGCGGGCGTTCGACCAGCGGAGATACACCCGAGGGCCGCGGAACTCGCAACCACCCGACGTGCACGCGTCCCGAGCACGGTCCCGCCCTGCACATCGTGCAACAATTGGCAGACGTCCGGCGAACGCACCATCTGCATAAATGTTTGTTCGGCCGGCGAAAGTGCGAGCGCGCGGAGATCGACACCGTCGGATGTCGCTTCGGCCTCGGCCTCGGTCCACCGGATCTGCTCGACAAACCGCTGATGAAACGAGCTTGAAATCATCGCCAACCGGTCCGCTTCGGCAACGACGTGGGCGAGTTCTTCGATCGAGTTTCGCTCCTGGCAAAACTGCAGCTGCAGGCCCCGTTCACTGGCGACCTCGAGCAACCGGTCGACCTCTGCCGGCGTCACCGATTCACCATTTCCAGCCTGACAATCGGTGCGCCGCCTCGCTATCTCGGGACCGAGTTCGGCGAAGTTGCCGAGCTCGCCACCGGCATCAAACGCAACACTCGTGACGAACTCCGGCTCGGCACCCGCGGGGAACAGCTCATAGACCGTGCGTTTTCCCAACGCTGCAGCCGTGACCTCGACATTTGCAAGGAGGGCACCGATGGCGAGCAATGCATCGTTGCGGGCGACCTCCCCTCCTGATTTGGGCACGCGCTCCGGATCAATATGAATATGCAAACGTCCGTTGTAGACGAGTTTCCACGGCTGCTGGTTCCCGCGGCTCGGTGCCAAGATCGCCTGCTCAACGACCTTGCGCACAAAGCTTCGCTCCTCGGTCCGTCCCGGGTTGGCCGGGGCACCACCACCCGCGGGCGAGCTCATCTGCTTGATAATTGAACTTACATCGATGTAGGCTCGGCCGGACTGGATCGACGCACCCAGCCCGATCTGCCGAATAGCGATGGCAGTGGTCGCGCCCCCGAGGGTCACATCCGATCCGAGTTGCGAGAGGCCGCGCAAACTGTGGCCGAGCTCCAGCAACGACGCCAACGCCCGTGGAGACAACTGCGTGCCCCCGACGATCTGAAGGATCAACCCGAGCCGTGCCTCAGGCGGTATTTTGGCAACATCAGCCGAGGTCAGGCCACCCAACAAACCGTGGAGGATCGGACGCTCCGGCTCGAGATCATAGCGTTCGACGTCTAACAACCCGCGGTCGCTGGTTTCCATGAGCACCGGAATCCGGCGTTTTTTTGCCTCTTCGCGCAGGCGAACCTTGATCATCAAACTATCGCACTCGTCGATCACCAAGTCTGCACCGTCGATGAACGCGTCGATGTTCTCGGCCGTAACCCCGTCGGAAAACAACACGAGTTGAGCATAGGGATTTTGTTCGAAGATCTGGCGGGCGCACAGTACTGTCTTCTTGAGCCCGAGGTGCTGCACACCACACCGGATCCGATTCATGTTGGACAGCTCGAGGGTGTCGTAGTCGGCGATGCGCAACTCACCACACAACCCCTCAAGGGCGATCGTGGTAGCGACCGCGTTCCCGACACTTAAGCCTGCAAGTGCAATCGTTTGACGACCGAGCTTGACCTGCTCGGCCGCCGTGATCTTGTTGCGATTGCGATCTGCGCGTAACTCGGCAAACTCCTCCTGCGCGAGGAGATGCACCATTCGCCGGCCCCAGGGAAAGTACACCCAACAACCGAAACGATTGCGCGGACGTCCACCGAGTACTTCTAATTTTGCGGCCTCGAGTTCTTCCCCCACAATTTGTCGACTCGGGTGTCTGGCTTGGATCAAGTCGATGATCTGTGACTCGATTGTATCGTCGACGTGGACCACCTGCCCGGTACCCATCAACGCGTCCATCGCTTCGCGTTGGGGACCGACACTGCGGTCAAACAGCAGCGGATACCACTGTTCGGACTCGGGGATTTCCATCAGGGCTCGGTGTTGCCACCGTTGCGGCGGTAGCTTGTCAATCGGCATTGTCGCTCCGGTTCATCACGCACCCCCCATGCGATCGGGTAGACGAATGGTTACATTTGTACCAACACCGACTTCACTACTCAAGATGAGTTCGCCCCCGAGAATGCGACAAAATCGGCGGCTGACAGCCAAACTCACGCCGCCGACCCGCGCACTTCCTTCACTTGTGATCGGCGACTCCCGTACCTCAAACAGCCGGGCCATCACCGATGGCGCAATGCCCACTCCGGTGTCGGAGATGTGGAACTGAATCCATGTATCTGCACTTCCATCGAGGGATAGGCGCTCACCACGTAACGTCACACTCCCGTGACGCGTAAACCGACAGGCGTTGTCCAGCACGGTCAATAAACTGTATCGGAGCATCGCACGGTTGGTCAACACGTCACCGAGTCCGCTTGCGCATTCAACAATCATCGAGGTACCCGACTGACGGGCCGTATCTTCGACCTCGGCGATGACTGCATAGACAAGTTCCGACACATCGCAGCGCGAGACATCCGGGCCGGCCCGGTCGACCTCCAACTTCGACAGCTCAAGGATGCTGGTGAGTGTCCACAGCAATCGCTTCGAGGACGCCCGAATCCACTCGAGGGCTGACTTGAGCACAATCGGGTCCTCCTCTTCGACCACCCCACGCAGGCGGTTGGCCTGGGCGAGAATATCGTTGAGTGGCGTCCGCAATTCCCGACTCATGTACAGCAAAAATCGCGTCTTGATACGCTCTGCAACCACAGCCTCCGTCCGCGCCTGCTCGAGCACATGGTAGAGCCGAGCATTGGTGATCGAGATGGCTGTCTGGGCGGCCAACTGTTCCAAAATACCGAGACGCTCCGAAGTAAATGCCCCGGTCATCAAATCGTTTTCGAGGTACAGAGCCCCGAGGATCTCTCCGTGGTGGATCACCGGTGTACACAACACCGAGCGAACCCGCTGGGAGGCGATATACGGATCGCCGGTAAACGCCCCCGTGCTGGCGGCATCGTCGAGCACGACTGCAGTTCTTGTACGCACAACGTAATTGACAATCCAGCTCGACACCCCCGCCGATTCGGAAAGCGGTTCGGACTGTAACACCTCGACCGTCTCTGTATCGGCCCGGCCCTCGGCTTCGATCCGCAGGCTACCGCCATCCTCGAGCAGCAAGAAGGCCTTGCGCGCCCCAGCATTTTCCATGACGAAACGAACGAGCAAGCGCAACAACTCATCGAGTCGGATCTCCCGGGAAATCGCCTGAGACACCTTGATGACCGTGTGCAGATCAAAGGTGTCGGTCGGATTGGACTTGGCCGTGGTCGAGGTCTGGACTACGCTGCGGCGATTGTGCTGTCCGACATCGGAGGCGAGCGCCTTCGACTTGCCCGGCGCACCCCAACGGCGAAACCAGGTCGCCGCCTGCTCGAGCTGTTGACGGGCGACCGCACCCATATCGCGCTCGAACAATTGCCGCGCCGTCAACTCGTTCCCGAGAGCCATCAAACGCCGGTTGTCGGCCTGTTGCGCACTGTCGACCGCATGTTGAAACAGCCACATCGCGCGTTGGGGATTGCCCTCCATTCGCGCCTGTTGTCCTTGTACCAGCAAATAGCGAGCTTCAAAGTTCGCCGGGCAACTGCGGGACCATCCCCGCAGACGCCGCAGACTGTGCCGCAGACGTTTGCGCAACTCTTTTGCCCGCTCGGCACCTACCCTGCGAAGGAGCTCGGCCGACGTCAGTCCGACGAGAAAAAATGCATCGACAAACGCCGGGGTGACAAACGTTTCCTCTACCCGCGACATGAGTGCATAAGCAATTTCATGGACCGTGGGAACGCTCGCTTCGCCTCCGACGTGATACAGCACCATCGCCTGATATAGCAGACCGTAGGGGCGTACATTGGGGGCCTGGGTGAGGTCGATATCTGCAAAAAGAACCTCTTCGGTCAACTCTGCCGCAGAACTCCCCTCGCCAAAGAGTGCACTACAACAACGCCGGGCGACCGCCAAGATCCCGATCAGTTCGGCCACAGCCGAACGCTGCGCGAGCCCGCCAAACCCGTCGACGAGCTCAAGTGTCGCAGACAAGCTCCGACCTGCCACGATCGACAGGAACACTCGGTTGGCTGCAATATAACCTGCATATGCAAGGTCGCCGTTGTGGAGTGCAGCGTGGTAGCCATCTTCGAGTTCTGGCATGACATCGGCAATCGGACAGATCCACGGTTTGACAAAACTCGTCACCAGGAACACAACTTTGGGGACGATCGCCGGATTTTGCCTGCCCTGAACGAGGTCCAACGCCAGCTGCCCGTATTGATAGGCCCGCCGATACTGCCGCATTCCCCCTGCGAGAATCATGCCGTAGCCGGCAAATCCATAGCCCGCATTGTCGCCGAGCCCTTCGTCGAGGGTCAGCGAAGCAATCGTAATCTGGATGATCGAGACCAGCTTGCGGTCGACAAAAAAGGCGGGTGCGGTCATCGTCATCAACAGATGCAGTGCCGCCTGTTTGTGGGCATCCGTCATCGCCGGCAGCGCACGAATCTCGTTGACCGACGTCCGTAGTAGTCGCCACTGCAATCCGGCGAACGACTTGAGCAACGCCCGGTTGGTGCCCACGTGTGGAATCTGCATCCCGAGCAGGGCGAGACCTTCGCACGCCACGTTGATCGCCTGCTTGTGAAACCCTCGATCGGTATCGAGGAGGACCTTGCGGCTCGCCAGGTCAACCCGATCGAGCGTTGATTTTACATGTATACTCAACGGATGATAAAGTGCAATCGCTGCGTCATGATCACCGTTGAGATACTCGGCTTCCATCCCTTCTCGATGGAGATCAGCGGCGAGTTGAGGGCAAACTTCCCACCCGTTCTCGGGCAGCAACGCAAGCCCCTGACGCAAGTACTGGACGGCAGAATCGTGGGCGGAGGCTAACTTTGCCTTGACGCCTGCACGCAGATTGAGCCCCGCGAGCCGTCGCCGTTCCTCCTGCGCGTGTAGATTCGCAATCCCCAAGTTGAGGTGATGGACCACCACGAAGATCTGCTCCTCGACCTCCGAAGGCCGCAGCGTGTCGAGCATGTGGCGACCGATCTCCCGGTGGATCTGCTTGCGTCGCGCAGGCGTATTACATGCATATGCAGCCTGCAGTACGCGATCGTGTGAAAACTGGTAAACCGAAGCTCCGTCGGACGAGCCATCGAGTCCGCGGATCAACCCCGTCACCACCGCGTCCCGCAGACTTCCACGAACCTGTTGCGGCGTTCGGTCGACCAGCGGTGCGAGTTCTTCGATCGCAAACGTATCACCAAAACACGCAGCCACCGTGAGTGCGTGTTGAGCATCGGCGGACAACTCATCGATCCGCCGACTCATCAATTCGCCGACATCGTCGGTGACACTCGCCCGGCGAACATCGTCGAGGTCCCAGACCCACCCGCCGGCCAGGGGACGAAACTCAAAAAGGCCCTGGAGGTGCAGTGACTGTAGGAACGCCCGGACAAAAAATGGATTCCCGGCGGTCTTAAAATGAATATAGTCCGTGAGGGCAGCCGTATCCTTCTGCGTCGGCATCACAGTTGCACATACAAATTCGTGTGTATCGTGTGACGATAGAGGCTCGAGTTCGACACACTCGACAGGAACACTCATCGCAATCGTTTCCATCGCCTGGGCCAACGGTCCGTCGGTTCGTATCTCCTCTGCCCGATATGAAGCGATCCAGAGTTGGTGACTGAGTTCGGGGTCGGGCAGCAGCGTCTCCATCAGTTTGAGGGTCGCCACATCGCTCCAGTGGAGGTCGTCGAGGACCACGACGAGCGGATGCTGGGGAGGGGAAATCGCCTGCAACAGACGCCGTAAAACCGCCTGAAACCGATTGGCGGCATCCCGTGGCGGGAGTGGTGGGACGCTCGGCTGGCGGCCGACTAGGAGCTCGAGCTCGGGAACAACATCAACGAGGACCTGGGCCCGTTCTCCGAGTGCGTCCCCGATCCGCTGCTTCCATGCGTGAAGCTGCCGCTCTTCTTCTGTCAATAGATGCCGGGCGAATCCTGCCAATGCCTGCAAAAGTGCCGCAAATGGAGTTTCACGATTAAACGGATCTGACTTTCCGCGAATGATCGTACAACTCATCCGAATCTTGTGACTCACCTCGTCAATCAGAGCAGACTTGCCCGCGCCCGACGGCCCGGTGACGAGCACCAACTCGCAACGACCACCCCGGGCCCGCTCAAATGCCCCCAAGATTCCCGAGACCTCATGGCTGCGACCATACAACTTGTCGGGGATCTGAAACCGTGGCGAGAGGTCATGCAACCCGAGGGGAAACTCGGTAATTGTTCCCTTCGTGCGCAGCTCGTCGCGGCAGCGTTCGAGGTCCGCGAGCAACCCCCGAGCGGTCTGGTACCGCCTATCAGCGGTTTTTTCGAGCAGTTTGTCGACGATACGCGCGAACATCCCGGGAACGGTGGGAACGCGTTTCGTCAGCGAAAGCGGCACTTTTGCCAGGTGGCAATACACCAATTCCATCGGATCGGTCGCCAAAAATGGCAACCTCCCGGCAAGCAATTCATACAAAGTGATCCCGAGCGAATAAAAGTCGCTACGATGGTCGATCGCGCAATTCATACGCCCCGTCTGCTCGGGGGACATATACGCCAATGTCCCATCAATGACGTCGAGGTTGCGTTCCGACAACTCGACCGATGACGGCGCAGCGATGCTAAAGTCTGCAAGTACGTAGCGTCCACTCGGCCCGTCAACGAGAATATTCTCGGGCTTGATATCCTTGTGAATAATCCCGACCGCGTGCACATCTTTGAGCGCCGACGTGATGTCAATCGCGATATCGAGAACGTCTACCGCCGGCAGGGGGAGGTCCGCTCGCGCCTCGCGGAGGGACCGGGCACCATCGTCACTCAAAACAAGTGCTGATACATGTTGTTCTTCGACAAAGTCAACCGGATGCACGATGTGGGTATTCGAAAACGATTTGAGAAGCTCGTATTCGCGACGCAGGCGATCCTGATCCTCATGACCGGCCGTTCCAGAGCGGTGGGTCTTGATCACCACCGTCGCACCGTCCGCAGACCGGCGACCTCGGTACACAAGCGTCCGGCGACCCCGATGAAGGAGCTCGTTGACTTGGTACCTACCCACGGTTTTCATCGATACTTTGACCTGTCGAAAAAGTCAGTTTCCAAACGTGTCCAAGCATGTCTGGGCAGACGCGCCTTTTCTACCACGGAAAAACAAGCGCTTGCAGTCGCCTTCATTTTACTCCAACGGCAGTTCAATGGTGAATGTGGACCCTTCCCCGAGGGAACTTTGTAACAACAACCTTCCTTTCAGCCGCTCACAGAGCTGTTTTGTCACGGCCAAGCTGACACCGGCACCTTCGAATGTGCGTGTCGTCGAGTCGTCTACCTGACGAAAAGGGTCAAACAATCCAATCTGTTGCTCTGGATCAATCCCGAGTCCCGTGTCTTTGACTTCGATACGAATCCAGTCCGAACCACCTTCGGAGATCGTTGTTGCAACAACCGACACGTATCCGCGCTCCGTAAACCGGCAGGCGTTATCGACCAGGCTCTTGAGACAGTACTCAAATTTTTCCCGATCGGTCGTCAAGACGAGTTCCTCGCCAGCTCGCCAGCGAAAATCGAGGCCGCGGCGAGTCGCCTGTGGTGCGTAGATCTTTACGATCTCGTCCAAAACCTCGGCCGCGTCGACCCGGGAAAGCGACACTTCTGCACGACCCGACTCGAGTTGCGAAAGCAAGTAGATGCTGCTCAATGTCGACTGGAGCCGTTGCGTCGCCGCACAGATATTGCCCAAGTCCTCCCCCACCAACTCGAGATCACCATCCTCGAGTTCTTCTTCGATCAACTCCGAGTAGCCGATGACGGCATTGAGCGGCGTCCGCAACTCGTGACTGAGGTTGAGCAGAAACCGCGTCTTCGCCCGCTCGGCCAGCAACGCGGCTCCACGGACCCGATCGAGGTCGTGGAATAGGCGCGCGTTCTCAATCGAGCTGGCGATCTGAGCCACGAGTTGACTGAGCAACTGCACACGCTCCTGGGTAAAGATGCCGGGAGCGCGACGATCCTCGAGATACAAGATCCCGCGTACCGTCCCCTGGTGTACAACAGGGACACACATCAGCGATCGCACGCGCTTGCTTTTGAGATACGGATCGCGATCGCCAAAGTCCAAACATGCGTCTTCGGACACAACGACTTTGCGGGACTCGATGACGTTGTCGACCACAGTCAGTGGGAGTGATTTGAACTTCTCCAGCTTGACCGAAAGCCCGATGATCGACTCCCCCGAATCGGTCGCTTCGGCCTCCACCCGCATCTCTCCTGCGAGCGCGAGCATCACGACGCAGCGTTGACCTCCGACCGCTGTGAGTAGGACGTGCACAAGTTTTTCCAGCAGGTTTTCGAGACGCAACTCGCGGGATATTTCCCGTGACAACTCGATCACGGTCCGCAACTCCGACGCAGGTCCCCCTTCCAAGGTCACACTTTCACCTGTTCCTTCAGACATAACATGATGTCCGAGGAGGGTCAGCTCCGCCTCGGCATGACCGACTGCTAAGCGAACGCCACTACGGGAAAAGACTTCGCTCGCGGAACGAAGCAGCGCCGGACGCAGGGAACGGAGGCCCTGGGCTTCGACGACTTCGACCGCACACCGGTAGCCGATACCCGCGAGCAACATCTGACCACTCACCAATCCTCGGTCCGTCGCCGCCATATACTTTGCCCATGCCTGTTCGAGACGGCCGCGTGTATGGTCGATCGCGGCGTCGAGCAACTGCAACCGATGAAATGCAACCCGCGGTGCCCAGCGACTGTAGGCCAATACTCGTCGGTAGGCCCGCCAAAACCGTACCCATCCCGTCAAGTGCACACCCGTTCTCCGCAGCGCTGCTGCCACAACGAGCCCCGCAACATACATCACCTCGACATCGAACCGCGATGGTAAGACCCGTTGAGAGAGTTTCCCGAGAGGTTGAATATACATCATCGATGCCTCGATGTCCCCCCCCAAGTAGTGAACCAGTGCATTTGCGAGACAGGCAAAACGCGCGACCTCGACCTCCAGCGAGATACTGTCACGCTCGATCTGCACCGGATGGGAAACCGCTCTCTCATCAGGACCGCGGCTGAGCCGGAGGCAAAGCCACTGAACCCCGAGGGTAAAATCATCACTTCCTCGACGAATCAATACCCCCTGGATTTGACGCTCAATCTCGGTAATGGGCTTATCTCCACTGATCAATCGAACCGCGAGATGCTCGGCCACCAAGGACTGCAACCCGGGAACCTCCTGCTCGACGATCTCCCTCCCGAGCTGAATTGATTCGCGTTCGATTTCCTCATCGGACCACCGCCAACTCAAGACCCAGCGCAGAAGCATCCAACGGGTCGTGAGGTGAATCGCACCTGTTCCTGTGCGGGCGTGAGCATACAACTCATTTGCAATAGCAATGAACTCCTCCTTCGGCCCATCAAGAACCACCGAGGCGACACTCTGAATTGCACATGCAAATGCTGCCGTCTGTGGGGTTGCACCGTGACGCCGGACCAGCCCCAACAGCACCAGTCCGACTTCGAGTCCTCGCCAGGGATTGACAGCAAACGCCGCCAACGTCGTCTCTCGCACAAGGAGCACCAATTCGTGCTGGCGCGGCGCGGGTCGTTTGGGCTGCATGGCAATGCTGGCATCTACCAGTCGATGGATGCGAATCGCCCGGCGAAGGGTCTGCTTGCGACTCCTTCGCCTGGGGATGGCAACGCCAAACTCGCGACAGGCTGAGGCAGCCACTTCAAAGGCCGCGCGGGCACGGCCAGCCCGCGATTCGACCTGCACCCGAAGTCGCAGGGCGAGCAAACGGTGCTGCGGAAGAGTTGCATAAAGTAACAACCGCTCTGAACAGGCCTTGGCCCGTCTCACATCTCCGTAGCGAGTTTCCATGTCAATTACATGTGCATACAATTTTTTGGCAAACGGACGGTCGCGCTCCCATAACTCCGGAGGTTGTAGCTGCATGCTACGCCGGAGGAAGGCGAGCCCTTCATCGATCGCACCTGCCTCCATCGCTATCACAGATACCCGGAAGAGCGCCTGAGATGCCTTGAGACAGCGCGTGATATCTCCAATTCGTTTGCCAGCACGAAGTAGGTGCGAAGCTGCTGCGAACATCGCTTTGGCGCTCAGGTCTCGCGCGGAGAGATGCTCAAACGCGAGCCGCGTATGCAACTCGTTTCGGTAGGACTTGACCAGCCCGAGACTGAGCCATCGCCGCACAGATGGTTGCCAATACACATATCTTCCCCGTCCCAGCGGTGCGAGACGGGTGACAAGCCCGATGTCGATGGCGAGTTGTAACGCGGTATCGAGCTGTTCGGGACTCGCCCGTGTCATCGTGGACAACACACGGCGCTCGAGGGTGAGCGACGGATCATACTGACACTCGGCCATCAGTCGCAGCCGCAACCGCATCTGGGCGGATAGCCGGGCGCAACGTTGGGAGAGGATCTCAAGTCCACTCGCGGCAGTTGCTGCGGACGGAGCGTCCGAGCGCTGCAGCGCCATCGCCAGAGGGGTGATGTGAGTCTCATTGGAAGATACAAGCGAATCGCTAGCGCGTCTCCAAACGCTCGCGGGGATCGGAGCAAAAAAGAGCCACAAGACAGGTTGCGATGCAAACAACGAGCACAACGCATCGACCTTGGCAGCCCGGTCGCTGCGGAAACTCGCCACAACGGCCAGGGGAAGCCGCAAAAACCGTTTCCTGATCTCGCCGAGAATCGCCAGGGAAGTCGTGTCTGCGAGATGCAGGTCATCGATCACGAAGATGTAAAAGCACTTCCGAGAACACCGATCGAGGATGTCGATCACCTTTTGTGTGACACGCCGAAAGACGGTTCCCGAAGGCAGCGCGTGTCCGCCATCCCGGGATGATCGCCACTGCACAGGCGCGAGAGGGCCGAGAAGCACTGCCAACGCAACGCAATCCTCTACGAGCGCCTGTGCGTCGTCTGCGTTCAATTTTAATGTATAATCAACAACTTCCCGAAGCAGCGAAACGATCGCGGCATACGGATGGGCGGAGGTCGCCTCGTCGCAGGTATGGGCCACGACCTCGGCAAATCCCGATGCAACCGTCCGGCAGACCTCGTGGATCAAACGACTTTTACCGGTACCCCCTCGTCCACCGACCAACACAAACTCCGTCGAGCCGTAGCGGCCGCGGTGAAGTGCTCCCACGAGACGCGTCACCTCGACATCACGACCGACGAGTCCTTGTGAAGTCACCGCAGCTTGCTTCGGTCCACTGGGGACGTCCGTACGCCCGCGCCCGAACCTTTGTGCCCGGCAATCTCGCAACGCCTTGGCGAGGAGTCGTGCCGACGCAATCCTCCTTCCAGGATCCTTTGCAAGCAGTGTGTGGACAATGTCGACGAGCCGTGGGAGCAACCCAGGACGAACTTGTGACAGCGGTACCGGTGCTCTCACAAGATGTGCATGCATCAACTCCCGTCGACTGAGGTTCGGAAACGGGAACTCGCCGGCCAAGAGATGATAGAGGAGGCACCCGATGGCGTAGAGGTCGCTGCGTCCGTCAACGTGGCGATGACAGCCGGACATACGCTCCGGAGAACAGGTCTGAAGGTTCACAAGCCCGTGGAATCTCTCGCGGGTCGCCTCGCGCCAAAGACTTTGCTCGGTTCGCGTTTCTTGAATCGCTTTCAAGCCAGATGTGGCAAGTGCATCCTCGGTGTACCGAGGAAATCCTCGGGCTGTCACCCCCCGTGCGTCGACCACCCGGTAGGGGCCGCGACAAGCATGGGCAAACCCTGACAAAACCACTTGCAAGTCGTCCTCGCGCACCCTGACCGAGTTGAGGCTGATGTCGTTATGCACGACGCCGCGCTCGTGTACTTGGGCCAACGCAACCGCGAGGCGAATTCCGATTGAAAGGCAGGCGTCTAGCCCAAACGCGCCTCTCCGGCGAAAACAATCCGTCAGGGACTCAAACTGCGGCCGGTGTTCCGTAACCAGTGCGAGCCCATCGCCGCAAGGTTCGAGGGCGACTGCATGCAGGATTTGAGTCCCGCGCAGGTCTTGCAACAATTCGTACTCCCGTCGAACGTCCTCGAGCGCGCCGTTCTTTTTACTTGCATAAACATGTTTTATTTGAACCTGAACAGCATCCGTTCGCCGCGCGCCAACATATACCGGCCATGGTCCGGTCTGCTGCAACTGCTGATGGATTTCATAGCCCGTGAGCGTGTGCATCTACACCCCATATGAGGCCGAATGCCTCGCGCTCTCCCGCGCACCCTGATTTTTGTTCGCCGTGCCCCCCATGTCGTGGCCGAGCATTAACGGGGCTATCTGGGACAACACATCCGATTTTAGGCGCTTCTGGCTCTACGTAGACGAAAAATTTTCCCCAAAAGACATGTCCATATGCACCAAATCCACATCGTAACGTACAGACGCGGACAAGGTCTCACACGCAACCTGTCCCTTTCGGCACCAGTTTTCCTCCGCGATACTTGTGGTTATAGTGCTGTACGAGGTTTCGTTGGAAGCTGCCGAAAACGTGCTCTATCTTCCCCCACCGGCTGGGGGCCTTCTTCTACGTCACTGTCTACCGGGCTCACCAGCAGCAGCGATCGGATTGCGCGCGGGTGACATCGTTTTGTACGTCAACGGCCGTCGCGTGGATTCGATTGAAGACTACGTCGCTGCCCGACGCATCTACGACGACCGGATCGATGTCCGTGTCTTTCGCGAGAACCAGTTTCTCGAGCTCACCATCGACCTGCCCAAGCGTACACCAACGCCTCTCGCGAGCAGTTCACCCGTCGACGCGTAACCTAGGGGCATGGGCTTTCGACCCCAGCGGCTGAAGGGTGCCACAGCTGTAGCAGCGACCCCAAACACCACTTGCCACGCCTGAGAGTGTCGACACGGGTACAGCCTTGGCAACATTCTTGCGCATGCACTGAATACACGGGTACGGGTGCCAGGCATAGTGGGCCCGATGGTCTGCGATCTCTGCGATCAGCGGGTGATCGGCGACGTCGATATGTTGTCTGAGCAACGCAAACTCATCTGCGGTGAGCGATGCCCAGAGCCGCAGATCGTTGTGGAGGAGTCCGACAACCTGCTCAGGGTCTGCCTGTCTCAAGGCTCGCACAAGCACCGAGCTCCGCTCGAGACGTGCCGGCTCGACGTCACGGGGTAAGCCACGGGGACGCGGCGCACGGGCTTGCCACACATGCTTGTGAGCACGGCGGTAAAATCTAGATGCAAATGCAACAACTTTGTCGTTTGGACCAGCTTCTGGAACACGCCACACAACTCCGTTGTTGATACAAATGATTGCGTCATCACTCCGCACGACAGCCGTTTCCCGCCTGCACTCGAGGGACACGACGTGCTGGCAAAACTGCGTGAATGTGTGTGTCTCTTGTTCCCACAGGATCCCCGAACCATCGACACCCCAGCCAAAAGCATGCGTCGGACCGACGCGGGCCATCGTTTGCAGCTCGATCGGGGGCGAGACCGCAGAGGCTTCAGCTTCGGCCCGTGTATCGTGTATCAGCACCTCCGATGCACGACCGTCCTGTGGGCGCATGAGTGTAAACAATCGCCCGTCTGGCTGTGCCAACACACCGCGACAAAACACATGTGGTTCTCGCCAGCGCACCTGATGCCCGGTCGGAACATGAATGCCGTAGCTGTAGGAGGCATCGTTGACGAACACCCAATCGCGATCTGCACAGACCTCGGACGCGACAACCCGCGTCAGCCACCGTAGTTCACCTGAACTTTCAATCACGTATAAAAGGCCAGTAGCTGTGTGCACGACAATTCCGCGGGCAACGTCTACAAGCGCAACTGGGGCGAGAACATCCGTCGGAAGCTCCCGTGCGCGCTCGATCCCCCGCGGCCCCACGACGGCGAGGCGATACCGCTCGGCGGAGCCCTCACGGTGGCGCACGAGCACAACGAGACGCGCTTTATCGCCGCCAACGATGGATGTCGAGGCAACGATCGTCCCCTCCGCAGAAAACCGATGGACACAGTCTCCCTGCTGATAGACAGCGATAACGTCGGTGTTCGGATCGGACGTGTCGTGACCGAGGAGTGTGCGGCTCCCCTCAAAAACACCCAACAGAGCAAGCTCTGGGGGTAAGTCTGCCAACTGTTGCCAGCGACAATCGACCTGGATATGTTCCAGAAGGCGGTTCACCTGTCTGTACGAGCATGTCTATCTTTGCAGAGAATGTGAACGAGATGAATGCAAAAAATGCATACACACCGTTACCGAGCGTCCACAGACTCCGCATCACATCGACGTACAACAGGCGCCGGCGAGCGGTCGACGGTCAAGTCGACGATTCTTGAGAGTCGCAGGCATGCTCTTGCAGCCAGGTATCGATCTCTGTGCGCGTTCGCGGGTCGCCACCAATGATCGCATCGCTCTCCGCCAACGCCTCCCGCGCGAGTTTGGTCGCTTTTTGCGGGTCACGCATCGCCACGGTACGCGCCAACAAAAACCGAGCCCGGGGGAGATCGACCTTGGAACACCCGGTGCGCCCGAGAAGTCCCATCACTCGCTGGGCGGCATCGGTCGCCTCATCAAACCGTCCCTGTTCGAGCGCGAGCTCTGCTCGTGCCTCGAGTGGTCCGGCCCACGACCAGTGCTCGTCCCCCATCCGCGACACGAGTTGATCGGCCTCGGCCAGCATCTCCTCGGCACGCGCATCTTGTCCCGTCGAGGTATAGGCCCGGGCGAGGCCGACATAGGCAGTCGCACGATGGGCTCGGTCGCTGATCTCAACCGGATTCACCCCCTCGAGGAACGCTTGGTAGGCTTCGATTGCCTGTGCATGTTTCTCGAGGCCAAGCAGCGCCTGGGCATGAATTAGCTGGAGCTTGTTTTCTCCACTCGCGTCGGGTCCCGAATCCTTTGCCTGATTGACGAGTGCGATGGCACCTTCGTGATCTCCGCTCCCAGCAGCGATCTTCGCTCCCAGCACCGTACTCCAAAAGTACAAGGGATTTGTCTTGTCGACCAGATTGGCCGTCACTTCGCGGGCGACCCGGCTGTGCTCACGCGCAGCATCAAAATCCCCCCGCAACATCTCGATCTCGGCGGCGAAGATACGCGCGCGAGCGTAGAGCTGATGTTGGGTACCAAAGTTTGTGCGGATGGTGTCAATCGACGTCTGAACGAGCTCCCGAGCTTCGTCGTACTCCCCCTGGTGGAGTCGTGCCTTCGCCAACATATAGCGATACATCGACAATTCAGGGTCGTCGGGACCCAGGCGGTTTTTGATCAGTACCATCGCCTTTTCATAACTTTGAGACATGCACTTTGGATCGCCTTGATACTCGCAGACTTGGCCGATGTTGACATGGACGCGGGTCGCCAACAGCTCGCCCTGCCCTTCAGGTAGGGACTCTGCGATGGCCAATGCATGCTTCAAGCCGCGCCTAGCCTCTGCGAAATGGCCGGCGTAAAAATCGATTGTCGCCAGTCCGCGGTGCAGATTGACATCGGCGACCGACGTTCGCCCAAAGCGAGCAATCACTGCGGAAACGTGTTCCGCCCGTAACTTGGCCTCGACATCACGCCCACGTCGGGCGTTGAGAAACACCAGCCAGGCACCTGCTTCGACGGCGATCCGATCGTGCCGAATGGCGTCCGCGGTGAGGAACGCATCGAGGAACGTGTCCTCAGTTTGTTGCTCCTGCATCATTCGCATGCGGATGTGACCGAGTTGAAACAGGGCTTCTGCCAACAACGGACGATACCCAAGGGTTCGGGCAGCTCGCACGACACCTTCACATGCATCTACAACCAATTCGGGGTGTCCGGACTCGGTACGCATCCGGATGCGGACGATCTCAGCGCGAAGATTTTGCACCGCATCGGCGATCTTCTGGTTGCTCGGCGGTTCATAACTCTCACGCAGGAACTCGGTGTCTTCGCACGACGAGATCGGTGCGAGGCCGGCGAGAAGTTGTGGCGACTGCTGGACGACAGTCGCGTCGGCCTCGGCAAGTACATCAACGAGGGCATGCACCTCGGTCAGGCGTGCGTCGAGACAGGCCATCTGACGGTCGTAGAGCTCATCGGACGTCTCGCCCCGCTGGTGAACCTCGCAGGTATTCGCGTAGGCTGCCGACCAGGCGTCCGTGTAGCGGTCGAGCCGCTGCTCGACGATGTTCCAACTCTGTTCACCAAACACAAATCCGGGCTCGGAAAGTGCCTGTGCAACTTCCTGTTTCCGCGGCGGATCCCAAACACCCGCGAGCCGCTGTTGGGCTCCTCGACAGACTTCGGGTCCGGACCACGGCTGCCACGCACCGAGCACGCCGGCGACCAGCGAAGCTGCGATCGCCCCGCTGCCGAGCCAGCGCTGACGCGAGCCCTGCACATCGCGACGCAACGCCACGGCGAGGGCCTGCATCGACGGCCATCGTTCACTGGGTTTGACGCACAATCCCCGTGTAAGCACTCTGCGCAACCAGGTAGGCACCCTGGTACCACGTGGAGGATCCCTGACTTCGCCTTCGCAGATCGCCACGATCATGTCCGACAAGTTGCGCCCGGCAAATGGCCGCTCACCGTACAACCCCTCGTAGAGGGAGACACAAAATGAAAACTGATCGCTGCGGGCATCTGCCGGGAGGCCGGCACATTGCTCTGGGGACATGTATGCAGGTGTCCCCATGATCGAACCGGTCTCGGTGAGTGTCCGGGCGATCATCTCGGCCGATCCCGGCCCGAGTTGCTCGAGGTCCACCAACGCTCGGCCGTCTGGCTGGGGCTCTTGGGTCGGCCGCTCACTCGCATCTTCCCGCAGGCGGGCCAGTCCAAAGTCGAGCAAAACGACGCGTCCGCGTTCGTCGATCAACATGTTCTCGGGCTTGACGTCGCGGTGAACGAGGCCGACCTCGTGCGCGGCTGCGAGTCCTTCGGCGGCCTGCACAAACACCCCTAAGATATCGCGCCAACCACGTCCTTTGGCGCGTGTCCACACATCCATGGTCATGCCCTCGCAAAACTCCATGGCCATAAACACCTGACCATTGTCGAGCTCGCCGACTTCGTACACATGGACGATGTTGGGATGGGACAGACGCGCCAATGCTTGAGCTTCGCGGATGATCCGGGCACGGCCGCAGCTTTCACCCGACTCGGCGTGCAAGAGCTTGATCGCAACTTTGCGATCAAGCTCCTCGTCGTATGCCGAGTACACGACGCCCATCCCACCGGACCCGATTCGCCGGACAATGACAAACCGGCCGATCCGCGTCGGAGCTTCGGACTCCGACTTGAGCGAAGGTTTGGCCCGGAGGCGAACCGCGGCTCCATCCGCTTTTCGTTGCAGACGGACCGTTGGCATCACTGCGCGCGCAAGCGACTCATCCGGTTGTTCTGTCGTGTTTGGGTCGCCACAAACCTGGTCTTTCATGTCGCCATCCGCTTCTGTGCATGTGCGCGCAGACCTGTGCCCACAGGCTGCCTCCTTTAGACACAAAACCTAGAAAAAGTTTCGAACCGTTTTTGCCCGCTTTCGCACGACCGACTGGTCAGCAAAACGGCCGCAAAACCTCTTTTAAAACATGTCCTACAGGACATTACATTGTATAGACATGATTCTTGATTGGACCGCAAAGGCTGCGTCGCGCGGACATCGTTTCGCTGGCAAAATTCCTAGACATCGCCTGTATCTGCCCCCACAATCGCAATATTCGCTCGTGTAGACCAAGCGCTTGTTCAGCGCCTGGTGGTCGGCACATCAGGAGTTTTCGTGTACCAACGTAGCCTTACTACCTCTCTCCTTGCTCTCATCGTCTGTGCCTGTGGCTCGCCGACGGAATCCGAATCGAACTCTGGTTCGGAGTCGGACTCGACCTCTGGATCCGACACAGACGGGAGTGATTCAGATCCAACCACCGGCCCCACCGACTCGGACCCGACGGGTAGCCCTACAGGGACCGCGGGAGAGTCCGAATCGACAGCTGGTCCGACGGATCCGACCACCGGCCCCGATCCGACCACCGATCCGACAGATCCAACTACCGATCCGACCACCGATCCGACCACCGATCCGACAGACGCGACAACAGATGATCCTACAACGGACTCGGACTCGGACTCAACAGACACCGATAGTGACACGGACGGAACAACCGATACGGACTCGACGACGGGCGACCCGACAACCGGGACCGATACCGATACCGACACCGACACCGACACCGATACCGATACCGGCGGCAATCCCCTGTGGGACTCGCCCAACCTTTGGTACTCGGTCAACACATCTCTGATGTACATCGAAATCGATCCGTCGGACGGAAGTGTCGTACAGTTAGTGCATAATCAAATTATTTCGGACATGCCGCTGACCCATGGGCAAAATGGGATCACGATGCTCGAGGATGGCTCGTTGATCGGATCGCGTGAATCGGCCAATGGCACCCAGATCTATCATATCGCTGATCCTCCGACGACACCGGACACACCAGCCGATGCGGTTGTCTTGGGCATGGTTCCCAACGATCAGCAAAACCAACCGCCGCTGAGAATCGAAGCCCTGTACACCGACTGTGACGGCCGTGTGTACCTGATGGACACGGGTGTGGATGTCGGTAGTTCCGAAGGCAACCGCCTGCTGCGGTTTACCGGCGACTACCTCAGTGGTGACCTCGCCTTTGAGGTCATCACCGACCTAGAAAATGCTTCGGTGGGTGACATCGACGACATGTCCCCGGGGATCGTCGACGGCGAAGTTAACGATGCCCTCGGGTTCGCCATGGACTCCTCCGTGTTCTGGCAAATCGACTACACGACTGGCACGGGGATGGACCTTTCCAACACAAACGGTACTTGGGGCGTGCATGCCCTCGGAGGCCCGCTGTTCGACGATCTGATACCGCGGGTCTACATCTTGAGTGCGGGCAACGACAGCACCGGGGCTGAGTTGCGGGAGGTCTTTCTCGACGATTACTCAAACTCGCCGGTCCTCGTCGAGGGCCCCGACCTCGACCTGAACTCGGGCTACAACGGCTGGAGTGGACTCGCCGGACCGCTGACCGAGTGTGAAACGACGATTCCGCAGTGACCCCACGACTGATACATTGATGTACAATCAATGATCGACCGCGTTCGCGTGTGCGCACGGACGACCGTACCACCGGCCTGATGGGATCGTTGTCGATAAAGTTCTCGCCCGCGGTTGACAGCTCGCCACAGTGCCCGTATTCTCGAAGTGACCTCAGAGATGGGGTCACTTATGCGTGACTAGAAGCCAAATCCTCGAGTGACGACATCGCCTCCACGCCTGTGGAGTCGCGGGATGATCGTTCTCGGATTTGCTGCTTTTTGCTTGGTTCTTCGTGTCCGTCACGGAAGCCAAGTCTCATGATTCAGCATGGGTTGTTGCAGCCGAGACATCCTCTCGAGCTCTTCGGTCTGTTGCATATGAAACCTTTGGTTTCGCTGCACAGAGCCGTGGAGGAGGTGTGGTCGTGTCTTTTTCCAAACCTTCGAAACGAGAACACCATGCCCAAACAACGACCCACCTTTCCCCTTACCCACCCGCAACTTCCCGGACAATGCTCGCCAGAGCAACAGCCAGAGGCTTCTCCGGGAAGTCATCGCAATCGCTTGCAAGCGCCCTCCCGTGGGGATCGACGCAGGCGACGTCGCAGCCGGCAAAACCAGGCCGTAGCGCCCAAACGCCGGCACAACCCGTCATCGCGCTTTCGCGGGTAGCCCGCCCTCGCCCTTTTCGTACGCAAGGTTTGCCTGGTCCCAGGAACGCGGAAACAAGTTGTACCTTCAACAGTCCAAGTCCTTGCAAGCTGCGAACCGTCGGTGAGGGTCCGATAGATAGCCGCGACACGGGGCGGTACATTTCGACGACGTCTCGAAGTTGTTCGAACACCGATGTACCGCCTCGTGACCTGCCTGTAATGACATCTATGGTCGTAGCACAATGCCGCCCACGGCTTCGCTGCGCCATTTTGCCTTGAGGGCTTCGACCACATTTGCCAACTCAAACACCCGATCTACGTGTGGTTGCAGACCTTTACTCTCGACCCATTCGAGTAACTGCGTCAGCCGGGGCTCACGGATCTCGGGTGTACGGTGGGTAGCGATCGCTGTCGGGCAGCCGAGCACGCGCAGACCCTTCATCAACACGAGGTTGGTCGGCATCAAGTTCGCGTTCGGGGCTCCACGGCCTCCCTTGCCTTTGGCGACAAACGGAGTCGACGCCCAGCCGACGATCAAGTAACGGGCGCCAAACCGTGCGCAACGCAGACTCGGTACCGTGACCGCTCCACCCACGCCATCGTAGATCACATCGGCACCACGACCTTCGGTGAGCGCTTTGACGCGGTCCCGAAACGTCTCATCAACTGCACATACATGGTCTGCGCCATGGGCTTTGACCTGTGCGAGTTTGTCGGGCGAGCGCCCGGTGGCAATGACCGTTGCACCGACGAGCTTGGCGATGTGGACCGCAGCGAGCCCGGTCGCACCGGATGCTCCATGGATCACAACAGTTTCCCCAGCCTGGAGCCGACCACAGGTCAGCAGGCAGTAAAAAGCCGTTTCATAACTACTCAGAAAACTGCATCCCTGGTCGAACGACCAGCTTGTCGGCAGGCGGATCAAGGCTCGTTCCGGGGCGACGGCATAGTTCGCAAATCCGCCCCAACGCTGGTAAGGACCCAACGAACGCGGGCCCGTGAAAAATCCGTCGGACAACACGCGCGCACCCGGACGGAGATTTTGAACCTCGCTGCCGACCGCCACAACTTCACCGCTGTACTCGAGCCCCGGACAATATGGCGGCTTCGCCATGTGTTGGTACTGCCCCGAAGTCATCAACAGGTCGACCCAGCCCACCGCACAGCTCTTGACCGCCACGATCACATCCGCAGGACCGAGATCGGCTCGCTCAGGTGGTTGTTGTTCGACAATGGTGAGGTGCTCGGCGATCGCCTCCATCGGAGTTTCACCAAAGGCCTCGACGATCACTTGTTGACCGGATTGCATGGCTGAAGTGTACACGCAGCGAGTGATTTCGGGTACGGTACGCCGGTGACGACCGACGGCGACGGCAAGCACCTGCGGACGCGTTACAACGCGAGGGAGCTCGTCACCCAGTCACTGACCCACGCCGCCGCCCTCCAGGACTGCGGTTGGGGCTGCATCTTTGTAGGAGCAAGTTTTCTCATCGCCCAACAGCGCAAACAAGGGCTCGTCGCCAGGATGCAACGCCCGCGGGTGATTGATGTCGGCCTGGTGCACACTGTCGCCCGGCAGCTGGGACTTACGCGTGTCGTCATCGAAGCCCCGTGCACGACCACGATCGTCGACACCGACAACAACCGCGAACAATTGTATCTAAACGTCGGACATGAAGATGTATACACAAAAAAAATCGAAGCACGCGGCTTTGATGTCTGTGATCCGGTTGCGCACACAAAGACTCAGATCGTCGATCTCGCGTGTGGGCTCGACAGTGTGGTGGCAGGCTATGCCAGTGTCGCGCGTCGCAACACGCGAAAAGCAATCGCTGCGGATGTGACCTACGAGATTGTCCCGTTTGCCGATGTCACGGAGGGGGTGACTTCCAAGGTCCGCACGCTCGACCAGACCTTTCGAGCATCTCGACCTTGGTTGCATGATCAAGCGAGCTACCGTCACGGCCTTGTGACCCACTTTGGTGACCGAGGATGGTTCTCGCTCGCGTGGCAAGGCCGCGAACTCCTGGGCGTGGTCTATATGCTCACCCATGATCGCGTCGCCTACTACCACACCGCCTACTCGGCACCCCAGGGCCGTAGTATGCGGGTACCGACAGGACTTGTATACACATCGATGCGAGAAGCCATCCGGCGTGGCTGTGACCTGTTCGACTTTGTCGGTCTGTACGATGCCCGCTACCCCGACCGCTATCCGAGGTGGCAGGGATTCTCGACGTTCAAGCGTAGATTTGGTGGCGTCAGTGTCGAGTATCCTCCATCGTTCGAAATCCCTGTTCCTGAGCCTCTGGACAGGGTGTGACGAACTCAAGAATTTGCTCTTACAACTTTTGGGCTACGGAGCTGCTGGCGGGTGACTGGCCGTCTCGCGCAGCACGCGACGCCATTTCGCCGGCGTTTTGCCCGTCCAGCGCTTGAAGGCCCGGGAAAACGCCCTCTCGGCAGAGTAGCCGAGTAAAAACGCAACCTCTTCGATGCTCAGTCGCGGATCCGCCAACAACTCGACGGCATGGGCCTCGCGCGCCTGCTCGAGCAACTCCCGGATCGTCAGTTGATAGGGTTGTAAGAGGCGTTGGAGGCTACGGACACCCATCCCCAGTTGGCGGGCGAGCGCCTGTGCACCGTACTCCCCGCGGGCACCGTTGTGGGCAACGGCCTCGTGGATCCGCTTGAGCTCCGACGACGTGGACTTGTCTAACAGTTGCTGGCGCAACG
Organism: uncultured Nannocystaceae bacterium; assembly: GCA_964621785.1. GTDB lineage: Bacteria > Myxococcota_A > Polyangia > Nannocystales > Nannocystaceae > JACKDW01. Next base: position 30,808 of record CAZUPD010000048.1, read on the forward strand.
ATTCCGCATGGGCTTCGATATAGGCAAACAACTGGCGATCAGCATGCTTTGGTTTCAGCGAAAGCGCCCCGGGGCGAAATACATAGGCCATCCGCGGCTGGCCAAACCGAACCTCGACACCAAAGAAATCTGTATAGGCAACGATGGGTCCATGGGGCGGGTAGACAAAATCGACCCGTGCGAGCGCATCCTCCACACCCATGACCTCGCGGATCATCCGCAACCCGACGGCCATCCCCAACTCGCCGCTGTATCCCTTGTCGTGGGCATCAATAAGATGGTGTACTTGCAAGTATGCTTCGTCGCCACGCTCAACCAGCCGAACCTCGAGGTCGGCAGAGTACAGCGCGCGGTAGCGGGCAAAAATTTGCAGCGCTTCGCGTAGGGTCGCCGCGTATTGGCCTCCATACGCCATCGGTCCAAATAGCGTGTGCGGGGCGGCTCGGGCCATCTCCAGACTCAGGGCTTGACCGGGAAAGGTGGCGTCGAGCAGATTCCACAGGGCCACGACCGATCGGGCCGAAATCCAACGATCGAGGTCAACCAAGTCCTCGACCGTCAGTCCGGTGTGCTGCAGGATTCGCGCGGTTTCCAATCCACGGACGCCTGCAAACATCACTGTACTTGCAACGAATGCAGCCCGAACCTTCGCCCGGTCGAGTGCATCCGATTGCGGTGGGTCCATGGCCTGTCAGCCCTTGTAGGTCGAGGAGCCGGGGTCGCCGAACGGGGTGTCGCGCTCGCGAACAGCCTGGCGAAACCCAGCCTCAGCAGCCCGCTTGGCAAACGCGTGGCCCTCGGGCGTATGGCGGGCAATCCCGTCGAACACCGAACCGAGGATCTGGGTGGCGTGTAACCCTTGACTCATAATTGTTTGATTGAGCAACAACTTCATCATGATGAGTTGGTTTTTTGGCATCCGGGCGATCCGAGCGAGCAAGGCCTCAAACCGGGTGTCGAGCTGGTCCCGCGGGGCACACTCAATCGCCAAGCCCCAGGCAACGGCCTCTTCGCCGGACAGGCAGTCTCCGGTAAACAACAGACGCTTGGCGCGTTCGAGGCCGATCCGATGGATCCACAGTGCCGTCGTCGGCACCCCCCACACCCGCGCAGGTGGATAGCCGATCTTGGCCCGGTCTTCGATGACAAGAAGATCTGAACAAAGTGCCATGTCTGTTCCACCGGCGACACAAAATCCGTGGACCTTACACACCACTGGTTTATCGCTGTGGAACAGACTCATAAACCCGCGGACGTTTCGGGTCAGCATCGCGTAGTCGACGGTCGGATCCCAATTCGTGGCAGGCCGATGATTTTCGGCGATCACCCGCGGGTCGATCGGCGAGCGCTCGGGTGCGTCGGGATCGTCGGGGATGTCCTGCATCATCGTCTCAGCTGAATCTTTGAGGTCGTAGCCGCCGCAAAAGCCCTTGCCGTTGCCGGACAGCGCGATCACATGAACAGCGGGATCGAGATCGGCCCGCTCGACACACGCCGCGAGCTCGCGCGGGAGGGCAAGCGTGATCCCGTTGCCGCGTTCCGGTCGATTGAGGGTGATCCGGGCGATTCGCCCATCAACTTCGTAGGTCATGGTCTGTAGTTGCATCAACACATTCTCCATTACGTCGGCCCGAGATCACGGGCGGTCTGCGAGTGCGGGACCGACTTTGGATCCGGAGCTGTCCCCATCCATACGTCGATGTGCGGGGCCGTAAATGCGTGCCAGTAGTGCTCGTTGCGAAAGTGATGCCAGTGGTGCCACCGCTTGACGCGGTTGAAATATCGAGTCTGCGGGCGGTAGCTCGTGTGGGTGAGGTAGTGGACCCATTCGTAGGTCAGGGCTGCCGTGGCCAAGGCCCAGATCCCGGTGAGAGCCGCGGGTGTGGGTAGCAGCCACAACCATATTAAGCAGTGCATCGGTGCAAGTACAACGGGTACCCGAAGGGGTAGGAACACCGCCCGCAGATTCCAGGGATGACGGTGGTGGTAACGATGAACCCGGGCAAACTCCGGATCGATCGTGTGACCCGCGACGGTTCGCGGTTTCATGTGCAAGAGATGTTGATGCAAGAACCACTCAAAAAACGGCCACGTACACGCGACTGCACCCGCGACGACGAGGTCGAGGAGGCCAAAGTCTCCCCACCATATGCGCAGTGCAAACGCGGCGGAGCTGTGGACCGCGAGAAACCGTGGTGATGCATATGCAAAAAATGTATGGGCGGCTTCCCGGAGCGAAGCTACACGTAACGGCCGTTCGACCCCCTCACGCACCTGTGACATCAGGTCCCCTTGCAGTAGGTAGCGAGTAATTGGGAAAGGCCGTCGTCGGCACCATCAAGATCGACGCGGGGTGCGGTGTGCCTCTCGGTTTCTTGCATCGCCTCCCCGACAACGCCACAAGCACTGGAAAAGCGTGCCTGGGCGGCTTTTTCCCGTTGTACGGCCGCCTCGCTCGACTCGCCGCGACGCTGCGCCGAGCGAACGTCGGCGCGACTGCGGGCGAGCTCTTTGATGGCGTGTGCGAGCGCCTGTTTGCTCTGGCGAAGCTCGCTGGATTCGTCGCGCTCATCCATCACGTCGCAGACGATATCAGATTTGCCCCGGCTCCGGTCCGAACACGGTTATTCGCGTGAGGCGTTCTAAAAACGAAGTCCGCGAACTCCCCTTACCCAGCTCCAAATCGCTGACCTTGACGCCGCCGACTTTCACCAGCGTCTCGCGGTTGCCCGCTGCGGCACCGGCCGCACGCCCGTCGCAGGGCCGGATGTACTCGGCAAACGAGTGTAATACCATCGGTACACCGGCTTCGTCGCGACCGAGGTAGAGCATGATGTGACCGGGAAAGTGCAACAGGGCAACACCCCCGCGCTCGGCCTCGTCGAGCAACCGCAATCGCTGTTGACGGCTGGCGTGCTCTGGCACGTCGATGACCTGCGGGCCAGATACAGCCTGGTGACTGCTGTGGCGGGGCAGTTGCAGACCAAAGCCGGCGAACAGGTCCATTAAAAATCGCGAACAATCCCGACCACCCCTGTGCCCTCCCCACCCATAGGGATGGTCGAGATATGCAAATGCATCGGTTAAAAACGCTCGGCGCGTGAATGGACGACGAGAGCTCGCCGCCGCGGTCGCCTCGGTCGGCGCTCCGGTGGTGACCCCTTCGAGCGTGGCGACCCATACCTGTTGGCGACTGTCGGGAATCTGCGGCAGCAGGGTGCCAAATCGCATCGGGATCGTGTGGCCGGCCGCGGTTCGGATCTCGAGCCCTTCTCCGGCCCGAAGATGGGGTCCATCGAGAAAGTGCCCCGCCGACACGTGCGAAACTGGAGGCGACAACGGTGCATCTACATCGATCCAGCCGAGGGCGTAGGAGGTGCGCGCCAGCACCATGTCATCGCTCCACGCCGCGAGTAGCTGCACAACTTCCTGGGGTTGGGCCGTGGCGCAGCGGTTGCGGTCGAAGTCGAGATCGAGACTTTTTGTGTAGTATCCGGCGGTCCGCGGCGAGCAATGAATCGCAATCTCTGACAGCGCGATCCGGAGTTCGGGATGTAACGGCGGAACCTCGTCGACGGTGCGAAATGTGTCGAGCGCGGTGCCCTCGACCCGGGATCCGTCAGCGTTGAGGTATTTGCCCTCGCGAAACTTGAGCTGCAAAAACTCGAGCCGGCGATTGAGCTGGGTCTTGAGCCCGCTGCCGTGGACCGGGCCCAAGAGGTCGTTGCGGGCCGCGGTTCCGACCTCGCGCAACACCCCCTCGCGCAGCTGTGGCCCCGGTAACATCGCCTGATTGTGGGCTGCGATCTGCTCGCGCGTCATCAGGGGCTCATCGAGATCGCCGAGTTCTTCCCCGCGCGAGAGCCAGTACTCGAGCTGGTTGTGGTGCGGGCGCACACCGGGCAATGGATCGGGTGCATCTGCAACTTCTGGGCACACCGTGGGCGTGGATACGGGCGCCTGCTGACCAACTTTTGCAACCTGCTCAATTGGCTTGGTGGACGTCGTCGCGACATCGGTTTGGGACTGGCACGCACCCACGAGCGCCGCGAGGCCGAAGATCCACACGGGCGCGAGCTGGCGCCGGGTGGACGTTGGATGTGGAGCCGTTGTCATCTTCGGTTTCGCTGCCCGCAGAGTACAGGATGCCGCCTTCGGCTGCGCGCACCCGATACGCGTCGACCTAGCGATTGGTTCCACACTCCGGAAAATGGCTACTCCGCAGGTTTTGAGGTCGGCATTGTGGTGCGCTCGCAGTCGGTCACACAACGCGGGATTGTTGGACAACAACCAAAACGCCAGCACGCAGGTGGTCCGAAATGCACATCGCCCGGCGGTCCGTCGGCAGTGATTTACGTGGCACAATCACCTGCCTTCGCATGGGAGAGTTGACCAAGTCCGATGCTCGACCTGAGCACGAACGTCTGAGCCGCTACAAACTCGAGATGTTTGTCCGCTGCCCGCGGTGCTTTTACCTCGATCGTCGCCGCGGGATTCGACAGCCTCGCTGTCCCCCCTACTCACTCAACCTCGCCGTCGACAGCCTGCTCAAGCGCGAGTTTGACCGCTACCGGACAGCCGCACAGCCCCACCCGTGGATGCGGCAACACGGGGTCGAAGCTGTGCCCTTTGCTCACCCGGCCCTCGAGACATGGCGCAGCAATCACATCGGACTTCGCGTGCACCACCCCGCGTCGGGATTTGAGGTCTGCGGAGCGGTCGACGATATCTGGCAGACCCCCGGCCAGCAGCTGCATATCGTCGAGTACAAGTCGACGTCGACCTCCCAGGTTATCGACCTCAACAAGGCGTGGCAGGACAGCTACAAGCGCCAAGTCGAAATCTATCAATGGTTGCTGCAGCACAACGGTTTTTGTGTGTCGAAGGTCGCCTACTTTGTCTACGTCGACGCGATTAAAACGGCGCCCGTGTTTGCCGGTCGACTCGAGTTTGAGGCCCATGTGCTGTCGTATCGCGGGAGCACAGCATGGGTCGGGCCAGCACTTGTAGCTGCACGGGCTTGCCTCGACGCCCCAAGGCCTCCTGAACATTCGCAGACCTGCGCGTGGTGTCGGTATACCGTCGCCTGCGAGCAGGTGTGAAGCCAATCTGGAAAAATTTGTAAGCTATTCGATTCAAATTTCATGGCGTAATTGTCGAAAACGAAGATTTCTCCACAACCGTGGATGTTCATCGATTCAGTGTGAGAATTCCTTGTTTGTAGGTGCATTTTACCCGTTCCAGATATCTGCTATCTGTCCGCTCCAAATCGTGCACGGCCTCATGCTTTGCACATACAACTGAACAAGATACCGTTACGATGCGTACATACATCTCCCCGATCTGCCTCGCACTCACCTTCACACTCGCTGCCTGTGACAACGACAACGGGTCCTCGAGCAGTGCCTCCGAGACCAACTCGTCGGAGACCTCCGACGAAACCACCGGCGACGAGACCACTGGCAACGAGACCACCGGCAACGAGACCGAAGGTCCGACGGGCAACGATACGACCGAGGGTACAACGTCCGACGAAACCACGTCCGACGCGACCACGACCTCCGAGTCGGATTCGGATACCAACAACGCCTGCGATGCCTGTGATGCCAACGCCTCCTGCGAAAACGATGCATGTGTGTGCAACGATGGCTACGAGGGCAATGGCGAGAGCTGCAGCGATGTCGACGAGTGTGCCATGGGCCTCGATCAGTGCAACGCCAATGCCTCGTGCTCGAACAACGACGGCGGGTACGATTGTACCTGCAACGAAGGCTTCGAGGGCAATGGCATGACCTGTACCGGCACAGCCGGCTACGGCGAAGCCTGCGAGGACGCCATCGTGTGCGAGTCGGGTCTGTGCATCGGCCCGCCCTACTCCCACTGCAGCGAATACTGCAACCAACAAGTCGCCAACGATTGCCCCAATGTCGGCGCCCTCGGTCTGTGCGTCCCCCTCGATGGCGATCAGTTTGGCTGTGTGGGTGACCTCGAGTTTGGACTCGACGGCGACGATGCCATCCTCGGCGCAGGAGACAGCTTGACCCGCAGCCTCGGCAACCTCACCGATGCCGACCTGTTCCACATGGAGCTGCTCGAAGGTACCTACGGTATTTTGGTAGAACCTCAGGGCGGCGACGATGTCCAGCTCGAGGTCTACAACGCGATCGGCGAGCCGATTGGTATCCTCAATGACAATGGCCCGGGCGTGCCCGAGTCAGCGCAATACACGACCGGAACAGGAGTGAGCTTTGCGGTCGTGCGCAACGTCGGCAACACCACCGGCCCCTATACGTTCTCGATCGAAGCCCTGTAAATTAACCTTGTAAATGCAAAGGCCGGTGTGCTCCGCCGGCCTTTTTATTTGCATCTGCAACGTATTGACGGTGCCTACTTTGCGTACTTGACCGAACAACCGTATGGTGCAACGTCGGCCTGCTCGATCGGCTTGCCGGCGGCGAGTGCATCGAGGGCATTTGCGAGGTAGTTCATGTGCTCGCCACCCCCGTCGACCGTGCCAATCGGAGCGTTGTCGAGGGCTCCGCGGTAGACGAGTTTGCCCTCGGGGTCGACGACATAGGTATGTGGCGTTTTGGCCGCACCATAGGTGTGGCCCACTTCACCTGTCTCATCGAGCAGAATCGGATGCCCCATGTTCCACTCGGCTTTGGCCGCAGTATTGGCCTCACGCCCGTGCCCCTGCTTGCCAGGCGCACCGGAGTTGATCGCCAGCCACACGACCCCCTTGCCCGTGTAGGTCGCCGCCATGTCCTTCAGCGGACCCTCGCCGTGGGCGTATTTGACAAACGGGCAACCGGGATTGAACCACTCGAGGACCACGGTCTTCCCCCGGTAGTCGGAAAGTTTGTGGGGCTTGCCTTCGAGGTCGGTGAGGGAAAACTCGGGTGCGGGCTGGCCGACTTCAGCGCTGGCAGCCGGTGCGACCTTGGTCGCCGGCTCGGCGGGAGGCTCCGCTTTCACGTCGGCCTTGACCTCTGCAGGAGTTTCGGGCGGAGCTGCGGGTTTCGGCTCGGGAGTGGTGCACCCGGCTATCAACCCGACAAACACAATGCTCGAGAGATGTCGCTTCATCCGCGCGAGTGTACCTGCAAATTCCGATGTTGGATCGCGCGTGCGCAACCGACCACACGCTCCGGTCTCTCACGTCTCACGGTTCTTAGCCCGAGCTTCTCGCAAAACCCATTCGACGGACGCAAGCGCGACGAAGACGCACGTACGTTGAGTGATGAGCGAGTACGTTCAAGGGGTGCGTGCATTTGCAACCCCAGCCGGAAACTTGGTGCGAACGTCGGGTTAGGCATGGGCCAGCCGGCTGGGAGGTTCAAAAGTCGCCGGTGTCCCGTGGAGCCCCGCTGCGATGACGTTTTCCCAATACAACTCACTCGCCCGCCGCAGCCACGGTCGCGGAAGATGCTGACCCGCCCACGCCGACTGCCGGATCAGCGGGCGCAACAGCGGAAGCGCGTAACCCAGGCTCTTGGCGGGAAGATGGAGTTGATCGGCGAGTTCATCCCCGATCAACCGCCGCGAGAGCTGACTGAGGACGGACACGCGTACCTGCGCGAGACGCCTCTGCGACGGGGTTTTGGCACGGTACAGCGGGCCGCTGATCAAGGCGTCGACCAACGCCCGCGAGTCGTCATCGGGTGGGCGCTGGGTCGCGCGAATCACATCTTCGGAGGCCTTTGCATCCTCCGGATCGGCGGGCAACAACGCCGCGTCGACGCCCATGACCCAACCGACGTAGCGCCACAGATGCAGGTAGTCCCGGGCGTCGCGGCGACCGACCGGAAACCCGAGGATCCGTAATCCATCGACAAACACGGACGAGAACAGGAGGTTGGTGGCCAACATGTCGTGCTGATTGATCGGCACAGCCCACGCGTGCGCCCGCCAGCGAGGTGAACTTTGGAGCAGAGCACGGACCTTGGCGTGCATCAACCGGACCCGGACGGTGATCCGCCAACCCGCAGCACCGACCTGCATCCCGCCCGGGCGACAAACCTCGGTGACAAACCGACTGGTTTCGGCGACCCGCCGAGGGGTCTGCTCACGCAGTCGCCCCGAAAACACAAGTGGCTTGTTGCCGTCGGGAGCCGCGTATCCACCGACCAGACTCCGGAGCCCAAGGACCAGGCCTGCGAGCACACCTGCCCGGTAGAACAGCTCGCCAGCCCGGGCGATCCGCTGCCAGTCGACCCACGCCGGCACCTGCGAAACGGTTTCGACAAACCGCGAGACACAGCTCGGCACATCCGACGATGAGTGCAGAGCATCTTCCCACTGCTCGGCAGCACCGGCTTCGATCACGGCATCTGCCAGCGGATCGCCACGCCACAAAAACGGGATCAAGCGATCGATGCGATCGCCAAACTGTGCTCGCGCATCCGCATAGTTGTGAACACGCACCGGCACAGAGTTCTTCGACGAAGACGATGTCACCACACAATTCACCATGACATATTCTGGAGGGTCCGAGCAGCCACTGTTGGGCAAAATCGCAAGAGCAGTGATTCATTTGTAGGGGGCTGCCAATCTGCCGTGCAACCGCCTGCGACACATGTGCATGCGATTGCGCGGGTTGCACCATGCCGAGCAGCCAGCTACGAGAGGTTATGGAAAAGCGTGCCACGATCGTCGGCTCCGGCCACTATCTCCCGCCGAAGGTTGTTACCAACGACGACCTCGCAGCCATGTTTCCCACCAGCGACGAATGGATCATCCAGCGTACGGGGATTCGGGAGCGCCGGTTTATCGACAAGTCGGACACCGGTGCCAGCGATCTAGCCCTACCAGCAGCAAAAATGGCGATCGAGCAGGCCGGGCGCGATATCAAAGATGTCGATGCAATTATTTTTGCGACCCTCAGCCCGGATATCAATTTTCCGGGCTCCGGCTGCTTCTTAGGCCATAAGCTCGGGTTGCCCGGTGTCCCGGCGCTCGATGTCCGCAACCAGTGCTCCGGATTTTTGTACGCACTCTCAGTTGCAGATGCATGGATTCGGACCGGGACCTACCGCAACGTGCTGATCTGCGGCGCCGAGGTCCACTCGACGGGGATCGACCTCAGCGAGCGCGGCCGCGATGTGGCCGTGTTGTTTGGCGATGGTGCAGGAGCGGCCCTCGTCGGTGAGGCAACCAGCGAGACCGCCGGGATCCGTTCACTCGAGCTCCACGCCGATGGTTCGGGTGCGGAGGACCTGTGTTTGTTTGCGCCAATGAGCCGCAACATCCCGCGACTGACCCAGGAAATGTTCGATGAGGGGCTGCACTATCCGCGGATGAACGGTCGCCAGGTGTTTCGCTGGGCCACCCAAAAGATGCCCGAAGTGGCCGTGAGCGTGCTCGAAAAGGCAGGCCTGACGATCGAAGATATCGACCTTTTTGTCCCCCACCAGGCCAACATGCGGATCAATCAGATGGTCGCGGCCAAACTCGGGATCCCCGACGAAAAAGTTGTCCACAACATCCAGCGCTACGGCAACACCACCGCCGCCACGATTCCCATCGGGATCAGCGAATCCTGGCGCGAGGGTAAGCTCGGGCCCGGCTCCAGGGTTTTGACCGCCGCGTTCGGTGCGGGCTTTACCTGGGCCGGGGCCGTGATCGAGTTGTAGCGACTAAAACTCGTACACAAACACGTGGTCCATGCCGAGGTCGACCTCGGCAGCCGGACGAGTATCTTGCCAATACAACTTAATCTCGGAGATATCGTACTCGAATGTCTCGCTGATCTCGGCCTCGCACGGATCCCCCATCGAGTCGTGCGTCAATAGCACCTGGACACTTGCCAACTCCGGGTCCAACTGCTCTGGATTGTTCAACCAACACGCGCCCCAAAGATGTTCGGCGCACCCGCCGGAGGTGGTCACATCGACGGTCAGAATATCCCCCGTCAGATCAGCTGACGTCAGGAAATAGGGATCGACTTGCATCGGGTCCATATCGAGGCAGTTGTCGATGAGTAGCGGTGGACAGGCCTCTTCGGTACATGCCCAAGCCCCTTCTTCGGTGCACGTACATGTGTTGCACCCATCCTCGGATGGCATCATCTCACCGGGGGTACACTCCATACACGGCTCCGCCGAACAGACCCACTCGGCGTCTTCGGTGCAGGAACAGGTCCCACAGCTGTTTGGGTCGGGCATCGTTTCGCCAGGCGTACACATCCCCATCCCCGTATCGCTTTCACAGGCGATCTCGGTACAGGCCCATGATCCGCCTTCCGTGCAGGTACATGTATTGCAGCCATCCTCCGCCGGCATCTGCTCGCCGGGAGTGCACATCGTGCCTCCTGAGGATGCGTCGGTTTCATCGCCAATATTTTTGGATGGGACATCGCAGGCACCGAGCACAAGCCCCAGCGCCAATGCACCCAGCTTGATCACATGGGCGATTTGAGTGGGTCGAAACGTAGATAAAACATGAGTTGTCATAGTGAATCTCCAGCCACACGAGGTGGCGGTTGTTTGCGTTACTGGGTTGTAGTCCGCCGAGTTGCCAACCCGTGACGGCGGAATAATTTTTTATTCGCCGTCGAGCCCACAGGCCTGGCGCACGCGTGGGCCGAGGGCGGAGTCGGAAAAATTGCGGACGAACGCTCGCGCTTCGCCACGCCCCTGGATGTCGTTACCCACCTCGCACAGGGCAATCGCCCGCAGGGCTTTGCGCTCTTCGAGAAGTTGACCCTGGGGAAACGCCCGTGCACTTCGATCGAGCAGTTTGAGCGCTCGACCGGGTTCGCCGGCTGCCAATGCTTGACGCGCACCCGCGAGTGCCCGTGTCTCGGCCGCCAACGACCCGGCCGGCAGCTGCTCGACCGGAGAGGATGGATCCGCCACGAGGGTCTTGGCTGGGGGAGGAGTTGCCAATTTTGGTGGACGTGCGTCAGGCGATTGTGCCCGACGCGACGGTTTTACTTGTACTTGCACTTCTTTTGGTTTCTGGCCACTCGCTTGTGGAATGAGCCGTCCGTGCTTGACGATCCCCTTGCCCGGCTCGGACGGATGGGTATAGACAGCTTGCGATGCGTCATCGCGCTGACTCGTCTCAAAGATTGCTCCTACATCGATTTGGTACACCAAAAATGCGACGAACGCGGCGAATGCCAGGCTAGCTGCGATCCACCAGTGACCCAGGGATCGTGGCGGGAGCGCTTCGGTTGGCTGCGCTGGCTCGTCGCCTGCGATCGATGCTTCGAGCCTTTCCCAGATACGTGTACGGGAATCATCCGGCATCGCCTCTTGCTCGCGTAGTGCGACCAACCAAGCGTGTGCAGCCTGTTCGACCTCGGCGTCGGGAATGCGCTCCTGTTCGGTCATGACGCACCTCCCCGGCTCTCGGCCGAGAGCCTCGCTCGCACAGCCTTGCCAAACGCGAGACGTGCAGCCCGAAGCCGGGCATGTGCTGTGTTGGGATTGACCTCGAGGATCTGCGCCGCCTCAGCCACTCGAAATCCTTGGAGCTCGACCATTTCAAACATGACTTTTTGTTCTGGTCGCAAGGTCTCGAGGAAATTGCGGACAAACGCGGCTGCACGTTTGCGGTCACTGTGGCGCTCGGGACAGGCAGGAAGCGGCCGGGGTTCCGACTCCACGAGTTGGAGCCGCCTGGCCTCACGAACCTGTCCGCGTCGACGGTTGCTCACCACGCCGCGGGTGAGATGAAATAGCCATGTCCTCATACCCGCCCGCCCGTCGTATTGCGAAAGTCGGCGGTGAACGACCAAAAACACGTCGTGGACCACATCCTCGAGCTCGGCCTGGGCGACCCCGAAACGCCGGCAAAGTCTCCAGACAAACTCGGCGTGTTTGCGGTAGACCGCGGCCAAGGTCTGTTCGCAGTTTTCTCGCATCGGCGTTCCCACGTCGCGTACCCGCTGAAATGCTGCGCCCGCCTGTGCGAGCGACATGCTCGTCTCCGACACGTTCCTGCCCTTCCGGCACAGGACGCGCTTGTTACGTCCACGTGCACATTTGCTTGTAGTCCACCGCCCGGCAATCCCGTGACGTCGATCGCAAAAAAGTCATGGGAAGCGAATTTCGAGCCCGCCGCGCAGCTGTCCACCGATACGCCCGGCGCGATAAACCTCGGGAGTTTGGTCCGTGTGGAACGCTGGACGCACAAATCCGATGGCCACACTCCCGTCGAGCCATAGTCCGAAGCGATTGAAATTCCACATCAGACCGGCGGATCCCAGGCCCGCCGACCAAATCGCGGAGGCGGTCTGGCTGACCGCGAGCGATCCTTCGCCCGTCCCTCGCATCGCTCCGAGGTTGACCCCGATGCACAGCGGAAACACAACTCGACGCAAGCGCGGGGTTCCACAACCACTCAGGCGCACGGCCCACAGCGAAAACGATCCGCCGACTGCCGGGTTGGTCGCAGACACCGTTTCCCGTGGAAACCAACCATCGATGCCGAGAGCCGCGCGCCAGTAGGTTTGGCCGACACCGATGGTCGCGCCGAGGGTGGCGGCCGGACTCGGCAAAAACCCGAAACCGACTCCGCCGCCCGTGCGGGCAAATCCAAAAATCGGATCGTTGGCAACCTCGGGTGGTTCGGAGGTGGGCTGTTGATTCGGTGGTTGGCGTTGTGTCGAGATTTCGGGGAGTGTGCCGGTCTCCTCGCCTGTGACCTCGCCTGGTCCCTCGTCGGGCGGTTCAGGAACCTGCAACGCCGGTTGTGCGGATCGTTCTGGCAAGTCCGGTACCTCGGGTTTTGGTACCTCGGGTTCCGGATCGGCCCCACCAGCTGCAAGATCGAGCTCGGGATTGATGGCGATCGCGATCACCAACGCGGCAGCGTCCGCGAGTTCGGCACAACTGCCTGCTCGTAAGGTCCGGTGCCCGGCACCGTAGGGTCCGTCGACATCGAGTTCGAGCTGCCACGTCTGCTCGCCACCGACAACCTTCCCGGCTACGCGTATGCCAGTTCCGGGTTCGTCGCCCACCATCTTCGCCACCGCGCCACGGACCTCGCTCGCCTCGGGACACGACGGCGGAGCCTCCCACGAGAGCTCCCAACCCGCGGGCACCGATCCCACAACTGCGATGGCGAAGAGCGAGAGCACGGGTTGCAAGTGTAGCGGCGGTTTTTGTGTCGGTCACGAACCGCCGATGTGTCCGAGGCCACAACGCACCTGCGCACGGTTGGTGTATCAGCACCCTTCCAAAGTGTACCTACAACCAGAATCTATTCGTCTTGTGAAGACCGCGCCGCTGCTGAAATCGTGCTATCGTGGACATCGGTGGTTGGAACCGGCGTCATACTCGGCAGCGAAATAAAGCTCTCCTGGGGATCGATCGGACGATCATCTTCGGCGTCCACCCGGGCGACCGCCCGCCGAACCACGCGATCGAGGGAAAACCCGAGGATGAAAATCAGGGCCTGTGCGGCCCCGAGTGTCGGGTCGGTAGTGGTAAGCAGTGCCCCACCAAGTACATTGAGCAGGGCCACCGAGGGCATTCCCGGTAGGCACGAGCGCCGCATCAGCACCGAGATATAGGCGAGTAAAAACAGCCCCGAAAAGGGTGCTAATACAAACACATCGATGAAGATCAGCGTCGAGCGGACGCCTGACTGCGGGGCGATATCTGCCATCGCCACCAGGGGCCACATCATCACCGCAACTGCCACGAGCGACGGCAGCAATCGACCGAGCTGCCACCGGGACATGACTGTTTGTCGGAGTACCACCGCCGGAAGCATAGCAGTGTCCTCCGTCGCCTACCCGACAATCCTTTGCAGACAGGGCGTTTTTGCACATGGCAGGGGCGCCCCCGGCAGCGACAGGCAGTAGGCGACAAACGCCTCAAATACCGGGCGCGGCCGCCCTGTACTCGGGAGCGCGTGAACGTGCAATCCCGGCACGACATTGACCTCTAACAGGCGTGGACCTTCGGCAGCAGGCGGGTTGGCAAACGCCTCGATCGGGCCGCGCAGGTCGACCCCGCCGACGTCGACTCCCAAACATGCACATGCATGCTCTGCCACCCCCATCCACGCGGGATGCACAAAGTCTGTCCGGTCGAGTACGTCGTTCTCTTCACCCGGCAACATCAGCGGCCGACCACGGATCGGCTGTTGATCGAAGTTGAGCCCGAAGACCTGCAAAAGGTCCGCAATGTGCTCCTCGGGCTCAATCCGGTCGAGGACCGTCAGGCGCGGTTGGTCCCATGAACACCGCCGCGGATCGGTGTTGAGGTGGGCAAGCATCTCGCCGATCGTGCGGCCATCCTCCGCCGTCAACCACGGGCGCTTGAGTTCCGCTGCCGCCAACGCCCGTCCTCCGACCACACTGATCCGGATATCGGTCCCCGGTAAAAACGGCTCGACGACCACCTCTTCGTCGCGGTCGAGGCTTCGCGCCCAACTTCGTGCATCCACAACTTCTTGATCAGTCAACAGCGGCCCCGACACCCCCACGCCGCGGTTTCCCCCATTCGGTTTGATGACCACCCCCGCCGAACGCTGGCGCAGTGCCTGAACCTCTGGGCCGAGGGGGTCATCGCCCTCGTCGACGAGAACACATTCGACGGCAGGCAGGCCAGCCAAGGCGAAATGTTCGCGGCAGACAAATTTGTTGTTGCTCAGCGTCTGCGACACTTGGGTGAGAAATGGCGACCGCGTCTTGCTGATCAGCACACGCTTGTCTCCGTGTTGTAACTGCAACAAAAAATCGGTATGTCGACGACTCACCGGCACCACAGACCCGCCGAGAGACTCAACCGCGCGTTTGATCAACAGGTTTGTCCGACTCCAGGGAGCCTCGGCATCCTCGCTACGATCGCGGGTAGACATAGACATCGTCGCGAATATTGGGTCGGGCGTCGCCGTCGGGACGCTCGAGCACGTTGACCAAATAGTGTGGCAGTGTCCACACACTCCCGTGTTGTGCAGCTGAATAAAAGCGCAGCGGACCGCCGCAAAGCTGTGCGATCCGGGCGTCGAGTGTTTGCGGGTCGATCGCCAGCGGACGATCCGATGCGAGGCACAAGCTCCACATGGCGTGGAAACAGGGGACCGCAAACTGTAAAACATGTGTCCATGCAAATACTTTTTGCAGCGTATTGCGCAATGCCCTCGGCGTCGCCAAGTCGATCGGATCGAGCTCACCTGCCTGGACCACCAACACCGCATCATCGGCCATCACGCGTTTGACCCGGCGATAAAACTCGCCCGTGAACAGTCCCGACGCCGGCCCTTCTTCAACAGGATCGGTCAGGTCGAGGATCACAGCATCAAACTCGCCCGCCTGTGATGTTTCGAGGGTGACCTGGATATCTTCAAACCGCGACTCCACCCGCGGATCGGCGAGCGACCCCTCGGCGAAGGACGGGAGATATTTCTGGCAGGCCTCGACGACTTCGCGATCGAGGTCGACCGTCACCACCGATTCGACCGACCGGTGGCGCACGAGTTCTCGGATCGATGCCCCCTCACCGGTTCCACCGACAAGCACCCGTTTGACGCTGCCGTGGGCGAACAGCGCCGGGTGGACCAACGACTCGTGGTAGACGACTTCGTCGCACTCGGACGACTGGATCAGGCCATCCAAAAACAGGGACCGCCCGTAGGCCGGTGTATCTGCAATGATGAGTTCTTGAAACGGTGTCGTGGTTCGGTAGATGATCTCGGCGAGCTCGTACTCGACGCGAACACCCTCGCTAGCAGGTTCACGGATGTAGATAGGCATGGGCAGAATGGAAGGGGTTGTGCTCACCGTCGCCGGCGACTGAGGAGCATGGCGAGGCCGGAACCGACGAGCGTGCACAGCCCGAGCCCGGTGAGGAGGGTGAGGATAAGCCCGGGTGTGCCGAGCAGTTCGCCAGTGTGCAGTTGGAACAGAATTCGTGTCAATCCCCCGGCAGTCGTCCGCGAGGCCACGATGTTGGCGTGACCGTCGAGAAACACGATCGTCTCGGCATCGTCGTCGAGATAGACGCGGTAGGGATCGGTCGGCTCGAGCGGCAGGGAGAGATCCGTCGCCGGCGAACCGTCACCACTTTTGACCGCCCGCGCAACGATGGTTTCGAGACTGACCGGAGAGGCGACCGGCTCGACCGTTGGCGTGGGCTCCTTGAGCGAGCCGCGAAACAGCAACACGGTCCCGGTGAGGGCACTGAGCAAGAGAAGCGCCGAAAGCCACAGTCCGATGGTGTGATGGATTCGAAAGTAGACCCGTCGCGCGAGCCCCAAGACGGTTCTCATCGTCGGCCTCCTGTCAAATTACATGTATCAGCATTCATAAGCGCTCGCGACAAATGCTTCATCTCACCACCACCCTCCCGGAAGCTGGCCGAGTACGGCTGCTCCGTGGCTACCCCGGAGCAGTCGCCTGGTCGCTCGCGCTGTCACACGCGCCTGGTGCCGCTCCTGGGTGGCCTGGCGCCGTTTTCTGGCACGCCGCGCCCTTCGGGCATCGCGGCGAAACTCATGGGCAAATCCGAGGTTGGCGTAAAACGTCCGCGGGCGCTGGGCCAAGATCCCGCCGTTGGTGTCGTCGGACCGCGAAAAGTAGGCGGTGTTGAGGATATTTTTGACGCCCACCGTAAACTCGATGCGAAAGTCGCGGGGCAAGCTTCGGCGCAGACGGACAAATGCTCCCCACAGGGCGTATCCCGGGATCTGTCCGACCCGTCCGCCGCCGAACAGTGAGTCTGAAATCCCGGTCGAATCGACGATGTTGCCGTAGTCGGTAAACTGTGCCGAGCGATAGTCGGCGTAGGTACCGATCTTGAGGCCCCAATCCCATGCATATTCAAGGCTTCCCCAGGTTTCGTGCTCGGGATACCAGGCCAACACATTGCCGTTATAGGCCGCGCTGTTGCTGTCGACCACCCGCGAATGGGTCCAGGCGTAGCCGATGTTGAACTCCAAGCCCTCGACGATGTCCCAAACATCACCCGGGGCCCAGGTAAAATCGAGTTCGACCCCAGAAGCATCAGCGCGGGCGATGACATCGACGGAGTTTTCCCCCGGATCGGTCAGATTCAAGATCCGTTTGTGCCATCCGGTGAAGTCGGCATAGACGCCCCCGAGTTCCATCAGTTTGATCCCGCTTTCTATCTGGTGGGCGCGCTCGGGGGTAAAACCCGCTTGGGCGGCATCGCTGGCGGCGGCCTGTTTAAACGACGGAACCCCAAAACTGTGGCCGTATCCGGCGAATACTGCAACTTCATCGGCAATCGCATACCAGATCGAGCCGGCAGGTGCAGGGGTCCAAAAAAACAGCGAGTTGGTCTCCCGCTCGACGTTTTTGCGCAACCCCAGCTTGGCGAACTCAAACCGAACCCCACCGGTGAGCACGAGACGTGTGTCGAGCAAGTAGAGCTTGTCCTCGAGAAAAAATGCATATGCAGCATAGCGCCCGTCGTTGTCGCGACGGACATAGCGGGCAACTTCCTCGGAGACATCTTCGCCCTGGAGGGCGGCGAGACACGAGGGCCGATCGGGGTACTGCAACTCGTAGAGCTGACCTTCGCTGCCGCCCTGAGAGAGTGGGTCATAGCACTTTTGGTCTTCGGCGATCTCGTACATCACCCGCGCGCCGGTGGTGAAGTCCTGAAACAACTTGGCCTTGGGCGAGTCGATCCGCAGGGTGTAACGCGGCTCTAGCCCGAGCACATCGTAGGTCCGCGGCACGTATTGACGGACAGTCGTGGGTTCGTTGGGATCGCCCTCGTTGCGCATCACCGACATGCGCAGGGTGTGGTTGTAAAACGCAATTGCCTGGAACTCCTGCTTGTCGGTCGGCCGGACCCGCAGACGCAAACTCGTGCCGACGCGACGCCCGTCAAACCGGTCGTGGTCGCGTTCGCTCTGGTAGCGATCCTCGGCGTACTGTTCCTCATCAAGCCCGCCGGGCAATCCTCGGCGCTCCCACGCGAGGTGCGTCGTCGACAAAAAGTCGACCTTTTTTCCCGCCGGAAACGCAAATTTAATCAACCCCGAATGGGCTTGAAACTCGCTGTTCTCGCGGTAGGTCTTGCCGAATCTCGGTGCATATTCAAAGTACATCCCGATTTTTTTGTGGGTCCCGCCGTAGGAGGTAGCGACCCCGGCATCACCAAACTGGTCACTGTGGGCGAAGACCGATACCGTGGGATTTTCGGGGATCGGTGCCGAGATCAGGTTGACCACCCCACCGGTCGTCCGCGGGCCAAACCGGACCGAAGACCCACCGCGCACCGTGTCCACGCGGGCGATCGAAAATATCGAGATCGGGAACAGAGATAACTCGGGCTGGCCATAGGGTGCGGGTGCGATCGGAACTTCGTCGAGCATCACCGTGGCCGAGCGCGAGAGCCGGGGGTCGGTCCCCCGCACGCCGATGTTGAGCGTGTTGCTTCCGAGGGCCGAGGCGCCATCTTCGACGGAACGCACACCGGGGGTGCGATCGAGTGCTGCGGCAACAGTTGTATAGCCAATATCTTTGGCGCCAGCGAGCTCGAGCACCGAACGCCCACCCGCCTGGCGAAATGCGTCCATCCGGGTCCCACCACCCAAAAGATTCGCCGTGACGATCACCTCCCGCCGGGTCTCGCCGACATACACCGCCCCGTCATCGCCCACGGTTTCGGTCGGGACATCTTCCGTCGGGATGTCTTCGCTCGGGATGTCTTCGCTCGGGATGTCTG
Organism: uncultured Nannocystaceae bacterium; assembly: GCA_964621785.1. Taxonomy (GTDB): domain Bacteria; phylum Myxococcota_A; class Polyangia; order Nannocystales; family Nannocystaceae; genus JACKDW01. Next base: position 49,467 of record CAZUPD010000048.1, read on the forward strand.
CGCCCGGGAGTTCTTCGCTCGAAGCCTGTGTGGGATGAGGGGCACCGTGTCGTTTTCGACTCCCAGCGACGTCACTCGAATTGGCGGATACTTGGTCCTGCTGCCCAACCGTCAACGGCCCGTCATAGGCCCGACCGGGTGCCACCACGACCAGCATCATCCATGCCTGTACAAGTATACTCATCGTCCCCGCGCCGATGCCTCGCCCACTGCTGAAACACGAACATCCAAGGTCGACGGTGACTTAGGGCAGGACGATCCGGGTTGCCCCGCGGATCAAAACACCCAACTCGGGATCGTCGAAGTGGGGCGCGAGGTCGTCGTAGGGTTGAAACGACCAGCTGCCACCGGGTTGGCTCGGCTCGCTGATCTCGTATACCTTGCCCCGCGCGCCGATCCCGTAGAGCTTCCCACCGACGGTGGCCAATCCCTCGATCTGGCGGCCGGCCTCGACTCCCTCGAGCAGCGGCCCGTGGGGGCGAGGTTCGCTCGTCGCTCCCGGATCGACCGCGTCAAATGCATACAGGGCGTTGCGCCCAAGCGGGAGCTCCGGGTCGCCATCATCGACGGCGGCAACAGCAGCGAGGGCATCGCCAAACACCCCCTCCGCGAGATCACCAGAAATCCCGGAAGAAGGTGTAAATGCAACAGCTTTGGTACACAGATGGCGGTCGGCGTAGTAGTTGGGATCGTTGCTCGAATCGTTGGGATGCACCGAATGCCCGGGCGAGGCCGGAAAGCTGGGATCGATTGCATAAACTTCGCCGTCGCGCCCAGCTGACCCGGCGTACAGACGGTCGCCGACAAATCCCAAGCCCGTCAGGTTGGCGCGCCAGTAACAGGCATCGGTTTCGGGTTCACCCAGGGGCCCGGGGCGAAACGCGTAGCGGTCGACACCAATGCGGTTGTCGTCGCGTTCCCAGGTCGGTACGTCCAACAATGCCAGGCCCCACTCGTCGTTGAGGCTGTCGTAGGACAGTGACCACAGCCCGTAGTCAGGGTGCCACGCGAGGTCGCGGAGGGTGAATCGCTTGAGCGACTGATCGGAAACGGAAATTGAACCTAAACGCTCGTCGAGCCATAGATTTCCGACGCGTGTCAAACGACAAGATGTATGACCATCTTCACACTCGCGGACCGGATCATACAAGTAAATGCTCGGACCGATGTAACAGCGAAACGCCTGCCCGTCGCACTGCTCCTCGGCGATCGGAAAATTCGAAGTGTAATTGGCAGTGGCGTCGCTGAGCTTGGCGTTGACCAGTGCAATCAACTCCCCGGAGCGCCCTGCCGGCTTGCCACAAGCCGTACAGATATCGACGGCATCCGGCAGACCGGTGACCTCGTCGTATGGATCGTCATCGACAGCGAGATTGGTACAACCGGCCAACGAGACCAGTCCGATACCCGATACGATTTTGAGAATGACTTTCACTTCTCTAGTGTGGCGTCGTAGCACCGGCGAAAAACATGATCAAGTGGAACCAAAATGTGAGCGAGCGCGTGTTGCAAATGAAAGTCCTTTTCAATAAAGTCTGCGTCACAACTTTTCGCCATGCTTCGCTCCACAACTTTGCTCTCTGTGTTCTTTTCCACCACGCTCGTCGGCCTCGGCTGCGGAACCTCTTCGGGTGAAACCGGAGATGGGACCGATTCGGGCAGCGAGTCCGATACCGGTGGCGAGACCGACGATTCGGCCGGCACCGACGGTAATGCCTTTGAGCTCGGCGACCATGCGTCGCCCGCCTGTGTCGAGGCGATGCAACAACTTCCCGACCTGCTGGCCGCAACCGCGGCGGTGTCCGAAGCCTCCGCCGACGCGAGTGCAATCGAGGCCGCCTATTCGGGGACTGCCCTGCAAACCTACGTACAACAACTCGACACCATCAACGGACGCAGTGATGATACCAACATCGCCGCCGCACTCCAGTCCGGAACGCCGGCCGACCTCATCGATGTCGAAACCCTGGTGATGCATGCGCTGATCGAAGGTCTGCGGACCAATGTAGCTGCACCAGAGGCTGCGGTTACCGATCCGTTTACCACCTGGGACGATGCCAACTGTGTGTGGGAAGGCGCGCTCCGATCAGCTGCCCAGGCCGCCGAAGGTTGGGGCGGGGACTACTCCGACGACATCGTATCTGTCGTCGAGGCCGCCTTCCGTGACGGACACGCGGGACTCATCGGCGAGCCCGAGGCCGCTTCGATCGACGACTGGACGGTGCCGCCCAACAAGCAACGGGTCGAGAAAAATCAATACCGGATCATCCACCGCCACGTGATCCACTATGCGACCCTCGCCCGCGACAACGCAGATGCCCTTTCGGCCAGGCGCGCACTCGGATGGTTCCAGATCTTTGCCCATCGGCTCGAGGAAAAAAACACCGCCGGGATCGCCACGATCGAGGGGATCTTGACCGGGAGTCCCGACGCGATCGACCCGGCGGCGATCGTCCGCGAACTCAACATCGCGTTTGCCCGGCGGACCCACAAGTACTGCTACAACGCGGTCGAAGCCGGCGAAGTCGGTGTGCCCAGCGGATACAAAGGGGCGGTCGAAGGCTCGACGTACACGCTCCTGCTCTACCCCGATATGGTCGCCAACCTGTCCGGATTTGATGCAGCGGCCTACGACAGCGAGTGGGCAACCTATGTCGAAGCCGTGCGCAACGACGATCTCGAAACGGCAACGTCGGCCTCGGAGCAACTGCTGGCGGTCAACTGCCAATACCAGACCGAGGTGTTGGGCCTTTCGACCTGCGGCGACTCGGAGTAGCCCAAGCTCCACATCAACAGGTCGCAACTTCGCCAACACGCTGCGCATCCACGGGGTTGCGACAGGTGTGCTACACACCGCCGCATGCAGCCCTACCAGCAGCAGTTCATCGAGCTTATGGTCCGCCATCACGTCCTGCGGTTTGGCGACTTTACGCTCAAATCGGGGCGGCGCTCTCCGTACTTCATCAACGCCGGGCAGTTTGGCACCGGAGCTGCGATCGCGGGGCTTGGAGATGCATATGCAACCTGTATGGACGAGCATCGCCTGCCCTGCGATCTGATCTTTGGGCCATCTTACAAGGGGATCCCGCTGTCGGTCGCCACCGCCTGTGCAATGGCGTCGCGGGGCCGCGATGTCCCGTTTTGTTTCGACCGCAAAGAGGTCAAGGACCACGGCGAGGGCGGGTGGTTTGTCGGGACCAAACCCGAACCGCATATGCAAGTCGTCCTGGTCGACGATGTCATCACCTCCGGCCGCTCGGTCCGCGAAGGTGTGGCCCTGCTGCGCAAGACCGGGGCTGATGTTACGGGGGTGATCATCGCAGTCGACCGCCAAGAGCGGGGGCATTCGCAACGGACCACATTGGTCGAGCTGCGCGAGGAGCTACGCGTACCCGTCCACCCGATCGTCACCATCCGTCAAGTGGTCGCCGCGCTCCACGGGCGCGAGGTCGCCGGCGGAGTCGTCCTCGACGACACACGGTGCCAGGCGATCGAGGCCTACCTGGAG
>CAZUPD010000049.1:0-52932 GCA_964621785.1 uncultured Nannocystaceae bacterium
TGTCTCGCCTTCGAGGCTGCGGAGTGAGGCTTGTAAGGGTTTGTAACCATTGGATTCGTGGACGAGTGCGTGCGGAAGACCCATCGATCTCAACGGTCTGTCTCGGTCCGCGTCCATTGCCCTGCTGCGAAACGACCCCGATCGTAAAAACGACCGACCTCGACAGCCGGTCCGGATCGACCTCGACAGCCCTGCTACGAAACGACCCCGCGCACCTCAAAGCCGAGACAACCCACGCACCGACAGCCTGTCGCGGCCGAGCCCTCTGCCCGGCGAGTAAGCGACCCCGCGATCACAAAAATCACTGGGCGGCGGCCTGGACCTGGGCGGCGTGGGCGATGCTCTGCTCCAACCGCTGCAACCGCGAATAGACGTCCTGGCGCGAGTAGGATTCCTGCATCTTGCCCAGGGCCTCGGTAAACATGGTGGAAATCGCAGCGTTCATGTTCGAAGCCGGGCCCGCGGGCCCCCGGGCGATGCTGTTTTTTTGCCATACGTAGGCGGTTTTGCCGGCGGCGTACATCGCCATCGACCAGTTCATCAGCGGACGCACATTGCCGTCGGGCATGCGCTCGAGGCGAATCCAGTGTATCTGCACATCGAGCCACAAAAAGATCCCCTGCAGGGTAGTGCCCGGGGGAATGATGTCGACATGGGTAAACAGACGCTGCAGGCTGGCTTTGACGTCACGGGTCAAAAACGTTTGCAGGCCGTGAACCTCGACATCGCGTGCACCCTCGCCGGTGGCGAGCAGAGCTGGCGGGACCTTGTTGACGTCGTGGACGATGTACAGCGGAACCGAGATCGCCGGGGGCGTCTGGACGGCGGGCTGGGCGATCTGAACGTGGTCGAGATTCACCATCTGCGAGCAACTGGTGCTGATCCCCAGGGTTGCGGCGAGCAACAGTCCGGAAAGCAGGCGGGTGCGGCGGGGCGATGTGCGGACGGTCATGGGCAAGTCGGAGCGTATCTTATTTTGAGATCGCGGCGGAATGTACCCGCGGGCAAGCCATGACGCGATTACAAAAAACGTCCGGTTTCGCCACCTCGAAGGCACGAGAGCCCAAGCGCCGATCTCATCATATCGGCTGCCCGATGCCTTTGCCCCGGGTACATTTCCGCCGCGATTTTTAATTCGCTTCTCGGCGCATACGCAGGAGGATGCTTGCAAACACAACAAGCCCGAGCCCTGCTGCGACGACAAACACTGCGGTGCTGGCCGTCACCGCGATACCGAGCGCGATCAGGACTGCGCTCGCGCCCATGATCACCGAACAGACCATCAACGCTTCGAAGTCGATCAGGCGCATCACAGCCATCATGGGGTTGCGCTCACGCCCGTAAAACCGGGCGACCCTGCGGGTGAGTGACGCGTGTTCAGCATGGGGCGTCCCGCCGTCGAGGGCGATCTCCAGGTCTTCGCGTAGCTCGGCAACACTGGCGTAGCGATCTTCGGGGCGCAGGGCGACGGCCCTCTCGGCCACGGCGGTGATCGCCGGCGAGAGTGCGGGGCAGCACTCGGCTAGCGGTTGGCGCGTGCCGTCGGTGATCTCGACCAGAACCGCCGACACCGTCGCCCCGCGGTAGGGCGGCGCGAGGGCACACAACTCGTGGAGGATCACGCCCAGTGTATAGACATCGGAACGCACATCGAGTTCGCCCTGGTCGACCTGTTCGGGCGACATGTAAAGCGGGGTCCCCGAAAGACCTTCGCGCACCCCCTCCGGCATGACGCCGTGAAGGGCTTCGGCCTCGGGCCCCGGCAAGGCGCACGACAACCCCCAGTCCATGACCAACACTTCGCCGTGACTCCCGAGCATAATATTGCTGGGTTTGAGGTCGCGGTGGAGCACACCGCGGCTGTGGGCAAACTGGATCGCCTGACATAGTTGTATAAACAATCGTAGCCGTCGGGGCACGCTAAATCGCCGTAATAAGTCGGGATCGCCGGCCTTGAGCCCGCCGAGAACCTGGTCGAGCGAGTCGCCATCGACGTACTTCATGGTGAAGTAGAGATCGCCCCGAGAGTCGAGGGCGAGGTCGTGCAGCGGGACGATGTTGGGGTGGTCGAGGTAGGCCGTAACCCGTGCCTCCCATAAAAATTGGCGCAACAGGTGCCGGTTGCCGCGGTACTCGACCCGCAGACGCTTGACCGCGAGGTCGCGCAGGAGGTCGGCATCGCGGACCCGTGTCACCACCCCCATACCGCCCTCACCGAGTTTGGCGAGTTCACGATACCGGTGACTTGCGAGCGCGAGGGTATCGGACGACTCCGCGTGGGTCCCCGGCTGGGTCCCATCACCGGCAGCCACGGCCGTCGCCTCGAGGGCAACCATCGTGCTTGCGACCAGCAGCTCGCGCCCCTGTCCCTCCATCGGTCGATGGTAGCGCATCTCGTATCGGCCGAGCGACGCGCGGTTGAGTGCGCGTCACCGAATCAGGTCGAACGGTCAGGTTCTGCGTGGCCAAATCCGACCCTCAGCGCAATCTGTTGTATCGACAAGTAGTCGACCAGCGCGGTGAGGAACAGGCTGACACCGACCATTTCCATGGTTTCTTCGACCAGGTCGATCGCGGCGTATCCAAAGTTCTCGGACCCAAACGTATCGGCCCAGTAGCCCAGGGGGAGTTCCATCAACAAGGCACCGCCGACGTAGAGGGATCCGGCCACAATACAGGCACTGCGCACCCGCGGCGGGAGCTCCCAGGTAAACCGGGCGTAGATCCCGGCGAGCACCACCACGAGGGCAGCTGCGGGGATCACCCAGCCGTAATACAACAGGCCGTCGGTCTCAAACCACGAGCTCGCGGCCTCGTGGACACCCACAGCTTCGTCCATCGAGATGTACAAAAATCCGAGGCACAGTCCCCACCAATGGCGTGTGCGGTGCTGGCTAGCCCGCGCGACACATGCCAACACGATGCTGCACAACAACAGCTGTGAGGATGCAAACCAGGTCGGAACATTGGCCTCATAGCTCAGCGAAAACGTCGGCACCAGGATGCCGGGGTCGAGCCACGGTGCGCGGTATTCCATCCACTCGACGAGCAACCCGACCGTGGTGACCACCGCGACGGCGGCGAGTAAGATCCGGCGTACCGACTCGGGTCGAACCCGGAGCGCGAGCGTCGTGCCGGCCACGGCGACAGCCTACCCGAGGTCGCGCGTTCGGTTGGAGATTTTGCGAATTGCCGACGACCCGCCCGGGTCAGGAGCCGGTCGCAGGTTGGATTCGCCCGGCCAACATCGACCCCACAAACGCCGCCTGCGTGATAAACAGTCTACGCGATGCAACCCGACCAGCCCGGAGGCCCCGGCCAGGGGCACGACGAGCCCGACCTCTTGGCGTTGGCAGCTGCCTTTGAGCCGCCGTCAGGCGGATTTTCGCGGGCCCCGAGTGTCATCGATTTGGTCGCCGACGAGCTCGCCCGCGACGGGGTCGACACCATCGAGTTGCGGGCACTTCAAGTCGAGTACGAAGTCATTTCGCGTCCGCCCGGGTTGTTGCGGCGACTGTCGACCAAGGCCCGCGAGATCGCCAAACAACAGTGGGGGCATCTGGTCGGCGAGTTGCGAGAAAGTCGCGAAGCGATGACGCTGATCGCCGCCAGGGTTCGGGGAGACCGCGAGCTTTCGGCCGAGGAACAGGCGTCGATCCGCGCCCAGTTGCTCGACCTGGTCAAGGTCTTCCCCGCAGGTCTAATCGCCGCCGCCAACACAGCCCTGCCAGTGCCCGGAACCAGTGTATTTACACCTTGGATCCTGTGCCGCCTCGGACTGATGCCGTCGCGCTGGCGCGAGGCCCATCTGCTCGACCGCCTGCGGCAACAACAGGCCAAACTGCGGGCCGAAGGCCACGAGGCCGAGGCCGCGCAACTCGAGGCATTTCGCATCCAGATCGAGCACGAGTACGAGGAGCGCGAGGCCTTGTCGACGCGTTGCCGGGTGCTCACCCACTGGGACGCCAACGGCAACGGCGTGTGGGATCCGGAGGAACGCGAGGCCTATGCCGCCGAGGTTTTGCGCATGCGAGAGTTCGCGGTCCGCCACGCAAGCTCCAAGCGCTGGTATTTCGAATACGAAGGCGAGGTCTACGGCGCCCACCCGCTGACCGAACTCGACGTCCGCCGCGGCGCCGGTATGTTGGTGTGTTTCGATGGCAAAACCGGATGGATCGCCCTGACCGACCTCCTCGCCGATGACGACGAGCACGACTCCACTTTGACGGTGGCGCCCGAACCCGACGAGCACGACGACCTCGATATCGACGCACTCGACGATCTCACCGAAGAGTCCCTGTTATTGGAGGTCGACGGGGTCGAGTGACTCGCGTTGTCGGGCACCGTTGGCTGACCGAGCACAACATCCATTGGCCGTCTGCGCTCGGGAAGATACAACCAGATCAAGCCCCGCGGGTCAACGGCGGGTCGAGGGCGTAGCGAGCCGGGTCGAGTGCGTAGCATCCACCGACCACAGGTCCGCCGTGAAGTAGGCTCTTCCGACTCTTGCGCGCGGTCGTGGCGAGCGACGTCACGGCTTCGATGTCTGTACAACCATCGCACGGGCGGTCCGTGTGCTCGGCTACCAGCGTGCGCAACAGCGGCAGTGCAGTCGCCTCTCCCCAGGCCGAAGCGTTGAGTTCCGAATGGTCGTAGTCGAGGCTGAGGTCGACGAAGTTGGCCGACCCGAGCGTGACCCAAGCCCCGTCTACGATGCACAACTTGGCATGGGTGTAGATCTCGCGGTGCGTCCACCCTGAACCATCGCGGTCGCTGCGTGCCAGGGCGACCAACGTGAAGGTCGGGTACTGTCCCAAGCTCGCCAGGGCGTGAAAAGTCGGCCCGTAGCGATGCTCGTCGTAGTTGTCGCCCAGGGCTTCGACCTCGGCGGCCGCCCGGTAGATCGCGGCCATCGGTACACCGGGGACCACCATCACCACCCGCACACCACGCCGCAACGCAGCCGCGAGCAGGCGCAGCAACACCAGCTGTCCGGGGTGTTGGTTTTCGAGGTAGATCGTTTTTGTTGCAGCTGCAAAGGCTCCGCGGTAGTGGTCGAGGATCGTCGCTTCGCCGGCGGACACATCGAACGCCGGGCCACCGGGCACCGCCGGACCGTTTGTATAGGCACCGGGTTTGATCGTGCGGCACAGCTGCACCTCGACCTCGCCCCGCACCTGCGGAACCCGAGTCGGAAACGGCACATCGCCGGCACGCTGCGGATCGGGCCATGGCGGTGCCTCCGGGTCCTGGCAGGCAAGGTTCCAGCGCGAGATAAAATTGTGTTCGGCATCGACCGCGACCGGCCCCCGCAGTTCAAAAAACGCATCGTGCTTGGCCATCCCGCGGTGGTGACCCGGCAAGGCGAGGGTCGCATGGGACAGCACCATTCCGCCGACAAACGCGATCGGGTCATCGCTCCCTCCATCGACGACATAGGCTTTTTGATGGTGACAGTGCCCGGCATCCCCTCCCGAACTGTCCCATCGGGCAGCCCACTGAGCACCCCAGGCACGCAACTGTTGACGCTCCCGCTCGCCGCCCAAAAACACGTGGGCCGTTTTAAAAAATCGGGGGTTACGCCAAAACAGCACCCGAACGTCGACGCCGCGGGCCTGGACGTCGGCCAACAATTGCCACCACGGGGTCCCGTCGGGGAAACAAAACCCAGGTTCCAAAAACGAGATGATCGCCCACACCCGATACTTCGCCTGGCGAAACGCTGCAGCGAGGCGGTTGTAAAACGGGACGCCATCGATCCACGGGGTCACCAGGTTGCCACAACGCCGTGGATAGGGCCCATGGGAGGGAAAGTTCCAACGCTCGTCGACTGCCACGCAGCGATCTTGCCGGTGATGGTCGTGCGTGTCGAGTCGGGTCGATACGTGCTCGGCCCGCGTTTTCAGCCGGGATGCTCGCTCACAGCTTCAGCCTCGGCCGGCGCAAACGGATCGACACCGAATCGGATCGACCCGACCAGACGCGTCACCTGCCGCAGCACCCGGGGAACGCGGCGAAACAGATGCACCGTCGGGGGTCGTTTTTCCGCCAGTTGGATCGGCACCTCGAGCATGCGGATCCCTGAACGCTCGCTGCGGATCACCAACTCCGAAGCAAACACATCGGCGTCGACGATGCAGCGGTCGACCACCGGGGCGACCAGCTCGCGGCGAAACGCCTTGAGTCCGTGGGTGTCGGTCCCGTGAAATCCGAGCAGTGCCCGGAGCATGCCGTTGTACACCCTGGTTGCCGCTCGCCGGACAAATGGTCGCCGGTCGCGGGCGCCGACCATCGCCTTCGAACCGATCACAAAGTCGGCGACATCGGACTGCAGATGTCCAAACGCGACCCGGTGGAAATGGTGGTCACACAGATCGATCTCTTCACAGATCACATATTCCCCACGCGCGCGGGCGATGCCGGCACGCAGGGCGGCGCCGTAGTTCGGTGTCGGGCAGTGAAACCACGAAAGATGTGGATACACTGATACCAGCTCATCGGCGATCGCACGGGTCCGGTCCCGGCTGCCGTTTTCCGCCAAAATGACCTCGTAGCTCACCCCCCAGTCGTCGAGCCCGGCACACAGTTCGGCGACACTCGCGGCTAGGAGCCCCTCTTCGTTGTAGATCGGGATGACGATCGAGAGCGCAGGCGTAGCGGTCATGCGCGACTCCCTTCGAGTTGTGTGCGAACCCAACGGGCTGCGGCTGCGCCCTGGAGCATGCTGTCTTCCATCGAGTTATAAACCCAGGCCCCGTAGCGGCCACAGCTGCGAATCCCGACCGTTTGGAGCCATTCGTGAATCACCTCCGTCGAAGGTGCATAGGCATCGTCAAACACGACATATGCATATTCAATTTCTCGCACGTCGGTAAACAACACGTCCTCGGGCCCCGTGAGTGTGCCCATCTCGACCAATCCGGCGATCACTGCGTTGTGGTCGACGGGACCTGTGCGATCAGTCAACTCGACGTAGAGCCCACCACACCCGGGCGGGGCCATGCTTCGTACGGCATTGGTAAACACTCCGACACGGAAAAAGGGGTACTTCCACTCAGGCACGTAGACCCAGTGATAGTCGGCGTTGGGCGGTCGGCGGGTGGCGACATTGAGGTAGCGCCAGCGAACCCAGCGCAGATGGCTGGCCGCCTCGCGCACGTGGGGCGGTGCACTCGGAATCCGGGCGATCAACTCGGGCAAGGGCAAACTCGACACGAGTGCGGCGTAGGCTGTCGACGCGCCACCGGAAAGCTGAATCATACGGGCGTGCGGGTCGATAGTTTCGACATCCGTTGCCAAGGTCAATTTTGCAGATGCATCTTTTGCAAAGGTTTCGCGCTTCAGCGCCTGGGGCAGTGCATCGATGCCGCCCTGCTTGGGGTATAAAAAATGTGCGTTGTAGCCGAGGCCCTCCTGGCGCAGACCCAGGGCCCCCCCGATGATCTGGTCGGTGTCGGGCAGCGGGATAAACCGCGAGACCCAATCGGCCGTCAGCTGATCGGGGTGCATCCCCCAAAGCTTGGTGTTGTAGGGCACAAAAAAATGCCGCGCGATCCCGGTGCCAAACCGGGCCTCGGCAAACGCTTGAAACGTGGCCGGACGCCGGTCGGGATGAATGGCCTGCTCGCGCTGGGCCGCGACATAGGCGACCAAACACTCCTGCACAACCTCGAGCGGCAGCCCGTGAAGATTGGCCTGAAACGGATAACGCAGCAGCGCACCGTGGGAAAAAATATTCGTCTTGCGGGTGATCTTGACGAGCTGGTCCGGGAGCAAGGTGCCAACCATCGCCTGCATCCCCGGGTCGCGCAGGTGCAGCCAATGTCCGGTGACATCAAAGGTAAACCCGTCGCGCCGCTCACTGCGGGCGTGACCACCGACTTCGCTGCGCTTCTCGACCACCACCCGCGGTACGCCGCGAAGGTGATAGGCAGCCGAAAGCCCGGTCAGGCCGGCGCCGAGGATGTAGACCGGTGGGGTCGCGGCATGCACCGGGCGGGGTTGTACCAGATCACCGCAGCTCCGGAGGTGGTTTCTCGTACACCTCGACCGGCTGCGCTCCAAACCCGGACCGGGACACGGAAGGTACGCAAAACACCCGAGACGTTTCCGTCGACGGTGCAACAGCGCGTACCGAAGTGGCGTACGGCTTCAGGCCGATGGTGTGATCGTTCCGTGGACACGTCGTGCCAGCTCAAACAGAGCCGTGCGCAAGTCTTCTTCGTCGACCTCTCCAAGGCCCGCCATCCGCCGCGAAAACATGGCCTCTAGATCGATCCACACATCCAACACAACTTCCTCGATCACCGCAGCGGGCTGCAACCCAACCTTCGACTGCGCACTTTGGATCCGCACGGGATTGATCATCTGCTGCGCCCAACACACGAGCTCCGCTACGCTGAGATGCATACCGCCATCAAACGCCATACTCTCGTCAAACTTCGCCTCGTCGAACTCTGGAATCTTGTGTTTGACCACCGGGCGTTTCGCCGCCGGCATATCGACGTCCGGTTTGAGGACAAATCCCTCCGCCACGTTGTCCGCGATCGCCGGCAGACCGAGCAGGCTGGGAACCGTCGTCGGGTACCGCACCGGCAATCGCGACAGTGTGTTGCGATTGCCACGGCCGAGGCGTGGCACACTCATCAGACCGGCCCGTGCGCAGAGGTCCTCAACTGTTGTATGCGCAATCAACCACAGATGACCAGCGCGAAACACGAGGATATCAAATACCGCGTAGTACAGGCTCGGCCCGTACCAGATCCCTGTCTGAACCGGTTGCATCGCCGGCACTGCGGCCACTTCGGGATGCGGGTACCGACCGCCGAACAACTCGCCGTAGAGATAGACCGGACTGTCACTGCCCAGCTCGCGGTGGATCGCCTGGGCCCCGTGAGCAATTGAACTGCGCAACAACTGCCAGCCAAAAAACACCTCGTCGTCGGCGAGCCAGGCCTTGCGCTTGCCCACCCGTACAAGCCCACCGTCGCAGGCGACCGTCAGCTGGGCACCGTGAATCTTTTCGGTCGCAACCCACAAAGACCCGGCCCCGGGAGTATCCGCCAACGTCCGCGGAATCTTGGGAAAGGGACGATGGGGCAGGCGCTCAGGCGACGGGTGCATACCGCAAGATATCAAGCTCTCGTCCGCCGATTGTCGCGCTCGCACCCGCTTGTGTCCCAGACTGTCCCAATCTGTCCCGGCGATCGTCTGCCCGAACCATGTGCAGCGCCACAAGAAAGCTTTTCACGGCCATGATCCGCTGCAGCGTTTGCTCGGATGTTTCGGGATGAATTTGCCGGATGCGCTTCGAGTGGGAAATTTTTCGACCCCGAGACCACCGCACAATCGGCGAGAAATCTCTGTTTCAACATCGACTTAGCTCCATGGGCCCCATCGGACAGTGGGGCATCCGGTGCCAGTCGATGCCCGTGTCGATGCGTATACCCGTGTCACCGGGTGCGGGCCCTTTCGATACTGGTACCCGAACCTCGCACGACACCCATCGGCGACGTGATGTACACTCGAATGATATGTGACGGCGGGTGGAGGTGAAGCAGTTTGTCTGGTCCGATTGAATCGATTCTGGCGTGTCCAGGCGGCCCCCACCGCAGCTCGCCAAACTATGACACGAAGACGTGCGCATCAACATGAGCGAAGAAAGGATATCTGGGCGACCAAAACGAGTCGTCGTTCGCATCCCGCCGGGAGTGTGCAAAGGTTTCAAAGGTTTCAAAGGCCTCGCCATCGAGAGGTCGACGATTGTCAATTGTGTAACCATTTCCCAGCTCGCCGACGAAATCACACAAATCGATCCACGCGACGATTTTCCCCCCTACAACTGTGCACTTAAGGTCCGCTGAGATTGTGCAGATATTAATCACCGGGGCGTTTGGCTATCTGGGAGGACGCCTCGCCACCTACTTGGCGGGTCGCGGCCACAGCCTCATTCTCACGGGACGAACCCTCCCCACATGGGCGTCACAACTCAGCCCGTTTGCGGCGTGCACAACCCTGGACGTACTACGCGTTGCTACGTACCCATCATTCAACGACGTAGACGCGGTCATTCACCTCGCTTCCCTCGACGAACATGAAGCCGCTGAGGATCCGGGCGGCGCGCTGGCAGTCTCCGGTGAAGGCACCCGGTGCCTCCTCGACGCGTGTGCAGATCGGGTCTCGCGTTTTATCTTCCTCTCGACTTTCCACGTCTACGGTCCAGACGCGCCCAATCACTTGACCGAGGATACACTGACCCGCCCGACACACCCCCATGGCATCTCGCGCTTGGCCGGTGAAGGTTTTTGCCGGGCCGCGAATCGTGCGAGGGGCGAGACGTGGGTGACAACGCTTCGACCTTCAAGTGCCTACGGGGCCCCGGTACACCCAACCGTCGACCGATGGCACCTGGCCCACAACGATTTTTGTCGCCAAGCTGTCACCAACCGTCACCTCGTGCTGCACGCACCAGGCCTCCAACACCGCGACTTCGTCTGGATCGAGGATCTCGGCCAAGCCTGTTCCAAGGTACTCGAGGCGAGCACGACGGCCCTGGGCGATGGTCTTTTTCAGGTCGGTAGCGGCAGCTCCCGCTCCATTTACGAGCTGGCACAGATCACCTCGGTGCACGCGGGCCACCGCTTGGGTCGACCGATTCCGATTACCAGCCCCGAACCAGTCCCTGATGCGGCCAGCGACGAGGTCGCCTACTCCATCACGCGGCTACAAAATCTGGGATACATACCGAGTGATCAACTGCGCGAAGAGACGATACGCATCGTCGAAATGTTGCTCACCTGAGCATTCTATCGACTCGCGTATCCACGGTATCCTACACGGGTAGGGCCATTTCCCGTCGCACGCGGCGAAATGCGGGGGTCCACTGGTTGTCGCGATCACGCACGCACAATACCTGCAGGTCCACGGCCGAGCACGGCGTCCACCGGAGTGTATAGATGTAGATCAATGGTTTTTTACCTGTCCGTCCGACCACGTCGAGCCGGGCTTGAACAGCCAGGCCGACGGCGCGGGTCGCCCGGTGGACGCGCTCGTCGGCGAGAACCGTTGTACATAAAATAAAATGTCCTCCGGGTGCCAACAGCCGGGCGGCGGCTTGGATGTACACTTCGACTCCGCCGCGCTGCTCAAACCGGCACGGCCCCTTTTGCGGGCGAGAAGACACCACGCCCGCACGAACGTCGAAATAGGGAGGTGTCCCCGTGACCAGGTCATAGATCGGGCCGTCGGCGGTTGTGGCTGGATCGCGGAGATCTCCGTGCCGCAACTCGACCCGTGCCCGTACGCCGTTGTAGGCGACCGAACGCCGGGCGAGGGCGATGCTCATCTCCTGAGCCTCGACACCGACACACCGCGCCTGTGGCCACAAAAATGCTGTCATCAGCAGTACCGAACCGATCCCACACCCCAGATCAAATGCGCGGATGAATGGGGAAGGTTGAGCTGCTGAACGGTCGACAACCCCGACGGCACGCCATGCAACCCACGCCGTCACGAGATCATCGAGCGACCAGCGGTGGCCGTCGGTCCGTTGAAAAATTCGAAAGTCGCCGAGGAGGTAACACAGGTCCTCGCCGGCGTCGGGCCACAGATCCTCGCGGTCTCCGGGACCGGCGGGCTTGGGTCCGGGCGCGACCCAACCCGGCGGACGAACTGCGCGACGAACCAAGCCCCGGCGATGCGCAGGTTGTCCCGGGAGGTGCTCGACAGGGCGGGCCATCGCGGAATGTTCGAGGGTGTCTGCGCCGCGGTCAAGCGTTCGCGAGGTTCAGCTCAGTATTGTCGTTTGAGGTCGAAAACCCACAACGAAGACACCGGCTGAGCCACGCGATCCCAAACCCACGCGAGCGCATGCGAGACGGTTACCCCCCGTCGAGTCGGTAGGTCGGCACCTTCGCCAACAACTCCGCGGACAACTGATAGACTTCGCCGACCAGACTGATCCGGTCGCCTCGCCCACGCATGCGGGTGACTGTATGTACAAGATCCCCGGCAAACCACAGGCTGTGTCCAGCCCGTGGGGTAATCCGGTCGAGCACCCGGCCGGTGCTGCGCAATACCAACTCCCCCCCGCGCATCGCCTGTGGAATCTGTACATACAACACAAACACCTCGCGGGGGTGTACCCGCTGGCCACAGGTCTCGGTCAAGCTGGTGTCGACATGGCTCCCGATCGCCACCCCGGGCGCGACGACCAAGGGGTTGATGAAAAATGCGTTGGCTCCGGGGCTGTGCCGCAACGCCTCGACAAATGGACGAAAGCTCGGGTATGCCTGTTCCACCTCGGCGAGACCGGGTCGAGTACAGCGGATCGAAAACCCGTAGGACCCGCGAAATCGATGGGCGAGGTGACTCGGTTCGAGTGCTCGTGCGGTGACTATCGTTTGGGCGATGGCCCGGCACAACCCGGGCGTCACCACCGGACCCGGCCAACTCACTGTGTTCACCGAGCACTCCAGCGCAGCAGGGAGGGACAGAGCATCACCGCCATCATAGCCGGTACCCGTCGAAGTCGAAGGTCCACACACTGTCTGAAACGACAGACACACAAACCTCCACAATCAGTGCATCAACAACTATCTACTGACTGCTCGGTACCACGTGCAGGCGTGTCACCGGTTCATCGCCGCGCTTGATCGTCATTTCGACCTTGGCTCCGACGCCGCGCAGTTGGGTGAGGTAGGCGACCTGGGAGACCCGGGATACGGGGATGTCGTCGACCGCCAGCACGATATCGTCAACCTGCAGTCCTCCGCGGGCCCCCGGTCCCCCCTCGCTGACCTGGGTGATCGAGACCGCCGACAACCTTCCGGGGAACGTGTCAGGGCCGACGTCGATCGCCCGAATTCCTAGCCTGGCTATTCGGACACGTCCGTAGGTCCACACCTCGTCGAGAAACCTGCGGGCCATCGGCGCGGGAATGGCAAACGCAACCCCCTGCCCGTCGCTGCGTACGGCCGTCGTCAACCCGACCACTTCGCCGTGGATGTCGACGACGGGCCCGCCCGAGTTGCCGACATTGATCGAGGCATCGGTTTGGATGAAGCTCCAAATTCCATCGGGGCGCAGATCTTCGGGGCGTCCGAGGTCGTCGTGGTCGCGCTCTAGTCCCGAAATCACGCCGACGGTTACGGTGTTGCCGAGGCCAAAGGGTTGCCCGACTGCCATCACCCACTCGCCGGGCATCGCATCCCGCTGGCGAAACACGACTGGCTGCAGATCGGCGATCGGCGGATCCGCTTCGACCAAGGCCAAGTCGAGCAGCGGTTCACCGTAGACGACACGAGCCGGGACCCGGCGTTGATCACTGAGCTGGATGGCGATCGCGGTCGCCCCGGACACCACGTGTGCATTGGTCAACACCTGACCGCGGGCACTGACAATCATCCCACTGCCGCGCTGTCGCAAAGACCGTTTCTTGCCGTTTTCGTCGACGACCTCGTCAAACGTCGAGACCACACTGACGACCGAGGGATGCACACGCTGGGCAACCGCGGCAAAGTTGGGCAGGTCGACCGCACCCGAGACGATCCGATCAGGCGGCTCAGCCTCGGGAACCGCTGGCGCGCTCTCCGTCCACGGTTGACGCTCGACGGGCATATCCTCGACCGGCCGACACGCGACCAGCAGGCACAACAACCAACCACCGCTTGCGACGCAGTTGCGAAGGCGGTGGACAGTCGACATCACGAAGGAGTGCCGGCAGGAGGCGGAGGCTGCTCAACTTGCTGCGGCGCGGCTGCTTCCGGCGCGGCCGGAGCTGGAGCTGAAGCCGGATCCGCTTGGACCGGAGCCGCTTGGGCCGGAACGACTTGAGTCGGTGCCGGAGCTGGGGCCGGAGCCGCTTGGACCGGAGCCGCTTGGACCGGGGCCGCTTGGACCGGAACGACTTGAGTCGGTGCCACTTGTGCCGGAACCGCTTGTGCCGGTGCCACTTGAGTCGGTGCCACTTGAGTCGGTGCCGCTTGAGCCGGGGCCGCTTGAGCCGGAGCCACTTGAGCCGGGGCCGCTTGAGCCGGAGCCGCTTGTGCTGCCACTTGAGCCGGTGCCGCTTGGGCCGGAGCCACTTGGGCCGGTTGCTCCTGTTGGGCACGACCGTCGGCCGGTTGGACCTCGTAGCCGTCATCGTCCCCGCCTGCGCTGCGCTCCATGATCTGGTCGGCGACATCGGGCAACGTGGTGAGGAACTCGTCGTACTCCGCCCGAGTAACGGTCCCGTTGTTGACATAGCGATGGACGGTGCGAAGGTCGAAATAGCGCTCAGAGTCTCGGACAGACATGGAGGCCGTTTTGTAGATCACTGGCTGCAGGGCGTCAAACCGATCTTTGAGTCGGTGCAGACCGTGAGGAGAGTCGCAGGCAAAATCCGGAATAGCTGATTTGAGCCGTCGGTTTGCCGGGCATTCCGGCTTTGCCGGAAACATTGTGACTGCCCAGGGACAAAGTTCCGCGCCCCGGTGGGACCCTGCCAAACCTTCCCCTATACTGCCGCCCGCCCGGTCACTCCGGGCGCGCATCCCCCTCACTCACCATGACTGTCGGCTCCTACGATATTCGTCTCGTCAATGAGATGGTCGAGCGCGAGAGCGCGTTTATCGACCGCCTGTTCACCGAAATCCACAAGGTCATCGTCGGCCAGCAAGCCATGATCGAACGCGTGTTCATGGGCCTTTTGTGCGGCGGCCATGTGCTTTTAGAAGGCGCACCCGGCCTCGCCAAAACCCTGACCGTGTCGACGCTGGCCCGCTGTCTGACGATGGACTTCAAGCGGGTGCAGTTCACCCCCGACCTGCTGCCCTCCGATGTTTTGGGCACGGTGATCTACAACCACCAAACCGGCGAGTTCACCAACAAGCAGGGCCCGGTGTTTACCAACCTGCTGCTCGCCGACGAGGTCAACCGCGCCCCGGCCAAGGTGCAAAGTGCGTTGCTCGAAGCGATGGCCGAGCGCCAAGTGACGATCGGCGATGAGACCTACCAACTGCCCAAGCCGTTTTTGGTCCTCGCCACACAAAACCCGATCGAACAGGAGGGGACCTACAACCTCCCCGAAGCCCAGCTCGACCGGTTTATGTTTAAAATCAAGGTCGAGTACCCGTCGCCCGAAGACGAGCTCAAGATCATGCAGCGGATCGGCGCAGCGCCCCAGGGTGGGCAGCCGACCGTCCACCCGGTGATCGGTCCCGAAGACCTCCAGGCTGTGCGCAAGACGATCGACAAGATCATCGTCGAAGAACCTGTCCAAAAGTACATCGTCGACGTCATCACCGCGACCCGCAACCCGGCCGATGCCGGACTCGAGTCGCTGACCCCGTTTATCGACTTTGGCGCCTCCCCGCGGGCCTCGATCGCCCTGTTTCAGGCCGCCCGCGCGCACGCGTTTTTGCGTCGCCACGGCTATGTCAGCCCCGAGGACGTCAAGGCCGTCGCCCCCGACATCTTGCGCCACCGCATCATCCTCAGCTACGAGGCCGAGGCCGAGGGCAAGACGGTCGAGCAGATCGTCCGTCTGATCTTGGAACACGTCCAAGTCCCGTAGCAGCCCGGGCTGGACCGGCCGACGAGCCGGCTACCCGATGCATCTGCATCTAGTTTTGTGATCCGACACGTCTTGACCTCTTTGTAACCATGGCCCGCACACAACAGGCAACGTCCCGCGAAAAACAGGCCCAGGCCCGCGAGCGCACCATGGAGCTGTTGCGGGAGATCCGGCGGATCGAAATCCAGACCTCGCGGATCGTCAACCAACACCTCGCCGGCTCCTATCAATCCTGCTTTAAAGGACAGGGCGTCGCATTCGCCGAAGTTCGTGCGTACGAGCCGGGTGACGATGTGCGGGCGATCGACTGGAACGTCACCGCCCGCACCGGGGTCCCCCACATCAAGCTGTTTACCGAGGAGCGCGAGCTCACCGTGATGCTCGTCGTCGATATGTCCGGAAGCTTGGACCTCGGCTCGCGCAACTACGAAAAACGCCAACTAGTCGCCCGCCTCGCGGCGACCTTTGCGTTCTCGGCGATCCGCAACAACGACCGCGTCGGCCTCATCGGATTTACCGACAAGGTCGAGGTGTTTGTCCCCCCGCGCAGCGGACGAAAACATGTACTTGCAGTGGTTTCGCGGGTGCTGTCCCACGAGCCACAAAGCCGCCAGACCCGGGCTGCCGCCGGCCTCGAGTACCTCGCGCGGTTGGCCCACGGCCACAGCGTCGCGGTGTTGATCTCCGACTTCCTCGACGCCCTGCCCGAGAGTCGCCGCCGCCAAGACGAGGCCCAAGAGTTTGAACACGCCCTCAAGGTGGCCCGCCGTCGCCACGACCTGATCCCGATCCGGGTCGAAGATCCGCTCGAGCTAGAGCTCCCCGCCCTCGGTCTGGTCTCCTTTGAAGATCTCGAGTTGTTGGGTGGTGACCGCTGCTTCGACCTCAGCCCCCGACGCGCCCGTGTGTACCGCAAACAGGTCAAGCGCGAGCGGGCGAAGTTTGACAAGTTGATGCGCAAGCTCCGGCTCGAGACCATGAGCATCCGCTGCGGCGACAACTGGGAACAGCCGCTGGTACACTTCTTTTCCCGTCGGGCCCGGAGGATGCGGCGATGATTAGTGTGTATACATGGGCTTTGGCGCTCGCGCTGGTTCAGCCGCCTCCCAACGCGACCCCTGCGAGCCCTTCCAACCTTCCGGGTGCGACCTCGACCGAGACTGCCAAACCCGCGGACAATCCGGGCACGGACACAAACTCGAAACGCCCGGATCCCGCGAACACCGGTCCAAACGGCCGCCCCGCAAACAGCCCGGGCCCCGCGAACTCCCCCGATCCGAACGGCAGCCCGACTCCCGCCGACCCCTCCGGCCAACACACAAGCCACGGTCTCGCGGACCCAAACGGCGCAAATCCTGGTGGCGCATCTGGCCCAAACTCGCCCGGGAGTACCGCACTCGGTCCACGTGCGCTGGCAGCCGGCCCCGACCAGCCAGCCCAACCATCGGGCGTCGATCCCGGCCCGGATCCAAGTGCCCCGATCCCCCAACCAGAGCCCGCGGTCGACGGCCCGATCGCGGTGGTCACCGAAATCACACCTGACCCTTCGAACATCGGGGATGTCCTCACCCTCACCGTGACCGCAGCCTATCCCGCGGGCTACTCGGTCAACCTCCCCACCGGGATCGACTTTGGCAACCTCCACCGCGTCGACGTCGAGGAGTCCGAGCCCGAGTCGACCGGGACCGGATTTCGCAAACAGTTCAAGATCAAGCTGCAGCACTTCCAAGTCGGCGAGGCCCAGGTCCCGGCATTTGCCCTGACCTACTTAGACGACAAGGGCGAGGTCCACACCGTCCGGGTGCCGCCGACCAGCTTCACCGTCGATTCGTTGCTCGCCAATGAAAACGAGCCCGCGCGTCAACTCGAAGATCCGCCGATCTCACTCGAATACCCCAACGACCGCTGGGAACTCATCATCTACACGGCCCTCGCCGCCTTGCTGGTTGGATTTTTGGGCATGATGCTGTGGGGTCGGTTTCGCCGGCGAACGAAACCGGTGGTTCTACCACCACCGATCCCCGCCCACGAGGTGGCTTTGAGCGCCCTGCAGGAGCTCGAACAACGATCGTTGGTCGAAGACGGAAAATTCCAGCTCTACTATCTCGAACTCACCGAAATCACCAAGGGATACATCGAAGGGCGTTTCGGCATCGAGGCGCTCGACCGCACCACCGAGGAAATTCGCCAGGTGTTGTTGCGCGAACAAAAACGCATTGAGCCGCTCAACGCCCAGGATGTGGTCCGATTTTTACAGGATTGCGATCTGGTGAAGTTCGCCCGCTTCGCCCCGCCGGTCGACGAGGCCAGCAGCGCACTCGGGGCGGTGCGGGAGATGGTCGAGCGAAGTCTGCCGGCGCAAGCTCCTGCCGAGCCCGAGAAAAGTGCTGATACAAACAATTCAGATGCGGACGATCCGTCCAAACCCGAGAAGACCAAGCAGGCGACCCAGCCCTCCTCGTCGACCGACTCGCCATCGAAGGCTCCGTCCAAATCGGAGGCCGCCGACTCGCAACCTCAAACGTCCGCATCGAAGGCCCCGTCCGAACCATCACCTGAGAGCAAGGAGGGCTCCGCATGAGATTTTTTGCCCGCATCCTTCCGCTGCTCGGGTTTGCCGTCCTCACCCTGGGACTCACCGCCGCTGGACTCGCCCTCTACCTCGGCCAGGGTCTTCGCTACGTCGTCCTTGCCGAGCCGATGTGGCTGCTGGCCAGCCTGCTTCCGATCGTCGCTGTTTGTGTCCGCACCTATTTTTCTCCGCGTCCGCCGACCATGAAGTTCTCGCGCACGCGGACGACCCGACGGATCCGCCCTGGCTTGGCCGCGCGTCTGGTCCACCTACCCGATGGCCTGCGCATTGCATCTGCAATTTTATTGGCCGCCACCCTCGCGCGTCCACAGTCGAGCCGCCACACCGACCGTATCGAACACGAGGGCATCGACATCGCCATCGCCCTCGACCTCAGCCAGTCGATGGAACTCGGGGACATGTACCCCAACCGACTCGAGGCGGCCAAGGCTGTGATCGACGAGTTTATCGCCCGTCGCCCCCACGACCGCATCGGCTTGGTGGCATTTGGCAGCCGGGCCACCACCGTTTCGCCGCTGACGATCGACCACGATGTGTTGCGGGCCCTGATCGACCGCGTGCAACTCGGGAGCATCGACGGCTCGTCGACAGCGATCGGCGCGGGCTTGGGTGTCGCCCTCAATCGCCTCGACGAGTCCGATGCCGAAAGCAAGGTCATTGTGTTGTTGACCGACGGCAAACACAACGCCGGCGGGATCAACCCCGACAGTGCCGCGAGCGAGGCCAAGGAGCGCGACATCATGGTCTACACGGTCCTGATGGGCAGCCACAAGTTCGGCTCCGACGGGGTCGATCCGGCCCAGTTGGAGCGCATCGCCAGTATCACCGGCGGCTATGCCTACACCGCCGAGGACCGCGACGCCCTGCGCACGAGTTTTATGGACCTGCTCGACAAACTCGAGAAGTCGACCATCGAGGGAGAACAGATCCGAGCTGAACTTTTCCACCTGCTTCTGTGGCCAGCTCTTCTCCTGCTGTTGCTCGATGTCACGTTGCGCTCGACCCGTCTGCGGAGGTTCCCATGATCGCGTCGACCCTCGCCCTGCTCGCAGCTGCCATCGTTGCACCTGCACCTTCGGTCGATCCCGAGGCCATCGCTTCGGGTTCGGGCGCCGAGGCGGTGACCCTGAGTGTGCTCGAAGGCCTGGTGCCCGCCCGCGGCGATCTGATGTGGCTGCTCCTGGTGGTGCCCCTGTGCGCCTGCGGCTATGTCTGGGCGGCCAGACGCCGGGAAAAGGCCCTCGCCACCCTCGGCAACCCGACGCTCATCGCTAAACTGTGCGGCAGTGTCAACCGCGGCAACCGGCTGACGATCGCAATCGTCACGGTCATCGCCAGCCTGTGTATGGTCCTGGGCCTGATGCGTCTCCAATATGGTGGACGCGCCGAGATCGTCCCCGCCAGCGGCCTCGATATCGTGCTGGTGGTCGACTACTCCAAGTCGATGCTGGCCAAGGATGTCTACCCCTCGCGCAGCGAACGTCTCGAGGCCGAACTGTCGCGGTTTTTAGACAGCGCCCAACGCCGCGGCGATCGGGTGGGCCTGGTGGTGTTCGCCGGACTGGCCCGCGGATTGCCGGTGAGTCGCGATATGCGACTGCTCAAGTTGTATCTGCAAAAAGCTGATCCGCGCACCGAGCAACCGGGCGGCACCGCGATCGGCCGCGCCCTCATGCTGGCCCTCAAATACCTCAAAGATGCCCGTGCCGAGGGGGCAGACGCCCAGACATCCGACGAAGAAACCGCCGACAAACCGGTCCTCAAAGGCGAGGCCGACCAGGTCATCATCTTGATGACCGACGGCGAAGATACAACTTCCAAGCCCCTCGAAACCGCCGACGAGGCGACCGAGTTGGGGATCCGGATCTACACGTTTGGCATCGGCTCGACCTCGGGGGAACCGATCCAAAAATTCGACGAAAACGGGCAACCCGACGGTTATCAAAAGGACGAGCAGGGCAACTTTGTCATGACCCGGGTCGACGAACCGCTCCTGCAAGAGCTGGCGAAAAAGACAGGTGGTGACTACCTCCACGCCGACGCCGAAAACTTCGGGCTCGACGAGGTGACCGACTGGCTCGCCGAGCTCAGCCGGGCGCAACGCGAAGACACGGTCGAAATCCACCGCGACGAGGGGTTTCCGTTTGTCGTCGTGCCCGCCCTGTTGTTGCTGTCGCTTTCGCTTACACTTGGCGAACGCCGGAGGCGGACATGATCGCGGCCCCCAAATCCCTACTGGCACTGCTGGCGACCGGGTGGTTGGCAACCGCCCTCGCGGCGACCAACGGCGACATCGACCGCGGTGTCCAAGCCTACAAGGACGAAGATTACGACAAGGCGATGGAGTACTACGAGGCGGCTGAGCAAACCCTCGGCGAGCGCCCCGAACTGCACTTCAACCGCGGCCTGGTCCTGCTCGCCCAAGAAGACCGCGAGGCCGCCCGCAAGGCGTTTGAGCACGGCACCGAGTCCGACGAGACGATGGTGCGGGCGAGCGCCGAGTACGAGCTCGGCAACCTCGACTTTGACGCCGAAGCCTGGGACGGGGCGATCCAACATTACATCGCCTGCCTCAAGGCCGATCCGGAACACGCCAACGCCAAGTGGAACCTCGAACTCGCCCTCGAACGCAAGCGTCAGCAGGAAGAGGAGCAAGAGAAAAACGAGGACCAGGAAAATCAGGACCAGGAAAACCAGGACCAGGAAAACCAGGACCAGGAAAACCAGGACCAGGAAAACCAGGACCAGCAGGAGCAGGACCAAGAGCAGGACCAGCAGGAGCAGGACCAAGAGCAGGACCAAGAGCAGGACCAGCAAGACCAAGAGCAGGACCAGCAGGACCAAGAGCAGGACCAGCAGGACCAAGACCAAGAGCAGGACCAAGAGCAGGAACAGCAACAGCAGGAACAGCAACAGCAGGACCAGCAACAACAACCGCAACCGCAGCCAGTGGAACAAGCCGATCTCGACAAGGCCCTCGAGCAACTCGACGAGGAGGACGACTTCCAACTCGGCCGACCGGTCGGGGTGATGCGGCGTCCGGTGGCGAAGGATTGGTGATCCATGGCGGACGACCGGCAAATTGTTGCTGACACATGCGAAGCTGTCGCCGATGCCCCTCTCCCTGGCAAGCGAGACTGCGACCACGGGTCGGTACGTGCACTCGAACGCAATTCAGATTTCGCGCGAATCACTGGCCAGCGAACATCCGGGACGACGGCAACCACGGGTCGAAATTTTCTTGCAGGCACATCTGAATCCGACTCCACTCAACATTGGAAGCCCGGTCCAACCGCATGTGAGACCACAACGCCACAAACCAATCGGCGAGGGGATGCCGACACGGACACCGCAACGGCTCTGCATCGGGCACCACGTGGGGTGCTCGGGCGACGGCGTTTTGTCGGTGCGCTCACAGGAATTGCATGTGCAACTGTCTTTGGCTTCTCGCGCCGGGCGTTTGCCGACGGTGTCACCATTGCGGCCGAGCTCGACCGTCACAAAGTCCAGGTCGGCGAGGGTGTGCGACTGATCATTGAAGTCGCCAGCGAGGGCCGCGGCTCCGGCAGCCTGCCCGAGCCCAAACTCCCGGACTTCGCCAGCATGGGGATCTCGTTTCGCGGCCCGTCGACCCGTCAGGGCAGCAGTCACTCGTGGGTCAACGGACAGGTGACCAGTCGGATTACCGCGAGCTACACCTACGCCCTCATGCCCAGCAAGCCCGGTTCGTTTCAGCTACCGGTGTCGGTCAACGTCGGTGGCAAGGTCGTCCAGGCGTCACCAGTGTCCGTACTCGAGGTCGTCGGTGAGGCTGTCGTCGATACACCCGTCACCCCCGCACCCGAGGGCAATCCGACCAAGGCCGATGGCGACGTGTTTATGTGGGTCCGGGTCGACAATCCCGAACCCTACGTCGGCGAACAGTTGACCTACACGATCGAAGTGTACGAGCGTTCGCGTCGACAACTCGACCTCACGCTGCCGTCGCTGCCGGGATTTCAAGACTTCTGGACCGAGGATCTTCCGACCGCACGCCAACGCAGCGAGATGGTCGACGGAGCCCCTTTCACCGTTCACACCGTGCTCAAACGGGCACTGTTTCCGCAAAAAGCCGGTGCGTTGACAATCGCCGCGCCCCAGGCGGACGTGGGCGTTCGTACAGGTATATTTGGACAGGTAAGACGTCTGCGTCGGGTCACCGGTCAAGCCCTCGAAATCACGGTCAAGCCCCTCCCGGCCGAGGGCCAGCCGGTCGGATTTTCCCCCAACAACGTCGGCAGTTTTGGCATCAAAGCCGAGGTCGACCGCACCGAAGTCGACGGGGGTGAACCCCTTACACTCACGATCACCGTCTCGGGGTCAGGCAACCTCGCCGTGATCGATCCGGGGCCGTGGCCGGACCTCGACGGCCTGCGCCGCTACGACCCCAAGACCACCAACACGCCGCTGCGCAGCCTCAAGATCGGAGGCTCGCGCACCTACGAGTTCTTGCTCATCCCCGAAAAGGCCGGCGAGCTGACCATTCCCCCCCACACACTCGACTTTTTCCACCCGGCCAAAGGGCGCTACGAACGGCGCTCGACCAAGCCGATCAAGATCACCGTCACCGGGGCACCGCCGCCGCCCAAGGGCGAGGCCGAAGGTGCGTCCGCGAGTGATCCGACGAGCCCATCCGACGGCGAGGACGATGGCTTGCTGGCCGGGATGCTCACGCCCCCAAGCGTCGACCGGGTCGAGAAACACCGCCGGTTTCTGACCGCGGATCGCTGGACCTACGGGATGTTCGGCGTGCCGTTGGCGTTTGTCACGGCGGCCGTCGGGCGCGTGCTGTGGAACCGCTTGGGTCCGGATGAGCAGACCCGGGCACGGGCCGCCCGCAATTCGCGAAAGCGCGAATTACTTGCACAAGCACAGGCTCAAGTCAGCTCGGGCGAGGGATTTTACGCAAGTGTCGGCAAACTTCTGCAGTCGATCGCAGTCGATCGCGCCGGTCCCGAGGGCTCGGGGCTCCCGCGACGCGAACTGCTCGACCTACTCGCACGACGTGGGGTGACCTCCGATGATCTGAACCACCTCGGCGAGCTCCTCGACCGCTGTGATGCCGCCCGCTTCGGAGCGACGGCGAAGGACTCCACCGCCACACGCCAAGAACTGTTCGACCGCGCCCAGCAACTCGCGCGCAAATCGTCGCTTTCGCGGGAGGGAACATCCGCGTGAGTCGAGCACAAACCACATGTCAATCTGGGCGCCATCAAGTCGTTGGAAGCTCCGGCACGAAAAGCTTCCTCCAGACAAAACGTCTTCAATCTACATGTCCAAACGGACATTTTTTAAGTCTGGAACAATTAGGCCACTCCAGCCCGGCACAAGGGACGTCGACATGACCCTCGACAACCTGAGCAAAAAGACATCTATTATTAAGATATCCCTCGGGGTCGCCTGCCTTTGTTGGTTGTACGCCGCCGATGCCAGTGCCGATGTGATCGACGACCACCACAACCGGGCCACTGCAGCGGCAACCGAAGGTCAGTGGGAAGTTGCGGCCGACGAGCTCGAGCAGGCGCTCGACCTCCTGCCCGGGCGCAGTGCGCTGCTGTCCTACAACTTGGGGACTGCCTATGCCCACATCGGTGACAACGGCCGGGCGACATTCCACCTCCGTCGCGCCCTGCAACCCGAAGCAGCCCCAAGTGCGGACATTGCCGAGGCCGCGCGCCGGAACCTCGGAATCGTCCGCACCCGGGTCGAAACTGCGGCGGCCGCCTCGGGCGCCCAGCTCGATCCGCCGGAGACCTCCTGGGACCTCGTCCTGACGGCTGTCCGTGCTCCGAGCGTCGGAGTCATCGCGCTCGTGTGTGGCTGGGGAGCATTTTTTTTGTGGGGCTTTCGCAACCTCCGCGGCCGCACCACAACCTCCCGCGGCATCGCAAGTGTCGCCGGAAGCATCATCGCAGTGTTGCTGGTGGTGTTTGTCATCGCCGGGAGTCTCCACGGGATGTCGCTGCAAACCGACGAGTCGAGCCCCGTAGCGATTGTGCTCCAATCACAGGTCGACGTCCGCCAAGCACCCGGGCAGCACCGCAAGCAGGTGTTTACGCTTCAAGGAGGCAGCCAAGTACGGATCGTCGAGCGGGCACATGGGTGGTACCAAGTCCGACTCGCAGGTGGCCTCAGCGGCTGGGTACCCGAGTCTGCTGTTGCCGAACTCCACGGTGCCCGCCGTCGCCAACGGGCCCGGCCCGCGACACAAACGGACGACGGCACCCCACACACCAGCCCGTCGTGACAGGCAACGCCGCAGACCGTGCATCGCGGTGCACAGCCTACCCTTGTCTTTCAGACAGGTCGAAACAGACCGGTCGGGAAACACGCCGCATCAATTGTGGTAGCGAGCAATGTTTCGGGGCGATAAGCTCGTAGAGCAGTGATTGCGGTGATGGCCACGAAAATCCGGACCACGCCCGGAGCTCCGCTTCAGCATACGGTCGGGAAAGCATACCAGGGATTTTTGATCTCGTGGCCAACCGTGGGTCGGGGCATGGTCATCTTCCGCGACCCGAACGGACGTCGGATGGTCACCACCACCGTCCGCCGGGTTTTGGCTTCGAGCCGTGAACTCCTGTACGTCGAAACCGAAAACAGCGTCTACCGCTTGCTGTTGCTCGAACACCCGCAGCAGCAAAACTCGGCGACGGGCTGAATCCGACGACCCAGGCCATCGACCGCACGGAATCTGCAGACAGGCTTCAACCGCTTGTGGGGCGCATACGGTCGGTCTGGACCGCCCTTGTAGACGCATGATCGACGCAGGCCGTCATTGTACCAGCAACAACGTGCGACCCGTTACGCACGCCGCTGGTACACATTGACACGGAGATAGTCCCCCTCGCGATGCCCGGGCATCACCGGGTGGTCGGGGCCTGGACCGAGGGCCAAGATACGCGGCCATCCACTCCCACCGACGGCCTCCTGCACGACCCGGTCGAGATGGTCGCGATCGAGATGGTGCGAACAACTGCAAAGCACCAGCAAGCCGCCCTCTACAACCTGACCGAGAAGACTGGTAACAGCTTGGGCCAACGCCTGACTTGCTTTTCCGACATATCGCTTGGCCTTGGCGACCGCTGGCGGGTCGACGACCACGGCGGCAAACGGGCCGCGAAATGCCGGCGGCAACTGTCCGAGCTCATCTCGCCACGACCGCGGGTGAAACAGGTTTCCCACAACCAAGCGCCCCCGATCCCCGAGCTGATTGACAGCAAAGTTCGTCTGGGCAAACTCGAGGGCCTTGGGACTGAGATCGACACCAACCGCGTGGCAACCGCGGGAAGCCGCGTGGAGGGCAAAACCGCCGTGGTGACAACCAATATCGAGAACCGGACCACCGATCCGACTGGCGAGTTCGGCGATCCGGACATGGTTGTCGCGCTGGTCCAAAAAAGCTCCCGTCTTTTGTCCCGGCGGCGGATTTGCATGTATTTGCACATTATTTTCGGTGAACACCAAGGGCGCGATGGCCAGTTCTGGCGAGCTCGGAACCACTGGCCGCGGGGCAAAGCCTTCGCGCGCGACTGCCGATGCGGGTGTATGCACAAACAAACGCCCAGGCGTTCGCAAGCGCAGCCAGTCGACGATCCGATCCTGGTGGGTAGCCATCGCAGCGGTCGTCACCAACACGACCCGGTCGTCGCCGTAGCGATCGACGACCAACCCCGGAAGCCGATCACCTTCGCTGTTGACTTCGCGGTACCCCGTGGTCCCGCCGGTCCGGAAATTGAGCACCTCGCGGGCGGACAATGCCGATTGTAACGAAGCCTCTAGCCATCCCTCGGCAGGTGCTGGCGCGCCGGCAAACGCAACGAGGCGAACGACAATCGTGGAGGCCGGCGAGAACAATCCCCAACCGACCAGGCGATCCTTGGCGTCAACGACCTCGACCATCTCGCCAGGAACCTCGGGACCGAGCCGTTTGGCCACCTGGCGTGCGCGGATCCACGGGCCATCGCGGGGACCCGGTGTCCCGACGTCGCGGCGCAATACAATGCGTACCTGCATCGGGGGTTCTTTGCCGAAGGTCCTGTGTTTGTCAACCGTGATCTTTCTAAAATTTGTATATCCCAGGACCTGACCGACTTTACTTGGACTCTTCTAGGTCGAGGGCTTGTCCGCCTTTATCGAGCAGTCGGAACTCGATCCTGCGGTTTGCCGCCCGACCAGCTTCGTTTTCGTTGCTGGCAACCGGCTGTCCACCACCGTAGCCGACCGCCACAACCTGCTCTTCTTTCAAACCGAGTTTGATCAACTCCTGACGTACGACCTCCGCGCGCTTGCGTGACAGCTCTTGGTTGAAAGCGGCATCGCCATCGCTATCCGTGTGCCCCTGAACCTCGACTCGCAACTCGGGATAGTCGGCCAGGATTTTGGCTGCGCTTGCGATGACCGGTTTGGAATCCTCGGTGAGATTTGCACTCAAAAAACCGAACTGGATGCCCTGAATCGTACCGAGGACCTTGCGCAGGTTTCCCGGTACTTGGTCCGGACATCCGTCTTCATCCTCAAATCCATTAAATGTTTCGGGCTTCTCGGCACATGCATCATGGAGGTCATCGAAGGAATCGCCATCGGTATCAGGCACGGGGCAGCCGTTGTACTCCGGCACCCCGGGTTGGGTTGGGCAGCGGTCTTCCTTGCCCTCGGGAATCTCGTGTTGGCGCGGATTGAAGAAACCATCCCCGTCTGTGTCGACCAAGCCCGGGCACCCGTCGCGTTGCTTCGACCCGGCTTGTCGCGGGCACAGGTCCTCCCGATCGGCCACGCCATCTCGATCGAAATCGGGGCACCCACGCAGCGCCTTGAGGCCGGGAGTCAACGGACACAGGTCGTCTCGGTTCGCGCGCTGACCTGGATCGGGAACACCATCGTTGTCGCTATCGCGTTTGCGGCGGTTGAGTGTCACCACAAAACTGAACATCACTTCACTATGCACTGTATAGCCCCCCGCGACGGTGCGGGCCGGCATCGCGACGCCGCGTCCCGATACGCGAACGCCAAACCAATGGTGGGCATATACCTTGACCCCTCCACCGAAATGAACCGCCTGATCGATGTCGGTTCCCAGGCTTCCTCCGGTCCCGACCATCCCGCCACCGACGAGGGCAAATGGGACGACGCTGAACAGGGGCAGTTGGAACACCCCGTGTCCGCGGACCGTGTAAAGCGTCGCCCTCTCACCGAGCTCCGTCCGCACCGGCATGACACCGACTTCGGCCTCCACACCCAAAAAACGCAGGGGATAAAAGCCACCACGCATACCGACACTCACGCCCGGGCGATACGCTTGCCACGGTTCATTGTAGTTGTAGAGCTCATGGGAGTTGGTGGGGATAAAAACCCCCGTGTACAGCCCGAGCTCGACCATGTTGCGCGTCGGATGCAAGCGAAACAGTTCTGGCCTGGGCCAAACCAGTTTGGAGGTCGTTGCCGACTCCGACTCGCCCGGGGCGTGGGTGGTCTGCGCGTGCTCCTGAGCCGAAGTCGGAACCTCTGTCGCCGATGCACCACACGGCACGCCAACAACGATTGACGCACCCACCACAGATGGCAAGTAGACCCGCAGGTGGTGGACGACCAAACGACGGCGACTACACGACATCGAATCAACGCTCGGCCTTTGAAAAAGGGGTTCTCGCATATAAAGCCCACGCCGGTAGGGGTTGATCACAAACGTCACAATCATACATCAATACGAAGACATCCATACAAAGGAGGTCGTGCATTCTCGTGCCTTGATGCAGCGACTCGCGCCAACGAACTGCTATCATCGCCAATCGGTGCGCACATAAATCCCGACTACGTGCAGACCAAGCCGGGCAGCCGGTACAACACGCAAACAGTTCGTCCGACTGCGCACACATGTCTCATTGAACATCTACTCTCCCGAAGATTCACACGTTGTCCAACTCCGGTTCGCACCGCCCATGCTATTTTCTGCCTACGATGGCGGATGATAATCGAAGTCTTCTAGAAAACGCGATCGCAATCGTGCGCGCTGTGATGGTCGTGACGGTGTCGTTCGGATGGGGTGGGTGCGCGGACCGTCCCTGCGTCGACGATGGACTGTTGTCGATGCAGCTCGACGAATCGTGTCAGAACATGACGACAGACGCTCCGACCACAGACTCTCCGACAACCGGCACAACAACCGATACTCCCGGTATGTGTGGGGATGGGGTTGTCGATCCTGGGGAATCCTGCGACGACGGCAATGCGATCGATGACGATGGATGTACAAACAACTGTGTGCTTGCAAGTTGTGGCAACGGGACCATCGACCCAGGTGAACAGTGCGACGACGGCAACACCATCGACGAAGATACATGCACCAACACCTGCCTCCAAGCGACGTGTGGCGATGGGATTGTCGGCCCTGGTGAATCCTGTGACGATGGCAACACCGTGAATGACGATGGCTGCACAAACAGCTGTGCGCTTGCAAGTTGTGGCAACGGAACCATCGACCCAGGTGAACAGTGCGACGACGGTAACACCATCGATACAGATACCTGCACCAACGCCTGTCAAAACCCGATTTGTGGCGATCAAATCATCGGCCCGGGCGAAACCTGCGACGACGGCAACACGGTCGATGACGATGGATGCACAAACGACTGTGTACTTGCAAGTTGTGGAGACGGAAAAATCGATCCCGGCGAAGAGTGCGATGACGGTAACGCCCTCGATACAGATACCTGTACCAACGCCTGTCAAAACCCAATTTGTGGCGACCAAATCATCGGCCCCGGTGAAACCTGTGACGACGGTAACACGGTCGATGACGATGGCTGCACCAACGAATGTGCACTCGCAAGTTGTGGGGACGGAAATATCGATCTCGGCGAGGAGTGTGATGACGGCAACACCATCGCTGAAGATGCATGTACAAACATGTGCACAAACGCGGTCTGCGGCGACGGAATCCTGTGGCAGGGAATGGAGGAGTGTGACGACGGAAACGAGATGCTCGCGGACGGATGCAGCAACTGCAAGCTACCGAGTCAGAACTATATCTTCGTCAGTTCGATGACCTACACAGGCAACCTCGGCGGCCTCGCCGGAGCCGACCAAAAGTGCAACGAGCTCGCACAAAATGCCGACCTCCCAGGTACGTTCATCGCATGGCTCTCGGACCAAAACACACATGCAAAAGACCGGGTCGGCAATGCCACGGGGTGGGTGCGCCCCGACGGGAATCCTGTTGCCACTACGTTAGACACATTGATGAAAGGCAATCATTTATATCCGCCGGTAAAAGATGAAAATGGCGTCTATCTCGATAACCCAGGTACATACTCGTGGACAGGGACCAACGACATGGGCGAAAAGGTCGCTGGCGAACTCTGCGACGACTGGGCGCTCGAGACAGGAATGGGGAGAGGTGGAGTCGTCCGAATGTCAACTCGCTTTTGGACACAGGGCCTCGGGAACATTCCGTGCAATACCACCCGGCACCTTTACTGTCTGAGCATTGATCATAACTTCGAACTGCCGCCACTTCCGCCTCCAACGAGACTCGCCTTTCGGAGCAATGGAGCGGCCTCAGCCTTATTCGGGCCAACGATGGCGGATGCGCAATGCACCCAACAAGCCCAAGATGCAGGTTTTAATGACACCTTCAGGGCCCTCATGGTCGAGGAAAATGAAACTCCGGTTTCGAAGTTTAACGATTTGACAACCCCATGGCAGCGAGCCGATGGAGTTCCCGTGTTCCGTGAAGGCGAGATCATGGGAACCGTGCTCGAGGCTCCGGTGTACATCGATGCGGAGGGCATGGCGCATGAACCAATTGTCGCTTGGGGTGGTGCTCCCACCCCTTCGAGTCCGGGAACCCTCGCTCTGACCTGTCAAAACTGGAGTCAGACATCCGGAAATGCGAACGGCGGGATGTGGTCGACTTATGATATCCGCTGGTCGTCATATGATTTTATGGGAGTGGATGAGTGTACAACATTTTACCCTTTTCTCTGTTTCCAAGAATGACCGGTCAAACGCCGAAGCTGTGAGTCTACCAGCGAGGCTGCATCGGACGCACGAGCTGCGAGCGAACGGCGGTCTGGGCCGCGCAGTTCACGGGTACACGGTCCAGGGAAAGACCACCCAAGCTGAGGTTGTCCCCGGCCCACCAAAACAGCTATGGTTCGCGCGTGCTCGCCCCGCTCCTCCTCGTCGCCACGGTTGCGATCCCGCCGTCGTCGACTTCGGTTCGCGGGCGTCACAACACCGTACTCGCCGAGCCGCTCGACACCCGGGTGTTGAGCGTGGCGGCCAACATCCGCATGGGCATCCTGCTGAGTTCCGGAGCAGCTTTTATTCAACCGCCGCTCGGCTTTGGCTTTGGCTTTGACCTGCGCTACCACTTCCTGCGCCTCGGGCCGATGCGGTTTGGGTTTGAGTTTCAGGCCGGGCACACGCGGTTTCCCTCGCGCCGCACCTTTACCGGCGTCGACCCGGTGTCGGAGCTCATCGCCACCACCCCGCGGTGGACTGTCCTCGCCCACACCGACCTGACCTTCGGCCCAGCGTTTCAGATCCCAGCTGGCCCGTTGTTCATCCAGTTTGGTGCCGGTGGTGGGCTTGCGGTCTCGCAGTTTCGTCGAGCCGTCAGCGCCGACCCGTTCGACGACCAGAGCCTGGTCGGCTACGAACCAACCTTGCGTGCAGATGCATCGATTGCGATCCCGATCGTCCGCAACCAAGGGATCGCCATCGGTGTCAACTACCACAAGATCTGGTCGAACAAGCGGATTGTCTCCGACCCCGATGCCCCGGTCGACACCCCGCCCGACAGCGCTGTGTTCGACATGCACCTCGATATCCACCTCGCCTATCAAATGTGGTTTTTCTGATGTCCCATGCGCCTGTTTCTTCGTCGATCTATCAGCCCCCCGAAGGCCCGCTCTATCTTGTGATCATGGATGGTGTCGGGCTCGGCGACGGGGGTCCGGGTGATGCTGTGGCCCAGGCGCGCACGCCCACCCTCGACTGGTTGCGCGGCCTGCCCTCGTCCACCAGTCTGCTGGCCCACGGAACTGCCGTCGGGATGCCGAGCGACGGCGACATGGGCAACAGCGAAGTCGGTCACAATGCGATCGGGGCCGGGCGGAAGATCGATCAGGGTGCCAAGCTGGTGGCCAACGCGATCGCATCGGGCGCGGTGTTTGAGGGCGCGGTGTGGAAGCGGGCCATCGCCCGGGTCTGCGAATCGGGTCAGCCACTGCATTTTTTGGGGTTACTCAGCGACGGAAACGTCCACAGCCATATCGACCACCTGGTTGCGATGCTCGAGCGGGCGGCCGCGGAGGGCTGCCAAAAAGTTCGTGTACACACACTTTTAGATGGTCGCGATGTGCCCGCCCGCAGTGCCTTGAGCTACATCGACCGGCTCGAGTCCGTACTCGCAACGCTGCGAGCCCAGGGGATCGACGCCCGGATTGCCAGCGGAGGTGGACGCATGCACATCACCATGGACCGCTACGAGGCCGACTGGGAGATGGTCGCCCGCGGATGGTCATTGCATGTGCATGGACAGGGGCGTGTGTTTTCGTCTGCGCGCCAGGCTGTGGAGACCCTGTACGAGGAAACAGGTCTCGGCGACCAGTACCTACCGGGGTTTGTCATCGGCGATGTGGGTGCCGATCTCGGCTGTGGCCCGATCCACGACGGTGCGTCGGTAATCCTGTTTAACTTCCGTGGCGACCGGGCGATCGAAATCTCCCGCGCGTTTGACCGCGATGCCCCCCTGCCCGCGTTTGACCGCGGACGCATCCCCGAGGTTCTGTTTGCCGGGATGATGCAGTACGACGGCGACCTCGGCCTGCCGGCCAACTTTTTGGTCGATCCCCCCCGCATCGACAACAGCCTCGGAGAGTTGCTCGCCCGCGCAGGTCGGCGCCAACTGGCGATCAGCGAGACCTTTAAGTTCGGCCACGTCACCTACTTCTTTAATGGCAACCGCAGCGCGGCGTTTGAACCTTCTCTCGAGACCTATCTCGAAGTTCGGTCGGATACGCGGTCTCTGCCGGAGCGTCCGTGGATGCGGGCGACCGAGGTCACCGACCTCCTGCTCGACACCCTCGACGAAGTCGGGCCACAGCGCGCCCCGGACTTCATCCGCCTCAACTACGCCAACGGGGACATGGTCGGACATACAGGTGATCTCGCGGCTTCGATCGTCGCCGTCGAGGCCGTCGATGTGTGTCTGCGAAGACTCGTCGCGGATGTCAGACGCCGCCGAGGCGTACTGATGGTGACCGCCGACCACGGCAACGCCGACCAAATGTTCGACTGCAAAGCCGACGGCAGCCTCCACGTCCGTACCAGTCACAGCCTCAACCGCGTACCCTTGGTGATCTTTGACCCGCGTCTACCGGGATTCGGACCACAGCTGCGGCCCCCTGCCGATGCCGGCCTCACCAACCTCGCTGCGACCTGTCTCGAGATACTCGGTCTGCGCCCGCCCGAGACCTACCGCCGCAGCCTGTTCTAGTCCGACACCCGTGGATGGGTGACGCACTCGGAGGCTGATTCCTTGCATCGTCAATGAGCTGGCCGGCGCAACCCATCACTCGAGCACGGTGTTGTCGATCAAGCGGACCCCACCGAAGTGGACGGCCAATGCACACAGGGCTCGGGTTTGGACCTCAGCGATCGGCTGGAGTGTTGTCGGTTCGACAACCTCGACATAGGCGATCTCCCCCGGCGCAAGTTGCTGTTGTGCATCGCCGATCAATTCCGCGACCGAGCGCACACCGCTTTCAAATCGCCCCCGCACGGTCGCCAAAAACTTCGGGATCGCAAGGGCCGCGCGGCGGGCAGCGGGTGTGAGGTTGGTGTTGCGACTCGACATCGCCAAGCCGTCGGACTCGCGCACGATCGGCATTCCGACCACCTCGCCGGGAAAAAACAACGCCCGGTGAACCGCCTTTAAAATCGCCAGTTGCTGAAAGTCTTTCTCGCCGAAAAGACTCACGTGGGGACGGACCACCGCCCAGAGCTTGGAAACAATTGTACACACACCACGAAAGTGCCCCGGCCGCGTCGCCCCGCACAGATGCTCGCCGAGCCCATCGATGTCGACCCACACCGCCGTGTTCCCCGGGTAGAGCTCGTCGACGGTCTGCGGACAAAACACCATGTCGACGCCGCATGCGGCCGCTTTTTGAAGATCGCCCCGCACGTCGCGGGGGTAACGAGCGAGGTCTTCACCGGGCCCAAACTGGGTCGGATTGACAAAGATCGACAACACGACCTTGCCGTCCTTGGCTCTGCGCCTCGCTTCGCGCAGCAGCGACAAATGGCCCTCGTGGAGAAAACCCATCGTCGGTACCAAGGCGACGATGCAACCGCCCGGCAGCGCGGCCCGCCAAGCTTGAACTTCGGATACCGTGTGGAGTTGCTTCACCGCTGCGAAGGTACAGGGTACCCGGTACAAAAAGCGACCTTGCGCAAGGCGCGGTAGCAATCTCACTGGCGACTCCGCTCGGACGCCGATTGCAAATGCACACGAAAGTAGTGCATAGACAAACACCTGTCCTCATCAGCAGGCATCTATCGTTGCATGATCACCTTCACCGGCATCTCGCCACCGAAATGATTGGATTGATTGACCTCTCAGCGGATCTCAGGGTCGTTCGAAACCAACCCGGCGAGGATGACCGAGGGGATGCAGATCACCGAGGCAAGGCCGAAATAAAAGACCGGACCGTGGTGTTCATACATGATTCCACTATAGGTTCCGGTCACGGTCTGGGCGGCCGCGTACAAAGCCGTTGCAAATGCAAAGTGCGCGGCTTTGTGGTCGGGGTGACACCGCCGCATAATAAAGATCATCTGGGCGGCCGTGGCCATGCCTCCGGCAAATTGCTCGAGCACGATGGTCGCGGCGATCGACACGAGCGACGGCGTCGATAGCAAATAACCGCATCCTGTGGCTGTCAGCCAGTCGCGCGGAAGTTGCTCAAACGCCAGCCACAGGTACACGGGTTCACTCAGCGCCATGACCAGTGCGATGGGTACGATTGTACGTACAAGTCCGCGCTTGGCGACCCACGCCCCCCCGATCATCGCGCCCCCGATCATCGCCAACGTACCCGAGACATTGATCACAGCTCGATCGGCCGTCACCACCCCGAGGTCGCGTAGCAGGACCTTCGACATGCTGAACATCAGCGCATCTCCGAGTTTGAAGCTGATGACAAACGCGAGGGTCACCACGACATGTGGTTGTATGAGAAACAATTTATAGGAGGCCCACACGTGCTGCAGCCGACTCGCCCACGAGGGTTTTGCGGGAACCTTGGACCGCTGCTCACCCGCGCCGCGGGGCAACACCAACCTGTGAAACACCGCCAGGGACACCAGCATCGCCGCCCCGGCACCGAACCCAAACAGCCAGCCAAAACGTCCACCGAGGTAGACCAAGCCGCCCGAACCGACGACCATCGCAACCCGAAACGCGGCCACGCGAATCCCCGAGTAGCGGGCCTGATCATCGTTCGACAGCGCATCCATATAGTAGCCGTCGCAGGCGATATCGTGGGTTGCACTCAGCACTCCAATCACCACCAGCAACAACCACACCCAAGTTGTATCTGCAGCGATCGGCTCGGGGATCGCTGCCAGCTGCGCGGCCGCCAACGCCAGCCCCATGACGCCCGCACCCATCAACATCTGGGTCACGACCATCCACCGCCGCAGGGTCGAAAACAGGTCGACAAACGGGCTCCACAAAAACTTGAGCGATGAGGTGAGATGCAATGCCGAGGTGTAACCGACCATGCGCGGCGGGAGGCCTACGGCTGTCAGCAACTCCCCCGCGACCTGGTGTAACAACGACCACGGCAGACCCTCCGCAAAATAGGTAGAGGATGTCCACACGGGTGATGGAAGCTGTTTCGTGCCGTCGCTCACGCACGCGCATCGTACCGATTCAATCGCTGGGGCCAAGTTTTCGCGGCATCGACCAACCTGACCGATCGATCCAGTAGCGAGCTCGATGTCTGTGCAACGGAATCTCCCAGCAGGAGGTTCTCCACGTGGCTTGCAAATGCACGAAAACCGCAGGAACCGAAGCCAGAGGTGCCAGTACTTCCGCACCTTTGCCCGGTTGTTCGTGAAACGGCCTCGCGGCCTGAACGTTTGTATGCGAACGACGGCCACACGGCCGGAAAATCGATGTACCTGCGACGATATTGCCCATCGAACAGATCGTTTTCGCGGCCAACGCGCGCACCGTCGCACAATGTGGATCATACAAACGTCTCGAATCCATACCCGTCGCAGGCGACAACGGACGCACCCAAGTGCTTGCGTGAGCAAGCCCAACACTGAGGGCGTGTACGTACATGAAAATGTCGGCGGACACACACATAAAACCGCGCTGTGATCGAATCTGGTATATGCAGCACAAGCGTCGGTTCCCCCGCCGGTGCGTCGACGCTCGCCGGCGCGAAGGCCCGAAAACCGTCACCTCGATGCCCATACACAGCTTTTCGAAAACGCTGACAACACGTGATGCAACGACAATCGAGGATCCGAAACCTTGAATTTCACAGGCTTGGACGGGCTGTTCTGACAGAGATGCTTGGTCATTCACGAAAGTGTCTGATCAGACATATGCCGCATGGTGCGCGCCAGAACGCGCGCTGAAAAAAATTTTGTGGATTATGCAAATAACTGGTTGACCCGCGCGGCGCCTTCTATAGAATGCAACCCGAGATGGCGGCAAGTCGCACGAATAAAGTAGGTGATCTGGCAGTACGTATTTCCAGCGAGTGCGTCGCATTCCGGCTGCGGGTGATGAACCGCGCAATCAGCCGGATTTACGACGAAGCACTTCGCCCGTTCGGGCTTCGGATTGCACAGCTCAACACGCTCGTCGTGGTGATGGAAACCGGTGGCATCACCCCCAATGAGCTTTCCAACCGGATGCATATGGACGCGTCTACGGTCAGCCGTAACGTCGAACGTATGTGCAACAACGGCTGGCTCGAACTGGTCTGCCTCGAAGATGCGAGGTCCCATGAGATCCGGATCACAGCCAAAGGCAAACGCCTGCTCAAGGAAGTCGGCCCGGCTTGGAACAAGGCCCAAAGCGACACCCAAGAGCTCATTGGCAAGCAAGTGATGAAGTCGGTATTCAAGGGCGCCCAGCGGATCGACGAATCCAACGAATAACCCCAACCGCGGGTGTGCCCGCAACCCGGTGCTCGAGACTCGAGCACCGGTTTTGTTTTGGTTGCGACATTTAAAGAGAACCCTCGAGATGCGTGCATTTGCAACCGGCCGCGGAGCCCGGTTTGCCACCGCATCCACGAAGACGAAAAACATTCAGAAGGTGTGAAACCACAGGGCGGACCGAGGCGTCAAAACCCGACGCGCGGACCGTGGCTCAAAGCCGATTCCTGCCCGAGCTTCACAGCGCCGACTCCTCCGACGAGACTGATCTCGCAAAACGTGCGGCTCCTGCATTTTCTCGAAGACCAACCTCAACACCTAGGTGACGCAAGCACCACAATGGTTCTGGTGCAGTTACAAGCCGCGGAGGGCGTCGAGAAATTGGAGGCCTCGAACGCCACGCTAACGTGGCTCTTCCCGCGCGGGCCCCACTCGGCTGGTCATACTGTCATCGGAATCGGACCACAGACGCGACACTGCGACCGAGTTCGACCCTTGTAAGATCGCGAGGACTCCTGCATGCTCGCTGCGTAACGGTGTCCTCCTTCCTGATCGCCGCCTTTGTCACCTGCGCGGGAGCCCAAACCCCGGCAGCACAACCGACTGCAGAGCCTGCCGTCGCAACACAACCTGTCGCGCCTGCTCCCGCACCTGCCCCGCAGCCCGCTCCCGCTGCATCGCAACCTGCGAGCCCTCCCGCGACACATCCGGCACCCGAACCCGTCGGGCCAGCTACCAACCAAGATCATGTAACTGCACCGAATTCGGGTGAACCTCCGACGGACTACGGACCGTTTTTTGCCGAACGTGCACCCTCGGATACAGCGTTTGCCAATGGGCGTTCTGCGACCAAACCTCCGTTTTTATCGGTGGCAGGCGGACGCTTCTGCTTTCTCGAAGACGCCGCCTGCCAGGTGTCACTACTGGCCTCGGCCCACATCGCCGCCGGGATGCATATCCCCCGCGGCGACATCGGAGTCAGTTTACCCTACACACAATTTGGCTTTCGCGGCGGCCTCACAGCCCGCCCAGTCACCCTGTTGCGCAAACGCTGGCACCCCTGGTCCATCGGTCTGATCGGCGGGTGGGTGCGCGGCTCGGGGACCGTCGGCAATCCAACGTCGCTGAGTCCGGGGGGAACCGATCGCCAAACCGCACACGTCGATATGTTGCGGATCGGTCTCATCAATCAGTTGTGGTTGGCCAACAAACGCAATGCGTTTCACCTCGATTTCACCCTCGGTCCAACCCGCGGACCGGTCACCGATGTTCCAGGGTTCTACTGGGGCACACATGCCGAAGTCGCGGCCGCGTTTGGTGGCTGGGGTGCGATCTTTGCCGCGGGTGATTTCCTCGACGGCGACACACACATCACCTTTGGGATGCGGGCCCACGCGCTTCCAGCAGCCCCCGTCGCAGCCCTCGTCATCCTCGGCCTGCTCGCCGGCGGAGCGCTGACAGGAGGTGGAGCATGATCCTCCTGCACCCCCTCGTCGGTTTGTTGCTCCTACAAGCTCCGGGGCAACCGGTCAGCCAGCCAAGTGCACAACCGGCACCGCAGCCGGAACCGTCGGTCCAACCGAGTGCACAACCTGCACCGGTCCAACCGAGTGCACAACCTGCACCGTCGGTCCAACCGAGTGCACAACCTGCACCGTCGGTCCAACCGGGTACACAACCTGCACCGGTCCACCCGAGTGCACAACCGGGAGCTCCCGGGGCCGCGCCGGTCGGATCGACACCGAAAGCTGTCTCTTCTGACATATCCGGGCGTCACTACACCGACGCTGAAATACGAGCACTACAACAGCGCCATGGGATCGACGGCGATCAGACGCCCCCCCACAAGGTCCGGTGGAAATGCCTGATCGCCGACCCAGCCTGCGGGTTCAATGTCGAGATCAATGCAACGAGCGCCTATGCCTACCGCCTGCGACAGGGCGACGTCACGACCGGAGCGGTCAACAAGTGGCACTCGGGCCGGGCCCAGTACGACGTGTGGATCAATTTCCCGACGGTCGTCGAGACCCGGGGCAACTATCGATTCACGCG
This sequence comes from uncultured Nannocystaceae bacterium, assembly GCA_964621785.1. Classification (GTDB taxonomy): domain Bacteria; phylum Myxococcota_A; class Polyangia; order Nannocystales; family Nannocystaceae; genus JACKDW01. Next base: position 38,433 of record CAZUPD010000049.1, read on the forward strand.
CATGACCCTCGGGCCCAAACTCGGCATCATCGCCAGCGACGGAAAGGAAATCTCGGGCAACTTCGGATTCGCCTCCCGCTATTGGTTCGGCCGCAAACGGTTTTCCCCAGCACTCGAATTTTCGGCTGCCCTCGCCATTGCACTGCTGAGCGAACGCAGGATCGGTGGTTTCGGACCGACGCGCAGTCCCATCGGGGTAACTGCAGACATCGGCTTGAGCATCGGCGGCTTCGGAGCGATCGTCGTTGGCGGACAACTCAACCCCCCACTGGCGCGCGAAGATATTCCAGAGACCGTCCGTATCTCATCGAGCGGCATGTTCTTTGTCGGCTTCCGCGGCAACATCCTGTGGGGAGCTCCGGCAGCCTTGGCGGTGACGACCCACGCGATCACCCAGCGCCGAGTCGTCGCGCCCTAGCCCGGACGCTTCGTTTCAAGCAACCTGTGGTTGCACGTCGAGACGTCCACAGTGAGCGGAGCCGATTCCATGGTTGCATGTATTTGCAACCAGAAGCTGGACAGGCGGGTTGTTTGGGCTCCTTTACTGATGCTGATACATGTCTACTCAGGGTTTCGATTGCAGCTCTCGTGCCCGACGATTGGCGGCCGCGGCCTTTTTTTGGGCCCCCTGACGGGCGAAGATCTTTGCCGACGTGACATGGTATTCAGCCTGCTCTGGACGGAGCTCGATCGCCTGTTGTATCGATTTCTTGGCCTTCGACGCCTCGTTGAGGGACAACTCGATCGAGGCCCGTAGGTGCCATCCGTCGGCGTGCTTGGGGAACATCCGCGTAAAGTCGCGGACGACACGGAGGGCTTGGGCATCGAGTTCCTTGCGTACGCAAAGACGAGCGGCCATCTCGGCGATCGCAAACAACTCCGACGTCGGCCGTTGCTCCTCCCGCATTCTTCGCCAAGCGTGCAACGCGTGAAACATCGCCTGACGCGGACTTCCGGTACGCAGCTCAATCGTGGCCCACGCGGCATACAGGCGACCACGCTGGTCGTCGGGCGACAGCCGAATCCCTTTGCGCAACACTGTCTCGGCGTCCTCGTATGCGTGTTGGGCCAGCAATAGATCGATCAGCAACACACGGGTCTCGACCGTCAACGGATGGCGCTCCAACTGCTCGCGCAGCTGTTTGACGGCTTTGCGCTGGGCCCTGCGCGAGCCGGTCACCCGCGCCGCACGGGCCTGGATCCGCACGATCTCGTCGCTATCGGCCCCAGCCTGTTCCGCGGTCTGCAGCCAGGTGTCAAACAGGTCAGGTGGATCACTCAGCGGACCTCCGTGCTCCTCGCTGCGGGCGATCGCCAATCTCGCCAGGGCCATCGGTACCCGGGCATCGACACCCGGTTCCTGAAATAGTTGCTGCAGCATGGGAAGTGCCCGCCCGTACTCGCCCAAACTGACCAGGTGAAGGGCGAGTTCGAGGCGGTAGCGCGGGACATGGGGATTGGTCTCGGTCGCCCGCACAAGCCACTCCAGCGCCTTTGCATCCCCCTCGGGAACATTGACCCGTTGCCGGCGCCACAACTCGGCGAGCTGCATCATCGCCTCCGCCGGCAGGCGTTCGACCTCGACCGCCCGCAACAACACTTGATGGGCCTTGCCCAACATCTGGGCATCATCCCCTTGGGCGAGGTAGGCCTCGCCGAGTCCCGTCAACGCACGTGGGGCAAACGGTTCTTCCTCGGCCAAACCCTGGAGTTTGCGCAGGGCCTGCTTGCGGTCGCCAGTCTCGAGACTCGCCCGGGCCAAGGCGACATCGAGCTCGACCCGTCGGGGGAGGAATTTCTGCGCCCGCACAAGCCAGGGCACGGCCTCCTCCATCCGCCGCTGCTCGACCAGGGCCAGTCCCTGTAAATAGGCCACCCGCGGGTGTTTTTGCGGAAGCGAGGCCAAGGCCGCAAGCGCGTCACGCAGACGCCCATCGGCCAACAGGGCCCAGGCCAAAAAAATCGCTTGCCGAGAATCATGCAAATACATTGAAGATGCCCGCAGCCATGTACGCGCCCGCTGGGTATCCCCGGCCTCCAGGGCGAGCTCGAGGGCGGCGTCGCGGGTGATGTGGTCCCAGCTGGGAATCAGGGTCCAGGCCTGCTCGAGCTTGCCGAGGCCGACATCCCGCTCCCCCATGTGTACATGCACAATCGATCGGGCAACCAACGCTCGCGCACGGTCGGGCGGACTCAGAACATCTGGCCCATAGGTCAGCAATTGATCGGTGAGGTCGGCGACCCCACTCTCGCGCGTGTGCATGACCGCGTTGGCAATCGCTTCGTCGGCGGCAAGACCCATGTGATGGGTCGCCTGGGCCCGGGCCGCCGTCAAGATCTCGAGTGCACGCCCACCGTCACCTGCGCGCAGGTAGAGGTTGGCGTGCATCCGGGCGAGGGCAACCGAATCGGGATAATCGACCGTCGCCTGGGCGAGGGCTGCGGTCGCCTGCTGCATCGCGGTCGCCTGATCCGATGCAAGTGCAACTAAACCCTGCAGCCAGTGGCGGTGCCCGGGGGCGAGTGCAGGGCCACCGCCCTCGGCCGCGAGCTCCCGCGTACGCGCGAGACTGTGTTCGACCAAATCCATCTCACCGGCAGCAAACGCCAACAAGCCGGCGGCGACAGCCTCGTCGAGGCACCGGGTCTGTGACACGGTTTCAGCTGAGATCGCCCCCTCGCCCGAGGCATCCTCGGGCAAGACTCCGTACTCAAACCACAACTGGGCGCGGATCAACTCGCGGCCCGCCCGGGAACATGGGCCACCGTCTCGAGCAAGCGTTTGATCGGCGAACTGAAGTTCCTGAACCGTTCCCCGGGCAAACCGCTCCGCAGGGGTCAGGTCCACAGCCTGTACCGTCACGACGGGCCGACAGGCATCACGCCCCGCGACGACGACCGCCGCGATCGCTGCGAGTACAACGACCAGTCGCAGACGCCTCGTCACGAGTCGCCCTCCGTCAGCAGCAGTGTTCTCAGATGTGTCGTGCGACGTTTTTTATGATCGCGGCATCGTCAAGCGCAAGGCAAAGAGGTTGCGACTATCCCCGCGACGCATGAAAACCGTTTGTGCGCGAAACACGTTCCTCCACGCGAATCGTTCCTGGATCCGTGTGTCCAATGACGTGCCGGTAACGACGCGAACGTTAAAAACCTTGGTTTGACCTTCGAAACCAACGAAACCCAACTGTCGCCGCCCAAGCCCTTTGCCCTCCGAGTCATCGACACCGCGAACAAAACCCCTGTCGCCGCCCGAAGCCTCTACCGACCTTATGAGTCGACGCCGCCGACCACACGACCTTTGAAACCGAGCTCGACAGTCTGTCGCGGCCGAATCCTTTGCCTTGCGAGTCACGACGCCGCGATCATTAAAAATTGTTGACGCACCCGGGCTTGTTTTTAAGAATCGCGGGCGATTATGGTCCGTACGCGCTGGTATTTTTCCAACCGTTGGCTCCTCGTCAGCGCTTTATGCCTTGGGCCGATGACCCTCGCTCACGCTGGGGAACCGATAACCGCTGACCAGGGGCGGGCGGCATTTCAGGCGGGGGATTACGTAGGTGCCGCCCGGGCCTTCGAGGCGATTTATGCATCTGGCAATGAGCCGAAGTATCTCTACAACGCGGGGATTGCCCGCAAACACGCCGGCCACTTGCCTGAGGCGATCTTTCACTTCTCGGCCTACGTCGCGCTCGCGGGTCGGATCTCCGCTGCCGATTCCACCGACGCTCAGCAACGCATCGGCGAATCGATTCCCGGAACCACCTCGGTCGCGGTGACAGTTGCCCCGGCCGAAGCACTTGCACAAGCAACGATCTCGATCCAGGCGCGTGGTGGGCCGCAGCTCCAGGCTCCGCTCAAGGCCTACCTCGATCACCAAGGCGTACAGCCCGGCGCCTACCTGTTGTACCTCGACACCCGTCCGTGGACCGTTGTCATCACCTCCCCGGGCTATGAGCCGGCGACTGCAACCCTCACCCTCGGGCCGCAGGACCAGGCGCGGATGTTGTCGCTCTCACTCAAACCCGAAGCCACCGCAGTCGAGGTCGCGGTCGGCCCCGAAGCTGCACTCGCGGCCGGGATTGCCCTGACGTTTGTCGACAACGCGGGGCACCCCATCGAAGTTGCACGTGCACAGAGTCTCCACACCCAAAACCTCAAGCCGGGCACCTACAACATCCGGGCATCGGCCCCCGGTTACCGGACCGTCGAGCGCCCGTTGATTGTTGGCCGCGAGCCGCACCGGCTTTCGATCTCACTTGTGCCCGATCCGACGGCAGTCGCTGCCCCCACACCGACCCCACAACCACCACCCGTACAAGGGCCGATTCCCGCAGCCCCCTCACCTGTCACATCCGACAGCTACGATCCGCGGACCCGCAAGATCCTCGGTATCGCCTATGGGGTCACAGCGGTCGGACTGGCCGGGGCTTCGGTCGGCCTCGCAGTCGTCGGCCACAATCAATTTGCGACGACAACGGACCAAAACGCAGCTGCGCTCGCCCAAGCGGGGATCAGCGACCCAGCCAACCTCGAGATTCTGTCTGATCCCGAGGCGATGGCCCGATTCGACACTGTCGAGGCCATCTATCCCAAGGCAACCCTCGCAAGCGATCTGGGCCGCGCCATGTCCCTACAATACGCGGCTGCCGGCACGGCTGGTGCGAGTCTCGGCATGCTCGTCACCTCGCTGACCGCCGCCAAGGCCCGATCGCCTAGGGCGTGGAAGATCGAACTCGGCATCGGTGCCACGCTGGCGACAGCCGGTGCGGTGTGGTTCGGTGTCCAACACGCGGTCTACCAAAACCAGCTGGTGAAGGCCGATGTTGACGAAGTTCGCTATGACGCCTTTCGCCTCGACGGAAGTGTCACCCGCCAGTTTCGCGCCAGCGGTCTTGCATCTGCAATGATTCTCGGCGCCGGAGCCAGCCTGGCTGTCGGCTCCGGCATCGGTCTAGCCGTCGACAAGCGAAGCACACCTATCCAGGCACACATCGCACCGGCGATCGGTCGTGGTACCGCCGGTGTCAACATTGCAGGTCGGTTCTAAGCGCTGCGCGCTGTTCACCGTGAACACCCGCGCTCGGCGATGTAGGGCGATGATGTCGGCTCAAAGATCGTCGTAGTATCCGCCGTCGATACAATACTGGACCTCGGCGGCCACGGGTTGGAGCAAGCAAGCGAGTCGGTCTTGTAATTCCGTCGCGTCGAGGCACGCCTGAAACGCGGCAGCTGGCACGAGTTCGTTGCGTGTCACGGGCAACTGGTCGCCGTTCAGATCTTCGGTTTTCCGCTGACTGATAAACGCTTGGGAGCCCTGTCGGACAAACAACTCGGCCTCCTGTTTGAACCAGCCGTCCGCGTTTGGATAAATGACCCACGCGTAGCGACCCGGGCTGCCATCTCGTAGCCCTGCGAGGATACACTCGAGGGCTGCTTCGTCGGTGATCGACCACCCCTCACCGGACTCCTCCCCGCTCACGGGGCACAGCGGATCAGCTGGATCGCACAAAATCGTCAGGTCCGGACAGACGGTTTGTGTGGGGCACAATGAGATCGCTGGCTCGTAGTCCTCTTTGACAAAACAGCAGCAATCGCTCGTGCTGTCAGGTAGTTCGGCGTCCTCGCAATCGGAAGGTTCGCCGGTCGTATCAGACTCGGTCGTGCTCGGCTCGTCGCTCGTCGACGTCGGCTCGTCGCTCGTCGACGTCGGCTCGTCGCTCGTCGTCGCCTCGCTCGTCGACGGATCCCCGCTCGTCGGACCTGTCTCTTCAGTCGTATTTTCGCTTCCGACTGTCGACGTGTCGGTCGTACTGCCCGAAAGATCGTTCTCGGGGTCCTCGGGACTACAGGCGGCTAGAAGTGTGAATGCGGATCCCCAATCAGATGAACGAGATTGCTCACGATAACCACCGACATCCGTGTCCCACACCCGGGTGCTGGCGATTGTTGTAGATGCGCCGAATGATGGGGCAGACCCTGTATACTCCCGCAAAATGTCGGTCCTTCGCACCATCGTGTCGTCGTCGCGGGCACTCGCCACCGGTGCCAAGGATGTGGCCCGGTTTCGTGAAATCGCGGCCGTATTTGTCAAACACGGGTTCGGGTGGTTTATTGCCCAGCTCAAGCTCCGACGCGAGTTGCAGGTCGACTACGAGGGATCGGAGCTCACCCGCGCCGCCCTGCAAAGCCCCGACACTGGCAAACGCCTCGTCGCCGCATTTACCAGCCTTGGTCCGACGTTTGTCAAACTCGGACAGATCCTATCGACCCGTCCCGACCTCCTGCCCGAGTCCATTCTCATGGAACTCACGACCCTGCAGGACAACGTCGACCCGTTGACCGAGGAACAGGTGCAGTCGCAGTTGCGGCTCAATTTGGGACCTGGTTACCTCGACCACTTCGAATCCTTGGATATGCAACCATTGGCCTCGGCGAGCATCGCCCAGGTTCACCGCGCTGTGCTCAAGGACGGCACCGACGTCGTCTTAAAAATTCAACGCCCCGAGCTCCGCCCGAAAATCACGAGCGACCTCAACATCCTGTTGGTGCTCGCCCGCTACATCGAGGATGCGTTCGAAGAGGCCCACGCCATGGACCTCACCGGGGTCATCGACGGGTTTGCCAAGTCGCTGGCCCAAGAGATCGACTTTCGCCTCGAAGCCCGCAACATGGACCGGTTTCGCCGCAACTTTGCCGATGTCGACAAAATCCGGATTCCCGAAGTCTACGACGAGTTGAGCACATCCGAAGTTTTGTGCATGGAGTTGATGCACGGGCGCAAGTTCAGCGAGCTGCTCGACAATGGCGAAAATATCGACCCCTACGTCGAGACCTACTTTGACGCCGCCTACAAGATGCTGTTTCGCGACGGATTTTTCCACGGCGATCTGCACCCGGGAAATGTGTTTGTCCAGGCCGACGGGGCGCTCGCGGTCATCGATTGCGGCATGGTCGGACGCCTGTCCAAGAGCATGCGCGACAAACTGGTCGACATCCTCTACGCGGTCATCAACGAGGACCTCGAAGCACTTGCACGTACATTTTTCTCGCTGGCGATCCCCCTCGGACGTGTCGACTACCAGGCGTTTGAGACCGATGTGATCGAAATCGGCGAGCGCTATTTGGGCGGCATCCCGCTGTCGGAGCTGCAGATCGGCGAGTTGTTTGGCGAGTTGGTCGCCGGGGCGACTCGCCACCGCGTGCGCATGCCGACCGACTTCACGATGATGTTCAAAGCGATGATCACGACCGAAGGGCTGGCCCGTACCATCGCCCCCAATGTCGATCCGATCGAGCTCGCACGTCCCTACATCGTCGATATGGTCAAGGAGCGCTACAGTGCCGAACGGATCAAGCAACTGCTGATCTCCGACGTCCACATGCTCAGCGGTCTCGCCCGCGACCTCCCCCGACAACTGCCGGTGCTGCTCCAGGATCTGCAGGCGGGACGTCTGACGATCGGGACCTCGCACGAAACCTTGGAATACGAAAAAGAGGCCGCCGATGCCCGCAACCGACGAGCTGTCCGTGCGGCCATCTCAATGACGGCGCTCGTCTGTGGGACCTATACCCTGACCCTCGACCTGCCGGGGTTTGTCAGCCTGGGGCTCCCGTACATCAGCGCACTTTTCTTTGCATTTGCAAGTTATGGCGCATGGGCCATGGTCCGCAAGTAGCGGCCGACCTGGGACTCACGCCAAACCGAGGGCCGCAGCCTCGTCGGCGGCCAGCAGGGCATTGAGCAGGTCCCCCACCGTCTTGTCCTCTTCGAGTGGATGACGCAGGGGCATCGTGAGGTCGACCTCGTAGTGGTTGCGCCGCCCCTCCCGGGCGCGTGTGACCACACCGCCAGCCTCGAGCTCGCTAATGATTCGGTGCACGCATCGCTCGGTCACACCAACCCACACCGCGATCTCACGCAACGTCGCGTCCGGCTCACGCGCGATGCACACAAGGACATGGGCATGATTGCTGAGAAACGTCCAGACGTGCTCACGGGACTCAGACAAAGTTTTCGAGCTTGACGACACAACGAACCCGAGTATATACGGAAACAAAATACAGGAAAGTATTTTCAAGTATTTTTTTTCCGGAAAATCAAAGAAGGAAAAAACAATCTGGAAAAAGATATCAAAACAGGCTCGCTAGGCCAGACGCAGAGCGTCACCTTGGCGCGTACGCTCGCGCTCGCAAGCCGTCTCGCCGGGACGCCCATCTCCGATGATCGTGCCTGGCTCGCCATCAGTGAATGCCCGCAAACAGGTTCTTGGCACAGCGTTGCGGTGGAGGCTGCCCACTCGCTCGGACTCCACACCCAGGTGCTCCACCAACTGCCGACGCACCTATCCACGTCCCAACCCACACTCGGCTTCACTGCCGACGGCCATTGGCTGCTGGTCACCAAACGTCGCGGCCGACTGTTGCGGGCGACCGAGGTCCACACCCACGGGCAGTCGCGTCGCTGGTGGACACCGGCCCAGCTCCAGGCGGCTGTCCCCGACACGACATGGGTGCATATACACCCTCTTTACCCGCTCTCGGCGATCTCCAGCCGCCATCGGCCCCATCTCACCGACCACCCGTGGCGACGACTGCTGGGCTTTTTAAGCCTCGAGCACGCCGATCTGTGGGTCATCGCAGTCTACGCGGTCGTCATTGGAAGCCTCACCCTCGGCACCCCGATCGCCGTTCAGTCGCTGGTCAACACGGTCGCATTTGGTTCGGTGGTCCAGCCCCTGGTCGTCCTCTCGGTCATGCTGTTGCTGGTATTGAGTTTTGCCGGGGTACTCGGGGTGTTCGAGGCCTATGTCATCGAGGTGCTGCAACGCAGGATCTTTGTCCGGATCGCCGGCGACTTCGGCCGCCGCCTGCCGACTGTATGCCACGAAGCATTTGACGACATCCATGGGCCCGAACGGGTCAACCGTTTTTTTGATGTACTTACAATCCAAAAAACACTTTCTGTCCTGCTTCTCGACGGGTTGACCCTCACCCTCCAAGCGATGCTCGGCATGATCTTGTTGGGGCTTTACCACCCCCTGCTGCTGACGTTTGATATCCTTCTGCTCGGCCTACTCATCGCCGTACTGCTGCTCGGGCGCGGGGCAGTGGCAGCCGGTGTCGACGAATCGACCGCCAAATACCAGACCGCAGCGTGGCTTCAGGATGTCAGTCGTGCCTCGCAGCTGTTTCGCAACACCGCCGCCCGCAGATATGCCGCGGTACGCACGGAGCTGCTGTGTCACAACTACCTCGCCGCACGTAAAAAACATTTTCGAATCTTGCTGCGCCAAATCGGCGGCGGCATGGGGCTCCAAGTCATCGCCACCGTATCTCTCCTCGGCGTCGGAGGCTACTTGGTGATCGACCGCCAGCTGACCCTCGGCCAGCTGGTCGCCGCCGAATTGGTGATCGCAACCATCGGTGCGAGCTTCGTCAAGCTCGGCAAAAACCTCGAAAAAATCTACGACCTCGATGTCGCGATCCTCAAAGTCTCCAAAGTCGTCGACCTGCCGACCGAACGGATCGGTGGGACGCCGTTTCAAGGCACGGGTCCAGCCTCGGTATGTGTCCGCGAGTTGAGCGTTCGCCGGGGTGGCGCCGCGCTGAGCAGCATCTCTATGCAGATACAAGCAGGTGAGCGCGTCCTGCTCTCGGGCCCCGCCGGCAGCGGCAAGCATACGCTGCTCGAAGTGATCGCCGGCCTGCGAACACAAACCTCGGGAACGATCGTGATCGACGGCCTCGACACACGCCGTGTCGACCTCGCCCAGCTCCGTAGCGCAGTCATCATGGCGACGCAAAAACGGTTCTTCGACGGCACCGTGATCGACAACATCCGCCTCGGACACCCGGAGATCGATGAACGAACCATCCGCCAACTTCTGATCGCTGTCGACATTGAGCAGGCGATCGACAGGCTCCCCAAAGGTCTCGACACCCGACTTTTACCCGATGGTGCGCCGCTGTCGACCACCCAGGCGCGACGCCTCGCACTCGCTCGAACCCTCGCCATGCGTCCGCGTCTGCTGCTCATCGACCGCACACTCGACCGTTTGGGACTCGCCGACGATGTGCTGGAGCGACTGCTCGACACCGTCCTAGGCCCGCAAGCTCCGTGGACCGTCATCGTGGTCAGCGACTGTCCCCGTGTACGCGCCCGCTGTAGCCGACACTTGCGGATCACCGGTCCGTCCGTGGAGGAAGTTGGATGAACCAGCCCAAAGCCGATATCACGCCGTCCGCACTCGACACCGTCGGTTCCATCGACGGGGCCCGCGTACTCGCCAGGATGCTCCTCGGCGGGTTTGTGGCCGCCGTGCTCGCCCTGTTTTTGACCCCGTGGCAGCAGTCCGTCACCGGGACAGGCCGAGTAATTGCGTATACACCAGTCGAGCGCCAACAGACCGTCGATGCACCGATCTCCGGCCGGGTGGTTCGCTGGCATGTCCAGGAAGGAGACCGGGTGGAGGAGGGCGAAGCGCTGGTCGACCTCGGCGACAACGACCCCGACATTCAGACGCGACTCGAACGGGAGCGCGATGCCATCCAGCGGCAAATTGATGCATCTACACTCACAATTGCCGTCAGCGAAACAAAAATCGCTTCGCAGGAATCGGTTCGCACGGCCGCCGTTACCCAAGCGGAGCTCAAACGCAGGATCGCCCAAGACCGCCAACAAGCTGCCGAACGCGCCCGCGATGCCGCCGATGCCGCCCACAAGACTGCAGAACTCAATGCCGAACGCCAACGCTCGCTCCACCAAAAAGGCCTGGCCTCGACCCGGGACCGCGAACTCGCCGAACTGAAACGCAACACGACCAAAGCCGAACTCGACCGCGCCAAGGCGTCACTCAAGGCTGCGACCCGTGAGATCAAGGCGATGCAAGCCAACCGCGAAGAAAAAGATGCTGATACAAATGTGAAGCTCGCAGATGCCCGGGCATCACTGCAAAAAGCCAAGGCCGACCTGGCGAAGTCCGAACGCGAACTCGCCAAGATCGAAGTCCAGATCGCCCGCCAGAGCACCATGAACGTACGTGCCCCACGGGCCGGCACCGTGTTTCGGATCCTCGCCCCCAACGGCTCCGCGATCGTCAAACAGGGCGACCCCCTGGCGATCGTGGTCCCCGATACCCAGGCGCGGGCAGTCGAGTTGTGGGTCGACGGCAACGATGCACCTTTGATCACCCCGGGGCGACATGTGCGGATCCAGTTTGAAGGCTGGCCCGCAGTTCAGTTTGTCGGCTGGCCGTCGGTGGCCGTCGGCACGTTTCCCGCACAGGTGGCCTTTGTCGATGCCAGCGACAACGGACAGGGCAAGTTCCGCATCGTCGTCGTTCCTGAAGCACACGAACCCTGGCCTGACCCAAAGTACCTGCGCCAAGGCGTCCGAGCCAACGGCTGGGTCCTGCTCAACCAGGTACGCCTCGGTTACGAGTTGTGGCGCCAGTTCAATGGATTTCCGCCAGCCAGTCGCGGCGGCACCAAGCTGACCGAAAACTGGGAAGGCAAATCGTGAACGCGGTTGACCCAAACGCCGGAGCAACCCGTGGCCCGAACGCGGTTGGCCCGAACACGGGGCCGCAACCCGTGATCCCGTTCACCCAAATGTCACCAGAACAACCCGAGTCGCCGAGGTGGGCCCACACACCACACGCCGGGGGGGAGGCCGTGAACTCGCGGACCCAAACACCGAGACAGGGCCTCCTCAACCCCCGGGAGAGCAACCCATGAACGTCTCGGTGCAGACCCGACTGTGGCTCGCCCGCGCGGGCCGACGCTGGTTGGCACCACTGGCGTTGCTGTCGACATTCGCCGCAGCGCCAGCCCAAGCCGCCGATCCACTGACCCTGCGCGAGGTGATCGATTGGGTCGCACAGACCCATCCCCAGGCCGAGGCTGCCAACTACGATGTCGAATATGCAGATGCAACAGCGATGGCGGCCCGAGGTGGGTTTGACCCGATGTTGACGCTGCGCGGGAAATGGACCCCGGTCGGCTACTATCCCCAGGGACAGTTTGATGCGCTGATCTATCAGCCAACACCATTTTGGGGGGCGTCGGTGTTTGCCGGTTACCGCATGGGCTGGGGCAGTTACCCGATTTACAAAGGTGACCTGCAAACCCTTTCGGGCGGCGAGGTACGGGCGGGTGTCAACCTCCCGCTGTGGCGCGATGGACCGATCGACAAACGCCGGGCGGCCATTGCCCAGACAAAAATCGCCCGCGACGCTGCCCGACAAGCCCGCGATGCCGCGGTGCTCGAGCTCGAGGGTCTCGCAGCCGAGGCCTATTGGGATTGGGTCGCCGCTGGGCAGCAACTGAATATCGCCGAGTCATTGCTGACGTTGGCCGAGCAACGTCAACAGGGCCTGCAAGCGCAGGTCGATGCCGGTTCGGTCGAACGCATTCAATTGGTCGATAACCGGCGGCTGGTCCTCGAGCGGAGCTCGAAGGTCATCGCCGCCAAACGCAAACTCGAACAATCGGCACTCAAACTCTCGCTGTACACCCGTGATCGCAACCAGCAGCCAATCGTCGTGCCGGAGGATCGACTACCCGCTCGTTTTCCCTCACCTGTCTTAGATGACATATCACTCGATGCCGAGATAGAACGCGCCATCGCCCCGCGGCCCGACATCCTCGCCCTACGGGCCGAGCGCGAGGCGCAGGCCGTGAAGGTCCGGCTCTACCGCAACCGTCGAGCACCCGAAATCGATCTCAAAACGTTTGTCGCCCGCGACCTCGGCGACGGTCCTGCCGAGTTGCGGCCGACCGAGTTCGGGGTGGGCGTTGTGTTTGCAATGCCACTGCCGCTGCGCCAGGCCCGTGGAGAGTACAAAGCGGAGAAAGCAAAACTCGCGGCAATCGATGCAAAACTCCGGGGATTGACCGACAAGGTGGCAGCCGAGATCCGCGGCAATCATGTGTCCCTACGAGCAGCCGCACAATCAGCCGAGCTCGCCCGGGAACAGGTGGACGTCGCTCGAGAACTGGCCAACGCCGAGCGCGATCGACTCGCCGACGGGGCCAGTAGTCTTTTAATTGTCAATATCCGCGAACAGACATCGGCGAAGGCCCAAGACTCCGAGGTCGATGCATTGGCTGAGTTTCACCGGGCGCGAGCGGCTTTTCTTGTCTCGACCGGCCGCTCGCCGCAGTGACCCTCGCCCTTTCCGTTCGACCCGTCAGATATAGTTGATATCACCACCGTCGATACAAAACTCGACCTCCGCAGCGACGGGCTCAAACAGGCAGGAGACGCGCTTTGCCAAGTCTGTCGCGTCGAGACACTCCTGGAAAAACTCCGTCGTGGCGAGCTCATTGAGCGTCACCGGATCCTGTGTCCCACTGAGATCAAGCGTGTTCCAATGGCTGTGGAAGGCGAGCTTCCCGTCGGTGACATACACGTCGGTGTCTTCCGTGTGCCAACCTGCTTCGGCAATCGAAGTGACGGACCACGTGTATTTGCCCGGTGCTCCATCTCGCAGTCCGGTGAGAATGCACTCGAGTGCCACTTCATCACCAACCGTCCAGCCTTCACCAGAGTCCTGGCCCGAGATTGGGCACTGAGATTCGGACGGATCGCAGCGAATATCCAAACCGGGACAAACAAAGTCCGCGGGGCAAACGGAACGGGCGGACCCATCTTCGGGCCTTTCAAAGCAACTGCAGTCGCTGGTGCTGTCCAGCGTGCTCGGATCGGGCTCGCAGGCAACTCCCACAGTCAGCGCAAATAAGAAAAAAGTTAAGGAACGGTACATTCGGTTTCCAATCGGAAGAGTTCAAGTTTTTGTCTAAGTGTCGGCGGTCGGTAGATCAATTGACCGGACCGGCAAAAAAGCCCGAGTCCGAAGACCCGGGCCTTTTGTTTGCCGGTTGGCATTGAGCTTACATGCCCATGCCACCCATGCCGCCCATACCACCCGGAGCTGCCGGTGCGGCTTCTTCCTTCTTGGGCTTCTCGGCGATCATCGCCTCGGTGGTCAGCATCATGCCGGCGACACTTGCGGCGTTGACCAGCGCGGTGCGGACGACCTTGGTCGGGTCGATGACACCCTGCTTGAGCAGGTCGCCGAACTCACCGGTGCGGGCGTTGTAGCCGAAGGCTCCCTCGCCCTCGAGCACCTTGTTGATGACCACTGCTGCTTCGCCACCGGCATTGGCGACGATCTGGCGCAGGGGCTCTTCGATCGCGCGACGGACGATCGACACGCCGACTTGTTGCTCGTCGGTGTTGGCTTCGACGCTGTCGAGGGCCACGAGCGAACGGATGAGGGCGACACCACCACCGGGGACGATGCCCTCTTCGACGGCGGCACGGGTCGCGTGGAGGGCATCCTCGACGCGGGCCTTTTTCTCCTTCATCTCGACCTCGGAGGCTGCACCGACGCGGATCACCGCGACGCCGCCGACCAACTTGGCCAGGCGCTCTTGCAACTTCTCGCGGTCGTAGTCGCTGGTGGTCTCCTCGATCTGGGCACGGATCTGCTTG
>CAZUPD010000050.1:0-52596 GCA_964621785.1 uncultured Nannocystaceae bacterium
TCGATCACAGCCGTCGTGAGGTAGACCGGGGAAAAGCCAAATCGCGGACCACAGGCCAGTAACGTACCGCGGGTGGCGATCAGCGTGTCCCCGCCGTAGATCACGCGGCCGGCCTCGTTGCCGAGTAGATTTGCATAGACGTAGGTGGTGCCAAATGCCCGTGAGCCTTCGAGGACAAACCGCTGACGGATCGCGTGGCGCCCAAACGCGAAGTGACTGGCGCTGAGATTGAGCAGCACATCGACACTCGCCGATGCCAGGCTGCCGCCGGGACGATTGGGAACCCATGCATCTTCACAGATCTCAAACCCGATCCGCAGGCCGCCGATTTCAAAGAGTTGGTCGCCGATCGGGTAACTGCGCCCGGCGTGATGAAAGGTTGCAACCTTGCCCTCCGGCCAGGGCCGAAACCACCGCGGTTCGTAGTGGATCCCGTCACCTGCCAAGAATCGTTTGCCGACCAAACCCGCGATGGTGCCGTCGACGATCAACGCGGCCGCGTTGTAGACGGTGCCGCGGTGGACCACAGGCACCCCGACGGAGACGATCATGCCCTCGGTGTAGGGCTCGATCGAGGTCAGCGCGGCGAAGGCACGGTCGATCAGACCGTAGCTGTGATAGGCATCTTCGCAGCCATAGCCGGTGATACACAGCTCGGGGAGGCACAACAGCGCGCACCCGGCTTCCCGCGCCTGGGCGATCGCCTGCAGGATGTTGTTGCGGTTGTGCTCCCAGGCCATGGGAATCTGGTTGAGCGCGGCAGCGGCGATGCGGATCAAATGCATATGCAAAATCCTCGAAAGGAGAAGGTCCGCTACAGGTGCGGCAACAACAACGAAGCGATCGGGGCGACGGTGAGGCCCTGGCTTTCGAGCTCGCGCGCCCGCGGGTGACTGTCGCTGGCGACGATGTGGTGAAATAGCCCTGAGTCTTGGAGGCGTGTCAGGGCGTCGTCGGGCATCAGGCAGTGGGTTGTGATCACCGAAAGCCCGCTGGCGCCGGCGACTTGGTAGGCCTTGGCCGCACCGATCAACGACCCGCCGGTGCGGATCATATCGTCGTAGATCACAACCTCGCGCCCCTGCACTTGGGCACTGACCGCGGCGACTTCGGTGGTCGACCCATCGAGGCGGCGCTTGAACACAAATGCCGGCGTGACATGGAGATCGTGGGCCAGGGACTCGACCCATTTGGCCCGCCCGGCATCGGTACATGCAAGTACAAAATCATCGCCGCCGATCCGGCGGGCCACCTCGCCGACGATCGGCTTGCCGTAGACGTGGACCGCGGTGATCTCCCCCTCGAAGTAGTGGGGAATGCCTTCGCTGTGGAGGTCGAGCAGGACGATGCGGTTGCCATAACTCGCCGGAGGGATCGCCGAAATCAGTCGTGCCCGGGTTTTTGCCGTGACAACTTCGCCGGGCTTCACCGCCCGTTCCATGGTTGAATAGGCGTAGTAGGGCACGACCAGTGTCAGTCGACGGGCACCGTATTTGACGATCCCACAGGCGAGGTCGTAGAGCGTCAGGGTTGCCCGGTCGTCGATCGTCCCGCCGATCAGCATGACTTCGCGGCCGACCACATCGCTTGCGATTCGGAGGTAGCGCTCGCCATCGGGAAACGTCTTGATGTCGAGTTGGCCAGGTTCATATCCACCGAGGCGGCAGAGATCAGCCTGCAGATAGGCGTATTCGGGAATTGAAAACACGAGGGGTGCGGGCATCGGTCCTCCGGGGCGAACGATACCGGCAACCGCGAGATGGGCTCAAGCACTAGTGCGCAGCGCAGGGGCCTGTGCGAGCGGATTGTCGACGGTGGTGTAGTGGTAGTCGACACTGCGACCCAACAGCCGCATCGCAAACAGAGCTTTGGCGCGGTGTGTGGGTTCGAGAAACGCTCGGCGATCGCTGTGCGCGGACAGAAGTTCCCGGCTCCACTCCGTCAGTTGTGCATCGATACAGTCTCGTACCAGCGACCAGGCAAATCCCGGATCGGCGGCACACAGGTCGCACGCCCACCCGATCACCGAGCCGAGATGTGCGTGCAGCAGCGTGTGGATGAGTTTGCCGAGAAACTCGCGGTCGTCGGCGGCCTCCAAAAACGAACCTGGGGCGAGCTCGACGGTATAGCCCGCGGCCTGCAGTCGCGCGCGGGAGATCCGGATACCCCCCAAGTCGCGAATCACAAACCCGAGCACATCACCGTTGCGATGGGCGACCATCATGTTTTGCAGGTGCGCTTCGAGGGCGAGCCCGTATGTACAACAAAATCGCAGCAGCGGCGGGACGAGTGCATGCACGTAGGCACGCAAAAAATTGTGCGCGCGAGCGCGTGTGTCGGCGCCGGAAGATTGGTCGACGAGGCGTTCGAGGAAGGTCGTTCCGAACTGCGGGTGAACCTCTCCGAGGGCGGCGCACACCCACAGGGAGGGGGGGGGACCATCGGCTCGGGGAAGGGTGCCGGAAATGTCCCGAGGGTCAGGTCGGATAATCACCGCCAGCATGCTCGCGGCTTCACTTTGCTGCGGACATAGGCCGGCCGTGGCAACATCCGGCTGGATGGCGAGGGTGGTTCGTGTCTGAGGATCGCACGCTTGAATCGCGGCGAGCAGACGCGAGATCACGGGGCCATTTTGGGCACTCATTGGCGAGACCACCCGACGGGCCGAGGTTGTCAACACATCCATCGCTAGTTTGAGGTGCTGCGGCTGCTCGCCGACTTCCACTGTCCTCAGACTGAGGAGTGAGTGGCCGTGACAATGCTGCGGAGCCGGGACGATCGACGAGCCCCACAGATCCGGGAGCAGCCGGGGCAGGCGGCGCTGCTGAAGCGCCAGCACAGGCACCCGAAGCCAGCCCTTTGGAGCATGTCCAAAAAGTCTGGCGATCAGGTCGTGACACCGATGTGATTCGAGTTCGTGGCGGGCCCACCAGCCGGGGGCAATGTCGACGGCGGTAACCTGTGCACGGCCACAGAGCTCCGGCGCGTGCAGCAGATTTTCCCGTAGCTTCAGTCCCAGGCGCGTCTTTGTCATCGGGTGCCAGGGGTGGCCCATCACAACCGCCTGTTCAGACGCGATCAGGGGATCGAGCACGTGGCTGACAGGTGTGTGCAAGTGTCGAGAGAGTAGGGCGAGTGCGAGGTTGAACACCGAGTCGGCGAGTTCGCGACGGGCGTCGGCGAAATTTTTAGATGTCCATTCAGGCAGGTAAGGAGCGAGGGCTTGAAGCAGGACAATCGGGTCGGACAGCCGGGGATCGTCGAACCGTGCGTGCTCGGGTGGATGCAAGCCAAACGCACCACGTCGACGCAACGGCAGCTCGATCGCAAGCAGGGCCGGGAGTAGGACCAGTGCCGAGCAGCGGTCGTCGGCATCGACCAACTGTTCCCGAGCACAGGCGAGTGCGACCCGACCTGCGATGATTCGCTGCGCGGTGCTGAAGCTGCTGCGCATCAACTCGACATCCGGCCGCCGGTCAGAACTCGAGTTCGCGGCGAGCAGCGGCCAACATCGCTGAACCCAACGAAGGTAGATGGTCAGCGTACGCCCGAGCATAGGCGCACACTACCGCGGCCCCGCCATCGCGTCGAAGCAGTCCGCACTCGTCGGAGCCGATTCGAATGGACGCCCGATAGCGGCGACCGCCGCCGCGGCAAAAGGTCGAGAACCCTTGCCTAGAACAGCTTTGCTGGGGTGCGAGTAGACGCGGCCGGGGTTGCGGGGTAGTTTGAAAATGTGGGGGAAGACCCAGTCCCAGGCTTTGGTTGGTCGGTGTCCTGTCCGGGGCGATCGGCAGCGCAGCTCGCCGGCGAAGTCGACGATCTCGAGCGCACGGTGTCCCAGGCGGCCGAGCACTTCTTCCCTTCGGACAAGGGGTATGCCGTGGTCCGGACAGCGGTCGACGGCCCGATCGACGGGATCTGCATCGAAGTGCGCCGCGGTGATTTTGAGGCCCGCGTCGGACTCGAGTGTTTCAAGCCCAACAGTCAAGGGGAGCGATCTCCGACGACCACGGCCATCGCGGTGCGACTGTTTGGACGTGCTGGCTCGTCCAAGCTCGCCCAGGCCGAGCGCGTCGGCTATCGCTTGACCGAACGTCTGCGCAAGATCGGCACCGGGGTCGGGGTCGGTATCTTGCTGGTACTGTTCGGCTACATTCTCACCCATCCGCCGCGCTACAGCGTCGATGCCCTGACGTTTTTGAGTGCGCTGTTGTTTGTGTTGGTCAGCATCGTGACCCTCAGCGCAACCAGTGAGGCGGGCAGTCGTTTGGGTCAGCGAATCGGGGCGATGCTCACCGCGCGGGCGAAAGCCGAGCTCGACCACGACGACGGATTTGCCTCGGATGTCGAGCGGTGGCAGGTGCTCTCCCGCGGGCTAGCAAGTCAGCGTTCGTCGTTTGACGGGGAGCTGCGCAAGCAACCGTTTCGGACGATGCGACGCAATTGGGAGACACCGGTGTTGCCTGCGGCCAACCGCACGGATGCCGCGTGTTGAGGTTTTCGTGGGCTCGGTGTGCTCGACGTCGACGCAACGTATCGTTGTACTGACAAAGGCCAGCTCGAGGATCGATGTGCGTACAAATGACGAAGTGCGGACGCCCTACTTCCAGGTCGCACCGATTCGGGCCTCAGTCGGGGTTACCGATGTGATCCCCCATTTGATGTCCTTGGCCCCCGCGGCTGCGAGTGCCGCCAGCAACCCACCCGTGAGCATGCGGATGATCAACCGCGTCTGCAGGTTAGGGGGGTAGGTGAGGACGACGTTTGCGTAGTGGTCTCCGTATTCGACCTCGAACTCGGTCCCGCGGTGAAACGTCTCCCAGCGTTTTCTCGCCCCTCGCAAAATGTAGCGCGGCGAGATCACGGCCATCATCATCCGGTACAGCGGCGATCGAAACATGCGCTCGCGGACATCTCGGTACCAGGCGACGGCGGCCCGCAGGTCGCGATCGTAAAAATGATCGGTCATCGCCAGCAAGAACGCGTTGTTTTGAACCGCTGGGATCCACGTGTTGAGCGGCTCGGGGTGTTCCAACAACGGTACCAACCGGGCGGGCAGCTGGTCGGCGATCGGCAAAAAATCGTGTTCTTCGATCAGTCGCCGATACAGCGAAGCCTTGGAAATGCAGTCGGGATAGGAGTCGAGCCCTTGGGGGAGACCTGCCAAGTACGCGGAGAGTCGCGGGAACGATCGCGGATCGACTTCGGGGTGGGACACAGCCATTTGCGTTCGGAACGAGCCAGAGTTTACAGGCAGGTCGCGGGCGATCGGAACTGCGAACAGTTCCCCAGATCTTCGCCGCTTGTGGTGTTTCTCGCGTGTATTGCAGAGGTCTCCTGAGACATTGTTCGCGGGTCCCGGATACCTCACAGCTGTGCGCGTGGCAAACGACAGCTGGTTGCGGGCGCTTTGAGCGAGTGTGCGCTAGCTTTTGCCATGGCGCGGACAATCTTTGTCACCGGAGCGACGGGTCTCATCGGTCAGGTACTTTGCCGGCGGTTGCTCGCCGAGGGTCACACCCTGCGCGCCTGGGTGCGTTCGCCCAAATCAGCAGCCGAGAAACTCGGTCCAAACGTCGCTCTATTCGAAGCCTCTGGAGGGACACAGAGGTTGCGCGAGGGCATCGATGGTGCCGACGCGGTGATTCATCTCGCCGGTGAGCCGGTGTTTCGCAGGCGCTGGAACCCCGAGGTCAAACGCAGTTTGGTCGCCAGTCGTGTCGACCTCACCCGCCAGATCGTCGAGGCGATGCGCAGCTTGTCGGCGCGACCGAGCGTTTTCATCTCGGCATCTGCGATCGGCTACTACGGCATGCGGGGCGATGAGGAGGTTCGAGAGGACAGCGAACCTGGCGACGACTTCTTCGGTCAGTTGTGTCAGCAGTGGGAGGCCGCCGCCCAACCGGCCTCCGAGCTCGGTGTCCGGCTCGTGTGTATGCGCATCGGAATTGTGCTTGCCCCCGAGGGTGGTGCCCTCGCCGAAATGGTCACGCCGGTGAAGTTGGGGATCGCCGGCCCCCTCGGATCTGGTCGTCAGTACATGTCGTGGATTCACATCGACGATATGGTCAACGTCCTGTGCCTCGCACTCGACAACGACACAGTGCAGGGTCCTGTCAACGCCACTGCCCCCGCGCCCGTCCGCAACCGCGACATGATGAAAGCGATCGGTAAGGCGGTGCATCGCCCGGTGTTTATGGTTGTCCCCGGGTTTGCCCTGCGCCTACTCAAGGGGGAGATGGCGACCTATTTACTCACCGGTCAGCGGGTGATGCCGGCGCGTCTACAACAACTCGGGTACCCATTTGCCTATCCAACTCTCGAGTCCGCGCTCGCCGATTTGTTGTGAGGTTGTCCGAGTTGTCACCCAAGATCCTGTGGCAAATCGATCTACACTCGCGCCGATGAAGATCTACGGATTTCCCAACAGTCGTTCTGTCCGTGCCGTGTGGGCCGCCAACGAAGCAGGCCTCGAGCACGAAGTCATCAACATCGACCTCAAATCGGGTGGAGGGCGTAAACCTGAGTATCTCGCCATCAACCCCAATGGCAAGGTCCCGGCGTTGGTCGACGGCGACGAGATCCTCTTTGAGTCCGCTGCCATTTGTACATACATCGGTGACAAGGTTCCCGAAAAAGGACTCACCCCCAAGTACGGCACCATTGAGCGCGCCCGCTACAACCAGTGGATGTTTTGGGTGATCGGCGATCTCGAGCAGCCGTTGTGGACGATGGCCAAACACAACTTCATCCTGCCTGAAAAACTGCGCGTCCCGGCCATCATGGAGACCTGCAAATACGAGTTCTCGGTCGTTTGCAAGGTGTTGGCCAAGGAGTTCGGCGACCGGCAGTTCATCATGGGGGACACCTTCACCATGGCCGACGTGATGGTTGGTCACACCCTGATGTGGGCGCAGCAATTTTTAGGTGGTCTCGAGCACGACAATCTCACCGCCTACGTCGGTCGTCTGATGCCGCGGCCAGCACTTGCGGCCACCATGAGCCAACAATCGTCGGCGAGCTAGCCTCCGTCGAGCCGACGCCCCCGTGCCGATCTTGGCGTTCATGCACCAAGATCGGCGGTGTCGTTGTCGGAACAGGCACGCGAGAAACACCACGCTGGCGCGGAGACCTACGCACCGGCGATGTGCCATCAAATACCGCCGTACAGGGTGGACGTGCTATAAGCCGGTCTCTCGCGGGGCCGGTTTATGTCTTCGAAACAGAAAACACACCTTGAGATTCATCCGCGCTTGGTCGGTGTGCCGATCCGGATTGCCAAGGGCGTTGCCGTGGTGACGCTCGTCGCCACTGCGGATATGGCCGCCGATGCCAGCAACCTCGTCCATGGCGGGTTTGTGTTTGGGTTGGCCGACTACGCGGCGATGCTCGCCATCAATCACCCCAACGTCGTACTCGGTGCGGCCTCGGTGCGATTTTTGAAGCCGGTTGTCGTCGGCGATGCCCTGGCTGCGACGGCCAAACGCGGCGGGGATGAGGGCAAAAAACAGCTCGTCGAAGTCGAAGTCAAATGCGGGGACGACCTTGTGTTCACCGGGACCTTCACCTGTTTTAGCCCCGAAAAACATGTGCTCGACGGCCGGGCCTCGTAGCCCAAACAATTTTACATACAACGATTCAGGACATGTGTGCACACGCCATGCATGTACAAGCGACAGAGAGGTTTCATGAACGGAGGAGAACGGATCGCCGAAGTGCTCATTCGCCACGGTGTGCGTTGGCTTTTTACCCTGTGTGGGGGGCACATTTCGCCGATTTTGGTCGGTGCCAAGCGCCGTGGTGTGCGGGTCGTCGATGTCCGCCATGAAGTCAACGCCGTGTTTGCGGCCGATGCCGTCGCCCGCCTCACCGGGGTGCCCGGGGTTGCGGCCGTGACTGCGGGGCCCGGGCTCACCAACACGATCACCGCCCTCAAAAATGCCCAGCTCGCGCAGTCGCCCCTGGTGCTGTTGGGCGGAGCCACCGCGACCGTGCTCAAGGGTCGCGGCTCATTGCAAGATATCGACCAAATGGCTCTGTTGCGTCCCCACGTGAAATGGGCCGGAGCTGCCAAACGCGTCAAGGACCTGGTACCGATGCTCGAGCACGCCTTTCGCGTGGCTCAAACCGGCGTCCCCGGGCCCGTGTTTTTGGAGTGTCCCGTCGACCTGCTCTACGACGCCGACACGGTCAAAAGCTGGTACATGGCCAAGTCCAACGATCCCAAGCGCAAGCCGAGTGTGCAGGAGCGGGCCCTCAACGCCTACCTATCCGTGCATACACATCGATTGTTCTCCGGGACCAAGCGGCAAAAGATCCACGACCCGCAGCCGGTTGACGTGCCCAAGCCAGCGCGCAACCTAGTCGACATGGCGGCCAAAAAACTCAAGGAGGCCGAGCGCCCCGTGATGGTCGTCGGCAGTCAAGCGATGTCGCGAGCCGACGAAGCCGCAGCGATCGCCAACGCCGTCGAGGCCCTCGGAATCCCGGTCTACCTCTCGGGGATGGCCCGCGGACTGTTGGGCAAGGGCCACCGCTTGCATATGCGACACGGCCGGCGAAAAGCCCTCAAAAAGGCAGATGTCGTGATTTTGGCTGGGGTCCCCTGCGACTTTCGCCTCGACTACGGCCGCCACATCTCGCGCAAGGCGTTTTACATCGCGGCCAACCGCAGCACCGCAGAGATGAACAAAAACCGCAAGCCCTCCCTGGGCGTTTTGGGGTGTGCCGGACGGTTTTTGCAAGACCTATCCCGTGTATGTGCAGCCAATTTGGGTGACCGCGAAGGTTGGATCGGTGAGTTGCGCGAAGCCGACAGTGCCCGTGACAAGGAGATCCGCAGCAAGGGCCAAGCCTCGTCGGAAGCCGAGTTGCTCAACCCATTGGAGTTGTGTTCCCAGATCGAGGCACAGCTCGACGAAGACAGCATCCTGGTGGCGGACGGAGGCGATTTCGTTGCAACAGCATCGTATATCGTGAGCCCGCGGGGCCCGCTCTCGTGGCTCGACCCCGGGGTGTTCGGAACCCTGGGTGTGGGCGCGGGATTTGCCTTGGGAGCCAAGCTGGTACGCCCTTCGGCCGAAACCTGGATCATCTACGGAGACGGCTCGTGCGGCTACAGCCTGGCCGAGTTCGACACGTTCGCCCGCCACAACATCCCGGTGATCGCCGTCGTCGGCAACGATGCCTGCTGGACGCAAATCGCCCGCGACCAGGTCGAAATTTTAGGCGATGACGTCGGCTGCCCGCTGGTGCGAACCGACTACCATCGCGTGGCCGAAGGCTTCGGCGGAGTCGGGCTCGTGCTGGCAAAAACCGAGGACATCCCCGAGGTGCTGGCGAAGGCAAAACAGGCGGCGGCCGATGGCAAGCCGGTGCTGATCAATGCGCATCTCGATAAGACCGATTTCCGTAAGGGATCGTTGTCGATGTAGCATGCCTCGCCACAGCGCCTTACAGGCGTTGGGCATAAACGATATTGACCGATCTGCATTTTGTGTTTGATTGCGTGGCATTTGCCACGCAAGAGGCAGTTTTGTTCCTTTCCAAAGGACCACCAAAATAAGCTCAACTAGGCGGAAACTTTCGCCAGGGCTCGCTGTCAATGTGGCAGGATTCGCTACATCGACGTCTAGGTCGATGTCGTTATCACTATCGGCTCCTATAGCAGTTATCGAATATTTACATGTAGTTCCACGCAAAAACCATCGCGTGACAATCCTGTTGCGCGATCATAACCAAACTGGAAGGTGCAAAATGAAACAAGAAAGGATGAAAGATCCAAAAGAAGAGGGTGAGGCCCTGCAACGACCTCACCCCTTTCAACCTGCGGATTTTCCGCAAGTTTCACTAGACAAGCAAAGGTTAACCCAGAGGCTGCCACCCAGCAATAGCCAGTTGTTGGAGATCATCGCTCCGCTCTTCTCAGGGGCCGCGCGTGATCCCTGGGCAGCGGTGGTGGCACTTGGGTTGATCATCGTCGGGCTCCTTGTGCTCTTCGCATAAGAGCTCGAATTGGGCCGCCCCTGGACTTTGGTCTGGGGCGGCTCCTTTCGTTTAATCCTCCAAGCGATCCGCACGCTCGAGCGTCACCCGCTCCTCCATATCCTCCTCGATCGCCTCGCGGTCGAACAACATCGGCTGGTAGGTCCCATCGACCCAGTCGGCGAGGCGGTCATCGAAGTGTGGGCTGTCGGGGTTGGCCGAGTTCCCGATCGGGAAGTTCACCAGACTCACCGGCACGCCGTCCTCGTCGAACGAAGTCACCACGCGGAAGATCGGCCCGTCGTGGGATCCCCATTGTGGCGCGACTTGGGTTGTATCGTCGCCCGTATAAAATTTACTTGATGATACATTGACTGTATCCTCGCCGCCCTCCGTCGCCACCCAGCCGTAGTTCAGGCGCGGGGTTGGGTTGAGGAACTCGGTTCCGTGGCGGTCGCCCCAGGTGTAGCCGGTGGGATCCGTGCCTCCGAACTCGGCTGTCAGCCAATCAGCCGTTGCGGCTAGGGCCTCCATCACTGCCACATCAGCACCTTGCTCGACGACTTCGTCACTCCCCGCATAGGTCCCGTTGACGGCAAGGGCGGCAAACTTGAGGGCGAACTGTGGAGCTTCGCCCAGGATCGCGGCGTATAGCAGGGTGAGGTCGTCCTCTAACACGCCTGTCGTCAAGTTATGTGCGAATACATGAAATGCCAGCGCTCCGGCACTGCTTCGCGTCATCATCCGATCCCACGTTGTAATGAGATTGGCGACCTCGGCCAGATCGGCGCGCCCGCGAAATGGTTCGAGCTCGGCCGCGGTGTCGAGCCGGCCCATCGCGCCCTCGACTGTGGGCACCAGGAGGTCAGCTAGGGTGCTGTAGACATCATTCTGAAGCGCTTGCATGTCCCCGACCGACACCGGCGCATTTTGGGTCATCCGCGTGAGCTCATCTTCGATGCGTTTGGCTCGGTAACCCGCGGCGTAGAAAAATCCGTAGTACCACGGGTCGTTGTGGACATCTCCGTCGCCGGTAAAGCCCCACGGGTCGTTGTTGGCGGTCGCAATAAATCCCGTCACAGGAGCGCGGCTGCTCGGCAGTTTGTCGTTGGACAGCCAGGTGCCGTTCCAAAAACTCGCCGGGTCCTCGTCTTTGATGATCGCGTAGGGCATCTTGCGGGATGAAGGATCGCCGCGGTCGGGCAGCAACACATGCACGCGGTAGGAGATGTCGTTTTGGTCAGCCGAGAGCCAGTTGAAGGTGCCGACTTCCATCAGGTCGACTGCGGCTTCGTGCTCTGCAACGGTCTGAGCGCGGGCAAAATCCAAAAATGCTGCAGTTTCGCTGGTTGGGCGAAAACCTGTCCAATTGAGAAGGAGACGTTTGTCGTTGCCGACCAAAAACGCTTCGTTGATCCCCAGCGGCTCCAACAATGTATCGCCCAAAAGTACTCCGTAGCCCTCGATTTCGCCGATCGATAACTCGACCGGCGGCATCCCGGCGACCGCGATGGACTCGCTGCGGTAGGTGATCGGTTGCGGTTGTCCGGCGACGGTCGCCATCGTCCCGCTCTCGTCGGTCGTGATGGCCCACAGATCCATGGCGTCGGCAAATCCGGTGGTCGCCGCCCAGTGGACGCCGCGGGTGTGGCCCAGGTGTAGGCCCGGCGCACCGACAAACGAAAATCCGATGACATCGAAGCTGCCGCCCTGGTCGGCGCTGTTGAGATGTTGTGCATACATCAAGGACGGACTCTGCAACGGCTGATGCGGGTCGTTGCAGATCAGTGGCTTGGCGTTCTCGGTATGCCGCCCGTGGATGGCCCAGTTGTTACTTCCGAGGACCTTGAACCCACGCATTGCCTCGCTCAAGCGCCGCAGTCCCGCAGCGAGCCCGGGTGGTGGCGTCTGGGCCTGCGGTGTTGCCCGCGGAGTGACGCTGGGCAGCGTGTCGGGTTGGGGCCTATCCTCCGGTGGCAGCGTAAATGCGGGGAAGGCCGGCCGCGGAAGTTCGATCGCCGCAGCGGTCTCGGGGGCGATCATCTCGAACACGGTGGCGAGGATTTCAAACTCGAGCGAGTTTGAGTTGCCGAACATAAACATCTTGGCGATGGCAAAAGTGTCGTCGACGCTGTAGTGCTCCGGCATGTAGTTGAGCTCGCCTGCAGTCGTGCCAAATCCATAGGGCAGGGGTGCATCGCCCGCATGGATTTCGTCGATCCTGTGGTTGACGCCCTCGACCCACGCGGTGAACAGGGCGAAGTCCTCGGGGCGTTCCGACTGCAGGCGAAGGGCGTCTTGCTTACCCCAATCGCGAAAGTTCATGATCCGCGAAACGGCATCTTCATTCACCTTCGATTCGCCGAGCACCTCGGCCCCGCGCCCGAGCGCTCGTCGGCGCATCAAGTCCATCTGAAACAGGCGGTCGGTCGCCATCTGGTAGCCGGCCGCGTACATCAAGTCCTCGTCGTTGTCGGCGTAGATGTGCGGGATGCCCTGGCTGTCGATCAAGATCTCGATCCCGCCGGCAGCGTCGTCGGTGTCCGATTCCGACGCGCTGTCGGCCGTGCCTCCGCCACATGCGGTGAGTCCGAGGGTGAGGGCAGCCGCCCGGAGCAGGCGATTGTGAGAAGTTTGTGAGGCACCGCCGGAGTAGGTCATACGCGCATTGTCGCGGGCGAGCGGGTGTGACTCAAGCATACGCGGGGCTACAAACCTCACCGATTTGGTCCAGACGTCGTCTGAAGGCTTCGGCGTATCCGGGGCAGTTGCGGCTGCCGAACTCGGCAACTTTCGCGGACCTGTCCGTGAGTTCCACCAACACGTTTGCCTCGAGTATGCTCGAGCACGTGACCAAGCGATGGATCCGCCGGATTGCGATGGTCGGCCTCTACTGCGGGTTGTGGGCTGTCCTCACCGCCTTCGCCCCGTTGTGGGTGGCGTTGGCTGGCCTGCGTGACATCTCGGGTCACCGGCGATTTGCCAGCGTGCGGCTGCTGTTTTGTGTCTGGGTGTACTTCTCCTGTGAGCTCCTCGGCCTGCTCGCCGCATGTGGGATCTGGGTATGGCATCGCCTGATGCCGGTGGCTGGTTGGAAGTGGTTTTTGGCCCGCAATCACCGACTGCAGGCGTGGTGGACCCGGGTGTTACTGACCGCCGTCACGCGGGCATTTTCAATGCGGATACAAATAGATGGACATGACTGTCTACGGTCCGGTCCGTTTCTCCTGTTGATGCGTCACGCGAGTGTGCTCGACACCCTGCTGCCGGGTGCCCTGGTCTCGTGGCAACTCGGCTACCGCCTTCGCTACGTACTCAAGCGCGAACTGTTGGTCGATCCTTGCCTCGATGTTGTCGGCAATCGCCTGCCCAATTATTTCGTTGACCGCGGCGGAGAGACGGCCCGTGAAACGGTCGCTGTGGGCAGGCTCGCGGTTGGTCTCGAAGCCGATGAGGGGGTCTTGATCTACCCCGAGGGGACTCGCTTCACCGCGAACAAACGCCGCCGGGCACTCGAAAAGATCCGTGCCAGCGACCCTTCGCGCTACCGCAGACTCGAGCAGCTCACCCACGTGTTACCGCCGCGCTTGGGCGGTGTGTCGGCGCTGCTCGACCAGGGCGAGATCGATGTTGTGTTTTGCAGCCACAGCGGGTTAGAGGGATTGATGCGACCACAAGACCTCCTCACCGGGAAGGTCGTTGGGACGACGATCGAGGTACACTTTTGGCGGGTCCAGGCCCGCGACATTCCCGAAGATGCCGCGGCCCGTACGGTTTGGCTCGACGAACAGTGGGCCCAGGTCGATCGCAAGGCCGCACGCGGTGCTGCAAATAATGTGTAACTACAATATCAGCACCCGCTCGGGCGCATCGGCTCGACCGTCTTGCTCCCATCGGATGGCGTGTTGTCGCGCGATGTGTGCGAAGTATTTTCGATCACTGCGGCCGGTGTAGTGGCGTATACTCCACCCGTGCCTCGGGACAGCCATCCCGCCCACGGCCTGTACACCGCTCGGCTGTTGCTCGAAACCGTTGCCGTCGCTGTTGGACTGGCCGCGTGTGCGGTGGGAGTTGGCGGACCGTACCCTGCGATACAAGGACTCGCTGTACTCGTCAGCGGCTGTTGGATCCACCGGATTTATGTCGTTGGTCACGAGGCTGTCCACCGCAAATTGTTGCCCAACCACCCGCGGCTCAACGACCTCATCGGCCAGTTGCTGTTGCTGATGATGCTCGTTCCGCTGCCGGTGTACCGCAAGATTCACGACTTCCACCACGGGCACAACCGCCGTGACCCGCATACGTCGGCCCTCGACATCTATCTCGTCGAGCCGGGTGCGGGGTGGCTCGCGCGGGCTTGGTGCCACCTCCTGTGGTTTGGCGCGGTGTTTTGCGGAGGGTTTTTCATCCACTCGGTGGTCTCGATCATTTTATTTTTGTGCCTCCCACTCGGAGTTGCGCGCCGGGTTTCGCCAGCCTTTCGCGGGTGGGGCGGCCGTGACCGTTTTTACGCATGGTTGGCGTTTCTCCTCGGTCTCGCCGCACATACAAGTATCGTCAGATTTTCTGGCTGGGACATGTGGCTGATGGTGTGTGGCTACCCCATGCTTGTATTTGCATGGTTTTATTCCCTGTTTGTCTATATTTACCACTACCGCACCAGCCTCGGTCCCCCGACGCAAAAAAACGTCCGTTCCCTTCGGCGCAATCCGATCATCGCCTATTGGCTCCTCAACTTTCACGAGCACACTGCCCACCATCAAAACCCGATGGTGCCGTGGTATGAGTTGCCGCGAGTTGGGGCTGCCCATCGTGGTCCGCGATTGAGCGTGCTTGGGGCGGTGTTGCAGCAATTGCGTGGTCCGACTATTCTCGTGCATCGATCCGAGAATCATGCAGATACATAATCCTCGGCAGCAACCGGAACGCCACGGGGTGCGCCTGCGCCCGGGTTGTGCGGCCGATGTCGATGGCATGGTTGCGCTCAAACAGCGCATGCGGTTGGGTGCCGACGGCCCGGGAGGGTTTTTGCTCGGAGCCTCCAAACCGACCTACCACGCCTTGGTCGAGCATGCGGTCGTCCGCATTGCCGAGTTTTCGGGGCGTATCGTCGGGTTTAGCTGCGCCCTCCCGGATGCGCTCCTGCGGGCGTCCGATGTGTGGGTGCGGCGGCGAGAAATCGCGTGGGAAACGTTTGACCCGACGCCGTTCGAGCAGGACTCGGTCGCCTACTTTGACCAACTCGCGGTTCTCCCCGGGCTCGGGACGCGCATGGCTGGATTGCTGTTGGCGCTGCAGACCGTCGATATCTTGTTTGCCGAGCACGAGCATCTGATGACAACCACAGTGCTTCAGCCGGTGGTCAATCGAGCGGCCTGGCCCCTGCTTGCGCGTATCGGGGCCTGTCGGGTCGGTCGCATCCATGAGCAGTACGATGGCGTTGGAGAAATTGTATCTGCAATTTTTCATGGTCATCGAGTCGACTACCGTCGCGCACTCGAACGCATGTGGTGGGGCGCGAGTCCGGTCCGGCGCAGGTTGCTGGGTTCGGTACTTGTGCGGCCGCCACGATAGGTAACCCGGGCCGCCAGGTCCGCGACGAGCGAGACGAACGCGTACATCACGAGGCAGACTTCGCAATTTGTAGGCACAACGATTGCCAGCTCACGTTCACGCGCAAAACACTCGCAGAATCTCGGTGTATATGCGGCGCGATGACTCGCAAACCTTGGCCCTTCCTCGCACTTCTCGGAGTTCTCAGTTGTGGTGATTCCTCCACCACCAGCGAATCGACGGCGAATACAACTGCAACCGCGGGAACAGCTTCGGAGACAAATCCGACCGATCCGACGGAGACCACCGAGCAACCGACGACCACGAGCGACTGTGGCGATCTGTTGGGTAGCAACTGTTTTTCTGACACGAGTGTGTCGTGCACCAATGTCATGTGTGTCGCTGGTGAGTGGCAGTGCGACTGTACGATAGCGACGACCGCGGATAGCCTGACCGAAGGTCCGACGACGGACACGGAGACAGATACCAACACAGAAACCGACACCGACGCGACGGATACAGATACGGATACGGATACGGATACCGACGCGACGGACACAGATACGGATACGGATACCGAAACCGACACGACAGATACGGACTCCGGCTCGGAGACCGACACGGATTCAGACACCGAGACCGAAACGGATACAGGTGGCTTCGACCCGACCGCGACCGTCGAGATCTATATCGATAATTTTTGTAATGTGTCGGCCGATCCGATGGAGCTGTTTGTTCCCGCCGGCGAAACCCTACAGATCAGCTATCACAACAACAGTGTCGACTACGAATCCGATGTGTGGCTGAGCTACGGCGGGGGGTTTTTAGAGCTCCCCATGGGCGATACGTGGGAAGACCCATTTACGTGGTGTGCAACACCAGAACCCTATACCGGTGCTGCGGAGATCGATATCGCCGGTGGTGGCGGCGATGTCTGCCCGGGGGTGACGGTGCTCATTCACTGCCAATGAGTATGTGCAACTTGTTGGTACGGCCGAGGTGTGGTCACCGTGCCTCGGCTGATGCCCGTGCTGTCGACCGTTGATGCTGCATCTACACATCTAGTTGCAGTAGTGATCATCCGGATCCTGCGAGGAGCAGGTGTTGAGCACAGCGTTTTGGCCCCCGGGGACCGACACCGTTTCGATGTGGATGTGCGGACCTGACGAGCAGCCCGAGTTCCCGGCATAGGCCACGAGTTGATTTTGGTCGACGTGGGTCCCGTTGCCGACACCGGGTGCGAGGCCGTCGATGTGGAGGTAGTAGATGTAAAAGTCGTTTCCCGGCTGGTTGGGGTCGCCGCAGTCGGCCTTGAGCTTGACGTAGTTGAAAGCGTTCCAGCAGCTCATTGAGCAGCCGTTGTTGTAGCAGTTGGGGTACCCCAGTGCATGGCCGACGACGGTCCCGGCCATCCCCGAGAAGATCGGTGTGCCGACGGCTGTCCCGTAATCGATCCCGTAGTGCGAGCCGCCGTTGCCACAGGCGGTAAATGCCTGGGTGAGGACGCCGGGCGGTACTTCGAGACAGCACTCATTTTCCCCCTCGTTCGGTGCACACTCATCGGGTTCGCCCGGGGGCATCATAATGCAGCCGTTGGGACAGGTTTGCTGGCCGGCTGTCATCATGTTTTGGCAATCGAACAGCACGTTTTCCGACTCGCCCTCGAGCAGGGAACCGCCGCAGTAGGGCCCGTCCCCACCGTTGGCGTACTGGCACAGATCGCCGTCGGGCTTACACTCGTCGGGAAAATTGGGGGGATTGACCTGGCAGCCGTTGGCACAGTTTTCGGTATTCGAGGTCAGGCCACCCTGGCACTGGTACAGGGTGTCCGTTTGGCCGCCGCTGAGGGTTTGCCCGCAGTAGTAGCCGTCACCGCTTTGGGCCGAGGCGCACGGGTCTTGCACATCGGGTTTGCACAGGTTGTTTTCACAGCCGTTTTGGCAGGGTTGGGCGCTGTAGGTCTGGCCCCCCATACACTGGTAAATACTGTTGTGATCGGCGAGACCCCCGAGGTTGCTTCCGCAGTAGATCCCGTCTGGCTGACCCATACAGGGATCGGGCGGGAGACTATCGGTGTCTGTACAACCTTCTGTGATCTCGTCACACGGGTTGTCGGTGGTGTTCCCTGTGGTGGTGGTCGGATCGGTCGTAGTGGTTGGATCGGTCGTGGTGGTCGGGTCCGTCGGGTTGGTGGTGGTCGGTGAGGTCGTCGACGTGGTTGGACCGGTCGGGCCCTCGGTGGTCTCGGTGTCCGGGTCGGTGGTTTCGCTCTCGGCCGACGTGGTACCCGAGCTTGTCAATGTGGCGGATACCGTCGTGATCGCGGTATCGGTCGCAGTGTCGTTTGAGCCGCCATAGCAGGCAGAAAAAATGAGTGCAAGTACAATAAATACCCGCGCCGACCTTAGATTAATTACACTGGCCATTGTAATCGTACCACCCCTGATCCCAATCTGCATCTTCATAGCTGCCATCTCCGTTTGGATCGCAATACCCACCCGGTGAGGTCATCGGACAATTGGGTGTATTGGGCCCGTGGTGGCAAAAATTGCTGAAGTTGGGGTCACTGCTGCACGGGCACAGGCACATCCCACAATCCTGGGAGCACGAACTGCAATTTTCGTTGCCGTTGCAATCATTGTCGCCACAAAACGGTGCACATGTCCCACAGTCGTTCTCGCAGGATGAGCAGGTCTCATCGCCGGTGCACTGGGCGTCGCCGCAGATCGGTGGACACTCGCCACAGTCCATCTTGCAGTTGACACAGGTCTCGCCGCCGAGACACTCGCCGTCGCCACAGTTGGCCTGGCATTCGCCGCAGTCGAGCGAGCACTCGCTGCAGTTTTCGGCTCCGGTACACATCCCGTCGCCGCAGAACTGTGCACACTCACCACAGTCGGCTGGGCAGGACTGACAGGTCTCCTGGGAGCTACACATGGTGTCGCCACAAAAGTTCGAGCACTCGCCACAGTCGGCCGCGCAGTTGTTGCAATCTTCACCGGCACTACAAAAGCTGTCTCCACAGCCAGGTTCGCAACTTCCACAATCGCTTGGACAATTTGCGCAATATTCGAGGCCGCCGCAGACTCCATCACCACAGTCGTCCATCGAGGACTCGCCCGCGGTCACATCGACGGTGTCGGAGCCCGTTTCGCTCCCGCCGTCGGTCTGAGCGGTATCCGATGCACCTGTCGACTCGGTCGTTTCACTTCCCGCCGTGCCGGTTTGTGACGCTCCCGTGATGGATGTTGGACCTGACCCAAGAGTCAGGGTTCCATTGCTCTCGCCCGCGCACGAGGCGAGGCCCAGTACCAGCATCCACAGCGGTGCGAGTGCACGAGCAGGTCGCCCCGGGACTGGCCCGCGAACCCTCGCGTCAAATCGTTGGTGAAGTGGCATCGGTGCTAGGGTAGCGCCCCGCGATTGCCGTCAGCAAGGGGGGTTTTTCCCGATGGATGGCCTTGAGCGAGCTTCTGCGCTCAACGACGCAGGAATTCTTGGCGGACTTCTACGGTTGAAGATACTTGGAACGAAGTCGCGTTCGGGACGCTGCACCGGAGACGCCCCGAACGATTTGATAATACAAGTTTCAACCTTCCGAGCGAAGTCACGGATTGATCTCGGCTGTCACGTCGCTCGGCACGATATCGGCCGCGAGGTAGGCACGGACACTGAGTCCCGGTGTGTCGGGGGCGATATCCGCGTCTGCGAGATCAAACACGTAGGCACCGTCGGTCCACACTACCTCGTAGGTTCCAGGTTGCGGCTCGCCGTCGAGCAAAAATTCGAGCGACAACGGTGCCTGTACATGGATCGGCTGGTCGGGCCCGACGGTGTGATCGAACAGTCGCCAGCCGGTGACGGGCCAACTCCCCTCGGTGGTCCAGACCGTCGGCGGGAGGGTGAGATCGAGGGTGAGGGAGGATCCGTTGAGCGAGACGTCGAGATTGGCGGCTGCGGATTGGGTGATGACAACACTGCTCGAGGTCGCCTCATACATCGTTGTTGTATTGCCATCGAAGTAGCGACCGGATGCCACCAACCGGTAGGTCCCGGCCGGGAGGTCGTCGGGGATTTCCCAGTCGATGTACCAGTTGTGCGCCCGTGACTGGGCGATCTGGCCGTTGGGCGCCGGCTCGGGGTCGTAGTGGGTGATCATGTGGTAGCGCGTGTTGTCGAGGGCCTTGCCGGCCCAACCGGCGGGGTGGGGCACATCGACAAACGTGCCGTTGTCGTCGGCGTCGACTTGCACCCGGACGATCGGCGATGCGATCGACGGGTCGCCACCGCCAAAGCCAAAGCGGATGCGTTCGGTACGTTCGGCCATCGGCGGGACATCGGTGAGGACCTCGCCCTGATTTTGACTCTGCTCAAACCCGCGGGGAGAAAATCCGCCGGGTGCATCGTGGGGCGAGTCCTCTGTGAGCACCGGTTCGGTGACCCCGTCGAGCAGGTCGTCGACCAGGGACATCTGTGTATCGACAATGTATTTTCCGGCCAGGGGTCCCCACAGGCTCATCTCGGCCTCATAGCCGGCCTGAAACCAATCGTCGGGGTGGGTGAAGTAGAGCAGATGGTCCTGTGAGTAGCCGTAGGCCATCACATCGAGTGGACGTTCGGGCGTCGAACGTTCTTCGACCTGCTCGCGCAAGTACTTGACCACCGAATAGGCGGGCTCGCCGGGGATCGAGACGAGGAAGAAGTCGCCGATTTGGCCGGTCGTCAAAAATGCCGTGTGGACCTCCTGGTGGGGAACATCGCCGCCCAACATGGTGTTGACCGGAATACAGGTTTTGTCCTTACCTTCCATCGACGTGTTGGGGTCATCGTCGTCGAGGTTCTCGCCGAGCACTTGGCACTGAAACCCACCCCATTCATATTTGACCAGGCCTCCGAGTGCTTCAAACTCGTGGTATTCGTTGTATCCAATCTTGTCGAAGCGCAGGTCGATGCGGCGCGAACGGGCAGCGACATCACCTTCGGTCTGCCATTCGAGGCTGTCGTAGAGCTCGAGGATCCGAGGTGCCGCGGTCTCGCCGATCATCTCGATTTTTTGGGTTTTGGAGTGGCCCAAAAATCCGCCCGAGGGCGAGGCATCCCCACCGCCTGACTGAATGAACATGCCGAGAATCGGTGACCCTGTGTGTTGGTAAAATGCCTCCTCAAACTTGAGCTCGAGGCCGCCAGGAGCATCTTCGGTCAGCAGCTCGTTGTCGGTGCCAAAGACGATCCCGTGCATGCCGAAGTTGATGATCGCGGCCATCGGCTCGCCGCCGGGCCGCCGGACGGCGAGCATCGTCAGGCGTGGATCCTTGGGATAGGTCGGATTGTTGTTGCTGCGACGGTCGCGGTAGATCTGGTCGGCTGGATCCCAATCGTCCTGGTAGCCGTAGGCCCACTCGGCTTCGTCGAGGTCGTCGATGGCGTCCTTGATGGCCTCGGCAAAGGTCGTGGACAGTTTGTCGATGACTTCTTCATCCGGTGTATCTGCACCAATTGCGCCAAAGATATCGGGCAGTCTCCAGTAGCGTGCGTTGGTGTGGTGCGAGTGGGTCGCTCCGGTGAAGATTCGGCCCTCTAGGTCGATGTCGTAGAGCTCCTTGAGTTTGGCCACGGTGCCGTCGGTCAGCGAAGACTCCGAGCTCATGGTCGGGATTTTGAGCAGCGCCATGCGGTCGCCGTCGGCATCCTCGACGACCATCGCCTTGACGGTCTGGAACCCGTAAAACCCCTTGGTACCGAAGAACACGCCACTCCACGGGGTTGCGTTGGCGCCGATACGTCCGCCGTAGCCGGCCATCGAGATACCGACGGGGCCGTCGACATAGCGCATCCCGACGCCGGCTTTAAACAGGACCGGCTCGCCGGTGTCGGAGTCCGACTCCGACTCGCTTTCACTTTCGGTGGTTGTGTCGCTGTCGGAGGTGGTTGTGTCGCTGTCGGAGGTGGGGTCCGTGGTCGCGCCAGAATCTGTGTCGCTCGAACTGCTGTCGGTTCCAGTCTGGGTGGTCGGCCCCGCGGTGGTCGGCGTTTCGGTGCCTCCGGTGGTCGACGCATCCGTATCCGAATCCGAAGCCGAATCGGTCGCTGTGGATGTGGTGTCGTCACCACAGCCGGTCGCCAAGGAAAGGACGAGTGGAATGGAAGTACAGGTGAGACCGCACAGGCGACGAGGTACAGACATGGGCGCAGGGTAGCGAAATTTGGGCCGGCCCATGCAGCATGAGAAATGTGTATCCACACTAACCCGAGCAGCTACCTCGCCTCGAACGTCTGTCGCGGATCGAGTCCTTTGCCTTGCAGTTCACTACGCCGCGATCTTCGAGAAAGTGGCTTTGCAGTCATGTCCTGGGTGTTTGCATGTACCCGCAACGACCCCATGCGAGGGGGGATGCCCTACAGCCAGGTGCGCAATTCGAGGGCAATCAACCCCAACAGGATGGCGGAGAAGACGATATAGGTACCCGTGAACAGCCAGGAGAGGCGAGTTTCGTAGGACGTGAGGTACAGCCGTGGGTGTTTCTGTGTAATTGCACTTTTTTGCCCACGTTCGTAGAATGCCGCATATTCCCGGTTGATGATGCCGCCGAGCTCGGGATGGGCCTGCTCGAGCTCGCGCAGTTCGCCGTACCACCAGTCCAAAAAGGCGCTGTAGCGGACGACCAACCGCCGCCACAGGCCACACGCGACCATCCCGGCGACCATCAACAACACCATGGCGATCTGCTGACCCAAGGTCAGGGGGTGGGCCCCCTTGAGCATGTAGGCGAGAGCACCGATCACCGCCGAGTTGACGGTGAGATAGGTCGCCGTCACCTTCTGCCGCCGCGACATCAAGTCGTTGACGTGGTCCCAGCACAGGCGGAATTGTTCGATGGGCGTCACCCCCCGATTGTGCCCCGAGGTGGCGGCGGGGAACAAGCCGCCGGACTCTCAGGTCTCGGGTGATCAACACCCGGTGTATCGGTTTCGCGACCCAAGACACGAGAACCCACGCGCTGAGTTCCCGAGTCCTTCGCCCTACGACAAAAGCCCAGAGAACCCATGCGCTGCGGTCCTTCGCCCTTCGAGAAAAGACCACGAGAACCCACGACAGCCTGTAGCGAGTCCTTCGTCCGACGAACAAAAGACCAGGAGAACCCACGCCGCGACCTCGACAGCCTGCCGCGGTCCGAGTCCCTCATCCTGCGAACACAAAGACGCCGCGATCGCAAAACCGGCTAAAACGAGACGTCGACATAGACGTTGAGCAGGCCGATATTTTGCTTATACACACCGTTGGCATCGGCCTGTTTGGTGGGCGCTTGGAAGTCGTTGAGCACGTTCTCGCCGTTGGTGTCGACCGGGAAGTAGATGATGTCGGTGAGCGTCAGGGCTAGGGCGAAGTTTTTGATGATCTGCGCACGCACACCCAGGGATGCGGTGACCTTGTTGGCGTCCATCAGGGCCGGTTCGATCGTGGTTTTGGGGACCGCTGAGCTGTCGTAGCCGAGGCCGATGTAACCCTCGATTTGGTCGATGAACCAGTAACTCGCACCGAGCCGAACCCCGCCGGCGTCCTTCCAAAACCGCGGCAGGTGCTGGGTGATCGAGACCCCGTCGGGGAGGTCGGCCGGCTCGCCCCCGAAGTTGGTCGGGTCGGTGAGGGCGGTGTCGGCGTTGGCAAACTCGTCACAGGGATCGCCGTCGATGCCCTGGGGAAACACGCACTGCTTGTCCATCACCGACCAGCGGGTGTAGTCGGCAAACGCCCGCAACTCGAGCTTTTTGAGCGGGCGCACGCGAAACCCGAGGCGAATGATTTCGGGCAGGGTCTGGGTGAGGATGACATCGGTGTCTTCGCGGTCTTGGGTCGCCAAAACATTTGTAAGTACACCTTTGAGCCGCATCCCGCCGGTGACGTTGGGCTGGCTTGTGTAGGAGGCTCCGATCCACAACAGGTCGCGCAGGCGCCAGCCGACGCCGACGCCAAAGCCACCCTGCCAACCTTTGACGTTGACGAGGCTACGGCCCTCTTTGAGGCCGCCGCTGCCGTCGACCAAGTGGTCGGTGCCGTCGGTGTTGCGCGCCCGGATGGTGTCGACGTTGCTGCGAATGGCACTGCCGGACACGCCGATCGAGAGGCCGATTTTTTCGATGTTAAACGCGAGGGCGCCGGTCAAGTACATCGACCGCAGCGAGCCGTCGATGGTGTACCAGCGCTGGATGCCATCTTTGGCCCCGGGGTAGTCGCTGCTGTCGGCGAAGTCGGCGTTTTGCTTCCAGATCGCGGCGCCGCCAAACGGGACGTAAAACCCGACGCCGGCGGTGAGAAACCGGGTACCAAAGTCTGACGAGACCGCGGCCATCGGCGCGGCGATCGGGTTGAAGAGGGATGCCTTACCAGCCTGCGCCGCAATCGCGTCGTCGGGTGTCGAGCCGCCGGGACCGTTTGCGCTGAGCGCTGACTCGGGCCGGGTGTAACTCGACCAGCGCAGGGCGAGGCTGCCGTCGATAAAGATGTGTGTTCCTTTGCTGAAACCGAGTGCTGCGGGGTTGTAGTAGACCGCAGTCGGATTGTCGGTAGTCGGATGCCCGTGTTCGCCGCCAAACCGCGCGGTCGACAGGCCCGATGCATGGGCTGTGGTACTCGCAAACCCGAGGCAAAGGCCGGCGATGACCACGAGTCGATGCAGGTTTTTAGGAGTCGGATTGGCGGTGCTACCCATGGCGATTCAACTTCTTCGCAGAGGTTTTTCGAAAGGTTGCAGGAGCCGGCCGCTGGTCCTGCGCAACGCACTCTACTATGAAGTTGCAACGACACCAGAGACAATCGCGGGAGGTCCCCAGCGGTGTCCGGATGTGAGAAGGATCCGCCACATCGACGCTGCCTGTCGCCGGTCCGACGATCAGGGTTTCGACTTCTCGATCCCTGTGCCACTATGCCGAGGTCAGACTGAGGATCGGGACACGATGGCAATACACACGGCGCTATCTTCTTGGCGAGGTTCCAAGCTTTGGCACAGCCTCGCGGGTTTCGGACTGGTGGCGAGTCTGTGCGCGACCACAGGTTGCCCGGATACCGACGCCAAGCTGTCGGATTTTCTCGAGAACACCAAAGCGATCCGCGACATCCCACCTCCGAAGGAGGACCTGGGAGCCATGTTGGCGGATGTTAGCGGGACTTTTATCCTCGCACTCGATCCGTCGATCGCGTCTGGGCTGCCGCTCCAGTTCCTCGTCACCGGTACGTTTACGGCGACTCCAACTGGTGGAACCCTCGACCTCGAGATGCAGCCGTTGAGCCTCAATCCGCAGTCGACAACCGAGCCGCGGCTGCCCGTAGGCGAGGCGCTTGTCTACAACGGGATCGAGGTCCGTGAAGATGGGAGTTTCGATGTCGTGATCGGCGAGACGACTGTGGTCGGCGAGGCCAATCCGATCACCGGCTCGGAGATCACAGCTGATCTGACAATGACGGGTTTCATCCAGTCCGAAGACCTGATGTGTGGGATCGTCAATGGGATGTTGCTGTCGCCGATCGAAAATTCACTCGACGGGTCGACGTTTGCCGCGGTGCGGGTCCAGGGGACCGACCCCGCGAGCTTCCCGGAGCCGGCGACGCCCGAGTTCCCACTCGCCTGTCCCGCGGGTTAGCACAACCTCGAAACAATCGCTGTGAGCGGGTCGCGAGCAAACCAAGGTTGAGACCTGGCATTAGGTGTGCATACACCTACTTGTGATGGGTCTCAAGGTTTGCCCGAGATGCGAGCTCTAGCTATTGCTACACGTGTACACGGCCGCCGGGGGGACGTTGGCAAACACGAGTTGGCGGTTCATCTGGCCGAAATGCGGGGCGAGGTGCTCGCGGATGTTGAACTGACTAAATCCGCGGGAACCTGTCCATACAATCACCCGGGCGTGGAAGTAGGCGTACTGGACATAGGGGCGCCCAGGTGCGAGCACAGCCTTGATCCCGGCGAAGATCGATTCGCGGACCTCGGGGGCCAACAGGCTCATTCCGAGTGAGGAGATCACGGCATCGATCGGTCGGGTGCAGCCTTCCCGCTCGAGGATTTGGGGGAGTTTCGCCGCGTCCCCCTCGATCACGTGCAGGCGTGGGTCGCTGACCTTGGTCGCCATCGCCTCGACCATCGCCGGATCGATCTCGATGCTGAAAAGGCGGCAATCGTGGGGCATTCGATCGAGGATCGCTTTGGTGACATGACCGAGACCAGGACCTAGCTCGACCACGTTGCGGGCGCCCTCGAGTCTCGCGGACTCAACCAATGTACGTACAAGAAATCGCTGGCTCGGCAAAAATGCCGCGGTCGTTTCCCAGCTGGTAAATCCGCTGCGGAAAAAGTTCCAGGCTTGGCTGGCATCCCTCAGAACTCGCTTCACAAATGCTCCTCGGCCGTCGTCGACTGACCGCGGTGAACCTACATCAATCTCGCGCGGGTGCCGAAGAACGGGAAAAAAAGGAGGCCGGCAAAGCGAAAGGGGGGTGCTTTGCCGGCCGCATGAGCGTCCAAAAATTGTGCGTGGAGTCGGTCTACCTCAAGACCTGGGACATGGAAGGCTCACTGAATGCGCCCCGAGAAGTACCCGTAGACGGCGTACGGAACTTCGATGCGCGAGGTTGCTCCAGCCCGTCGCCGTCTACGGGTACTTCTCGGGATAGCGACATTCTGGAATAGCCTTCCTTGTGATGAATGGGATGAAGTTTGCTCGAGCGGCGCAACGCCGATCACGGTACCGAAGTACCAAGCTAGACCTGTTGGACTCCTTGCACGATTGAGACGATCTGGAAATACCACGTCGGGCGAGCGAAGATCAATAGTCGAAACGGGCCTGTCGGTTAGTCGGGGTAGGCCCGGATCCGGACTTCCATCCGGTGGAAACCCGCGATCCCACCGAAGGTCCCACCGATGTGCACCACTTCGACGGTCTCCATCATGTCGGGAAACTTCATCGACGGTGGGGGCAACTTTTTGAGGGCGTCGGCGAAGGCTTCGTCGAACGACAACTTGTTGGAGTAACCGACCGCTTCCCGGTAGCGGACACCCATGTCGCTGAGGTTTTGCTGGCTGCCGAAGCTGGTTCCCATGCCACCCGAAGACGACAGTTGCATACCCGGGGCTGGCGGGCGTTGGCTCGGGGTCGCCGGCTTGCCCACCATGACGGGTTTTTTGTCCGCGGGTTTTTCGGCCCGCCGCACCGGTGGCGGATCATCACCTGTATCAAGAGACAGAGGAATCTCGAGTACCTGGCTGGAGTTGTCTTCGAGGCTCAAGCTCAACACGATGTCGACTAGGTCGTCGCGGGTGAACTCGACGTCGACCCGATCTGTGCCGTCGACATGTCGCAGGAGGATGGAGTCAGGGGGACGTCCGATCGTAAAGATTTCACCGTAGCGAAATGGAGTCTCGTCGTTTGACGTATCACCAGGTCGCGGGCGTCGGGTGAGCACGAATGTCGGCAGCTCGGTCCGGGAGTGGTCCTGACTGATGTCTATCTCCCAGTCCGGAGTTGGCAGTTTGCCCTCGGCGATGATCAAGAGCTGACTACGGGAGTAGTAGGCTGTAACCGAAGTACGCGTGGCGAGTTCATGCTCGGGCATGGGCGAGGTCCTCCCGAATCAGGTGAGGCGAGGGAACCATATCAGGTCCAGGCCGAGATTGCGCCCGTGCATTCTGCAACCGCTGTTCCCGCGGATCGCCCGTCCCGGTCGATTTCGAGTTGTGTCTCGCCGAGGCGGCGATCCACTCGACGACTCCGGCAACCCGATCCGATCCGACGGGCATCCGACGGCGCGCACGCAGACTCCTCCGGGACCCGTGTAAAAGTGCTCGCACAGTCGGCCGACAACTGCAGTCAAACCTCACCCGTGTGCGGCGCTCCGCAATCGTCGTGGGTCGTCCCAGCTATCTTGCAACCATGTGAAACCATTCGAGATGCAGGCAGATGCACACCTTCAGGTTGCGTGCATTTGCAATGCTAGAACCTTCGACGTTCGCCCCGCTAACAGACGCGATTGAGACCGTTGAGTGCCGCGACTCGGTAGGCCTCGGCCATCGTCGGGTAATTGAAGGTTGTATTGACGAAGTATTCGAGGTGGTTGGCCTCCCCCTCCTGGGCCATGATTGCCTGCCCGATGTGGACGATTTCTGCCGCTTGGTCGCCGAAGCAGTGGACTCCGAGGATGGCGAGGGTCTCGCGGTGAAACAGGATCTTCAGCATCCCCACGGTGTTGCCGGTAATTTGTGCCCGGGCGAGGCTGCGGAACATCGAGTGTCCAACTTCGTAGGGGACTTTTTCGGCCGTGAGTTCGCGTTCAGTCCGCCCCACCGAGCTGATCTCCGGGTTGGTGTAGATGCCGGTGGGGATGTCCTCGACTAGGCGTTGGTCGCATTTGCCGGACACGAGATGGGTCGCGGCAAACCGCCCCTGGTCGTAGGCGGCCGAGGCCAGGCTCGGATAGCCGACCACATCTCCGGTCGCGTAGATATGGGGCTGCGTCGTTCGGTAGAACTCGTCGATCTCCAATTGGCCGCGGCTGTTCGGTTGGATATCGAGGTGCTCAAGCCCGAGGTCTTGCGTATTGCCCGTGCGCCCTTGTGCCCACAACAGCACGTCCGACTGGATCCGTTTGCCCGACCGCAGGTGGACGAGCACGCGGCTGTCCTCGGGTTCGATCCGTTCGTAGACCTCGTTGTGACGGATCAGAACCCCTTGGTCGCGCAGGTGATAGCTCAGGGCATCGATGATTTCGTCATCGAGGAACGAAAGCAGTTTGTCGCGGCTGTTGATCAGATTGACCTTGACCCCGAGGGTGCGAAAGATCGATGCATATTCACATCCGACCACACCGGCACCGTAGATCGTGATGCTTTGCGGGGTGTGGTCGAGCGTGAGAATTTTGTCGCTGTCGAATACTCGCGGGTGGTTAAAGTCGATGTCATCCGGGCGGTAGGGGCGGGAGCCCACGGCGATGACAAAATGTTCTGCACGCAGTCGACAGCCCGAGCTGTGGGGATCGTCGACCGGTTCAACCTCGACCGTGTGGGGGTCGACAAAGCGGGCGTGACCGTGGACGATCCGCACATGATTGCGGTCGTAGAAGTCGCGCCGCATCGACACCTGGCGGGAGATCACCGACTCGGCGGTACGCATCAGCTGGGGAAAGGTGATGTTGCAATGGGCGATTGCAGATGCAAATAGTGGTGAGCGGCGAAGCTGGGTCAACATCCGCACACTGTGGCGCAGGGCCTTGCTCGGGATGGTGGCCGAATGGGTACAGCCGCCACCGATCCGGTGACGCTCGACGATAGCGACGCTTTTGCCAGCCTTCGCAGCCTTCATCGCCGCGCCTTCGGCCCCGGGACCACTGCCGATTACGATCACATCAAACTCGTGGTGGTTCACGTTTACCTCCGCCCAGGTTCGGGCGGCCCGAGTGTAGCAACGCCGGTTGTTTCACCTGGGATTGAATCGGGGTTGCAAGGACGCGCGGAATCTGGGGATGGCGCGGTTTGGCAACAGCGTTGGCACGCAAACGGGGCGATTGTTGAACCGTCGCCAGCTAGGTCGCTCACAATTTTCTCGCGTATCGCCTCGCATAGGCGTTCGTGGGCGCAGTTACGCCGGGCGTGCCAAAGGTTTTACGATCGCGTAGCGAGGCGGCCTGCTAGCCGAGCGTTTGCTTGAGGCTCGTCGCGGGTGTGAAGGAAATCGTTGCAGATGCACGGGTGAGGATCGCCTCGCCCGTCTGGGGGTTGAGCCCTGGGCGCGGTGCTCGACGCTGCAGCTTGAAGGTGCCAAACCCGGGGTGGGCATAGCGGCCGTCGCTGCGGATCGCCTCACCGATCTTGGCGAACGTCGCGTCGATGATCTCAGCGACCTCGCGGCGGCCTAGCTCGAGCTCGAGGGATGCCGCGACTGCGCGCGTGACGGATTCGACCAGTTCCTTGCGTGTCAAAGATTTTCTCGGCTCGGTGAAAAGATGGACGGGACAGGAGGTGTCTACCTACTTGACCTGGGACATGGAAGGCTCACTGAATTCGCCCCGTCGGGGCGCGTAGAATGGCGTACGGAACTCCGATAAGCGGGGTTGCACCAGCCCGTCGCCATTCTACGCGCCCCGACGGGATAGCGAAATTCTGGAATAGCCTTCCTCGTGAAGAGAGTCGCAAAGGACACCTGGATGGCGCAGCGCCACCCGTCGTGCAGAGCA
Source organism: uncultured Nannocystaceae bacterium (assembly GCA_964621785.1). Lineage (GTDB taxonomy): Bacteria > Myxococcota_A > Polyangia > Nannocystales > Nannocystaceae > JACKDW01. Next base: position 29,756 of record CAZUPD010000050.1, read on the forward strand.
CGGGCTAGACCTGTTCCTCCTGTCCGTCCATGGCCGCAAACGTACCAGGTCAGACCGAATCGCGCCAGCCCCGAATGGGGGTGGTTGCAGATGCATGGAGGGTCGGGCTTCAACGAAAAAAGATGGACGGGACAGGAGGTGTCTACCTACTTGACCTGGGACATGGAAGGCTCACTGAATTCGCCCCGTCGGGGCGCGTAGAATGGCGTACGGAACTCCGATAAGCGGGGTTGCACCAGCCCGTCGCCATTCTACGCGCCCCGACGGGATAGCGAAATTCTGGAATAGCCTTCCTCGTGAAGAGAGTCGCAAAGGACACCTGGATGGCGCAGCGCCACCCGCCGTGCAAGCACGGGCTAGACCTGTTCCTCCTGTCCGTCCATCGGCGGAAACCTAGCAGGGCGGACAGCATCGCGCCAAATTTCGCTCGATTCAGTGGTCCTGTGGCGATGTAATTCCCGATCAGTGTACACACATGGAGTCGGGGGTCGACGCTCGTTTATGCGCAGCGCCGAGTGGGTTCGTCGAGCGGGTCGTGTAAATACATGGAATCGTTCCGGACGGCTCTGGCGGTACGACAACCTTGCGAGCTTCCCCATGGTTCGGCTTAAAAAGCCATTTTTTGGCTTTCGAGGCCGCCATGGCCTAGCGTCGGTGAGAGGTCTGCATGAGCTGCCCTTCTCCCGTACCGAGTCCGACCAAGCGCCGTCGCCGGAGTTCTGCACAAGCGGAAATCTCGGGTGCCCATGTTTCCGGTGCTGCAACCCCCGACGAAGGTTCGAACCCGCAGGTTTCGGGCGGATCTCAGCCGATCCCGCAGACACGAACCCTGCGCAGCCGCTTGATGACGGCGGCCAAGATGTGCGAGGGCGCAGTCATGGCCGGCGCCGGTCTTTGGGCGTTGGCGGCACTTATCGGTTTCCAAACTCCCGTCGGCGATCCCGTGGTGGTCCCCGGGGTGAAGCTCGCCGGTCACGATGTCGGCGGGCTGACGCGTTCGGAACTCGAGGACGTGGCGGCACAGCTGGCCGAAGACGGCCTCGATCGACCGTTGACTCTGCGTGCCGGCGAGGTCTCACACGCGGCCCAAGCCCGGGAACTCGGGGCCGTTCCCGCACCCGAGGCGGCGATCGATGCCGCCCTCGAGGTCGGACACCGCGGATCGTTTTTTTCGGATCTGCGTGAACAGTACCGTGCGCGCCAGGGGGAGATCGATCTTGCGATCGGCTATGCGTTTGACGAAGAAGTTGCACTTACAAGACTTCTCGCACTCGCCCCGGCGGTGCAAAAACCATCCCTGCCCACGCGGTTTGATTTTGAGGCCCGGCGGGTCGCTCCCGCTGAGCTCGGCACTGGTTTGCTGGCCTATGACTCGCTTTCGAGTGTGGCTGTCGGCCTGGCCAGTGGAAATTCAGAGATCGAGCTCGCCACCCAGGCCCTGCCCCCCGTCGACGATCCTCTCGGTTCCCTGGCCGACCAACTCGATATCGGGATTGTCCTCGGGCGCTACTCGACTCCCTACTCGAGCGAGGCCCGGGCCGCCGATCGCACCCATAACCTCAAGGTCGGGGCGGCGCGGCTCGACGGCTATGTACTGATGCCCGGGGAGACTTTTTCGTTTAACGATGTCGTCGGTCCGCGGACAACCGAGGCCGGGTTTCGCTACGCACCCGGGATCACCTCGGGTGAAGTCGTCGATGTGGTCGGCGGCGGGATCTGTCAGGTCAGCTCGACACTCTATGCAGCTGCATTCTTCGCCGGGCTCGAACTCGTGTCCTCGCGCCCCCACTCGCGCCCATCGAACTACGTCGACATGGGCCTCGACTCGACGGTCGTCTACGGCGCGATCGATATGAAGCTCAAAAACACCTACACGTTTCCGGTTGTACTCCACATGGCTGTGCACCAGGGCAAGGTCTCGGTCGAGTTGCTCGGGCCTCAGCGCAGCTACCAGGTTGCGTTTGAACGCAAGCTCGAAGAGGTGTTGCCGTTTTCGACGGTGGTCCGCGATGACTCGAAACTCCGAACAGGTTCGACCAAAGTCGCCCAACGCGGTAAGCGTGGATTTAAGGTCAAACGCATTCGCAAACTCTATCAGGCCGGCAAGTTGGTCAAGACCGAGGACTGGGACCTGACCTATCCGCCCACCCGGGAAATCATCAACCGCGGCAGCAATCCCAGCGGCAAGGTGCCCGAGGCCCAGAACCTGCAGCCCCTACGCGATCCCGCCGGCGAGATGCGGATCGTCCAGTGACCGCGGCGCGGGCCCGTCAAAAATATGTACAAGCAATTTTTTGGCTGAGTCCGTTGATCCTCGCCTGTGGCCTGCGGGGCATTGGTCTCGACTTTGGCCTGCCACACATGTTGCATCCCGACGAGGGGGGAATCGTCCAGCCGGCGTTTGTGTGGCTACACGAGGGCAAGTGGGTGTTTGGGATGTGGAAGTATCCCCCGACGATGTCGGAACTCACCGGCTACTGTTCGGCGGCGGCCCAGGGCCTCGGGCTGTGTGACGCATCGGGGTGTCAGCCGCACCAGGTATTGTTGACGGCACGCACGCTCTCGGCGCTCGCGGGTGTTGCCAGCGTCGGACTTGTGTTTCACGCAGCCCGGATCATCGGTAGCAGGATGTGGATCTGCTGGCTCGTGGCGATGTTGTTGGCGGTTTCGCCTTTGCATCTACAATACAGTCGGTACGCCAAACCAGATATCTTGGCGGTGTTTGCCATCACACTTGTGCTCGTCGGGGTCGCCCACATGTGGCGAGACGGTTGCAGCGGCCCCACTCGAACACTCCGCTATCGCCACGCACTTGTACTGGCGGGGGCGTCCAGCGGTTTGGCAGCTGCATGTAAGTACAATGCGGGGATCATCCTCATCGCACCGGTCATCGCAGTCTGTCTCAGTGGCCGGCCTCGGCGCGCACTGGTCGTCGACCTCGCGCTTGTCTTCTGTGTCTGTGCGGCGGTATTTGCCCTGCCACTCGTGTTGGCGGGAGGTGGGTTGGAGCCCCTGTATCGCGGATTGCGACACGAATGGTTGCATTATCAACAACAGGGACATGGCGGGTTTGACACCCAGACTCCGGTGCGCGATGGATTTCGCCAACTCGCGTGGTTTGCCTGGGGCGTGCTCCCAACGCTGGCAGCGGTTGTTACTGTCGTACCGCTGATTCGCCGGCGAGCCTCCCCGACCGTCAAACTCGCCGTCCTCTTGGTACTGACCTGGGTGTGCACGGCCAGTTTGATCGCCTTTCAGGCGGTGTTTTTTGCCCGCTTGACCCTACCGTGGTTACCGCTGCTCGCGTTATGGACTGCACTCGGACTAGAAGTTGCGTGTGCACAAAGACCGGGGTTTTCGCACCGTTGGGTCGCGGTGATCGTCTGTGCTCTTGTCCTCGGACAACCATTGTGGATGGCAGTGCGTCACACAGCTGCCATCGGTGAAGTCGATACCCGTATTGTTGCGGGTACATGGATTCGTGACCGGCTTCCCCCGGAGAGCTATCTCGCGCTCATGCCCGGTTCGGTCTATGGCCCGGCCGGTCACGCACGGCGCCAACGGACTGTGCTTCGCCGCGACCTCATGTTTCTGCGTCGTCGGGGGTTTTCACATTTGGTCTATAGCGGCGCGGGCGATCGACGCTATGCCGATCATTCAAAGCGGTTTCCCGAACAGGCACAGGAAATCACGGCTTGGCGGGATGAGCTCGACAGTCGCGGTGAGCTGTTGTTTCGAGCCGAGACACCAACCCTCCCTGGATCAGATGTATTTGGCGTGACAATCGGACTGTATCACCAGCCGACGATTGAGGTATATGCGGTTTCCAAACGCCCGAAGAGCCGGGGGGGCGGTTCCGAGAACGATGCCGCGGGCGATCGTTGAGGATACAACGAAACGTGACTGCGGCTCGAATCTGTCAGATCGTACGGGTAGGAGAACCCACGAACCCACAGGGGCTGGGCTAGCGAGAGTAGGTCGGTGCCCGGATCGTCACGTTGAAGCCACGCAAAAAGATCGGACCATCGTTGACGGTACAACGACTGGTTCCGCGGTTGCGCACCGCTGCGTGGACGTCTCCTGTCGCGGCGTCGCGGCGGATCAGCCCCTTGGCTGACGGCAACAGCGAGACTTTGGCTTCGAGCTCGGTTCGCGGGGGTCCGTGGCAGGTCTGGCCGACAACCGCGCCCATCGCTTGATCGACCAGTTCGATACACCCTTCCCACATCGGATCGCCTGGACACTCGGCCTCGGTGACGGCCGTCAGCGCGCTGCCCTGTGCCTGGACCTCGATCTTGTCGTCGGGCATGTTTTTGCACAGAACGTCGAAGCCCTTGCCCTGCTCGAAGCGGACACGCCCGCTGCCGCCTAGGTCGGTGTAGCCGCTCGCGTCGGCCCAGGCTGCCACCGACGTGTCGCAACGGACACATCGGCATACGCCGTCGACCCGGCGGGTCTGGGTGCACGGAGATTCCGATGCGCACGGGGTCGGGACGGGGAGTTCGGTTGTCTTGTAGCCGATGACCCGCGACGGGCTGTTGACGTTAAAGCTCGTCGCATTCCCTCCACTGATGGTTCCGCCGAGGACCGTAGCGATCCGCGCCTGGGTGCCACTGTCGACCGGTTGGGGGGTGGAAAATGTAAATGCAAGGTTCGCGCGCACGGCTTGGGTGATCACGGCGACGTGTTTGCCGTCGTCCTGGAGCTTGGCCGCGGCGGCGTCACACCCAGGGTCGGTCGGTCGGGCGAGGGCGCCCACGACTTGGCTGTGAACCGCCTGTGACACCGCGACGTTGCCGCGAAGCGCAGCACCTGCACTTTGGATCAGGCGGTAGTAGTTGGACCCGACCCCGAAGGTACTGTCTGCGATCGCAGCAGCTTCGGAGTTGGCGGCCGGAACTTCTTGGACGGCCCCCGCCGGCAGCATCTTTTCGGGTGTACATACAAGCGCCCCGGTGCTGACGTCGATCACCATTCCGACCATCAACGGGCCACTGGTGAGGTCCGGCGGCAGACGGTAGCCGATTCGCTGGAGATTGCCATCGAGTGAGCCTTTCCCGTGGACAACTGGGGCGGTGGAGCCTGTTCCCCCGCCTTTGTTGCTTTGGCACGCAACGATCGGACTCGCGGCGAGACCTGCCGCCGCACAGGCGGTCAACATCAGGAGGTGTTGTCGGGAGCGTGGTTTCGGCATCTCCATCGATGAATTGATGCCCGCTCGCAGCCGAGGAATCAAGGACCAAGATCGTCTACACTTGGTCGACTGGTTTTAAAAAAGGAGATCGGCGATGCGATTGACCTGCGGGAATCAATCTCGGAAACAAGCCCAGCAGCCCGTTCACGCCCTTTCCGGTGCCGGAGCGAAGGCGCGGATCCGTCGGACAGGCCCGGGCGAGGTCGGCACTCCGCGAGTTTATGCATTTGCAAGCCAGATCTGCATGTGTTCCGGAGTTGTGATGGGCCTGCTGCTGACCGGTTGCGCAGACACGTACAAGGACCCGAATGGATCGGTCACCGACGATCCCCAAACCACCGGGAGCGAATCGACGACCCAGCCCGAAGTTACGGGGAACACGACGGGCGACATCGCCACTACCGAGGCGTCCGGAGGAAGTGGCGGCGAAGGGACGACCGAGGGCCCGACCGGCTCGTCGACCGGCCAGACGGAGACGACGACAGACACCCAAACCGACACCACGAGCACCTGCGCCGAGGCCTGTGTCGCAACCTCGGAGGTCTGCCTCGGGCTGTGTGAGGCGGCCAAAACAACCTGTGACGCGGCGTGTCTGCCCATGATGCCCGAGTGTCTGGAGGAGTGTGGACAGACGGAGCTCGCGTGCGCAATGGTGTGCGAGGATGAATTGGCGACATGTGTGGGCGACTGCTGAGCGCGGGCGATGAAACGTGCATCTACAATCGAGTGGCGGGGGAACTGACGCGATGAGCATGTGGCAGGTCTATTTCGGCGGATTGACGTGGGTGATGGCGGCCATGACCGGTTTGTGGCTCGTCAGTGTACGGTTGCGCAACGCCGGCATCGTCGACGTGTTTTGGGGCACGAGCTTTGTGCTTTCGGCGGTGTACTACTTCGGCCACACACCCACGGGGGATCCGCTGCGCAAGCTCCTCGTGTTAACATGTGTATGCATTTGGGGCTTGCGCCTGTCGATCCACTTGGGGTGGCGCAATCACGGCCCCGGTCGGGGAGGCGAAGATTTTCGCTACCAAGCGTTTCGCCGCCGCTACGGGCCTGAACGCTACTGGTGGGTGAGTTTGTTTCAGGTATTTTGGCTACAGGGGATTCTCTCGTGGCTGATTTCGGCGCCACTGCTCGGGGCACAATATGCATCTGCACCGATGTCCTGGATCGATGTTGCTGCGCTTGTGTGTTGGGGTGTCGGATTTGTCTTTGAGGCCGGATCGGACCTTCAACTCGCACATTTTCGGGCCCATCGGCGCGACCGCAACCAACTGCTGACGACCGGGTTTTGGCGGTACACCCGACATCCAAACTACTTTGGTGATGCCGCCTGCTGGTGGGGTTATGGCCTGTTCGCCGTGGCAGCTGGCGCACCGCTGTGGGCCGCGGGCGCGGTGTTGATGACGCTGTTGATCATCCGCGTCTCAGGCGTGGCGATGCTCGAACGGACGCTCAGCCGCCAAAAACCCGGGTACGCGGCCTATGCCCGACGGACATCTGCGTTCGTACCGTGGTTTCCCAAACGCGAGCGATGAACCTACAGGTTACGGTTTGTCGGCGGTTTTGTTCTTCCGCTGGTGCCATTCCTGAATCAAGGTGGCGATAAACGTGACGACCGTCAGCGGGACCGCAAACCAGATAATGACCTGGCCAAAGGTTTCGGTGCTCTCGTGCTTGAGTTCGGCGAGGACGCGATAGACCGCATAGGCGATGTAGTAGCCGACAAAAACGGCACCTTCCCAGCGCGCGAGCACGTTGCCGGTGATAAACGGCGGCAGACAAGCGATTGCAATTGCGAGCATCACCGGGAGGTCGAAGGTCAACACACTGTCGGACACCGGGAGTTCGATCGGGGCAAACATCGCGGTTAGCCCCAAAACCATGAGGATGTTGAAGATGCTGCTGCCAATCGCGTTGCCCACAGCGATGTCCCGCTCGCCCCGGGCGACGGCGATGACCGATGTGGCGAGCTCCGGCAGCGAGGTCCCGGCGGCGACGACCGTGAGGCCGATGATCAACTCGCTGACGCCAAACATCTTTGCAAATGCAACGGCTCCATCGACGAGCCACCCCGAGCCGATGACCAACATCACGAGGCCGACGAGAACGAGACCGAGCTGCTTGGGGATGTTGACCTCTTCACTCTCGGCCGCTTGATCGACCTCGACAGCTTCGGGGTGCTTGCGGGTGCTGCGGATGAGCACGAACGTGTAGACGAGCAGGCACGCAAATAGGATGAGTCCGTCGATAAATCCGACTCCGCCGTCGAGCGACATCAGCAGGCACAGGGCCGAGGCTCCGATCATCACCGGGACGTCGAGCCGGATCAGTTGGCGCTCGACCATCAGCGGCGCGACAATGGCGGAGAGCCCTAGGATCATGAGGATGTTGAACAGGTTGCTGCCGATGACGTTGCCGAGCGCGAGCTCGACGGTCTCATCGCCGGCGATCGCAGAGGTCACCGATACGGCAAGCTCCGGAGCACTCGTGCCAAAGGCCACCACGGTAAGGCCGATGACGAGGGACGAGATTCCCAATTTTTTGGCGATCGTCGAGGCACCGCGGACGAGGAGGTCGGCCCCGATGACGAGTAGGACGAGGCCGATCAAAAACAGAACGATCGTGATGGGATCCATTACAGGTGAGCCACCGATCTTAGGCGTTTGTCGAGGGACACGCATCCCTCGGCCGCCGGGCGAAAATGCCGACAAATGGTCGAGGAGTCAGTTTTGTGGGCGTGCGCAAATTGGTGGAGTGCCGCATCCGCGCCGACCTTACTCGATGTCCCAAAGGTCAGCCACACAGTGTGTGTGCCACGATAAAAATTGGGTTCGGACGATATGCCCACGGTCTAGGCCGCCTGTGCGAATTTGAGGTTGTTGAGCTCGAAACGAATCTTTTGGACCAACCACCAGGGCAGGTAAATCCCGAGCGTGAGCGGGATGAGGAGTGCCTTGAGCGCGAGGACAAACAGCTGTCCCCCAGATCCGACGAACGAGGCGACCCGGGTGCCCGATGCGAAATTGAGCTGGGTGTTGCCCCAATAGAACTTGCGTAGGTTGACCGCGAACCACGCTCCGTAGATACCCGCGGTGAAAATCGTCAGGAACGCGCCCTTGAAGGCCGTCCACAAAAGTTGCCCGCCCGTGCCGTTGAAGTCGAGTTGGCCAACGACTTCGCCGTCGTTCTCGACAATCTGAATATGTGTGTACAACAGTTTGCGGAACGAGCACTGAAACCACCAGCCGTAGATGCCGGCTGTCAATCCCGTGAGTAGGCCGCCGAGGAGGAGTGGGCCAATGAGGTCGCCGCCGGTCGCCGTAAACTTCAGGCGGTAGCGGGTGCCGTCACCCGCTGTAAATACAAGGTTCTCGAGCGACCAGCGGAGCAACCCGGCGATGTACCAGGCTGCGTAGATACCGAGGGTCAAGGGGATGAGCAGGCCTTTGAGCATCAGGACAAACAACTGCCCGCCGGTGCCGTGAAACGCGACGGTCATGGGGCCGCGTGCAGTCGGCTCGACGACCGTGCGCTCGGCCTCGTATCGGCGGGCGCGTACCGTGAGCCACGGCCCGTAAAAGCCGAGGGTGATCATCGACAGCAGGACGTGTGGGATGAGCGTGCGAAACATTTCGCCACCCGCCCCGCGAAAGTCGACACCGACGGTCTCGACCGAGGTTGGCGACTGAAGTGCTGGAGCAGACGGGAGTTTGGACGGTGGATTGATGCCCGTCGCCGCCAGGGCCGGGTCGTCCGGTGGGCGGTTCATCGGGATGCCGCCGACGGGCGTTGCAGCTCCACCCGGGCCCATCGGACCCCCGACCAGCGGCGAGCTCGATGCTGGCTGGGCAAGAGCTGCAGGTGCCGCTTCGATCGGTTCGGGGTTGCTGACAGCGAGTTTCGGGGCACTTTCCGAGGCGCCGACCGGAGCGATGCCAGCGGCAGCACCACCCATTGGAGGAGCGCCACCCATCGGAGGAGCGCCCATCGGAGGACGCATGCCACCGCCGGGAGGAGGAGCACCACCCATCGGAGGACGCATGCCACCGCCGGGAGGAGGAGCACCACCCATCGGAGGACGCATGCCACCGCCGGGAGGAGGAGCACCACCCATCGGGGCCGGGGCACCGAGTCCGATCATGGTCCGTCCGCCGCCAAAAGCCTGCTGAGGTCCCTTGATTTCGCGGACGATGATGGTGGTCTGGCCGCAGACAAACGCTTGGCCCTGGTTGATCGCAAACTGCGGGGTGCGAGCTCCATTAAAGATGACGCCGTTGGTGCTGCCGAGGTCCTTGACTGACAGTTTGCCGTTTACGAAGTGCATTTCGGCGTGGCGGCCAGACGCTTGGTTGTCGCCGAGGACGATGTCGCCGGCCTCCCGTCCGAGGACAACGATCCGCTCGGTAAATTTTCGCGTTTCAGCCGGTTTGCCGGTGTATTTGATTTCGACGACGTAATACGACTCGGACACGCAGCGCCTCCACTCGAGCACCGAGTCTCCCAACCGGACGCGGGTGACGCAAGCAGTGGTTTTGGCGGATGCCGGTCGAAACCGTGCCTTTATTGGGAAAAAAGATTGTCTGTGCACATGGGCGCGCGATGGGGTCGAAAATCAACCCGTCCGTCGCTGCCTATTCGGGAATGATCGTGTCACAGCCGAACTGCACGTTGATCTCGCCGTCGTCCTCGTTTTGAACTTTTGAACAGGTCGCATCACACAACACGATTTTGGTCGGGTTTTGCTCATCGTCGTAGTACCAGCCGTCGGGGACGTTCATACACTCGTCTGGACCCTGTACCTTGGGGAACACTTCTTCGATCCCGTCGTGGTCGAACTGGACGTTGACCTTACCGAAGTCGATGTCTTCGCCCATTGGCTCGGGGATTTCAAACTCGCAGGGGAGGGGAGCACTGTCGACAACTTCGGTCGAAAGCTCGGTGAAGATCGGGCCAAAGTCCTGGTCGCACAGGTCGCCAAACAGGCCGCCGGTCAGGGCGATGAGGTTGAGGTACTGCTCGCCCTTTTCGGCGGTATAGATCAGACAGCAGTCGGGGTTGGGGATGCAGTCGCCAAACACATCGCCAGGATCGACCTCTGACACGATGCCGTGAAAGCGGTAGTCGACGTATTCAGGCCCCAACGCTTGAAACGCGGAATGGAATGCGTTGGCGCCCATATTGGAGTCGTCGTCGGACACCACGACAACGTGCTTTTTCCCGTTGGGCCGCATGAAATCTTTCCATTGGTCGTGGGTGGCGAGGACCTTCTCGAGTGCGTTGTGGCTGCCCACTCCTTCGTTCACATGTACATACACCGGCTCGTTGGAGTCGGCCGGGCACATCCCGGAGCCCAACGGCGCCGCGATGCAAATCTCCCCGGGGTCGGCGATGACGATGACATGCGCGTCGACCCCGCTGTTGATGATCGTCGAGGAGAACGCGTTCATGTTGTTCTTCACCGAGTTGATCTCGAGGTCCATGCTGCCCGAGGTATCGAGGGCAAAGATGATGTCGGCCGGGAGCGGCTGCAGATCCGCACCCTCCGAGATGGCCGCACACTCCTCGCCGGTATCGGAGTCCGTCGGTTCTTCGGTGGGATCGTCCGTCGGGTCACCGGTCGTCGGGTCACCAGTGGTTGGGTCGGTCGTCGGAGTGTCTGTGGTTGGCTCGCCGGAGTCGGTTGTCGGAGTTCCTGTCGGATCGGTCGAGCCGTCGCCCGAGCTACCATCCGTGCCGCCGTCATCGGTTTCGGAACCGTCGCCGGTTTCGGAACCACCGGTTTCGGAGCCTGTCCCCGGCTGGGTGGAAATCCCACTGGCCGAAGTTACTTGCCCCAGGCTGTCGGAGTCGCGGCCATCGCCGTCGCCGCAGGCTGAGAGCAGAACCAAAGCACTTCCAAAAGCGATCACCCGTTGCATCTGCACGCTCCTTCGAGAGACTGGTTGCCATTACAATCGTCTACATAAACTGACAACTATGCCATTGCAGGTGTACTGCGTCAGATGGCAGCGAAAATGCGCGTGGATTGTGCGCAGTGGGGTCGTTGGTGCGGAAATTTCGCAGTAGGTTTGTTGCAATCGCAAAAATTGTATGTACCTGGAATATTATGTGCTATTTCACACGATTGTTTGTTTCACGAGGTGATGGGCGTGATTGGCGCGGTTTCTCGAAAAGAAATCCGAAGTCGCTATGATGCCAATGCGGTACCACCTGTACGCGAGTCCCATGTTCATGCACCTTTACACGCCTCATCCGGCGCATCGACAGACCTCAGCGTAGGCTGGGTACCTTCAACGCACCGCTTGCACCCATGAGCCACACTTCCTCGATGACCCCCGATGCCTCGCCGACAGTACCCGTCGGTCACGACTCGGGTAGTTATCGCGTCACCCGCACTGGTCCGTGGCCGAGTACACGACCCCACGCAATCCCGACGCCGCTCAAACGCCGGCCGGGCCTGTATGAGCGCAAGCCGTGGTTGCCGCCCGACCTGACGGGCCAGGTGCTCAACAACTTCCGCATCGTCGAGCAGATCGGATGCGGAGGGATGGCGACGGTTTTTCGCGCCGAACATATCGAAATTCAAAAGATCGTGGCCATCAAGGTCCTGCGCCCGCGGTTTGCTCGCGATCCGGCCCGAGCGGCACAGTTCCGCAAGGAAGCCCAGGCGGTCTGCAACCTGCGTCACGAGCACTTGGTCGAGGTTTGGGACTACGGGCACACACCTGACAACCTCGCCTACTACGTCCTAGAGTATCTCGATGGCCAAGATCTTGCTGATACATTGATTCACGAGGGGCCGCTCCCGTGGCCCCGGGTGATCGCGATCGCCAAACAGATTTGCCTCGCCCTCCAGGTCGCCCACGACCGCGACATCATCCACCGCGATATCAAACCCGCGAACTGTTTTCGCATCCACCACAACGAAAATCCCGACTTCATCAAGGTCCTCGATTTCGGGATTGCCACCACCCTGCTCGAGGCGGAGTCGGGGGGGGGGCAGCGGATGGGTACGCCGGAGTACATGGCGCCCGAACTCATGGACGGTCACAGCTACGACAACCGTGTCGATATCTACTCGCTCGGGGTGTTGATGCACGAGTTGCTGACCGGTCAGCTGCCCGATCGGCCTGTGCCCGGCTCGTTCGACACACGTGCCAAGGAACGTCGCAACCGCTGTGCAGCCTCGATGGTCCAGGTGCTCGACGACGGTATCGAGGTCCCGGCACCGCTCGAGATGATCATCCTCCATGCGATGGCCCACGATCCCGACAAGCGGTTTCGCAGTGCCACCGAATTCTACGATGCGCTCGAAGATGCCGAGCAGTATCTGCGCACGACCGGCCCGGTCGCCGTGGTCGAACCGGACAACCTGCGGGCGACCTTGCCGATCCAAAGCGCTTCGTCGAGTTCACACAACATGATGGAGTTGCCGGCTGCGGCCTCGCAATCCCAGATCGCAATTGTACCTGCAAGTTCATGGCGGACGCAGTTGGGGGTCGTGGTCGCAACCCTTTTTTTTGTCGCGCTGGCGCAGTTTTTCCACAGCCGGTGGAGCGCTACAAAACCGGTGTCCACAGCTCCGGCCGAAGCGCGTGTGCATACAACAAAAACCGCTGTCACCCCCCCGGAGGCTGTGATCCCGAAGATCGTGCCGCCCGAACCAGTCGAGCCCGAGCTTGCGCAGGATTCCGCAAACGCAGTCGACAGCTCCCAGGAGCTTCCGCAGTCGGCCGATCCAGAGGTCGCGCCAGCGGTGAGTGAGGAACCAGAGCCTCCTGTGCCACAGATCACGGAGGAGCTGGCCCCGCGCACCCACCTCAGCAAGCGCCAAATCCTGCGTACTGTCCGCAAAAACCGGGCTGCACTCGTCAAATGTGTTGAGCAAAGCGGCGAGTTAGTCGGGCATATCACGGCCGAGATCGTCGTCGGTCCGAATGGGCGCGTACGGTCTGTCCAAGTTCCGGGAGCGATGACCGATCTGGTGTTTTGTTGCCGGGATGCGGTTGAAAAAATGCGGTTTCCGACCTCGCGCGACGGGGGTCGACACGAAGTCTTGATCCTTCCTCCACCGTGACCGGAACGCGGACGCCGACCAGCTGTTGGATCGGGAATCTCACAGGCCTCGTGTCTGGGCACCCATGTCGAACTGCTAGCCTTCGCCGATGCCTGGATTGACGATCATTGGCACAGGTCGCTACGTCCCCGGAAAGCCGGTGACCAACAATGACCTGAAGCGGGTGATGGATACCGACGATGCTTGGATCCGTCAGCGGACAGGGATACACCAGCGCTACTACGCACCCGAGGGGGTTGGGAGCAGTGAGCTCGGGACCAAGGCGGCCGCCCTCGCAATCGAGAACGCGGGCATCGACCCGAGTGAAATCGACTATGTCGTGGCCTGCACAATGACCGCAGACTTCGTGTTTCCCGGGATTGGCGGGCAGATCACACACAATCTCGGGCTCGGGTGGATCCCGGCCCTCGACATTCGCCAGCAGTGCGCCGCCATCCCCTATGCAATCCAGGTGGCCGACTGTTTGGTGACGGCCGGGGCTGCCTCCACGGTACTGGTTGTCGGATCCGATGCCCACGCCGGGTTTATGCCGTGGACCGATTGGGATGTGGTCTACGGGACATCCGATCGCAAGGTGTCGCAAGAGGCATATCGAAGGGCAACCGAACATCGCGGACTCGCGGTCCTGTTCGGCGACGGGGCCGGGGCGATGGTGATGCGGCGTTCCGAAGTCGAAGGCCACGGATTTATGAGTGCCGATCTTCACACCGACGGTGAGTTGGTTGAGGGCATCTTCATTCCCGGTGGGAGTTTTTGCAATCGCCCCTACTGGACGCCGGAGCAGTACGAGGATCAGTTACAGGTGCCGCGGATGAACGGTCGAGAGTTGTTTAAAGCAGCGGTCAAACGCTTGCCGGTGGCGATCCGGAACCTGTGTAAGCGCCACGATGTGACCCTCGACGACATCGATTGGTTTATCGCCCACCAGGCCAACGACCGCATCAATGCGGCCGTGCGTGATGCACTGGGGGTTCCACCCGAAAAGGTTCCTTCAAACATCGCCAAGTTCGGCAACACATCCGCGGGCACGATCGGGATCTTGATGGACGAGATGAACCGCGACGGCCGGATCCAACGCGGCCAGTTGCTATGTGTCTTCGCCCTGGGGGCCGGGCTCAACTGGGGCGCGCTACTGATGCGCTACTGATGCGCTACTGATGCATCGACATGTTTGTTCCTTCGCCGGCTCACGGGCGAAGGATGCTGATACAAACGTTATTTGGTCTTTTTGAGGAACGTTCGCCGGTAGCGGGCGATGCCGTGCGTCGGTCCGCACACGTACACCGTGTCTTCGGGCAGGATCGAGAACTGATCGTCAAACTCGAGCATTGTTTCGGCGCCGCGTTCAATAGCGACGATCGAACAGCCGGTGCGGCGCTGGACCCTGGCACCCGTCGGGCTGTGGCCGGCTAAGCTTCCGGCCTTGAGCTTGACCACCTTGATCCGGGTCTCGATTGCCACGGCGCTTTCCTTGAGCAGGTGGTGGGACAGCATCTGCCCGGCGACATGGCTCAGCGACAAGGCGAAGTCGGCACCTGCCCCATGGATCCGATTGACGTTTTCCCCGCGGTTGACCCGGGCGATCAATACGGCTTCGGGGGCCAGACCGCGGATAATCGAGGTTGCAAACAGGGTGGCGCTATCACTGCTCAGGGCGACGATCACCGCCCGGGCCTCGACGATATTGGCCGCTTCGAGTACCGATTGGTCGAGGGCATCGCCGACGTAGTCGACCCCCTCACCCGGGTCGCGGTTGATCACCCGCGTCGTTTCGCCGGCGTCGTGGAGCAGCTCGACGACCTTGTGTCCGACTTCCCCGTAGCCGACCACGATAATCGGTCCTGTACTCGGCAGCGGGCGGGCGAGGTCTGCGAGCTTTGACAGCCGCTCGGGGCTGCCGATGGCGACGATAATTGTACCTGCAGTGAGTCGGTCGGAAGCCTGGGGCTGGGCTGAGAATTCGCCGCCCTGCCAAAACCCGATGATCGTTGCTCCGGTGGCCCGCCGGAGGTTGAGCTCGGCCAACGTTTTGCCCGCCAGTGTGCTCTCGCGATGGACCCGAAGCTCGGCGACATCGAGGTGGTCGCTGAGCTGGCGGATCCCCGACACACGCGGGGTGATGCGTTCACTGGCCCGGGCCGCGAGTGCGGCGGCGAGAATATGCTGCGGGGTGAACACGACATTGGCCCCGGCGCGGGTCATCGGGTGACGGTGAAACGGATCCCGTGCAAGTGCAAGTATTTCGCCCTTAAACCCAAACTGGCGGGCGGCGATGATCACTGCACCGTTATCGTGATCGGACCCGTTGGCCACCAGCACCCGGCAGCGTTTGATGATCTCGGGATCTGGGTCTCCATCTTCGAGTCGGCCGTACACCACTCGGACTCCGCGGTCGACCAGTCGCCGGGTGGTCGCCTCGTCCTCCTCGAAAACCACCGCCGTGACCTTTGCCGTGTGGAGGCTGTCGAGCAGGGTTGCGACGGCCGGCCCCCAGCGGTAGATCAGCACGTAGTTCCGCAGTTTGGGGAGTTTACGCGGCAGACGGTCGGACAGGGTCGACTCTAAAACCGGCACCAAATAAAGTGGTAATACAAAGAAAACCATGGAGACGCCGAGAAACTGGGCCGTGATGACGATCAACACCATCGCCGGGTGGTGCCACTCCGCATCGGCGCCGTAGCCCGTGGAGGTGAGGGTTTCGGAGGCCCATTCGAGGCTCGACCAGAAATCCCGCGGACGACCCTCGAGGTGGGTCATCGCCACGCTGTAGATCAGGGCCAACCCGACGACGACCAGCGGCAGCAACAGCAGCACCGGACGCAGGCGTCGTAGGCTCGATGGCATGCCGCGGATTGTAACAGCCTCATTGCCCGTAGATTTGTCGACGCGTCGTTGCGGGGTTCACTGCGGCGCTTCGGGAATTTTCCGGGCGCGTGGCAGATTTTCGGGAGCTCGACGCACGAGCTGCGAGCTCGCCAGTTCGCGACTTTCAAGAAAGCGGGTGCAGCTCGTCGACGCCGTAGAGATCGGCGTAGCGGCGGCGGATCCCGAAGCATTCCCGCGAGCGCGCACACTTGGTGCAGGCGTCGGCGCGGACAAATTCCCCGCCGTCAAAACCCTCGGGAATCGCCGCCAGATTGTAATCTGAGATCAGATCGCCGGGGACCAGACACAGGGGCAGGCCACACATCGAGTCAAACCCCGCGACTTCGATCCCGTGTGCCTTGGCGATCAGTAACCCTTCGCCGAGGTCCGGCACGATGTCGCGGTAGCGCGGGATGAGTTTGGTCGACAGCGGCACCATATCTGTCGATGCCCCGACAAACGAGACACAGATCGATGCTTGTGGCCAGCGCGACGCGACCATCTCGACATAGGCCGGAAACTCGCTGTGGTTGCGCCGGCAAAACACGAAGTTGAGCTGGGTCGTCACACCTAATTTTGTAAGTACATCGATACCGGCCAGCGTCTTGAGATGGGTCCCTGGCGCGGCGGTCACCGCATCGGAAGTTTCTGCGGTCGCCCCGTGGAGCGAGACAAATGCACGCTGGAGACCGGCAGCGACGAGGCGTGCCACACGTGCCTCGTCCCCGAGTAAGGTCGCGTTGGTCTGGATCTCGATCCCTCCGGCGCCGGAGTTCCGGGCGAGGGCGATGTACTGCTCGAGTTGGGGATTGAGGGTCGGCTCGCCGCCCGACAAGATCACATGACCGCCATCTTTTGCCGCGGCCACGATTTCTCGGCGCACGCGTTCGTCGGTCGCTGGTGGCAGGTGGGTCGAGACGAAGCAGAAGTGACAGGCCTGGTTGCAGTGGAAGTTGATCCGGATGGTCGTTCCGCGCACGAGCACCCCGTCGTGGCGTGTATAGAGTTCCGGCGTCACCAGTTCGCGTTCGATCTGTTGCTCGACCGAAGCGATGATCGACAGCCGTCGGCGGATGCGATCGCCGGAGATCGGGCGGACTTCAAACCCCTGTGATGCGAGGAGGGTCGACGGGCCCGGACAGCGGTCAAACACCCGACACGTTGCACACGCCGGCGCATGGACATGTCCCGGACGTTCGCGCCCACCCGGCGTGAGGGCAAACAGGTGGGCGACCCGGCCGGGATGGTCAAAGGCACAGGGAACGAGGGGGGGTTCATTTGCAAGTGCAAGAATCTGTCCCCGACCCCGACAGGCGGCAGCCAGCTTCTCGACGATCGCACAGGCCAGCGGGAGTGGAAGAACCTCGTCGCCGTCGGGGGCCTGACGCACAACCGCGACGATGATCCGTGCCACCGGCAGCTGCTCGTCGGAAATCCGGCCGAGCAGATCCAGCAGATGGCCGGCTGCGCGTGCAAGTTTGATTGTATCAACATCTTTTTCAGACGACGGGGCGTCATCCACTTGCGCAGGCTCGCGCGGGGCCATGACCGCGAGGGTATTGCTGCGAACGATCGGTACCGTGATGTCGACCGTGATCCCTGCTTCTGCAAATCGACGGATCGCCTCACAGGCCCGAGTGTGGCCCCCCGACTCGCCCGTGATCCGATCCGCAACGGTTCCCCAGCCGGGCATATGAATGCGGACACGCCCGAGGCCGGCGGCTGCCAAGGCGCGGATCGATTTCTGTGTGAGGGTGGTGGCGTTTGTCTCGACGACGATCGATGGGATATTTCCACGATGTGCATAGGCAACAACCGCCGCCAGATCGCGGCGCAGCGTCGGCTCGCCGCCGGTGAGGACCAACTCTCGGGCCCCCGCCGCAATCGCTTGGTCGAGGCGACTGCGGATCGCAGCAGGCGCGGCAATCTCGGGGCGTTCACGGTCCCGACGGGCGTGACAAAATCGGCAGCGATGGTTGCAGGTTTCGTTGGTAATGAGTTTAAACGTCCGCATCGCCCGATCGGATAGACGGCCACAGTATCACGCCCGTAGCCCACGGATGGGTTTCACCGACAAACACGACTCGCCTCCGGGGGCGAGCAAGTCACGAATGTGTCCGGATGTTCGCGATCAGTCGAGCACTTCAAATACGATACCGGCGGTCTGCAGGCGTGTGATGAGATGGGTGCCAAGGGCCGATGCCGGGGTGACCACGCCGCCCTGGAGGGGCAACTGATCGCGCGCATGTACAAGTGTTAATGCCGACTCCGCCAACATCTTGGACGTTTCGCCGTATCCCGGATCACCGCCGCAGACCCGGGTCACAACACGCTCGTGCCCGCGGGTGCCGACAAACACAACCTTGAACCAGTTGCGCTCGCGCTGGCTGCGATTGGGCCCATCACCCGAGGTTCGCATGCGCAGCAGGAGTCGCCGGGTCGGCCCGATTTGGGCGAGCGCGGCGATCGAGCCGACGCCCGCGACCAGCGAGACCATCTGAGCGAAGTTCTTGGTTTGCATGTAGTGGTGGTAGGAGAAGTCGCCGCCAAATGCGTCGGGAACGAGCTTCGCACTGCGGCGGACGACCGCCGGATCGATTGTCGGCGCCGGTGCAACCCATCGCCGAACGGCCGGCGAAAAGTGGATTCCGCGGGACCTCGGACCTCTGCGCTTGCCCGACGACCGTCGTTTGACACGCTTGCGCATCTTGCCGAGGTAGCGGACCAGAGATTGCCACGTACCGCCCGAGACACTGCCTTTGGCTGCGACATAGCCGTCGACATGGATCGGACCGGATCCGCGTTCGTGCAGTTGTTGGGCACAGAACAGCGCCCCGAGGTCGTGGGGGATCGAATCAAACCCACAGCACGGGATAATCAATGAGCCTGCAACGATCGCGCGGTCGTGGTAGCGGTCGATGATCCCGTTCCAAAAATCGGGTTCGCCGGTGATATCGACATAGTCGGTGCCGTGGGTGACACAAGCCGCCACCAAAGGTTCGCCGTACTCGGCAAACGGACCGACCGTGGTCAAGATTACACGGGTACTTTTCGCCATGTCCTCGAGAGCCTGTCGGTCATCGCTTGAAGCCATGATCGGAGTGATATCGGCACATTCTGGGGCAATCGTGCTCAGACGTGCCCGCAGGGACATGAGTTTATCGAGGTTGCGGCCGGCGATCGTCCACCGTACCTGCGACAGTGGAACATTGGCGGCGAAATACTCGGCCGTGAGCGTGCCAGTGAATCCGGTCGCACCGAACAACACGACATCGTAGGGGCGGGCCGACTTCGGCCGTGGAGTGCTTGAGTCTTCTTGGGCGGCGCACATCGGGCGCACTATACGGGCTTGTTGCGGCAGATGTCACCGATACCCAGGCTTCGCACGGAGGTCCTGGTGACGGCTCGTTGCGCATTGTCACTCGACAATGAGTTCGAGGTCGCCAGGTCGATCGGACGCCCGCAGGGATCGTGCTCGCTCGAGCAGTTGGGGAAGCGGTGCAACATCGGCAGCGGTGTAGATACCCGGTGCGAGGTCGGCAGCGAGGGCGGCGGACAGGACCGACGCCACGCCGAGGGCCGTCGCTTCGCGACCTTCTGGAAACGCGAGCATGGCGAGATGCGTGCCGTCGTCAGCAATCGCTTGGGCGGTGAGATGCACCGGACTGCCGACGTTTCGCAAAAACAGCCCCCGCGACAGTCGCAACATCCACCGCGTCATCCATCGCATCAGCGGACGTAACGGCCCGGCCCAGCGCGTGAGCGCGGCGAGGATGCGAAAGTTGTGCCGCAAAAACGCCGGGGCGACAGCCATCGAAGTTGTGATCTCGGGGATGTCGGTGGCGTGCGCGAGCAGGGGCGCATCGGGGAGGCCACAGTCGAGATAAATTGTAGAAGCAATCTTTGTGTAGGGAAGTTTCCGCGAACCGTAGAGCGCTGGGCCTTCGCGCAGCGCACCTCCTTGTACCTGCAACGAAGGTGCCTCGAGCGTATGTGTCATCAACTCGCAGTTGGCCGGCCCCGCACCCGACAGCGGCGAGATCCGGACGCCGAGGTGCAACGCCTCGACCTGGTCGACACACGTAGCGAGGTGATGGGCCAGACAGGTGCTCATCCCGGGAAACACACCGGCACCGATGATCAGCGGAGCCGCCGGGGCGTCGAGCTCGAGCAGACGACGGGTGGCGTGGGCTTCGGCACCCATGTCGATCCAACCGATCGCATGTTCTTGGCAATAGGCGATGGCGCGGTCGGGCGGGGCGAGGACCGAGTCGGCACAGTTGATGACCCAGTCGAAACTGTCGAGCGCGGCAAATGTCTCGGGGTTTTTGAGGTCGAGTGTCAGTCCCCCCGGCGGCGGACGACGAGCGGCGACCACCACCTCGACATCCGCTACCCGGGCCACGTGTTCACACACGACACTGCCGTAAAACCCAGCTCCTCCGATCACGGCGACGCGAGTCATTTCGAGCAGGGTATCCGCATCGATGCATCCTATCAATTTGAAATAACTTGGATTCTAAATCTATACCCAAAGTGTCAAGTAATGCTTGACACTTTACGCTGCTTCGACCAGACTTTGGGCCATGGCATCCCAGCGTTGGCTTCCCTCATCTGTGCGCGACCGGTTGGACCAGTTGCGGCGAGATGTTTCGATGATGGTTCAGGGATTTCGCGTCAACAAGCCGCTGTCCTACCAAGACCGACGGACCCAGCGCTTTGCCACGGGCCCGCGAAAAGTCGTGCAACCGGTGGCGCCGGCAAACCTTCCGGGTGTGCGCGAGGTTCGGGTCGTCGAGGTCGTCGACGAGACCCCCCACGCGCGCAGCTTTGCCCTCACCTTGTCTTCCGGTGCACCGCTCGAGTTTGTTCCGGGCCAGTTTCTCACCGTCGAAGTCGAAATCGATGGTCGACGCCTGCGGCGGGCCTACTCGCTGTCGAGTCGGGCAGGGGAGGTGCCGGCGGCGATCACCGTCAAGCGGATCGCCGGTGGTCAGGTGTCCAATCACCTCAACGACACCCTACGCGTCGGCGACCGGCTGCGGGTGTTGGGGCCATCGGGTGAGTTTCGGGCCGCACCCGACGAGGTCAGGGGGCGACTTGTCTGCATTGCCGGCGGCAGTGGGATCACGCCGATCATGTCGATTCTACGCACGTGGACGCAAGCTCCCGACGCTCCACCGGCGGTGTTGATCTACGGCAATCACAGCCTGGCCGAAACGATTTTTCGCGCCCAGCTCGACGAGTTGGCAGCCGCGAATCAAAACATGCATGTGCAATATGTTTACAGTCATCCCGAGCCCGAATGGGAGGGTCCACGCGGGTTGTTGGACGCCGACACCCTCGGCGGCGTGCTCGAGAGGTTGGACGGGGTTGGCCCCGATGACCTCGTGTTGCTGTGTGGCCCCGAGCCGATGATGGATGCCGCGAAAACCTGCCTCGGTGCGCGCGGGGTCAAGCCCTCCCAGATCCGCGAAGAACGTTTTGGCTCGCCGCACCTGCGCGGGTCCCAAGCCGACAAAAAACATGAGCATGCATTGATTTCGATCCGCCTCGGCGACCAGCAAAAAACGGTCACCGTCAAGGCCGGTCAAACGGTGCTCGAGGCCGGGCTCGATGCTGGTCTCGCACTTCCGTTTTCCTGTGCCATGGGCGGGTGTGGTGCCTGTCGTGTACGCGTTGTCGCGGGCACGGTCGAGATGGAAGAACCCAATTGCCTGACACCCGAAGAGCGCGAAGGTGGGTATGCGCTGGCCTGTGTCGGACGCCCGTGCGGCCCCTGCCAGATCGCCGTGGAGGACAATTGATGGCCGCCCGCAAGATCGATCGCACCCGGTTTCCCTACCGCATGAAGGACCTGTGCGAGGCCACCGGTCTCGACCGCCAGACCATTCACTTTTACATCTCCCAGGGACTGGTGCCCGAGGGCAAAAAAACCGGGCGTAACATGGCCTACTACGGCGATGAGCACCTCGACCGGATCCGCCTCGTCCGCCAGTTACAACAGGAACGGTTTTTGCCACTCAAGGCGATTCGCGGGCTACTCGACGGTGAGATCGATGGCTTTACAACACAACAGCAAGGGCTGTTGCGCGACCTCAAAGCCCGGCTCGCCCCGGTACTCGGGCAGCAGGCGAATGATAGTGAAGGCGTCGATGTCGCGCCGTTGTTGGCCACCCATTGCATTCGCCTCGACGAGTTGCAGACCTTGGCCAAGATGGGGCTGTGTTCGCTGACCACCCGCGGCGGTACGACCTACCTGCCGCAGTCGGACGTGTGGGTGGTCGAAACCTGGAGTGCCCTGCGCGAGGCCGGCCTGACCGAGGAGCTCGGGTTTACGGCCAAAGACTTGCAAGTACATGAAAAAGCGATTTCCGAATTGTTTGCCCACGAGACCGAGCTCATCCTCTCGCGCCTCGGGCACCTACCCGCCGAGCAGATCGCAACGGTCATCGCCCGGGCATTGCCCGCGATTCACACACTTTTGACGCGTTACCACCTGGCCAAGGCGCGCATGCTGTTGGCCGCAGTTCCCGAATCTTTCAACGAATAGGTGTATCGACATGAATTCATCCTCCCCCGCCGCCCGCCGCCCGCTCAGTGAGCGCCTGTGCAACCTGCTACCCAAGCGGATGCGCAGCCAGGTCGACAGTTACTTCGAAGCGCTCGATGTGTTTATGCAGGTGCGCGACCCCAAGG